>NZ_NPFM01000023.1:0-1123 GCF_002258645.1 Rhodococcus sp. 15-649-2-2
CCGCAAGAGGGTCGCGATATTGCCCGGAAGGCGATGATCACCGCCGCCACCGGACCCGGCGCACGTACCGGCCGCATCCGCGAAGCGATCACCAAACTCGAGGACACCTACGGTGGCAAGAAGCCGCCACCCGAGGACACCGACCGCAACGAACTCTTCGCCTCGAAAACCTTGAACGGGCGGCTGGCGTTGAAAGGTGACTTCGATGCCATCACCGGAGAAAAACTCCTCGCCGCACTCTCGCCGTTGACCGAACCCCGACCCGCCGCCGACGGCACCCAAGACGACCGCAGCCCCGCTCTACGCCGCGCCGAGGCGTTCGGGCACATCCTCGACCGCTACCTCGCGTCGAGCAACCGACCCACCGAGGGCGGGGAGAAGCCGCACGTCAACCTGCACATCACCCTCCGCGACCTCGTCGACCTCCGCGGCACTGCAGCAGGCGCAGGCTCCGGTGAACGTGAAAGTGGCAGCGGCAGTGACAGCGGCAGCGGCAATGACGAGAACCCAGGTACGGCAACCAGATCCGATAGCGCGAGCAGCAGCACCCGCGACGGTGATGCCGATGGTTGCGACAGTGGACCGGCCACCGATCGTGGCGCGTATCGGGACCTGTTCGGTGATGGCACCACCGTCGGGTGGCTGCCCTGGATGGGACCACTCACCCGCGGGACCTCCCGCCAACTCGCCTGCGACTGCATCCTCACCGCCATCGTCATGGACGAGAACGGCTCACCGATCAACCTCGCTCGCACCGCCCGCACCGTCACCGCCAAACAGAAACGCGCCCTCACCGCCCGCGATCACGGCTGCGCCTTCCCCGGCTGCGGAAAACCCGCAGCGTGGACCGAAGGTCACCACATCTGGCACTGGACCGATGGTGGACCCACCGATATGAACAACCTGGTTTTGCTCTGCGGATTCCACCACCGACTCATCCACCACAGTGACTGGGAAGTGTTCATCGCCGCAGACAACCACCCCTGGTTCGTCCCACCAGCCACCGTCGACCCCTACCGAGAACCCAGACAATCCCACGCCCGAGCCGGGCCCCACATCGCGTAAGCCCATACAAACAATCCAGCCCCGCACCGAGAACACGGTGCGGGGCTGGAAGAGGTTG
>NZ_NPFM01000005.1:0-1018 GCF_002258645.1 Rhodococcus sp. 15-649-2-2
GACGGCGGCGCACTGCGCTACCGCGGCGTCGACATCGAAGAACTCGTCGCACAGAACGTCACCTTCGGCGACGTCTGGGCCCTGCTCGTCGACGGCGCATTCGGCCGCGGCCTCCCACCGGCCGAACCCTTCCCCCTCCCCATCCACACCGGAGACGTCCGCGTCGACGTCCAAGCCGGCCTCGCGATGCTCGCCCCCATCTGGGGCTACCAACCCCTGCTCGACATCGACGACACCACCGCCCGCGACAACCTCGCCCGCGCCTCGGTGATGGCCCTGTCCTACGTCGCCCAATCCGCCCGCGGCATCTACCAACCCGCCGTCCCCCAAACCCGCATCGACCAAGCCGCCACCGTCACCGAACGCTTCATGGTCCGCTGGAAAGGCGAACCCGACCCCGCCCACGTCGCCGCCATCGACGCCTACTGGGTCTCGGCCGCCGAACACGGCATGAACGCCTCCACCTTCACCGCCCGCGTCATCGCCTCCACCGGAGCCGACGTCGCCGCCTGCCTCTCCGGTGCCATCGGCGCCATGTCCGGCCCCCTGCACGGCGGCGCCCCCGCGCGCGTCCTGCCGATGATCGAACAGGTCGAGAAGACCGGCGACGCCCGCGCCCTGATCACCGGCATCCTCGACCGCAAAGAAAAGCTCATGGGCTTCGGGCACCGCGTCTACCGCGCCGAAGACCCCCGCGCCCGCGTCCTACGCGCCACCGCCAAGAGACTGAACGCACCCCGTTACGAGGTCGCTGCCGCCCTCGAGCAAGCGGCGTTGACCGAACTGCGTGAACGCCGCCCCGACCGCGCGATCGAGACCAACGTCGAATTCTGGGCCGCGGTGATCCTCGACTTCGCCGAGGTGCCCGCCCACATGATGCCCGCGATGTTCACCTGCGGACGCACTGCAGGCTGGTGCGCGCACATCCTCGAGCAGAAGCGTCTGGGCAAGCTCGTCCGCCCGGCCGCCCTGTACACCGGCCCCGAACCCCGTACCCCCGAGTCCGTCGACGGCTGGG
>NZ_NPFM01000042.1:0-957 GCF_002258645.1 Rhodococcus sp. 15-649-2-2
TACGACGCGCGTGCTTCGGCTTTGGCGCGTTCGCGGGCGAGGGAGCGGTCTCGCATTTCCTCGAACTTGGTGGCTTGGCGTTCGAGGTCTTCGAGGAACGCGGCGAGTTCTTCGCGCTTGTTCTCTCCGCGGGCGGTGAAGTCGTTGCGCTCGAAGACGTTCCACTTGCGCAGCACCGGCCAGACGACGTCTTCGAGGTGCTGACGCAGGTCGTAGATGCCGTGCTTGGCCATGAGCACACCGTTGCGGCGGAAGTTCGGCATCCCGGCACCGGGCATGACGAAGTTGGTCACGATGTCCGAGACGGCCTGCAGCGTCTGATCGGGGGAGATGTCCATCGCCGCGCCGGTGATGTTGCGGTAGAAGATCATGTGCAGGTTCTCGTCGGCGGCGATGCGCTGGAGCATCCGGTCGGCGATCGGGTCGTCGCAGACCTTGCCGGTGTTGCGGTGCGAGACGCGGGTGGCGAGTTCCTGGAAGGTGACGTACGCGACCGAGTGCAGCAGACCGACCTGTGATCCGGCGGGGGAGGCGTAGCCGTTGGTCATGTGGATCATGCGGGCTTCTTCGAGGGCGACGGGGTCGACGCCGCGGGTGACGACGAGGTAGTCGCGCATGACGATGCCGTGGCGGTTCTCTTCGGCGGTCCAGCGGCCGACCCAGGTTCCCCAGGCTCCGTCGCGGGAGAAGTTCTCGGCGATCTCACGGTGGTAGGAGGGCAGATTGTCCTCGGTGAGCAGGTTGGTGATCATCGCGGCTTGCGCGACATCGGAGAGCTTGGACTGTTCGGGGTCGTAGTCCTGGCCGCCGAGGGCGGCGAAGTTGCGGCCCTCGTCCCACGGCACGTAGTCGTGGGGATGCCATTCGCGCGCCATCGTGATGTGACGGTTCACGTTGTCTTCGGCAGTGGGTACCAGCTCCTGCAGAAGCTCGAGCTGTGTCAGATCCCTCGCCATT
>NZ_NPFM01000016.1:0-337226 GCF_002258645.1 Rhodococcus sp. 15-649-2-2
GGGGGTGGGTGCGGCGGGTGACCACCTACTCACTGCCTGTCGGTCTCGGAATCGGCTGGCGCTCCGAGATTTCGGGGATCGTCTCGCAGTTGCCGGGGCTCGCGTTCTGTGAGGTGATCGCCGAATCGATCGGGGATCAAGCACCGGAGCGCCTCACCTCGTTGGGCGTCCCCGTCGTCACTCATGGAATCGGTTTGTCTCTGGGCGGTGCGGAGCCGTTGGAGCACAACCGAATAGCGCACTTGGAGCGGGTCGCCTCGCTGCTCGGGTCGCCTATCGTCAGCGAACACATCGCGTTCGTTCGTGCCGATGGCATCGAGGCCGGGCATTTGCTTCCGATGCCGCGGACCCGCGAGGCCTTGACTGTGCTGACTCGAAACATAGCTCGAACGCAGGACGGACTTTCGGTGCCATTGGCAGTGGAAAACATTGCAGCACTGTTCGATTGGCCCGATGACGAGCTGACCGAGGGCGAGTTCCTCAGCGAGCTGGTAGAGCGTACCGGCGTCGACTTGGTGTTGGACATCGCCAACGTCTACGCGAACGCGCGAAACCGACGCCGTGACCCGTGGACCGAACTGGCCCGGCTGCCTCTGGACCGAATTGCGTACTGCCACATCGCCGGTGGCACGGTACGTGATGGCGTCTACCACGACTCGCACACCGCGGCAGTTCCCGAAGAGGTACTCGAGCTGCTCAGAACGTTCACTGCAGCCGGGCACCGCACACCACTCATGCTCGAGCGCGACGGACACTACCCACCCGAAGTGGAGCTGCTGGACGAACTCGACGCGATCGCCGATTCAGCGGGCCTGGAACGAATCACGCCGGACCGGGTGCTGGGTCCGACGGTGTGAGCGAGGACCTGGCTCGCCGTCAGAAGGAGCTCATCCGTGCGCTCGTGGCGGGAGAGCCGCTGCCCCCGGGGTTCGATTCGGCCACCATCGACACCGCTCGAACAGCTCTCCTGCGCAAGCGGGCAGCCGAGATCGCGGCTCGGTACCCGGCTGTGCCGTCGGCGATGGGGGAGAGGTACGACGAGCTCTTTCACCGATGGGCATCCGGCCGTCCGAAAATATCCACCGCCGCAGATGCACAGGCCTTCTACGAGGCAATGAAACAGGCAGGGAAGCTGGGCACGACACATCCGGGACTGCCAGGGCAGCGAATGCCCTACATGGCCGACGCCCGCAATTCCCTCGTGCGCTTTCGCAGTCCGCTGCGCGGCACGTGGTTGACGTCGCTGTTCGGCGCAGTGCTGCTCGTTGCCCTACCGATCGTCATCGTGACCGGTCTACTGTCGTACATCGCGTACGGGCCCCAGTTCGGCCAGGCCAAGCCGGGTGCCGTCGGGTGGTTGCGGTTGCCGTTCTTCGATTGGCCTACGAACCCTGCCTGGCTCTACCAGCTGACGCAGGGTCTGCACGTTGGATTGGGCCTGATCATCGTGCCTCTCGTCATCGCCAAGCTGTGGTCGGTGATGCCCAAGCTCGTCGAACTGCCGCCGGTTCGTTCGCCTGCGCATGCACTCGAACGCCTGTCCCTGCTGGCGCTCGTCGGCGGTCTGCTGTTCGAGATCGTCACCGGTGTACTCAACATCCAGTACGACTACGTCTTCGGCTTCGACTTCTATGCCGCCCACTACTTCGGCGCTTGGGTGTTCATCGCCGGATTCCTCGTCCATCTCGGGCTCAAGGTGCCGCTGATGTGGCGAACCCTGCGGTCCGAGTCGCTGATGGACGTGCTGCGCGCGCGCAACGAGTCCCCCGACCAGGGCCACACGACAACGATGAACCGTCGCGGCGCAATCGGATTGGTCGCTGCTGGAATGGGTTTCGTCGCTGTGCTCACGGTGGGCCAGACGGTCGGAGGCGTTCTCCGCAAGGCCGCGATTCTGCTGCCGCGCGGGCGCTCCTACGGCGACGGCCCCAACGACTTTCAGATCAATCGGACCGCGGAGGCAGCGGGAATCACCGAGGCACAGACCGGAGCCGACTGGCAGTTGACGATCACAGGCGCAGCCGACGACGCCGTTCCGGTGGTGCTGTCCCGCGGCAGACTGCTGTCGATGCCGCAGCGCACTGCCGAACTTCCCATCGCCTGTGTCGAAGGATGGTCGACGACTCAGACCTGGACCGGCGTCCCGTTGGCAGAACTTGCCGCCCTCGCGGGTGTATCCCAACCGCGCTCGGCCGAGGTGACCTCGCTCGAGCAGAACGGCGCCTTCACTCGCGCAGTGCTGCAGGGAAATCAAGTAACACATACCGACTCGTTGCTGGCGTTGAGAGTCAACGGCGTCGATCTCTCGCTCGATCACGGCTATCCCGCGCGGGTGATCGTGCCTGCACTGCCGGGCGTGCACAACACCAAGTGGGTTTCGTCGATCGTGTTCCGTTCGTGACTTTCAAAATCTCCGTGAATAGTAAAGAATATTTTTTCGGTAGCCCGCGGGGTTGCCGACGAAGGAGCACTCCTTCGCCTGGATGAGTCCAGAAGGTCACGCCACGATGCACGCACTGTCCAGAGGGTTCCTCGCCGCGGGTGCAACACTCACGCTGCTCTTCGCCGCAGGCTGCTCGTCGTCCGACTCGGGCAACGCCGTTGCCGCAGACACCACCACCTCGTCCTCGACGTCGGCCGCTGCCAGCACCACCGACGACGTCACCGGCCAGGAGGGCATCGACGCCGGTGGTTCCACCGATATCGATGTCGAGATCGGTCAATGCGTCGAGCTCGGCGGCACGATGACCGCCGCCACCATCGCCAACGCCGAGTGCGGCAGCATGGAATCGAATTACAAGGTCATCGCGAAGGCCGAACAGAACGAGCAGTGCCCGACCGATGTCAATCAGACGTACTACGAGACTCTCGACGGCGTGGAGCAGGGCGCTCTGTGCCTCGACGTGGATTGGGTCGTCGACGGATGCATGAGCGTTCCCACCGGCGGTATCGACGAGCCCGCACGTGTCGACTGCAGCGACCCCAGCGCGACCGACGTCGAACAGGTCACCGAAATCAAGACAGGTACCGCCGACCCCAACGACTGCCCGGAGGGCGGGTTCGCTTACGAGGCAAGACAGTTCGTCGTGTGCACCACAACGATCTCCTAGCTTTTCCTGTCACGCCCCAGCCGGTGACGTTCCAGCGCAATCGCCCCGGCGTGCAGCGCTCGGTAGATGTGCGCGACGGCCTCGTCGCCGACTGGGGAGCCGTAGCCGTCGTGGAATGCTCGACGCTCGGCCTCGGTTCTACCCGTCATCGCGTGAATTCCCCAGTCAGCGGCCGGATCTCCCCAGAACGCGCGATCGTGGTCGAGTACTCCGACGATCCGCAGTGAATCCTCGTCGAGAATCAGGTTAGGGATGAACAGGTCACCGTGTAGCAGGCGGGGTTCGGTGACCCGGTCGAGAACGTCGCTCGCCTGTTGCGCCGACTCCAATGCGTTCTGGGCAGCACGCGTGTCGAGTCCAGCTCGTTCGGTGTCGTAGACAATCTCACTCAGCCGATACATGACCGCGTCACTCCACTTGGAGAAATGCTGGCCACGAACGGTTCCGAAGTGCGGTCCGGCTATGGAATGGACTGCAGCAGTGACCATCCCGATCTCTGCGAACAGAGGGACCATCGCGTCTCGGCCGTGAATCAAGAAGGCTCGAGTCGCAGGTACACCGCCGATCTTGCTCTGCCACATGTAATCTCGATCGATGATCTCGCGCGACCAGTCGACTCCGAGGATCTCCGGCAGCAGGTGAGCGATCGGTGCGAGGTGCGGAGTCGTCGCGGCCTCATTGCGCATCATCTCGGTCTCACTCCGATACTGATGCTCCGGTTCCGGCGCGACACGCAGAATCACCGGCGGCTGCGCTCGAAGTTGCACCTCGTAGGTCGAGTTGTACGCCCCGCCCGATAGCGGCTGGACGGATTCGACCATCGCCGTCGACCCGAACTGCCTGCGTGCCATCGCATCGATACGGTCTTCGACCACGATCACTGCAACTGCGCTGTCATCATCTGGGTGACGTAGTGATAATCCAGGTGTCCGTGCTCGGTGATAGCCGTGTGCACCGCGTTCAACACCTCGTCGCGCCGCGTGTCGTCGAGTACCAGATGACTCGAGTACGTCGCGGCCATCGCACAGAATTCGTCCGCCGTGTAGCGCTGGACCCACCTGTACGTCGAGGACGACCAGGGTCCGAAGCCGTCGGCTCGAGGCACGCTCGACTCCGATTGCGCACCGAGAGACCGCGCCAGCAGCGGTGCCGCTTCCGGTTCGGTTGCGTCGTAGGCAGCTCTCACGGCATCCCACGCTGGCCCGTCGAGGTCGCCCGGCATGTTCCACCACAGCCGCAGCGCGCCGCCCGGTACCAACGCGCGGGCCGCCACCGCTACTCCCTGCTCGTGGTTCACCCAATGCCAAGACTGCGCGGCGACGACCACATCGAACGACCGCGGCTCGACTACGCATTCCTCGAATCGCGACACCTGCACCTCGACGTCGAGGTTCTCGGTACGACGCCGAACGACCTCTGCCATGCCCGAATCCGGTTCCACCGCAACCAGGGATGCGCCGAGCTCGGCCAAGGCAACCGTGGCTTTACCGGTACCGGCTCCGGCCTCGAGTACTCGCAGCCTTCCTCCGGACACGATGTCCACGTACAGCTCGGCGGGGTAACCGGGTCGGGCGCGGTCGTAATCCTCCGCAACTCGGCCGAAGGTCAGTCCACGTTCTGGTCGCACATCCTCTGACATGTTAGCCAGAGTACCGACATACGCCTCGGTAGCCAGTGCTAAGACCGGCACTGGACGCTCTGGACAAGTACGTTTACTGACCGGCCGCTTCCAAGCGGCCCCGGAGAGTCGACTCGGTGTGCCGGATTGCCTGACCCACAACGGGTTCCACGACAGCTCCGAGCACCTTACCGGCTATACCGCCGGGCAGGCTGTAGCGGAAGACGACCACCAGTCGGGTTCGGCCGTCACCGGCGTCCTCGAACGACCACGTGGACGAGTTCGACAGCCCCTCGACCGACTCGAGGGTGAGTCGCTCGTTGTGGACCCACTCTGTCACGTGCACAACAGATTTCAGCGCTTTGGGGCCGATCTGCATCGTCGCGTCGTACGTAGCTCCGAGACCGGATGTGATCTCGCTCGTCGGCTCGAACCGTGTGATGCCGAACATCCACTGCGGCACGTTACGAAAATCGTCGAGGTAGGCGAATGCCGCCTCCCGACTGGTCGACGCGATCGCCGAATGATTGATTACCCGCACTCGTGCACCCTAGTACACGCTACGCACTGTTACACACACTTTGCCGGTTCGACCTATCGCTGGACATATCCCGTCTGCTTGTCCACGACGTTGACCAGCGGCGAAGCGTGCAGATATCGCTCCAGATTCTCCTCGAACAGCTGCCACAACCGCTCGGCGAAGTCGTCGGCATCCCCGGCCAGATGGGCGGTCAGGATCACGTTGTCCATGTTCCACAGCGGGCTCGATGCCGGCAGCGGCTCGACCTCGAACACATCGAGCACTGCCCAGCCGATCGTCCCGGAGGCCAGGGCCGCACACAGAGCCTGTTCGTCGACGACCGGACCGCGGGAAATATTGACCAGACCCGCATCGGGACTCATGGCCGCGAGCACCTCGGTGCCGACGAGACCACGGGTTCTTTCGGTCAACGGCGTAGCGAGCACGATGACGGCGTATTCGCCTGCATACGAACGTAATTCTTCGACGTCACGAATTCGCGCGAATTCCGCATCCCCCGGGCGTTCGGATGTCCCCGACGCATCGACGCGCATGCCGAGAGCGCCGAGTACCCGGCCGATTTCACGTCCGATCGAGCCCGGTCCGACGACAAGCGCACGTTTACCGCGAACTCCGGAGCTGACTCGATGCTCCCAGACTCGCTCACGCTGACGGCGAAGTGCCTGGGGCAGCTTCTTCACCGACGCCAGAATTCCTGCTGCGACATATTCGGCTATCGCATGGTCGAGTATGCCTCCCGAGTTGGTCAGCAGCCACGGCCCTTCGCGCAGACCCGGGTCCAACAGTCGATCGACTCCCGCGCTGGACGCATGAATCCACTGCAGGTTGGCGGCATTCGGCCACACGGCCTGCAGATCGGCGGCCTCGAACGTGCGAAACAGCAGCACCTCGGCCCAGGAGACCGTATCGGCCAGCTCATCGATCGCGCAGCGCCGGAACTGGACTCCAGCGATCGACGGAAAGGCCTTCCGGTCCGAATCACTCTCGACCACAAGCACGTTCACCACTGGACTCGCCACCTCCGTACGATGGCACGGTGCTCACCGTAGAACTCGCATCCGCCGCCGACGCAGCAACGATACTCGGCCTCCGGCACGCCGCCGAGGACTGGTTGGCTGCCCGGCGAATCGATCAGTGGACACCGCGCGAGGTACCTCTGTCGACTGTTGCTGCCCAGATAGAGGCAGGGGAGTTCCACATCGCTCGACGCCACCCCGGTGGCCCGATTGTCGGCGCGCTGAGATTGATCTGGGCCGACCCTGCCATCTGGCCGGAGCAGGGCGAATCCGCAGGCTACGTGCACGGACTGGTGATCGACAGAAGCGAATCCGGCACGGGACTGGGCGCGTCGCTGCTCGAGTGGGCATCGCAGCGGACCCGGCAGGAAGGGCGAGCGCTGCTACGTCTGGATTGCGCCGAGACCAACATCGACCTGCGCAGCTACTACCTACGGCAGGGGTTTCGCTACGTCGGTCGTCGTGATTTCGGCGATGGGAGTTCGTGGTTCATCGTCGCACTGTTCGAGATCTCGACCGGCTTGTAGCGTGTCCTCCATGGGTGAAAATCGGGATCGGATGCTGCGCGGCGAACTCTACCGAGACAGTGATCCCGACTTGGTGGCGTCTCGAATCTCTTGTGGGAAGCTGCTCGACAGATTCAACGCTACCGAGGCAGACCGGACCGAAGAACGGCGTGAACTGCTCGGCGAGCTGCTCGGATCCATCGGAGCGGATTCGTGGATCATGCCCCGATTCCAATGCGACTACGGCACATACATTTCCATAGGCTCGAACACCTTCCTCAATTACGATGCAATCTTGCTGGACTGCGCACCCATCACCATCGGTAACGACGTCTCGATCGGCCCGCGCGCCCAACTACTGACAGCTCTGCATCCTATGGAAGATCACGGATCTCGCCGGACACGTTGGGAGAGCGCCCTTCCCATCACCATCGGTAACAACGTCTGGCTCGGCGGCGGCGTCATCGTGTGCCCGGGAGTCACCATCGGCGAGAACTCGGTGATCGGAGCGGGGAGTGTCGTCACCCGCGACGTACCGTCGCACACCTTTGCTGCGGGTAACCCGTGTCGGGCAATCCGCGCGCTACCGTGACATCACCGAGTTCAGGACTCTGTCGGAGTCACGAACCAACGCGCCGACTGCCATCCGCGCGCCGCACCACATCCCCAGCCAGCCGATCGCTACGGCCACCGGAATCGACAGATACGCCCACGCTCCCGGAAGGAGCAGCGCGAGCAGCAGTACAGGCACGACCGATACCGCCAGGACCACTATCCCGAGTACGAGGAATCCGAATGCGTTGCCGGTGAACGATCCCCGCGTGTTCATCGAAAACGTTTTCGTAGCTTCGGGCACGGGGTAGGCACCGCGTACTGAGTTCACGGCGGTCAGGCCGCCGCTGACTCCGAGCATCGAGATCGTCAATGCGATCGGGATCTCCAGTCGGTCGAGCCCGAGATCGCCGAACACTCGAACCACCACGACCGGCACGATCGCGAAGGGGGCCGCGATCAGCAACCAGGCGATCTGCCGACCACGGACGTCGTCGGGGAGGGCCTGCGGAATCATGACCAGGTGCCACATCGAGCTACCGTCGAGACCGTACGAATTCGATCCCGCACCCATCGCCATGAAGATCACGATCCACGCGCCCCAGGCGGCAGTGAACGGAATCGAATCGGTCACCAACGGGCCGATACCAGCCAGCACCGCGAAGATCAGAACCGACAGCAGCTGACTTCGACGACGCATGTCACCGCGCCAGAGGGACAGCTCTCGGGTCACCACCGCGCCGACCCTCGTCACCCGCCACCCTGTTGCTCCGTCGCGGCCGTCGGCGATCGTCTGCTTACGGGTCGATCCCGACGACGTCGAGACCCGTCCCTCGAAGTGGCGCAGAACCAGTCGCTGCCATGCCCATACCAGTGAGACGTCCAGCAGCAGCAATCCCGCAAGTGCGCCGATCGCCAGCAGCCAATTGCCCTCGAGCACCGCGTCGACGCTGGTAATTCCCCAGCTGAACGGAATCGAATGTGCCAGCGTGAGCGGCCATGTCACCTCACCCGACAGCACTCGATCGAGATTGTGGGTGATGGGGAACTGCAGGAAGTACAGGCCTCCGAAGACGGCTCCGAACGCCAACAGTGCGAACTCACGGCTGCGTCGACTCTTGAGCAGCTGCGACATCGCCAACGTCACTACCCTCGACAGCGTCACGAAGAACACCACCGTTGCGGGCCAGGCCACCAGAGCCAACGGCAGTGCTGCGACCGAGCGGGACACAGCGTAGATCGGAATGGACGCGGCCACGATAATCGTCAGCGGAACCACCATGCCGACCACCGACGTGGTCAGCAGCGCACGGGCCAGTCGCGCGGGATCGACGGACAACAGTTGGAAGTGGCGGGGCTGGATGTTGTCGTCGGAGATGCCCGACAGCACCGGGAAGAGCACCCAACTCAAGCCCGTCAGGGTCAGTCCGAGGCTTGCGGTGCCGCCCACCAGTACCTGCGACGCGTCGGTTCGAGCCGCCATCACGCATGCGAGAACCGCGAGGGCCAGCCCCAGCAATCCGAACACGGTCTTGACCACCGCTTGTCCGCCCTTGAACTGCCTGCGGTAGAGCGTGATTCGCATCTGCAGGACAGTGCGGCCGACCGACATCACGAGCGCATCCAGGACAGTCCGTCCGGGTTCTGATCGCGGGTGCCGACGAGGCGAACGAAGGCATCGTCCAGGGTCCCGCCGCCGCGGACCTCGTCGACGGTTCCGGCCGCCACCACTCGGCCTCCCGTGATGACGCCGACGTGTGTGCACAGCTGCTCGACGAGGGCCATGACGTGGCTCGACAGAATCACCGACCCGCCGGAGCGGACGAACTGGACGAGGATGGTTCGAATCGTGGTGGAGGAGATGGGGTCCACAGCTTCGAAAGGCTCGTCCAACACCAGCAATCGGGGCCCGTGCAGCAACGCGGAGGCCAGCCCGATCTTCTTGGTCATTCCCGCGGAGTAGTCGGCGATGACGGTTCCTCCGGCGTCGGTCAGGTCCAATGCGTCCAGCAGCTCGTCTCGACGCTGCGCAATGACGTCTTCCGGCATCGCGCGCAGTCGACCGATGTAGGTCAGGAGCTCGTGGCCGGTGAACTGGGAGGGCAAGGTCAGTCCGTCGGGCAGCACGCCGAGCAGTTCTTTCGCCGCGATCGGATCGGCCCAGACGTCTCGTCCGAATACCAGACTCCGCCCGTACTGCGGCCTCAGCAGCCCCACTGCCATGGACAGCGATGTCGTCTTGCCTGCACCGTTGGGTCCGACCAACCCGAACATCGAACCGGGCGGAACCATCAGCGACAGGTCGTCGACCGCAACCTTGGGGCCGAAGGCCATGCACATGTGCTCGAGCAGCAGGGCGGGAGGATTCGTTTGCACAGGTAACAGACTAACCGGTACGACTACGATCGTCACCCGGTTCGAATGGACCACCCCGTAGCCTGTGAGCATGAATCGCACGGCAGTGGTCACCGGAGCGTCCTCGGGCATCGGACGCGCAGTCGCACAGTTGCTCGTCACTCGGGGATATCGAGTGATCGGCACCTCCCGAAACCCGGATTCGATGACCGACGCGCAACGGGCGGCGGGCGTCGAATATCGAGCCCTCGACCTGACCGACAGCGCGTCGATCGGCACGTTCGTCGCGGAGCTGGGCGCCGTCGACGTTCTGGTCAACAACGCGGGCGAGAGCCAGTCGGGACCGTTCGAGGAGCTGCCGACCGACGCCATCGAACGACTCTTCCAATTGAACGTCTTCGGCGCAGTGACGCTGTCGCAGAACGTCATTCCCGGTATGCGCGAGCGCGGTTACGGCCGCATCGTGATGGTCGGCTCGATGCTGGCCAGCTTCCCCCTCGCCTATCGCTCGTCCTACGCGTCGACGAAAGCAGCGATCAAAGGCTTCTCCGACGCGGCGCGTCTGGAACTCTCTCCCTTCGGCGTGTGGATGACCACCGTCGAGCCGGGATCGATCAACACCGGAATCAGCGAACGCCGTACCAAGTACATCGCCGCGGATTCTGTCCACCGAGACGACTTCCACACAGCGATCTCGTCCCTGGATCGCAAGGAGGGAACCGGCATCTCCGCCGAGGACGTCGCCGAGGTGGTACTGAAGGCCATCGAGGCCGACAAGCCGAAACCCTTGTACGCCAGAGGAAGCAACGCACCGGTCGTGTTTCTGGCGCGACGGTTGCTGCCGGCGACATTCATGGAGAAGACGATCGCGAAGATGTTCGGGCTGAAGAGATAGTTTGAACCTCTGACCTGGTGGAATACAGCCGGGTGAACTATTTCCCTCTCGACCTACCGTGATAGAAACTCTCGGCCTGGTCCTGGCTGCCACGGGTCTGATCGTCGCTGCACAGGTGATCTCGAAGACGACGACGCTTCCCGCGGCGGCGTTGTTGACCCTGGCCGGCCTGGCCGTCTCGGCATCGGCGTTGCCCGACATCGTCCTCGACCCCGAGGTCGTTCTGACCCTGGTGATCCCGCCGCTGCTCTACAGCGCTGCCCTGAACTCGTCACTGATCGCCATCCGCCGCAACGTGTGGACCATCTTGAGTTTGTCGGTCACCCTCGTGGTGGCGACCGCTGCCCTCGTGGGCGTCGGTCTGTGGTTGCTCGTTCCGGGTATCACGCTTGCCGCTGGTATGGCGCTCGGTGCCGCCGTGGCACCGCCGGACCCGGTGGCCGCCCTTGCGGTCGGTCGACGCGCCGGCATTCCACCGAAGCTGGTGACCCTCATCGAAGGGGAGGGTTTGCTGAACGACGCGACCGCGCTGACGATGCTGACCGTGGCCATCGCCGCGATCTCGAGCCAGGACATGACGTTCGCTCACGCCGGCGGATTGTTCGTGTTGGCGGCCGTCGGCGGCATCGTCGTCGGATTGGTCGTCGCCCTGCTGATTCGACTGGTACAGCGATACGTTCACGATTCTTTGCTGCTCAACATCGTGTCGCTGGCGACGCCGTTCGTTGCGTACCTGGCGGCCGAAGAGGTTCATGCGTCGGGAGTTCTGGCCGTCGTGGTCGCGGCACTGGTGATCGGGCATCACACTCGCCACGCCATCTCCGGAGCCAGCCGCCTGCAGACCAGCGCGGTGTGGCGGCTGATAGATCTGCTGCTCGAGGGCTTCGTGTTTCTGTTGATCGGCGAGCAGTTGCCCACCGTGGTCGGCGGCCTGTCGGCATACTCGGGGACCACCATCGCCCTCGCAGTCACGGTCACGCTCGCCGGAGTCCTGCTGCTGCGGCCGCTGTGGTTGCTGACCACGGGTCTGTCCGCACGCGAGGCGGTGGTGATGAGCTGGGCCGGCACTCGTGGAGTCATCACCGTCGCGGCCGTGTTCACTTTGCCCCTGACGATCGACTCCGGTGAGCCGTTCGAGAGCCGAGACCTGTTGCTGTTCTGCGCATTTCTGGTCGTGCTGGTGACGGTCGTCGGACAGGGCTTGACGTTCGCTCCGCTGGTACGAAAGCTGAACGTCGTCGCCGACCCCGCAGCAGAGGCACGTCTGCGAAACGAAGCACGTGAGGGATCGGCCAAAGCTGCACTGTCACAGCTGGATCGCATCGCCGACGAGGAAGAACTCGACGACGAAGGGCGGGAGATACTGCGCCACGAGTTGGAACATCGGATCGACCGGTACCACCGCCGACTCGACCATCTCGACGAGTCCGAAGTGGGCGACTCGGTCATCTCGCCGGAGCAGATCGCCGCGATGAGTACCCGCCGACGCATCCTGGCGGTCGAGCGGGAGGAGTTGCTGTGCTGGCGAGATGCCGGCCGGCTACCGGACAACAGCATGCGTAGCCTCGAGCACGAACTCGACCACGAGGAGCACTCGTTCCGTCCGCACCGAGAGACCGACTAGCCGGCGATTGCGGCGTGCATCTCCCAGACGATCACTTCGGCACCGCTGGCGGTGCTCAGTTTCTGGCCGCCTCCTCCGCTGACGCGCACGGCATCGCCCTCGGCCAGTAGTCCGACGCCCTCGAGCATCGCCTCACCCTCCGCCACGAAGATGTGCACGAACGGCGCGTCGGGTATCTCGACGGGAGCCTGCCCGGCCTGCAAGCGCGCCACGTGCATGGCCGCGTACTTGTTCTTGATGCGAATGGCCGCATGATCGGAATGGTCGGGCATGCCGGACGCGACGGGAACCAAACCGCCGCTGAGCAATTCGCCGTCGATCTCGAGCTGTTCGTAACCCGGGGTGATACCCTGCTCGTCCGGCACGACCCACATCTGGACGAACCGAACAGGATCGCCGTGCTTGCCCGCATACGAGCCGGCGGTATCACCGAGTCGCCACGAATCGTTCTTCTCCGAGTGCAGAATTCCGGTACCCGCACTCATGCGCTGCGCGAGACCGGGGTAGATGACGCCGGAGTGGCCCATCGAATCCTGGTGCACCAGGGACCCTTGCAGAACCCAGGTGATGATCTCCATGTCGCGGTGCGGGTGGGTGTCGAATCCCATTCCCGGGGTGACGATGTCGTCGTTGTTGACCATCAGGACGCCGTGGTGAGTGTTGCCACGATCGAAGTGATTGCCGAAAGAGAAAGAGTGCTTGGAGTCCAGCCAGCCGATCTTCGTCTTGAATCGGTCATCGGCGCGGCGGATGTCGAGTGTGGTTGCTGCAGAGGTCATGTCATTGCCTCGAATCTCGAAAGTAGGTGTGATCTCAGAGAACGTGCGAGCCGTACATCTCACCGAGCGGATCGGCGATGAGTTCCAGCCGCGCACCGTCGGGGTCGCGGAAGTACAGCGAGACGTCACTGTGCTCGATCAACTCGATTCCGGCGTCGGTCAGCTTGGTGCGTAGGTGCTCCCAGCGGGTGGGCTCGACGCTGATGGCCACGTGGTGCAGTCCACCCAGAACCTCCGCGTACGGACCGACGTCGAGGCCCGGGAAGTCGAAGAAGGCCAACAGGTTGCTGTTGCCGATGTCGAAGAAGAAATGCGAGGAGCCCGGGTAGTCGCGGTTTTCGATGAGCTCGGTGAGCGGGAATTCGAGCAGGTCCTGGTAGAACCGCACCGTTGCTTCGACGTCGCTGCTGACCAACGCGGTGTGATGGAGTCCGCGGGCAGACGACGCGGGCCGCTCACCGGCCGGCTTCAGGTACTGCCCACGAATACGTTCTCGCTGCTCTTCGTGTTCCTGCGCTCGGCGTGTCTCTTCGGCAGTCAGTTCGTTGGTCATCGCTCCACCCTCCGGTCAAGTAGTTGCTTCGTCAACTACTGAGAACAGTACACCCGTTAGTTGCGTTGTCAACTAGCATGGAGACATGGATTCACCACGGTGGCTCGATACCGACGAACAGCGGGCCTGGCGCGCGTACCTCGACGCGACGCGGCTGCTGCTTCGCGACCTCGACAATCAACTCACACGCGACTCGGGAATCTCGTTCACCGACTTCGAGCTGCTGGTCGTTCTGTCGGAAGCACCCGACCGTCGCCGACGTATGAGCGAACTGGCAGACGCTGTCACCACGACTCGCAGCGGCGTCACCAGGGCCATCAGCCGACTCGTCGACAACGGCTGGGTCATTCGCGTCAAATGCGACGACGACAAGCGAGGAATGTCCGCCGAGCTCACCGAAGCAGGCATGAACACCCTCACCGCCGCCAGCCCGGGCCACGTCGAGACAGTGCGAGAGAACATGTTCGACCTGGTGGACCCGAACGATCTCGCGGCGCTGACCCGAACTTTCACAGCGATGCGGAACCACGCGTCGTGACCGTGACTCACATACCCGGTGAACAACGCCATCACTGGTGGAACGAGTGGCTCGACTCCAAGCAGTCTTTCCCCGCCACCGGCAACTACGACCTCGCGGCCAACGCGCATGGGCTGCTCATGGTGCACAACGAGGACACGGTGTTTCCGGGTGAAGGCTTCGACTCCCATCAGCACGAGAACATGGAGATCGTCACGTGGGTTCTGGAAGGGACGCTGAAACACACCGACTCCGAGGGTAATTCGGGGATCGTCTACCCAGGCTTGCTTCAACGCATGAGTGCCGGCACCGGCATTCGGCACACCGAACGCAACGCGTCGAGCCTGACCAGCCGAGAGAAGTTGCGCGTCGTACAGATGTGGATTCCACCCGACACCGACGGACGGGTGCCCTCGTACGAGGAGCTTGATGTGCGCGACGAGTTGGCATCCGGCGAGCTGGTGCCGGTGGCGTCCGGGATGCCGGGCCGCGGCGGCGTTCGGATCGGTAACCGCTACGCAACGCTGCATGTCGCTCGACTCGAACCCGGGGAGTCCGTCACCGTTCCCGACGCGCCGTTCGGTCACGTCTTCATGGCCGACGGTTCCGCGGCGTTCGAGGACGTAGGCGACCTCGCCCAAGGTGACGCGGTTCGACTGACCGGTACCGGCGGACACCGCGTGACAGCATCGACTGCGAGCGAGATCCTGATCTGGGAAATGCACGCCGAGTTCGCCTGACCGAGTTCTTCTGACACGGGAGATTCACCATGCCGACAGTGGTCACCGACGACTCCGTCACCCTGAGCTATATCGACGAGGGCACCGGCCCGGTCGTGGTGCTCATCGCCGGCTTCTGTGCGCCCGCGACCACATGGGCGTTGCAGCAGAAGGCGTTGGTGGCGGCCGGGTATCGCGTGCTGGCTCTCGACCGACGCGGCCATGGGGCATCGGAAGCACCGGCCCACGGCGCATCCATGGAGCGGCACGGGCGCGATGTCGCACACTTCCTGGCAGCGTTGGGCGTCGACGAGGCCGTATTGATCGGCGGGTCGATGGGAGCGAGCACCGTCTGGTCCTACATCTCGCAATTCGGCACCGACCACGTACGGGCTGTCGTGTCGGTGGATCAGACACCGAAGATGGTCAACAGCGCAGACTGGCCGAACGGCTTCTACGGACTTACCGAAGAGAATCGAAAGACATTCTTCGACAACGGAATACCCGACACCGGCCATGGCCGGCCCCAATGGAAGTCCATTCCGTCACTGCTGAGGCTCGTTGTCGCACTACGGACGATGCCGAAGATGGCGTCGCCCGACACCCCACCGATGAAGGCGCTGCTCGCCGATCACGCAGCCCAGGATTGGCGCGCAACCATTGCCGGTACCGACAGACCGTTCCTGATGGTCGCCGCGCGCGACAGTCAGTTCTGGCCTGCTGCACACGCTTCCGAGTCGGTGGAGCTGAATCCGCTCGGTCGATCGGTGGTCTTGGAGAACTGCGGTCACGCCGCGAACATGGACCGGCCGAACGAGTTCGATAGCGCGATGCTGGAGTTCCTCGACTCGATCGCGTGAGTTACGAGTGTCCAGATCCGAAAGAACTATTGCGAAATATTTCTTTCGGGCTATGGTTGGTGCATGAGCCCACCACCACCGCCCCGGACGCCGCGGAAGCTGACGGACATGTCCGAGCTGAAAGCACTGACGCATCCCATTCGGCTGCGCCTGCTCTACGCGTTGCGCGCCAACAAGTCGATGACGGCAACCCAGCTCGGCGATCTGGTGGACGAGTCACCCGCCTCGGTCAGCTATCACCTGCGAAAACTCGCCGAGCACGGGTTCGTGAAGGAGGTCGAGAACGGCTCGGACAAGCGCCAGCGTTGGTGGTCGGAGGCCAACGAGGAGGGCTTCAGCTGGTCCGAGAACGACTTCTCCGATTCGCCCGAGTCCCTGTCGGTTGCCAAGGCGTCCAAGGACTCCTGGTTAGCGCACCAGTGGTCTCGCCTTCGTGACTTCGATCGGACGTCCGAGTCCTGGGGTCCGGAATGGGTGTCGGCGGCGTTCAGCTCCGACGACGTACTGCGGCTCACCGCCGAAGAGACGAAACAGATGGGCACGGAGATGCGTGCCGTCATCGACAAATGGCGTCGACACGGCGAGAACGCGACCTCGGGAGAGCGTGAGCACGTCATGGTTCTGATGCACGGATTCCCCACTACACCATAGGAGTTGGCATGTATCCGTTCGATCCGCACACGTACCTCTTCATGGCCAGGCAGGATCGCGATCGACATCTGCTTCTGGCCGAGCGCCGCAGACTCGCTGCTGCGCAAAAGCGCCTTCGCCGAGACGAACTCCGCGTTCAGAGGGCGTGGGACGAGTTGACGGCATCGCTCGCCGATGTCTCCATGTCCGAGCGACGGGTCCTCGAGTTGGCTCGACGGTGACGAAAGCCGTTCAGAAGAGCTGCTTTTCGAGCCACACCTCGGCGTAGGGGTCTGCGTTGAACGCCGGTACCTCCCGATAGCCGAGCTTGGAGTACAGGCCCCGCGCCTCGATCAGGTCTGCTCGGGTATCCAATCGTATTGTCGTACGGCGTGATTCGCGGACGCACCCTTCGATGAACTCGACGATCGACGCGCCCACACCGTTTCCACGGGTGCGCGAATACACGAAGACCCGTGTCAGTTCTGCGACGCTGTCGGACACGAAACGTACACCCCCACAGCCGACCACCTCCGACCCCAAATACGCGACAACGAACACGCCCGAATCTTCGGTGAGGTCGTCGCTCGGCTCGTCGACCATTGCTCCACGCACTTCGATGTCCGACGCCTCCCGGCCGTGGAAGCGTCCGACCACGTCGGCGTAGTAGCGATACAGGATCTCCGACGCCGGTTCCGACGATGGATGAACTACGGCGAACGTAGCCGGTACCGCCACTACTTCGCGGCAGCCCGCTTGACGAGCGCCTTCGAGATTCCCAGCTGTGCAACCACGATGATGCAACCGACGATCGCACCGATGATCGCCGACGCGAGAGTATTGACGATCCACGCCAACACTCCGCCGATGCCGGCGACGCCGCGCACCGCTTCTTCGCCGTGGTGCACGAGCTCGTAGATGGGGTGGAAGCCGAGCTCGTCGATGCCCACGAGCAAGATGTGTCCGCCGACCCACAACATTGCGGCGGTGCCGACGACCGACAGCACCGACATGACCTTGGGCATGCCCTTGACCAGACCCCGGCCGAACTTCTCGACGAACCCGGTGGAACCGTCGGCCAGTTTCAGACCGATGTCGTCCATCTTGACGATCAACGCAACGACGCCGTAGACGACGATCGTGATGACCACGGCGACGACCGCCAGGATGATCAATCGGCTCCAGAAGCCCTCACCGGCAATGGTGTCCAGCGCGATGACCATGATCTCGGCGGACAGGATCAAGTCGGTCCGCACCGCACCGGAGACAACACTGTCCTCGTCGCGCGGCTCGTCCTCGGCGGCGGCGTGATCGTCACCGTGACCGAACAGAGCGCCCCAGATCTTGTGCGCCGCCTCGTAGCTGAGGTAACAACCGCCGAGCATCAGAATCGGCGTCAACAGCCAAGGCAAGAACTGACTCAACAACAGGGCGATCGGCAGAATGATCAGCAGCTTGTTGCGAAGCGAGCCGACAGCGATGCGCTTGATGATGGGGAGTTCACGTTCGGCCGCGAGACCGCGAACGTACTGCGGCGTCACCGCCGCATCGTCGATCACGACACCGGCCGCTTTGGCCGTCGCCTTCCCGGTCGCCGCACCGACATCGTCGATGGACGCGGCAGCCAGGCGCGCCAGCGCTGCCACGTCGTCGAGCAGAGCTACGAGTCCGCCGGCCATCACAAACCTCCGCGTCGATACGAGAACACCACTGGGCTCCTCATGATGCGAGCCCTTGGAACCCTACCGTCCACAGATGGTCTGTGATCGCCGTCCGGCCTCCCCTGACTGCTACGCGATCTTGCGCTCCTGCTCGACCTCCACGACCTTCGCCGGCGGCAGTCCGATGCTGGGGTCGTGTCCCCGGAAGTTCTTCAGCCACCAGCTCCAGTCCTCGGGCACCAGTGAGAACGGGTCACCGTGGCCCAGCTCGCGCGCTGCCCACACCGGCCAGTGCGGGTTGGCCAGCGCCGGACGACCGAGCAACACGACGTCGATCTTGCCGTCACGGATCACGGCATCCGCGTTTTCGGGCACCCCCAGATTCCAGCTGCAGGTCACGGGGATATCCAGCTCGCGCTTGACACGCGCAGCCCGCTCGACCATGAACCCCATGTCACCGAAAGGCGGGTCCACCATGTCGTCGGTATTGAAGCCCAGGCTCACATCGGCCATGTCCAGGCCGTGTTCCTTCATCCATCCGATGGCGATCATGGATTCGTCGAACTGAACCCCGTCGGGGTGGTGGTCGTCCGAGCCCAACCGCATGGTGAGGGGGTACTTCTCCGGCCACACCTCACGCACCGCGTCGAGCGCCTCCAGGTGGAACCGTGCCCGGTTCTCCAGGCTTCCGCCGTACTGGTCGGTGCGCTGGTTCGCCAGTGGGGAGAAGAAGCTTGCCCCGAGATAGCCATGGGCGTAGTGCATCTCCAGCCATTCGTAGCCGGCTTCCGCAGCACGGACAGCTGCGTCGGCGTAGCTCTGGTGGATCGCCTTGATCTCGGGCACGGTGAGTTCGTGGACGGGGAACGAGTGGTCGCCGCCGTAGGGAATCGCCGACGGTGCAACACACTCCCAGCCGTCGGGATGGTCTGCCGGGAGCTGATGTCCGCCCTGCCACGGTGGGACCTCGCTGCCCTTGCGTCCGGTGTGACCCAGCTGAATGGCCGGGACCGATCCCATGTCCTTGATCATCGCCGTCACGCGTGCGTGACCCTCGATCTGGTCGTCGTCGTAGATCCCGGCGCAGCCAGGAGTCGTGCGACCGTCCGGCGTGATCGCAACTTGTTCCGGAAACACCATCCCGAATCCGCCTGCCGCGCGCGCACCGAGATACATCAGGTGAAAGTCGTTCATCTTCCCGTCGACGGAGCGATACATCGTCATCGGCGACATGGCGATTCGGTTTCGAAGCGTCACGCCTTTGAGCGTGAACGGGCTGAAGAGATCCGGCATGACAGTGGTCCTTTCCTTCGGTACCACTACCTCATCACCTGGCACGTTTCGACCGACTACACCGATGCTGCACGTCGGTGACAGTTTTCTCACCGTCTCGCTTACCTGAGTGTGAGGCCCGATGTATGGTTTCCTATACGTATAGCGAACTATACCTACGATCGGAGCATTCAGGTGACACTCAAATGGATATCGGTCGCCGCTGTCGGCCTCGCCACTGCCTCGGCGACGGCATTACTGGCCTGGCTGGTCTCGCCCGTCGCCCCAGGAGTCGCGGCGGTGGTGTTCGGATTCACCGCGCTACCGTTCGGGGCGATGCTGGGCTGGATACTGATCATTGCACCGGTCACTGCCGACCAGACTTACACTTCGGGTGACAGCATCGAAAGCCATTGGACCACGGCGGCGTCCAGCGGCACCGCCACCGATCTTGTGACCGTCCTCGGCCTGACTCTGGCGGTGGTGGCCATTACCCGCGTCGATCCCCCGGCAACTCTGCTGCTGACGGGTCTGTTGCTGGCTGCGTTCGCATCGTTCACCGGCCGGTATGCGTTCGCGCGCTACCGAGCCCTGTCCGAATGAGGAACGACGTTCGACGGCGTCGCACCGAGAAGGGTTGGTCTCAAAGCGAACTGGCCGAACGGATCGACGTCACCCGCCTGACGATCATCTCCATCGAGAAGGAGCGATTCGACCCGAGCCTGCCCGTCGCCTTTCGCCTCGCCGCGGCTTTCGACTGCACCATCGAGCAGCTCTTCGAGCCGGATCCGAGCTGAGGTCAGTCCACGAGCCCCTCGCTCTGCAGCCACTCGTATGCGACGTCCGACGGATCCTCGCCTTCGATATCGACCCGCCCGTTCAGCTCCTGCATCAGGTCGTCGGTCAAACGCCCCGACACCACCGCCAGCAGATCGGCGATCTCGGGATGCTGCTCCAGCACCGCATTGCGTACCACAGCGGTGCCGCTGTACGGCAGGAAGAATGCGCGATCATCTTGCAGCACGGTCAGATTCAGGTTCTTTATCCGACCGTCGGTGGTATAAACCATACCGAAATTGCAGGGCGAACTGTCTGCGGTCGACGTGTACACGACACCGGCGTCCATGCGGGTGACGTTACTGGACGGCACCCCACCCGGCGCGTTCAGTCCGATCCCGTACGTGTCGAGCATCGGGCCGAAACCGTCCGAACGAGAGAAGAATTCGTCATCGACGCAGAATGTTCGGTCGGCCTCCGGGAGCTTCGCGACATCGGACAGAGTGGCGACGCCGAGTCGCTCGACGGTGGCGGCAGATGCCGCGAACGCGTACGTGTCGTTGAAGTTGGCCGGAGGTAGCCAGTCGAGGTCGTACTCACTCTTCTCGATGTCACGAACGCGCTCCCACAACTCCTGCGGATCGCTGATCGTCTCGGTCTGGCTGTGATAATTGACCCAGCCGGTGCCGGTGTACTCCCACAGGATGTCTGCGTCGCCGTTGAGCTGCGCCTGTCTCGACGACGCCGACCCCGGCGCACCGGTCAAGTCGGTCACCTTCGCGCCCGCGGCGGCAAGGTATGTGGCCGTTATCTTCCCGAGGAGCACGCCCTCGGTGAAACTCTTGCTCGTCACCACCAGAGACGCGCCGTCGAGCGGCCTCGCACCGTCCGTAAGCGTGGTGCTCTCGAACGTTCCCGACGAGCTCACCAGACCGCAGCTAGCCAACGAGCCGGCGAGCGCCACAGCTCCAGCGGCGGCGAACAGACGGCGAATCATGCCACTCCTCTTGGGGTCGCCAACAATTCGACCACACGGCCGAGCCAGTCGATGATCAGTGCCAGCAGTGCAACGAGAACGGCACCGGAGATGAGCAACTTCGGCAAGAAGAGCGTTGTGCCCGTCGTGATGAGCGTGCCGAGGCTGGACGCCCCGATGAACGTGCTCAACGTGGCGGTTCCGACCAGGATGACCAGCGCGGTGCGCACGCCGTTGAGGATCACCGGCACCGCCAGGGGAAGTTCCACCTGCACCAGGGTGCGAATCCCGGAGAACCCGATGCCGCGGGCCGCCTCGATCGTTCGCTGATCGACCTGCTGTATCCCGACGATCGTGTTCTGAAGGATCGGCAGAATTGCGTAGACGACCAAACCCACTACAGCGGTGCGGAATCCGGTTCCGAGCCACATCGTCAGCAGCACGATCAGACCGACTGCCGGAGCGGCCTGACCGATGTTGGCGAAGTTGACGGCCACCGGCCGAAGGTTCTTCGCTCTGTCCCGAGTGAGCAAAATGCCCAACGGTATTGCGATGACGACGACGATCACCGTGGCCGTCAACGTCAGAACGATGTGATCGACGATAGTGGTCTTCAGGTTGTCCCAGCCGAGCGATGCTTGTTCGGTGATGGTCAGTGTCGTCGATCGATACCACAGGATGTAGCCGAGTCCGAGTACCACGATGACGATCGGCTCGAACCACACATCCAACGGGGCACGGCGCAGTCGATTCATGTTGCTGCGCCTTCGGTATGGGCCGAGTACGTGACGTGGCCGTCGCCGGATCGAGCGTCCGAGAGCTGCCCCCGGATGACGGCCATGACGGTGGCAATCGTCAATGCGCCGGTCACGGCACCTCGGCCGTCGGTGACGAGTACGCCGCCCTGACTAGCGGCCAACATCGAATCGAGAGCGTCGTTGAGCGTCGACGACGGTGCGACGGTGGGCAATCGCTCGTCGACGTAGTCGGTGATGCGGTCCTTGGTGGCCACTTCGTCGAGAGACGGCCAGGCTCGGGGGCGGCCGTGTTCGTCGATGACGACGATCCAGGTGGCACCCTGCGCTCGTGCGCGCGCGATGACCTCCTGCGAATTGTCGCCGACCTTGGCGGTTACAACCGAATCGTGTTGCACGTCTTTGACCCTGGACAGTGTCAGGTGCGCCAGAGTGGCTCCTGAGCCGATGAATTCCTCGACGAACGGACTGGCCGGCTTGGCCAGGATTTCTTCCGGAGTCGCGTACTGCTCGATGTGACCACCCTCGGACAGAATCAATACCTTGTCGCCCAACTTCGTCGCTTCCTCGAAGTCGTGAGTGACGATGACGATCGTCTTCGCGAGCTCGTGCTGGATGGCAATGAGGCTGTCCTGTAGCCGAACCCTGGTGATCGGGTCCACTGCGCCGAAGGGCTCGTCCATCAACAGAACCGGCGGATCGGCAGCGAGCGCTCTCGCTACACCCACACGCTGTTGCTGTCCGCCCGACATGTCCTTGGGTAGGCGATCGCGGAAGTCGGAGACGTCGAGCCCCACCAGATCGAGCAGGTAGTCGGTTCTCTCCTCGATCTTCTTCGCGTCCCAACCCAGGACGCGCGGAATGGCTCCGACGTTCTTGGCGACCGACCAGTGCGGGAAGAGTCCGCCGGACTGGATGACGTACCCGATGGACTGGCGAAGCTTGTCCGGGTCCTCGCCGGTCACGTCACGGTCACCGATGAAGATACGGCCCTCGGTCGGTTCGATCAGTCGGTTGATCATCTTGAGCGTCGTCGTCTTACCGCAGCCGGACGGTCCCACGAACGCCACGATATGGCCGGCCTCGATCTCGAGGTCGATCTTCTGCACTGCCGGCTTGTTCTGACCCTTGTACTGCTTGACCACACCGTCGAGGCGAATGGAGGCACCGGTGACCGTCGGTCCGCCGGTCGTGTTGTCCGTCATGACAATCCCTTCGAGATGGTGAGGCGCCCGAGGAGGACGAGCAGGGCGTCGAACACCAGGGCGATGACGACGATGAGGACTGTTCCGGTCACTGCCATCTCGACGGAATTGGTCCCGCCCAGTCTCGACAGGCCGTTGAAGATGAGCGAACCGAGGCCGGGTCCGAGCACGTACGCGACGATGGCCGCGACGCCGACAACCATCTGCGTCGAGACGCGAATGCCGGTGAGAATGACCGGCCATGCCATGGGCAGCGAGACGGACACGAGGATGCGGCTGCGCGAGAAACCGATTCCCTTCGCGGACTCGATCACGGTGTCGGGGACGCCGCGCAGTCCGACGATGGCGTTACCGATCACGGGCATGGCCGCGAAGAACGCGAGCATGATGAACGAGGGCACTACCCCGAGGCCGAACGGCACGATGAGCAACGCGAGCAACGCCAAAGACGGAATCGTCAGCGCTACTCGGCTGGTCGTCAGCGTCAACGCCGAGAACAGCGGAAGACGATGGACTGCGATTGCGATGAGCACAGCCACGACCGTGCCCACCAGAACCGTCTGAAACGCCAGCGACGCATGTTGATAGGTCAGAAACGCGAGGGATTCACCCCGCCCCTGCAGATAACCCCATAGATCCACGAATTCCCTCTCGCCCGGCAGATCGGACGACGAGCGTAACCCGCATTTCCCGGGCCGAGTCGGGAAATATCACCGGCCCACCGGGCACCAAAGGCCGTGTAGGACATCGATCAGGGGCTTTATCTGCATGAACGACCCCGTGCACTACCCGGCACGGATTTAAAATCAGCTCGAGCAGAAGTCCTACTGCGAATACGAGCTGAGAAAATTGCCGAGACGTTCGAGCGCAGTGGCGAGATCGTCGACGTTGGGCAGAGTGACGAGTCGGAAATGATCGGGCACATCCCAATTGAAGGCACGGCCGTGACTGACGAGAATCTTTTCCGACTCGAGGAGGTCGAGTACGAACTTCTCGTCGTCGACGATCCCGAAACGGTCGGTGTCGAGTTTCGGGAACATGTACAGCGCACCCGCTGCCTGCACGCAGCTGATTCCGTCGATCGAGTTGAGCATGCGATGCGCGAGGTCACGTTGCGCGGTCAGCCGCCCGGCCGGAAGGAGGAGATCTTCGATCGACTGCCTGCCGCCGAGCGCAGTCTGTATTGCGTGCTGTGCCGGTACGTTTGCGCACATCCGCATGTTGGACAGCAGGGTGATGCCCTCGATGAAACTGGCCGCACGTCGACGCGGCCCGGTGACCGCCAACCATCCGGCCCGAAATCCACACACCCGGTACGCCTTCGAGAGACCCGAATACGTCAAGCACAGAACATCTTTGCCGGTCAGAGTGGCGAGATTCGTCATCTCTGCACCGTCGTAGACGATCTTCTCGTAGATCTCGTCGGCGAGCAGTATCAGATCGTGCTCACGCGCCAGTTCGACGAACCGCTGGAGTGCCTCGCGCGGATACACCGCCCCCGTCGGGTTGTTCGGGTTGATCACCACGATCGCGCGGGTGCGAGGGGTGATCTTGGCTTCGAGATCCTCGAAGTCCGGGGCCCAGTCCTGACTCTCGTCGGCCAGGTAGTGGACGGGTGTGCCACCGGCGAGCGCCACCGATCCCGTCCACAGCGGGTAATCGGGCGACGGAATCAGAATCTCGTCCTCCGGGTTGCACAGAGCCTGCATCGTCATCGTGATCAGCTCGGAGACCCCGTTGCCGAGGTAGACGTTGCCGACGTCGAGATCCAGATCGGTCAATCCCTTGGTCTGGTAGTA
The DNA here is from genome assembly GCF_002258645.1 of Rhodococcus sp. 15-649-2-2. Classification (NCBI taxonomy): domain Bacteria; kingdom Bacillati; phylum Actinomycetota; class Actinomycetes; order Mycobacteriales; family Nocardiaceae; genus Rhodococcus; species Rhodococcus sp. 15-649-2-2. The sequence continues at coordinate 24,721 of NZ_NPFM01000016.1, forward strand.
CTGCACCACCGCGGTGCGGGCGGAGAACAGGCCTCTGGAATCCGAGTAGCCCTGTGCCGTGGGCAGATTTCGGATCATGGCCATCATGATCTCGTCCGGTGCCTCGAACCCGAAGGGCGCAGGATTGCCGACGTTGAGGCGCAGGATGGTGTGTCCCTGCTCCTCGAGCTCCTCGGTCTTGTCCAGAATGCGTCCACGAATGTCGTAGCGAACATTCTCGAGCTTGCGCGCCTGATCGATCGATTTCGTCATTCCGAAAGTTCCTCCTGTCGAACGGACGGCGACATCCGGGTCCGGACCGCCACTGTTGCACATGCGATGACCGCCGCTCCACCCCCGACCACCGGCCACGTCAACCCCTCGCGCAGGATGATCGCGGCCCAGCAGATGGTGAGCACCGGTTGGATCAGCTGAATCTGGCTCACGCTCGACATGGGGCCGATGGCCAGGCCCCGATACCAGGCGAAGAACCCGAGGTACATGCTCACCACCGCCAGGTAGGCGAACGATGCCCACTCGGGTGCACCTGCTGTCGACGGCTGCTCCCACCATGAGAAAGCGGCCAACGCACCGGTCACCGGAACGCTCACCACAAGAGCCCACGAGACCGTCTGCCAGGCCCCGAGTTCGCGGGCCAGCAAGCCCCCTTCGGCGTAGCCCACCGCCGCTGCGACAACCGCCCCGAGGAGCAACAGGTCCGACCACCCGAGCCCGGTCGGCCGGCCGCCCCGAACGGCCGCAAATCCGATCGCGACGGCAGCGCCCACGGCGGCCACCAGCCAGAACATCGGCCGGACTCGTTGTCGTTCTCGTACTACCGCGACAACGGCGGTGGCCGCCGGGAGCAGTGCGATGACGACGGCGCTGTGACCGGCGGATGCCGTGGTGAGGGCATACGAGGTGAGTACCGGAAAGCCGATGACGACACCGGCCGCGATCACGGCCAGCCGACCCCACTGTCCACCCTGGGGGAGCCGTTGTCTCGTCGCTGCCAGCGCAACTGCCGCCAATGCGGCGGCGAACACGGCGCGCCCGGTACCGACGAAGAGCGGTGATAGGCCTCCGGTGACGGCGATGCGAGTGAGCGGAACGGTGAACGAGAATGCAGTGACGCCTGCCAAGCCCCACAACAATCCGGCGCGCGATAGCGGGCTCGCACCGGAACGAGTAGCGCTACTATGCTGTGTCATGTCCGACGATAGCAGTTCACGGATTGTGGACGCATTGAAGCAGTGGATCGCGACCGCGCCCCCCGAGGCGAAGCTGCCGTCCACCCGCTCCCTGGTGGCCCAGCATTCGGCCAGTCCGGTCACCGTGCAGAAGGCGTTGCGCACCCTCACCGCGCAAGGCGTCATCGAAAGCCGCCCTGGTGTCGGCACATTCGTCAGAACCGTACGTACGGCGCGGCCCAACGACTACGGGTGGCAGACGGCGGCACTGGGAGCGCCGGGCAACCGACTGCAACTTCCGGCCGCCCTACAGTCCACGTCGAGCGATGTGATCGCACTGCATTCGGGCTATCCGGCTCGGGAGCTGTTGCCGGAGAGACTCGTTCACGCTGCATTCACTCGCGCATCCCGCACCGACGCGGTGATAGCTCGGCCCCCGACCGCCGGACTGCCCGAATTGCGGGCGTGGTTCGCAGCGGAGTTGGGGGCCTCCACGCCGCTGGGCGTCACTCCGCCGTCGGCGAGCGATGTCGTCATCATTCCCGGCAGCCAGACCGGCCTCAGTACCGCATTCCGGGCGCTCGTCGGCGCAGGCCGTCCGCTACTGATGGAATCGCCGACGTATTGGGGCGCGATTCTCGCTGCCACCCAGGCGGGCGTTCGCGTGGTACCGGTCCCCAGCGGAGTGCACGGTCCTGACCCCGATGCTCTGGCACAGGCGTTCGCGCGCACCGGCTCTCGGGCGTTCTATGCCCAACCCACGTTTGCCAGCCCGACCGGAGCCCATTGGTCGCCTGCGCTCGGCGAGCAGGTTCTCGACACTGTGCGACGGCACGGCGCATTCCTGATCGAGGACGACTCGGCCCACGATTTCGGTATCACTGCCGAGCCGAATCCATTGGCGGCACGGGACGACGCCGGGCATGTGGTGTACCTACGATCGCTCACCAAGACGGTGTCGCCGTCGGTTCGATTGGCAGGCTTGATCGCTCGCGGCCCCGCACACGAGCGAATCCTCGCAGACACCGGTGCCGAGTCGATGTACGTCAGCGGGATCCTGCAAACAGTCGCGCTGGACGTGGTGACGCAACCCGCCTGGCGTACCCATCTCCGGCATCTGCGCACACAATTGGCCTCTAGACGGGACTTGTTGGCGAACAGCCTGATCGAGTTCGCACCTCGCGGCCATCTCGATGCTGTGCCGCGCGGTGGGCTCAATCTGTGGATGCGCCTGCGCGACGACGTCGATCTGGAACAGATTGTGCAGCAATGCAAATCCGCCGGTGTCATCGTGGGGGCCGGAAGCGATTACTTTCCGGCCGAACCCACCGGCAAGTACCTTCGACTCAACTATGCCGGCCCCAACCCCGGCGAGTTCCCCGATGCTGCGCGCACGATCGGTTCCATCATCTGAGGCTGTGGGAAACATCCACGGCGAAGGTCGACTTGCGACCCCACACGAACCAGACCAGGGGACCGAGGAAGGGAAACGCCAGTACGACGAAGATCCACACTGCCCGCCCGGCGACGGTGTAGTTGGGGGAACGCATGATGCTGATCAGCGCGGCGATGAACAAGAACACCGCACCGAACGTCAGCACCAGAGCGATCACCAGGCCCAGGGTTCCCAATCCCACACCGAGCACCTGCTCGGTGGTCGACGGTTGCTGAGAAAGAAATGTTGCGACCTGCATGATGGTCCCTTCGCATTCGATGTTTCGTTGACCTGACCAACGCTACGAGTCGGTATTCGTCTGCACATCGGTCTGTGCGGGTATCTCGCTGTACATCCGACGATGTACGCGGCCCTGACGAACACCAACCAGCTGGATCGACCCAGCAGCTAGATTGACCCGGTGAAGAAGGTCAAGAACGACTACACCGCGTGGATGGAACTGGGGCCGGGAGGACTTCCCGCCAATGTCGGTGGCTGGCTGATCACCACCGCACTGAGACCATTTGCGCGACGCGACGCACTTCGTGTCGACGGTACATCCGGTACCGGTCTCCACTGGCAGCTCGAACGTCGCCCTGGACCACGGCCGACGATCGCGCCGTACCCGATTCCCCATCGCCAGCTCAACGATCGGGGTACCAGTGCTCTGATCGAGCGGCTGATTGCTGCCGTCACCGCCGAGGCGTCGTCGGATGGACCGTTTCATCTGGAGCGCAGTCGATTCGAGCGTAGAGGGGAGGCGCTGTATCTATCCGATCTCCGTTCTGCTTCGCCCTGGATATCCCGAACCAAAGGCGAAATCGTGCACGTACACGAGACCGAAGGTTCGTTGCACGTCGTACTGCAACCGGACGATGCGCAGACCGTCATATCCGCGGGGTGGGGTGAACTGCACCCGCTGGCAGGACGCCCCGTGTTCGGACTACCCGAGACTTACGTCTTCCTGTACGCACCGAGAGATTCCGACGACGCCGATCGAATCGAATCGATCATCCATCGCGCGACAGCGACTTCGACGAGGTGACTCTGGGCAAGAGCGGCCGAACATGTGACCATCGATTCATGACACTCGACGACATCGTCAATCTGGTCGGCAGCTTCGACGGCACGTTGGCGCAGCGGCCTCGGGAGGGTGATGGGACTCCGGAACTCGCATGGGGCGATGTGTTCTTCTACTACTCGCCGGACGGGACTGTTCCGTCGTCCATCCAGCCGTTCGCGACCATCGTGACGAAGAACTATCCGGGTGACGAGTTGTCCCGGCTGGACCGGCCCGACGCGTTCCGTGTCAATGTCGTTGCGGGAAAGCAGGAGTTCGAACGCCTACTGGGAGTGCCCCCACGCGAAGCAGCTCACGCACCCCAGGCCAACACCGACGACACCCTTGCCGCCCACCCTCACTACGGCACTGCGGGCTGGTTGTCGGTGGTCAACCCGTCTTCGCGGACCGAATCCCAGATTGGGGAACTCCTCGAGTCTGCTCACCGCGTCGCCAAGGCCAGGTACGAGCGCCGCCAACACTGATCACTCGAAGAAGTCGTCCATCGACCGGGACAGCCCCTCGATGTCGAGGCTGTTGGCTCGGTCGTGTTGGGCCACCGTTCCGTACTTCCTACGCTCTCCAGGCTTCACACCGATCCCCAGCACTCGATGCCGTATGTCCGCCACCGCTCGATCGATATGCGGCACAGAGGTTCCCGCAAGATAGGGCTCGACGATCATGACGTCCGGCGCTATCAGCGTCTCTCGGAGAGTTGTACCGTCGAACGGCCTTATCGTCGAGGTGTGCAGCACGGTGACGTCACGTCCACGGGCCGCGGCCAGGACCCGGTCCGTCATCGGACCGACCGAGATCACAGTGCCGCAATTACCCTGTTGCAGAACGGCCATCGAACCTCCGGGTCGACCGTACGAATGATCGTTCGAGACACCGTCGAGCCTGATGTAGACGCGATCGTCGGATGCAGCCGCACCGCGCAGCATCCATTCGACCTCGTCGACGTGCCCGGGCACGTGCACCGTCCACCCGTCCAGGGTGTCGAGTAGTGCGACATCGCGTTGGCCGAAGTGCGTCTCACCGCCCTGTGGCCACCCGTAGGAGCCGCCCGAGCTGACCAGGATCGCGCCGACATCCTGATGTCCCAGATCGAGTTTCACATGCTCGAAGGGCCGCTCGATCAGAAACGGTGGGAAAGTGTGCACGATCGGACGCAAGCCCGCGAGCGCCATACCGCCCGCGACACCGATCATCGCCTGCTCTCGAATACCCACGTTGACCACCCGCGATCGGATGTCAGGAGTGAGGTGCGGCTCGAGATAGGCAACACCGATCTCGGCCAACACCAACACGATTCGCTCGTCCTGCGCCAACAGCTCCGGCACCAGACGGTAGAAGTGTTCGCGCTGATCCGCGGTCCTGTTCAGCGTCGACGTCATTTCAGTTCTCCTTCTTCTCCACGTGGGCGACCACCACGTGGGGCCGGTCGCCGTGATCGATGCGAAACGCCTGCTGGAGCGCACTGTGGTCTCGGCCGTCTACGTCGGATGTCGACCACCCCTCGACAGCGAAGCGCGAGGCGATGCCACCTGGCCAACCCAGGCCGGCCGAATCGTTGTCGATCACCACAGTGGTCAGGTTTCCCAGCTGCGATCGCCCGGCGAATTGGATGGCCTCCATGTTGCTGCCCTCGTCGAGCTCGGCGTCACCGATCAGTACGAACACCCGGGCCTCGCTCCGCTGGATCTGCAGCGCCACAGCAGTTCCAGCAGCCAACGCCAGACCATGACCGAGCGACCCCGATCCGATGTCGACCCCGGGAATCAGCGTGCGGTCCGGATGATTGCCGAGCGGTGAGTGGTAGCTGCCGAACGACGCGAGCTCGGTCGGCGAGAGGAACCCCCGCGCGGCGAGCACCGCGTAATACGCCATCGGGCCGTGTCCCTTGGAGAGGTAGAACCTGTCGCGATCTGGGTCATCCGGTTTGGCCGCGTCGAGACGAAGAATGTCGGAGTACAGCACCCACAGCACGTCCAACGTGGATGTGGCGCTCACACCGTGCTTTTCGTCGCCGGTCATCAGCGTCATGAGTTTGGGCAACTCGTCGAAGGTCATCTGCATGAGACCCACCCTGCAACCTCGAGTGCACTCGAGGTCAAGGGCATCGTGCTACACCCAACCGTCCGACGACCGGCCCGCGAAGTTCGCCAGGCGTTCCAACGGCCCTGCCTCAGAACGGGGTTCCACGATGGGCCCGAAGGGGACTCCCGGAACCCGACTCTCCGCCGGAAGCAGTGCTCGAAGTTCCACGGCTACCGGATCGACGAGCGCAGGGTCGGCATGGGCCGGTTGCCCCGTCGCAACAGCAAGATCCCATCCGTGCACCAGTAACTCCCGCGAATAGCCCCAGACAGCCGATCGCCCTGGGACTTCACCCCACGGAACGACGACAGGGGCGTCGAGTGCCGCGTCGTCGGCCCAGGCCGCGCGCGCCTGCTCCACCAGAGTGTCGAACGATGCGGCGTCGTGATCAGGAGAGAACGGCGAGACCGAGTCCGGGCTACCCAGTTCGGCGATCGCGATCAGCCTGGCCACCGTAGCGACGAGGTGACCGGCCAGAGTCCGGACATCGAACTCGTCGCATGGGGTGGGAAGGTCCAGTTGGTCGGCGCGCACCCCTGCGAGCAGGCCGCTCACCCAGGCAGCGGAAGTGAAGTACACCTCGCGCGGGTCAGTCTGCTGTGTGGTCTCGATGGTGTCCATTGTTGAGCCTTCCGTTCCGCGGCCGCCTGGTGTGGCCTGCTGAGTAGAAGTAAATCGGCTGAACATGACATCTTCTGTCATGTTTCGGTGAGAGACTTTTCGAGTGCGCGCAGACCGGCTGTTGTCCATCGTCATGCTGCTCCAACACCGGGGCAGGCTGAATGCTGCCGACATAGCCGCCCAGCTCGAGGTGTCCACGCGCACCGTATTGCGCGACATAGAAGCGTTGTCCTCGGCGGGCATACCGGTCTACACCGATCGCGGTCGCGGTGGTGGCATCAGTCTGCTGCCCGGCTATCGGACCGAGCTGACCGGTCTGACGGCCGCCGAGGCGACGGCATTGCTCGCTTCCGGCGCGGGACGCGTCGCCACCCCGGCGTTCGCGAGCGCGATGCGCAAGGTTGTCGCCGCGATACCCGACGCCCACCGAGCGGCGGCAAGCACTGCGTCACAACGAATCCTGGTACGGCCCGACGGTTTCGCGTTTCCCCACGAATCCGAGGTCCATCTACCGGAATTGCAGCAAGCCGTCATCGACGGTGTGCGGATACGGATGTCGTACCGAAACCGCGGCGGCGAGTTGTCCGACCGAACCCTGGACCCAGTAGGGCTCGTCTACGCCGGCGAGCATTGGTACCTGCTCGCCGCCCGAGAGGGAAACGAACGTGTCTATCGAGTATCGCGCATCGATACCCTGACCGTCCTCGACGAGGCCGCCCATCGCAGCGCCGCCGTGGATCTGGAGGCGGCATTCACGGCGCATCGGACATCCTTTCGCGCAAGTTTGGCCCACATCGAAGTCACGTGCCTCGTAGAGGGCTCGGCATGGATCTCGTTGACCAAGAACGTCGTTCGAGTGATCAGCGATCAAGTGCAGGACGACGGACGACGCCTCGCAGTCATCGAGTTCTCCGGGCACAATCACGCTGTGGGAGCCCTGTGGCAGTGTGCGCCTGCCGTAACAGTGCTGCAGCCGAGCTCAATTCGAGACGAACTGGCTCAACGCGCGACGGCAACAGCGCAGTTGTATCGCTGAAATTTCGGAGACGAGAGTGTATGACCAAGTAATTACCATTGCGAATAGTCTGGTGGTTTCGTAGGGTGGACGCGACTCCGAACATTCAGGACGGCGCTATGGCTTTCAATCCACCCCGAACGTGGTTCGGTCCGAAACGGTACGGCTGGGGAATCAGCCCGCACACGTGGGAGGGCTGGCTACTCCTGGCCATCTTCGTGATCGTCGTCATCACGCTGGGAGCCACCGTATTCTCGTGACATGTCGCGCCCACACCTCGACGTAGCAGGGATATCCATCGACTGCCCCGAGCCGGGGGAGCTCGCTCGCTTCTACCTCGCGCTTCTGGGCGGAACGTTGTTGTGGGAGAACACGTCGAGCTCGGGGATTCGCACGCAGTCTGGCCTCAACATCGTTGCGCAGAAGGTGGCGAACTACATCCCGCCCACGTGGCCGTCGGCGTCCATCGTGCACTTCGATCTCGCTGCGAGAGTGAGCCTCGGCGAATCCGTCGCTCATGCAGTCGAATGTGGGGCAACAGAAGCAGCGCAGCAGCCCGACCCGCGATGGCGAGTTCTCCTCGACCCCGCCGGCCACCCCTTCTGCATCACCACGGAGGTGTACGACGGTTGACGAGGGCAATAGCCTGAGACGGTGCGCAATCTCGTCATCCTCCTGCTTCTGTTCGGATTCGTCATCGGATTGGCTCCACTTGCCTGGTACTCGATAGGTGAAATGACCACAAACACGAGCGGCGTCGTGTATTCGGGTGGCTACGAGCCTCTGAACGGTGTCACGACGAGCGACGAATTCGTGAACGCGATGAACAAGTCGTTCGACCGACGAACCCAAGGCCTATCGACGCTGTGGCTGTACCTGGTCCCCATTGCCAGCGCGACACTCGGCGCACTGACCGGATTGGTTCTCGGACGATTCGGATTCATGTTGAACCGCAACCGGACCCGAGGGTCCTGAGGTGGGCGAATCCGCTGAAGTGGAGCTGAGTCTCGACGACATTCGACGAGTGACGGCCTTCGCAGCGGCCTGTGCCCGACGCGCATTGCCGATCTACGAGCTGGCCCGCCCCAACGATTCGCGTCCAGGCTTGGCAATCGACGGTGCTGAGGCGTTTTTCGAGTCCGGCGAGCGAACTGGAGCGCTACGCAAGCTCGCCTGGGACGCGCACAAGGCCGCCCGCGAGGTGCCGGCATCTGCGGCCACGGACGCCGCACTGTCCGCAATGCACGCCGCCGGTGCCGCATTTCTCCATCCGTTGTACAGCCCCCATCAGGTCAAGCACATTCTCGGTTCTGCCGTGCATCTGATGCTGACGGACTCCAATGCTGTTGCAGAACAGATGGAATGGATCCAAGATCGAGCCGACGCGACCGTGCGTTCGGTCTTGCGCCGCTTTCCAGCACCGGCCACCGGGCGCACGAGTTTCGGCACACTTCTCACTCAACTCGATGCCGAATTGCGACGCTGACGCGTTGTCGGGATCGAACGGCAGTGACAGCATGGAGGCATGAACGATCGTCAACGTCGTTGGACCCGGTACCTGCTCGGCATCTGGCTGGCCTTGCTCGTATTTTCAGCGATCGCCGATATCGTGTCCGAACCGTCGATGTGGAACTGGTCGAAGCTGGTAGTTCTGGCGGTAGCGGCCCCGTGGCTCTGGTACCGGCACGGACGGTCCTGGCTCGCGCCCAACAAGACTGCTCCCGAGGCCATCCCAGCCGAGGATGTCGACGCGGTGGTCGCAGAATCCGGCAGAACCATCGAAGCCATTCGTTCGCTGCGTGAAATGCATCCCGGTCTCGGTTTGCTCGATGCCAAAAAGCTTGTTCTACCAGAAAATTGACACCTCGAGGAGTCGATATGTCCGGCATACGTGACGTCAGAGATTCCGACGGGCTCTTCGAGGCCGCGAACCTGTTGGTCGATTTCAATCGCGAGTACGACGACCCGGCACCCGAGCCCGAATGGCTTGTGGCCCATTTGAACAGGCTGGTCACATCCGGTGACACCAGCGTGCTGACTTTCGGGACCCCCGCGATCGGTGTTGCGGTTCTTCGATTCCGGACCGGAACGTGGAGCGCCGACATCGAGGCCTATCTCGCAGAGTTCTACATTCAGCCAGTCCATCGTGGGAAAGGCTACGGCACAACCTTTCTCGACGACGTCATCGAGCACGCACGCGGCAGGGGCGCCACCTACATGGACCTCAACACCTCGGAAGACGACGAGGCAGCGCGCCACGTCTACGAGAAGCGCGGATTCGACTGCCACGAAGGACGCGGCGATGGACCCAAGGCTCTCTATTACGAGCTCGAGCTCGAATCAGACGGGTAACGTGACCTCATGGTTAGCCGAGATAACAGCTCGACGTCGTTCGGGACCGCCGCCGAGGTGTACGAATCTGCTCGTCCCGAATACCCGTCGGACGCAGTCGCGTGGATGTTGGAGCCCACCCTCGCGTCCGATCGTCGTCCACGGGTCGCCGACGTCGGTGCCGGCACGGGCAAGCTCACGCGAAACATCGTTGCCGCTGGCTGCGACTCCATTGCCGTCGACCCTGATCCCGCCATGCTCGATGCCCTGCGCATCGCGGTACCGCGTGTCCCGACCCTGGTCGGTACAGCCGAGTCCCTCCCGATAGACGTAGAGAGTCTCGATGGATTGCTGCTCGGACAGGCCTGGCACTGGGTCGATCCGGCGGCCGCGTCACGCGAGATCGGACGGGTCCTGCGTCCTGGCGGTGTGCTTGGTTTGATCTGGAACATTCGCGACGAGTCACAGGCCTGGGTTCGACGCCTCAACTCCGTGGTCTCGCGCGGCGGAGCGATGGCCATGTTCGACGACGGTCCGCCGCCGATAGCGGAGCCCTTCGATCATCTCGAAGAGCGACGATGGGCGTGGTCTCGCACGGTGAACCGACCGCTGCTGACCGACCTGGTTCGATCGCGCAGTTTCTACATCACCGCGACGGCCGACGAGCGCAACGGCATAGATCAGAATCTCGCCACCTTGTTCGACGAGCTAGGGCTGCATGGGTCTACAACTATCGACCTGCCTTATGTGACCAGAGCTTTCCGCTCCACAAGGCCGAACCGATGACATTTACCTTGATCGAGGTGTATGCGAGTGGCTGGCCCAACGACACTCCGGCCCGATCGACGTGTGGGTGGCCGTGCGCCCCGCAAGTCGCCTCAGCCAACCGAAACGAATATGATTCTCAATAAGTGGTTACCGGATCGATCCCGAGGAGTTCAATCATGGCGTTTCCGATCATCGTCGCGAAAGCAGTATCGACGGTCGTGACGGGTGCAGTCGGCGTCGCCGCGTACAACGGTGCCAAGAAGCTGTACGAGAAGGCCCCCGTCCGCAAGGCTGCGGTGTCGGCCACCGAGCTCGGTCTACGCGCAGCGCGCAAGGCCGAGGTTCACGCGGAATCGGCCCGACTGGCCGTATCCGACGTCGTCGCCGAGGCCCGAGACCGAATCGGCGAAGAGGTTCAGCCGCCCACGGCCTCCGATGCGGGCCACGGCCACGCGCACTGACCGCGACTGCTCCCGACTATGACGACGCTCGCCGAACGACCCGCCGACATCGACGCGACACACGCAGACGGCATCGACATCCTCTCCGACGCTGCCGGCCGCATTCGCCTCCGCGTCGACTGGCTCCGCTCCAGCCCGGGCCGTGCCGTTGCGGTCGAGGACCACGTGGACAAGATCCGCGGAGTGCGCGCCGTTCACGCGTACCCCCGGACGGCGTCGGTCGTCATCTGGTACTCCCGCACACGCATCGACAGGACCGAACTCTTCGACGCGGTGAAGGCCGGGCGCTCGACGAATTGGGCCCTGGTACCGGTCCGTAGTCCGCGCTCAGCGGACGTCACCAGCGGCGACGTCCTGCGGATGACCATCGGCGGCGCGGCACTGGTCCTTCTCGGCCTTCGCCGCTACGCGTTCCGTCGGCCGCCGATCCTCGGTCCCACCAGTCGTCTCGTTGCCACCGGCGCAACGATCTTCACCGGCTACCCGTTCCTCAAGGGAGCCGTGCGCTCGCTGGCCGGCAACAGGACGGCAGGAACCGACGCGCTCGTCAGCGCCGCAACCGTGGCCAGCCTCGTGCTGCGCGAGAACGTCGTCGCCCTCACCGTGCTGTGGCTCCTGAACATCGGCGAGTACCTGCAGGAATTGACCCTCAAGCGAACTCGACGCGCGATCTCCGATCTGTTGACCGGCACACAGGACACCGCCTGGATCAGGCTGCCCGACGGCTCCGAGATCTCCGTCGACGTCGATCGACTCGAGATCGGCGACGAGGTCGTCGTGCACGACCACGTGGGCGTTCCCGTCGACGGCACCGTGGTCGACGGTGACGCGGTGGTGGATCAGTCCGCGATCACCGGCGAGACCTTACCGGTGTCGATCGTCGCCGGAGACCGTATTCATGCGGGATCCGTCGTCGTCCGTGGCCGCCTCGTCGTGCGTGCCTCCGCCGTCGGTCGCGACACCACGATCGGCCGCATCATCTCTCGCGTCGAGGAGGCGCAGGAGGATCGTGCACCGATTCAGACTGTGGGAGAAAATTTCTCCCGACGCTTCGTCCCCGCATCCTTCATCCTCTCGGCGCTGACTCTCGTCGTCACCCGCGATGTTCGACGTGCCATGACGATGCTGCTCGTGGCATGTCCGTGTGCGGTCGGGTTGTCCACGCCGACCGCCATCAGCGCAGCGATCGGAAACGGTGCTCGCAGAGGCATTCTCATCAAGGGCGGATCGCACCTCGAACAGGCCGGCAGGGTCGACGCCTTCGTGTTCGACAAGACCGGAACCCTCACGGTCGGACGCCCAGTGGTGACCAATGTCGTGTCGTTCCAGGACGATTGGGAACCGGAGCAGGTGCTGGCCTACGCCGCGAGTTCCGAGATCCACTCTCGACATCCTCTGGCAGAGGCTGTCATTCGAAGTACCGAGGAACGGCACATCGTCATCCCTCCGCACGAGGAGTGCGAGGTGATCGTCGGACTCGGCATGCGGACCGTCGCAGATGGACGGACGCTGCTCCTGGGCAGTCCATCTCTCCTGCGCAGCGAGGACGTCGCGGTGTCCGAGGATGCGCAGCAATGGGTTTCGCGGCTGCAGGACGAGGCCGAGACTCCGCTGCTGTTGGCCGTCGACGGGGTACTCGTCGGCTTGATCAGTCTCCGGGACGAAGTCCGTACCAATGCATCCGCCGTTCTGAACGCGCTCCGAGCCGACGGTGTCGAACGCATCATCATGCTCACCGGCGACCACCCGAAGACGGCGGCGGCGGTCGCCGCGGAACTCGGTATCACCGAATGGCGGGCCGAAGTGATGCCGGACGAAAAGCTCGAAGCCGTCCGAGAACTGCAGGACGCAGGCTATGTCGTGGCGATGGTCGGTGACGGCACCAACGATGCCCCTGCTCTGGCTGTGGCGGACATCGGAATCGCCATGGGATTGGCGGGCACCGACGTTGCCGTCGAGACCGCGGACGTGGCACTGGCGAGCGACGATCTTTCTCGACTGCTCGACGTGCGTGACCTCGGCCGGCACTCGGTGTCGGTCATCCGGCAGAACTACGGAATGTCCATTGCTGTCAACGCTCTCGGCTTGGCGGTCAGCGCCGGTGGTGCGCTGTCACCTGTCCTCGCAGCAATCCTGCACAACGCCTCGTCGGTCGCGGTGGTAGGCAACAGCTCGCGATTGATCCGGTATCGCCTCTGATCAGTAGCGCCCGAACGCCAGGGCAACGTTGTGCCCGCCGAAGCCGATCGACGTGCTCAGCGCGTAGTCGATCTCCTGGCTACGTCGCAACCCGACGACGTCGAGATCGATTGCAGGGTCCTGGCGCCGAATCGGTCCGTGCAGCCCAGCGCGCTACGGGTGCACTGGTGGTGTGCACTCGCTATCTGATCCGGGATCCAGCCGATCCGATGCGCTCCGACGAGGACGGTGACGGTGCCCGCTTCCACCCGTCGATGACGCCTCGGCCAGGAGACCTCATCGCCACGAAGTTCGACCGCGACATCTGGTCCAACCCCGATCTGAATGCCCAGCTGAGACTCGTCGGGGTGGAACACGTGGTGATCACCGGATACCTGACGGATTTCGGGGTTCGGATCGCCGCAGAACGCGCATGCTCACTGGGCTATCGAGTGACGGTCCACTCCGCTGCCTGTGCGGGATCGACCGAAGCCGAGCATCAGCGAGCCCTCGAATCGATGGTGGTGGCCGGTGCCACCGTCGACTGGGCCCCGGGCTAAGCCCGCTATTGTGCGTCGCGGAAGTACGGTTCGACAGTGCCCTTGAGCTTGACGAGCATGGGATTTCCGTAGCGATCCTTGGCGGTAGGGACTTCTACACGCACCCAACCCTCGGTCACGTTGTATTCGCGAACACTGGTCTTCTCGACGCCATTGAAGCGAATGCCTACGTCCCGGCGAAGTACCTCTTCGTTGTAGAAGGGGCTCCGCGGATCGATCGCGAGGTGATTCGGTGGAACGTCTGTGTTCTGATCCTCTGGCATGGATTTCTTTCGTCGATTGCTGCGTCAGGTGCTTGGGTTGATTCTCAGAGAGAATACGCGACCCAGCGCTGTCGGCCCTAGCCTCGCGCCATGTCCACGAATCTCGACAGGTGAAGCTGGTGTGCCACAGTGATTGTCGCGGTCGGACCGTTACGGTGCTTGCCGAGAATCAGGTCGGCCTCGCCGCCGCGGGGGTCGTCGCGCTCGATGGCGTCGGGGCGGTGCAGCAGAATCACCATGTCGGCGTCCTGCTCCAGTGAGCCGGACTCACGGAGGTCGGAGACCATCGGCTTCTTGTCGGTTCGCTGCTCAGGACCACGGTTGAGCTGGCAGACCGCGACCACCGGGCATTCGAGTTCCTTGGCGAGAAGCTTGAGCTGACGGGAGAAGTCCGAGACCTCCTGCTGACGGGATTCGACCTTCTTGCCGGACGACATCAGCTGAAGGTAGTCCACCACAATGAGTTTCAGGCCGTTGCGCTGTTTGAGGCGACGCGCCTTGGCGCGAATCTCCATCATGGTCAGGTTGGGCGAATCGTCGACGAAGAGCGGTGCTTCGCTGATCTCGCTCATTCGACGGGCAAGCTTGGTCCAGTCGTCGTCGGTCATCTTTCCCGAACGCATGTCGCCGAGCTTGATCTTCGCCTCGGCGGACAACAGTCGCATGACGATCTCGGTGCGACTCATTTCCAAGGAGAAAATGACACTGGGCATGCCGTGCTTGATGGAGCACGAACGCATGAAATCCATTGACAGCGTTGAATTGTGGGTCGGGATCATCGACTCACTGGCGAGATAGAGGTGCTCCGCGTTGTCGACCTCCACGCAACGAACCGGAACCGAATCGACCCGACGAACGTCGACGATGAATCGGGATCCCGACCGCACGGTGGACCCCGCAGCTCGACGTTCCTTGTGCAGCATCTGCTTCCGGTGCAGACCGAACACCACATCGTCCGTCGCGAACGTCAACGTGAATGCGGTCGACGACGCTTCGCTCCGACCCCGCACACTCCTGGTCGACATCTGCACGCGATAGCCCAAACTGACGATCAGCTCACGCACCCCACGGACGAGTCGTTCACTGGTGACCGCAAATTGAACCGAGCCGCCCCCGGTGACAGTGCCGTCGGTGTCGAGCAGACCCGCCAACAACGCACGCCGTTGGGCCTCGGAACCGCGGAGGTAGTCGATGGGTACATGCTTGTCGCCCAATACACCGATCGTCCGTAGACGCGCCTGCACGGTCCCGATCGAGTTGCGGCATGCCTGACAGCGGTGCAAACCAGTCGTCACCTTGCCGCAGTCGATGCACGTCGGTGCAGCGACCGGAGCGGACATGAAACGCGCTTTGCCGCCGCACGATTGGCCGCAGGTACGGACATTGAGCGGAAACGGCACGAACTGCTTGCCGCAGACGACACAGTCCTTTGCCTCGACAACCTCGGTAGGAAGTTTGATCGAGTATCGGAGTGCGGCTTTCTCCGACGCCACCACGTGCAGGCCTTCGCCTTCGATTCGGGCGATGATTTCAGGGTCAGCGCTGGTGATCTGCGCGCAGGCCGACGTTCCATCTCCCAGCCAAGCACCCATGGTGTACGGCGGCACCAGAAGCTCACGCTCCGGCAGCTGAACAGCCTCGGTATTGGTGACCGAGTGATTGATGCGTGCATCTTTCGTCGGGCAGCGCACCGAGTTCGCGATCTCTTCGGTGGTGCGCACAGCAGCGAAGGTCTTCTGATTGCGAGTCCGGTTGTAGTTGACGGCCGCAGCCTGCGCCGACTTGCGTGACGCCCTGGTCTCGGTCAACCACTGGTGCTCCGCGTCGGCGACGATGACTGTGCCGTCGGAGAATTCGACTTCGTAGCACGGTCGATCGAGCATGACGTCCGTGGCCGCCACGACACGCGTCGGCATGCCATGGGCGTCGATGAGGTGGTCACCCACGGCCACCTCGCCCATGGTGGTCCAGCCGTCGGGCGTCGGAAGCGGCGTGTCGAGAGCGAGCGCCTTACCAACGCCAGGCCTCGCAGCGACGATGATCATCTGACCAGGGTGAAGGCCGTTGGTGATTTCGTCGAGTTCGGCGAATCCTGTTGGTACACCGAGGGATATACCGCCACGGCTGGCGATGGAGTCGATTTCGTCCATCGTGGGCTGAAGCAGCTCTTCGAGGGGCAGGAAGTCCTCGGAGGTGCGGCGTTCTGTGACCTCGTACACCTCGGCCTGCGCGCGGTCGACGACCTCGGCCACGTCCTGGCCATCCGCTCCGGCGTAGCCGAACTGCACGATGCGGGTGCCGGCCTGCACGAGGCGGCGCAGAATCGACTTCTCGGCGACGATCTCGGCGTAGTACCCGGCGTTGGCCGCCGTCGGCGTCGTCTGGGTCAGCGTGATCAGGTACGGCGGACCGCCGATGCGCTTGAGCTCCCCGCGTCGATCCAGCTCGGCCGAGACGGTCACCGGGTCGGCGGGCTCGCCGCGGCTGTAGAGATCGAGAATCGCGTCGTAGACGTTCTGGTGGGCCGGCCGATAGAAATCACCCGGCCGAAGTACCTCGAGCACGTCGGCAATGGCGTCCTTGCTCAGCAACATTCCGCCCAGGACGGACTGCTCGGCGGCCATGTCCTGCGGGGGTTGGCGACCGAAATCCTCACCAGGACCCTCGCTGGAGGAGGAGCCGGAGTAGTCGGACTGTCCTCGATCGTCCACAACTGCCACGCGAACCGGCCGTCCTCTCCCCAATAGTCGTCAACACCGCCGAGTACCACCCGGCCGTGCGCTCCAGCAAGTTCTACCCCCGGGCACCGACAGGTACTGATCGACACCGGATTCACGCCGTCTCGTCGCCTTTGCGCGGCATCGAGAGAGACGCTGCACGGACGTTAAGCGCTATCGGCAGTAGTCACAACACAGCCTGTGGATGAAGCTGTGGACGAAATGTGTATGAGCTTGAACAACGGTGTTGACCACCTGGGGATAACCTGGGTATAACTTTCACCGTTTCGACGGTTCAGCCTGGTCGAGGGGTGTACATAAAGTTTTCTTCCTGTGCATTGATTCTGGATCGGCGTGTCGTCCGAATTGACAGCTCGGGCGTGTTGAGTAAATGCCAGGTGAACCCCAGGGTGAACTAGGTCACACGGGCTGGGAATGATCACAGAAACAAACCATCAGCCCGTTTCAGCAGAAGGGGCCCGATTCCAGGCTTGGAATCGGGCCCCTCTTCGCCGCTGATCAGATGTCAGACATGACTCTTCTGTGGGCAGTCGGCCGGATCCAGCACCGTGACCTCCTTGGTGCCGATCTGGAGCACCCGGGCCGTCGGAATGTCGAAGAACAGCCCGGTGATGTGCAGGCGTCCCTCGGCGTTGGCGCGGCCGACCACGCGGTGACGAGTGAGCGTCTGCAACTGCACGGCCACGTTCACCATGGCGAGTTGATCCGCTTCGCCGAAACCGAGCTCTGCGGCCTGGCGACCCACCACGTGCCCGCTGCGGTACGCGTCCAAGCTCGCCACCGCGTGACCCAGCCATTCCGCCACGGACTCGTCGGCGGCATTCTCCGGCCCACTCAGCACCGCTTTCATGGCACCGCAGCCCGAGTGTCCACACACCACCACCGACGAGGTGCCCAGCTGATCCACACCGAACGCCAGCGCGGCCTCCACCGAGCAATCCTGACCCTTCGCGGGAACGAGGTTGCCCATGTTCCGGACCGTGAACAGATCACCCGGCCCGCTACTGGTGATCGTGTTCGGCATGACGCGCGAATCCACACAGCAGAGAAAGAGCGTGTCCGGATCCTGGCTGTCGGTCAACCCCTCGAGGTGGGGACGGATGTTGGGTGCATGGGTGCGGTGGTATTCGGCCACTCCGCTCATCACAGCCCGTAGCGCTACAGGCGAATCCTCCTGCGCATCATCGCTCTTGAGCTGCCAGGCGCGCCACGGAGCCAACGAACTGCGTACCGTCGCGGACCCACGCTTGGGTGGACCCTCGGCGGCGGCAGCCATCGACGCCGTACCCACTTCCTCGACTTTCGCTGTGCCACCGCCGAGTTCGTGCTGACGCACCCACTCGTTCAACGCGTCGTGGACGGCGTGGTCCAGGAAGTCGACACCCAAGCGCACGGTGACGTCTGTTCCCGCAGGGACGGTGGACAGCACGTGCGTCAGTCTCGGGAGCGCGAGAAAGCTCAACGAACCCTCGATGGTGACGCGCCAGGTACCGTCGACCGTTTCCTCCGCGCGGACGTTGGCCCACACCACACGACGCAGCACCAGAATGATCGACAGAGCCAATCCGATGAGCACGCCTTCGAGCAAATTCAGTGCCACCACTCCGACGACCGTCACCGCATAGACTGCGATGTCACCGGTCTTGTTCGCAATCTTGATGTCCGCCAACTTGATCAGCTGCACACCGATCATCACCAACAGACCCGCGAGTGCAGCGAACGGGACCAGCTCGACGATCGAGATGAACAGCACCGAGAAGATCAAGATCCACACGCCGTGCAGAATCGCCGACGCTCGAGACTTGGCACCGACCTTGACGTTCGTGGCACTGCGCACGATGACGCCGGTGATCGGCAGACCGCCGATGGCACCCGAGGCCATGTTGCCCGCGCCCTGTGCCATCAATTCTCGGTCGAAGTTGGTGCGCTCACCACTGTGCATCTTGTCGACGGCAACCGCGGAGAGCAGGCTCTCGACGCTGGCGATCAGCGCAATGGTGATCACGCCGGTGACAAACGCGCTCCACTGCCCGTCGGGCATGATCGGGAAGCTCAGCGATTCGATCAGGTTGCCCGGCAATTCGATTCGCTCGACGTCCAGGGAGAAGAAGATCGAGACGGCAGTGGCAGTGACCACTGCGACCAGTGCGGCGGGAACCTTGGCGACCTTCGCCAACACGCTGGACAGCTCGGCCAAGCGCGGCCAGGCGAACATGAGCACGACAACGATTCCGCCGACGATGATCGACGGCCATTGACCGTTCGCGACGGACGTGGGAATTGCGAGGATATTCTGCACGGCCGAGCTCTCGGACTCACCACCGAGGAGGACGTGAATCTGCTGCAGCGCAATGGTTATGCCGATTCCGGCGAGCATGGCATGTACCACCACCGGCGAGATCGCCAGAGCGCTACGCGCAATTCGGCTCATTCCCAACAGGATCTGCACAGCACCGGCAAGAACCGTGATAGCGCACGTTATGCCCCAGCCGAATTGGTTGACCAACTCGGCAACCACCACCGTCAGACCCGCGGCGGGACCGCTGACCTGCAATGGTGATCCACCGAGGATGCCCGCGAGAATGCCGCCGACCACTGCGGCGATGAGGCCGGCCATGATCGGGGCGCCGGAGGCGACGGCGATGCCGATCGAAAGTGGCACTGCCACAAGGAAAACGACCAGGGAGGCCGGGAGGTCGTACTTCATTATCGACCCGATCCGAGACGGTGGCTCGGATCGGGTCTTCGGGCTGGGTTCTGAGTCGTGCTCTGCTGTCGTTGTCACGGCAGGTCCTCCGGGCGTCTAGGCGTCAGGTCGGTCGATCGTGTTCCGGCGTCGAATGTCGCCCCCACGTAAAGGCTACGCAAACCCTGGCTAAAGATGTCATCTAGAGAGATGCTTCACAAATTGGAACCCATTGCGACAGTTGATCTTTGTGAGAAGACACGAAAAAGCCCCGCGAACCGTGGTTCGCGGGGCTTTTCTGCAGCCGTACTGGGCCGAAAGCCGAAATCAGCTTCCGACGACCTCCAGCTTGAACTTGGCGGTCACGTCGGGGTGCAGGTTCACGACGATGTCGTGCTTGCCCGTGCTCTTGACGTGTGCCTTCGGCAGATCGATGCTGCGCTTGTCGACAACCGGGCCACCGGCAGCCTTGAGCGCGGAAGCGACGTCCGACGCGGTGACCGAGCCGAACAGCTTGCCCGAGTCGCCCGCGGTCTTGACGGACAGCGTGACGGCCTCGAGGCCTTCGATGGCCTGCTTGAGCTCGTTGGCGTGCTCGAGTCCGCGGACGGCACGAGCTTCCTGAGCGCGGCGAATGCCGTCGACCTGCTTCTGAGCTCCACGGGTGGCCTGAATGGCCAGTCCGCGGGGCAGCAGGAAGTTACGGCCGTAGCCGTCCTTGACCTCTACGGTGTCGCCAGGCGCACCGAGGTTGTCCACATCAGCGGTGAGGATCAGTTTCATACCAATCGCCCCTTTCTATCGAGCCGTCGCGGCGTAAGGCAGCAGTGCTACCTCACGCGAGTTCTTCACGGCAACGGCCACGTCACGCTGATGCTGGACGCAGTTGCCGGTGACACGGCGAGCACGGATCTTTCCGCGATCGCTGACGTACTTACGCAGCAACGTCGTGTCCTTGTAATCGATCGACGCGTTCTTCTCCTTGCAGAAGGAACACGCTTTCTTCTTGAGCACCTTGTCGCGCAATGGCGGTTTGGGCATGGGTCTTTCTCCGTTACATCTGGTTGTTCTCGATCGAAGGATCTAGAACGGTGGCTCTTCGTCTCCGCCACGTCCGCCGAAGGAGCCCGATGCCGCTGGAGCACTGCCCCAGGGATCGTCTCCGCCGGAACCGGAATTGGACGAGGAGTTCGAGCGGCCGCCGCTCGATCCGCCGGAGGAACCGGAGCCGGAGCCGGAGTTGAAGCCGCCTCCGCCGCCACCTCCACCGCGGTTGGCCTTGTTGACCTTTGCGGTGGCGTAGCGGAGTGAAGGTCCGATCTCGTCGACTTCGAGCTCGACGACTGTCCGCTTCTCACCCTCACGCGTTTCGTACGAACGCTGCCGCAACCGTCCGCTCACGATCACTCGCGAGCCTCGGGTCAAGCTCTCGGCAACGTTCTCCGCTGCCTCGCGCCAGATGTTGCAGCGCATGAAGAGCGCGTCGCCGTCTTTCCATTCGTTCGTCTGACGATCGAATGTGCGCGGCGTGGATGCAACCGTGAAGTTGGCAACCGCCGCACCGGCGGGGGTGAATCGAAGTTCTGGATCAGCCGTCAAGTTTCCGATGACGGTGATGACGGTCTCGCCTGCCATGGTTCCTCTTTCAGTAGTAAGCGTTGTAGATGCCAGCCTAGAGGCGGGCAACGACAATTACTTGCCCTGTCGCAGGACCTTCGTACGCAACACGGACTCGTTGAGTCCGAGCTGACGATCCAGCTCGCTGACGGTGGCAGGCTCGGCGTTGAGGTTCACAACGGCGTAGATGCCCTCGGCGTGCTTGAGGATTTCGTAGGCCAGACGACGCTTGCCCCACACATCGACCTTGTCGACGGTGCCGCCATCCTTGCGAACGACGTTGAGGAACGTATCGAGCGACGGAGCGACAGTGCGCTCGTCCAGATTGGGGTCGAGAATGACCATCAATTCGTAATGACGCATAAGACCTCATCACCTCCTGTGGACTAGTGAAAACGGCCACGGACTATCCGTGGCAGGAGGGTCGTTGCGTCAGCAACCCCTCGAAGATACACGACAGGGCGCTGACCTGCTAATTCCTGCTGGGCGTACGGGCCGACGTTCGCGCGTCATAGTCTTGCGTCATGCGATCCGGGGTCCGCGCCAATCCGATGACGGTCGTCGTGGTCGTCACGATGGCTGCACTCGGACTGATTCTCGGATATCTCAACAAAGCCCGCTGCGCGGTCGCGCCGTTCGACGCATCGGGTCGCAGCACGATGTTCGACGCGATCAAGGATTCCTCGGTCTGCTACTCGGACATTCAGTTTCTCTGGCTCGGTCGCGATATCGACAACCACATCTTCCCGTACATCCACGGGGCCATCACCAGCGACGGAATCCTCACCGGGGGAACGGTGGAGTACCCCGTTCTCAGCGGCCTGCTGATGTGGCTGGGTGCCATTCCCGCGCATACCGACGCGCAGTTTCTGCTGACGTCGGCCTTGATTCTCGCGCCCTTCGGTCTGGTCACCGCGTGGATGCTCGGCAGGATGGCCGGCTGGTCGGCACTGCTGTGGTCGATCGGCCCGCCGCTGGTGATGTACGCCTTCCACAACTGGGAACTGCCCGTCGTCGCCGCCGCCGTCGGCGCGGTCTTCGTCATGACGTTGCCGATGCCACTGCGACGGCGAGCTGTTCTCGCGTCGGTGCTGTTGGCTATCGGCTTCTGCCTCAAGCTCTATCCCGGTGCATTCGTGCTGCCACTGATTGCGTACGTGGTCACCAGGGGAGTCGATGGGCGCGAGTCCGCCGACACAGTCAAAGGCCGCTGGGACATCCGCGGCGGTCTGACGGTCGCCGGCGCCGCGATCGGCACCGTGATCGCAGTGAATCTGCCGTTCGCAGTGTTGGGCTACGAGGGGTGGCGCGCGTCGTTCACGTTCCAGTCGCTCCGGCAGGCGGACCTGACGACCAACTCCATCTGGTACTGGGGATTGCGCCACTTCTACATCAGCGACCAGATGACTCCCGATGCCTACGCCGAGGCCGAGGCGTCTTTCCAGGACGTGGTGGACGTCGCGTCGCCGCTACTGGTGTTCGTCGCCTTCGCTCTCGCGCTGTGGCTGGGCTGGCGTCGCGCAAAGGTGGACGGTACCTATCCGTGGGTCGCGGTCAGTGGATCGATGCTGTGCGGATTCATGCTGCTGCACAAGGTGCACTCGCCGCAGTACACGCTGTGGCTGCTGCCGTTCCTGGTTCTGCTTCGGGTTCCGTGGGGACTCGTCGGCGCGTATCTGCTCGTCGATCTGTCGATGGGAATCGGCGTCTTCAAGTATTTCGCTGCGCTCGCCTCGGGTGCCGACGCCGAGAACGAGGAGTTTTTCGTCCTCGTCGGGGTATGGGGCCGAGCACTGCTGTTGGTGGTGTTCTTCGTGCTGTTCATCCGGGCTCGGATGCGCGTCCCATTCCCGGGCGAAACCGACCAGCCGTCTGTAATATCCCCCCGACCAGCAACGATATCGCTGACGACATCACCGGGGCAGTAGTACCTAGGGCGGGGCGGGGACATGACACAGGTGTCGAATTCTCAGGGGGACGCGAGCGAGCAGGGGGCCGACGTACGACGCGTCGGTCTGGTCGAGGACCACGAATCGGTGGCTCTCGGCCTTCAGGCGATGCTTGCGGACGAACCCGACCTCGAATTGGTGTCCATCGCCGCCACCGTGGGCGAACTGCTCGAACAGCGGCAGACACTCGATCTGGTGGTTCTCGACCTTCGGCTGGGTGACGGTTCGTCCCCTCGCTCGAACGTGGAGCAACTGCACGCCGCCGGTGCCCGCGTACTGGTCTACACCGGTGCCGAGAACGCATTTCTGGTGCGCTCGGCTGCCCGCGCCGGCGTACTGGGTGTGGTGCGAAAGTCGGCGCCCGCGGCCGCGATCGTCTCGGCGATCAGGCGCGCCGCGAGCGGCGGTCAGGTGGTCACGACGGATTGGGCCGCCGCAATCGACGGTGATCCGCAGCTACCCGATGTCGGTCTCAGTCCCCGCCAGCGCGAGGTACTCGCGCTGTATGCGTCGGGGGAGAAGGCGGCCCGAGTAGCCAGTCTCGCCGGACTGTCCGAGCAGACGGTCAACGACTACCTCGTCCGCATTCGGAACAAGTACGCCGAGGCCGGGCGTCCGGCACCGACAAAAACCGACCTGTACAAGCGAGCGGTCGAAGACGGTTGGTTGCCGATGCCCGAATTACGACCACGGGATTGATGCCGGCTGTGGTTCATCCCACAATTTCGGAGCGGGTGAGCATCGCCGTTTCCACTGCCCTTCGGGGTGCGGAGGGAGGAGTGGCGACCGCTCGGATCTTGCCTCCCGGGCGCGGAAAGATTGCGTCCATACTGGTCAGCGACTCGCGAAAGGATGTGCGAATCGAGCTCGACGCCGATGGACGCGAGTCTGTCGTACTGCCGTGAGACGCTGCCGCGACGGTTGATGTTTCAATGCCCCTGAAAATCAGGGCAGAAAACCTGAGCATTACCTGTGAGAATCGTCCACATTGGTTTAGTCGGTCTCAACCACTTCGGCGTCCGGGAGATTTTGATGTCTGCACTGCTCGAACCCTTGCCCTCCACGAACGACTCGGCAGTCCCGACGACGCGAGGTACACGGGGTCCCATCAGCCTGGTTCCGCCGGCGATGCAGATACACCCCGTCCCGATGCCCTCGAGCCCGTTCCCGCCGCGGCCCGACCTCACCGGCCGTGAGATCGAGGTGCTTCTCTGCTGGATTCGACACGACTCGAAGACCGAGGTTGCGAAAGCTCTGTTTCTCTCGCTCGGCACCGTCAACACCCACCTCACCCGCATCCGGGCCAAGTACACCTCGGTCGGACGACCGGCCCCGACCAAGGCAGGTCTGGTGGCACGGGCCCTGCAGGACGGTCTGGTGGATATCTCGGAGCTGTGACCCGGCGTATCCGGACCACAGCGGACCCACAGATCAGACGCTGACCGAGGTCTCCACGCCTTCCTTCTCGAGGCGCTTGTTGCGTCGGATACTGCTCAGCAGAGCAGCTCCGATGAACAGGATGCCCACGAAGCCGGTGATCAGCTCGTTGATGTGTATGCCGATGGACACCAGCAGAATGACCGACAACGCGCCGATCGCCCAGTGTGCGCCGTGCTCCAGGTACACGTAGTCGGACAACGTGCCCTTGCGCACGAGGAACACCGTGATCGAGCGGACGAACATCGCGCCGATGAAGCCGAGGCCGAGCGCAATGATGATCGGGTCCGCAGTGATGGCGAAGGCACCGATGACGCCGTCGAACGAGAACGAGGCGTCGAGCACTTCGAGGTAAAGGAACAGGAAGAAGCCGGCCTTACCCGTCGCCTTTGCCAGTTCGCTGGGTCCACCCGACGACTCTTCGCCCTCTTCTTCGACGTGGAACAGCTCGCCGAGACCGTTCACCGCGATGTATGTGATCATGCCGAGCACGCCGGAGACCATGACTGTGGAGATCTTGTCGTCGTCGGCGAGGAATTCAGCGCTCAGGACCAATAGCAGGCCCGCGACGACAACAGAGAGCTGATCGAGGCGACCGATTCGGGCGAGCGGCTTCTCCAACCAGCTCAGCCAGGTGATCTCGCGATCCTCGAAAATGAAGCCGAGGAAGAGCATCAGCAGGAACATCCCGCCGAACGCTGCGATCTGCGGGTGCGCGTCGGTGAGCAACGTTTCGTAGCTGGGTCGGCCGTCGTCGAAGTACGCCGCGTCGTTCGGCGGCGGGTTCAGCGCGAGGTCGATCGCGGCCACCGGACCGAGACCGGAGGCAGCCCAGACGATGACCAACGGGAAGAGCAGCCGCATACCGAACACGGCGATGACGATGCCGATGGTGAGGAAGATCTTCTGCCAGAACTCACTCATCCGTCGCAGCACGGTGGCGTTGATGACGGCGTTGTCGAAGGACAGGGACACCTCGAGCACGCCGAGAATGAGGACGAGGATCATCGCCTCGATCCCGCCGTAGAGGAAAGCCACGATGACGGAGACGATGGTGACCGCGATCGACCATCCGAAGATCTTCACAACCACAGGCGTGGCCCTTCTGGCTAGGAGCGGAGCCGGCAGGAGCGACCGGTCGGGGCAGACAAATACGGAAAAACCCCCGCCCATCATGAACGATGAAGCGGGGGTATCCCCAATCTTGGGAGAGTCTTGACTAGACGTTTACTCCGAAGTCACGGGCGATGCCTGCGAGGCCGGATGCGTAGCCCTGACCGACTGCGCGGAACTTCCACTCCGCGCCGTTGCGGTACAGCTCACCGAACACCATGGCGGTCTCGGTGGAGGCATCCTCGCTGAGGTCGTAGCGAGCGAGCTCGGAGTTGTCGGCCTGGTTGATGACGCGGATGAAAGCGTTGCGCACCTGACCGAACGACTGCGAGCGTGCGTCCGCATCGTAGATCGACACGGGAAAGGTGATGGTCTCGATCTCCGGCGGCACAGCGGCGAGATCGACCTTGATCTGCTCGTCGTCTCCGTCGCCCTCACCCGTGGTGTTGTCTCCGGTGTGTTCGATGGAGCCGTCGGGAGACTTCAAGTTGTTGAAGAACACGAAGTGTCCGTCGCTGAGGGCCTTCTTCGTCGAGTTCAGCGCGATTGCGCTGGCATCGAGATCGAAGTCGGTACCGGTCGTCGTGCGGATGTCCCACCCGAGTCCGACCACGACTGCCGTGAGGTTCGGAGCTGCTTTGGTGAGCGAGACATTGCCACCCTTGCTGAGGCTGACGCCCATGGAGAGGTCCTTTCGCAAATGGTTTCCCGTTACGGGTACAACCGTAGTGGGAATGTCCGGTTCTTGGACGTACTCCGCCAACGACTGCGACATCGCCAGGGTTCCCGTCAGTACTATCGAGCAGGTGACAAGTCGCTGGCCTGGGGTGTTCCGCAGAGGAGCAGAATCCGACGCCTCCGCGCGCCGATCCCAGGACAACGCCGTCGCCGCCTTCCTCGATATGGACAAGCGTCAGTCCATTGCGTCGGCAGGCGTCGAGGCCTCCACCGCCTTGCGCCCCGAGGACAGACTCGCAGCCCGATGGGCCGACACCGAGAAGCAGTGCTTCGACGCCGGGGCCGCCTACCTCACCGCAACCGATCAATTCGACGGAATCACCACGGCTGCTGCCAGATCGGCCTTCGACAACGCGACCCGACTACTGCACGATGCCAGCGCGGCGGTCGACCGGTTCTACGACGCCCATCGCGGTACCCTCGAGCAGGCCTCCGCTCAGTTTGCGGCCACGCCGCGCCTGGTGCACGACGCACTGACCGAGGCCGATGCCGCCCGCGCCACCGTCGACGAGCAGTACGCCGGGTACCCGTCACTGCGTCTGGCTTGGCGCGAACTCGATTCGGCAACAACGCAATTGCAGAGCAATCAGCGCGATCCTCTGCGCGCACGCGAGCACGCCGCCCAGGTGCGCGAACGAGCCGCAGCTCTACGCGCGGCAGTGGAGTCGGCCCCCGGACGACTTCAGGAGGCCAGGACCGCACTGTCCTCGGTACGCACTCGAATCGAAGCCGTCCGAACGCGATCGGAGGGCATCGCCCCGGCCTTCTCGAGCCTGCTTCGCGAGTTCAATGCCAAGAGCTCGGCTGATCTTTCGCGCAACGAACGGTCGAGTGCGCGACACATCGAGCAGGCTGACGAGGATCTGCGCGCGGCGCGTTCGGCGCTCGACGCAGGCAATCCCGAGCAGTCGCTGGATCTGGTGACCCAGGCGCGCCAACACCTGAGCGATGCCGAACATCTGGTCGACGCGGTGACCGACCGAGTTCGTCTGCTGCGCGCGGTGAAGGCCGACCCGAAAGAGACCGAGAACAAAGTGCGGTTCAAACTTCGTGACGCTCAACAACTCGCGATCAATCGTGGCCTGGTTGCCGAATGGGGCTCGGTGTTGGATGCTCAGCTCGCCCGGATCGACAGGGCGAGCACAGCGCTGACGGGTACCCATCCCGACTACTGGTCATATCTGCAGGATCTGGATACCATTTCGGACTTCATCGCAGGCGTGATCGAACGCATGCGCAGCTCGCACTGATCACATTCACACGAAGGACAGTGGTGCAACACTTTCGCCATCTCGACGCAGACACCCGTGCACGAGTGTTCTTCCGGCAGCCGGAAGACATCGAGACGAGCGACGGAAACGACGTCGTGGCAACAGCTCTCGGAGCCACGTTGTACATCCCGGCAACACGCCCCGACCTGACCGCGACGGTGAACAAGCGCACCGACGAGGGCGTGCGGTCCATCGTCATCGATCTCGAAGACGCTGTCGCAGATCATGATCTGGAAGAAGCTTTGGCCAACGCCATCCGAACTCTGAACGAACTCTCGGGGTCGAGTTCGCTCGTGTTCGTCCGGGCGCGCACTCCCGAGCACATCCGAACCATCTGCGCCGGCCTCACCCAGGGCGCGGGCGGGCTCGCCGGATTCGTCGTGCCGAAGTTCACTGCCGCACGCGGAGCCGAGTTCCTCGACGAGATCGTCGCGGCCTCGCGGTTGCACGGCACCCGCCTGTTCGCGATGCCCGTCCTCGAATCGCCGGAGGTGGTACACCGCGAGACCAGAGACGCAGAACTCGTTGCCATCCGTGAGCTACTCGGGACCTACCGCGAGACGGTGCTGGCCGTGCGCATCGGAGCCACCGACATGTGCGGCACCTTCGGCATCCGACGCGACCGCGACCTGACGATCTACGACGTCCGCGTCGTCGCCGACGTCATCAGTGCGATCGTCAACCACCTGGGCCGCTACGACGGGTCCGGCTACGTCATCACCGGCCCGGTGTGGGAGTACTTCGCAGACCACGAACGCATGTTCCGTCCGTTGCTACGTCAGACGCCCTTCGTCGACCAGGACGCCGTCCGCTTCCGCCAGCAACTGGTCAGCAGCGACCTCGACGCGCTCCTGCGCGAGGTTGCTCTCGACCGGGCCAACGGCATCCAGGGCAAGACCGTCATTCATCCGTCGCACGTCCCCGCCGTTCATGCGTTGTCCGCGGTGACGCACGAGGAGTACCACGATGCACTCGACATCCTCTCGTCCGACCAGGGTGGCGTGCAGGCGTCCGGCTACCGGAACAAGATGAACGAACTGGGCCCACACCGCAATTGGGCGAAGCAAACTGTACTGCGCGCCAAGGCGTTCGGTGTCACCAACGAAGGAATCACGTTCGTGGACCTACTGACCGCGCTGGCACAACGATGAACCAGAATCCGGCCGACGGCATCGCCCTGACCGATACCGGCTCGTCGTCGTCCTGGGCTGCCACACAGTTGGTTCGACCCGGTCTGCGGCGCAACCCACGACGTGCCCACTTGCTGGTCTCGACCGTGCTCGGCAAGCACATCCCCGTCGATCCCGACGTCGTCGTCTCGGCCGGCGAGGAACTGGCGGCTCTCGTCGCCGCTGCCGTGGACGGGTCCGATGTCGATGTGCTCGGGTTCGCCGAAACTGCAACGGGATTGGGGCACACCGTCGCAACTGCCCTGGGCGCACACTGCTACCTGCATTCGACTCGGCGCACCGTTCCCGGGATGACCGTGCACGGTGAGTTCGAGGAGGGGCATTCGCACGCCACCGACCACCTGCTGATGCCGACGTCGCCCGATCTTCTCGACGGCGAGCTGCCGTTGATTCTGGTGGACGACGAGATCTCGACCGGAGCGACGGCGCTGGATGCGTTGCGGCAGATTCATTCCTCGGCCGGACGCAGGCACTACGTCATCGCATCCCTGGTCGACATGCGTACCGCCGAGCATCTCGCTGCAGCCTCGGCGGTGGCTACCGAGCTCGGCATCCGGATCGACAACGTGAGCCTCGCTCAGGGATCGGTGGAGCTCGCCCCTGGATTGGTGGAGACGGTGCTTGCCCTCCCCGATCCAGTATTCAATCCCGTTGCTGCACAGCCCGGTTCGGTGCACCGGGTGGACGCGCAGTGGCCGGCGACACTTCCCGACGGCGGACGGCACGGGTTTCTGCGATCCGACGCGACTGGTTTCGACATCGCGATCGACGCACTTGCGGCCACCGTCGATGCTGCGTTGGCCGACTCGACGGCGGTGGTGGTGATCGGCCACGAGGAGCTGATGTACCTGCCTCTACGGCTGGCGGCCACCCTTCAGAAACGGGGACACACCGCGCTGTTCCAGACCACCACCCGATCGCCTGCATACGTGGTGGACGTACCCGGCTACCCACTGCGGCGCGGCTTCGAGTTCACCGCCCCCGAGGACGAATCGGCTCTGCGTTACCTCTACAACGCATCTGCACCGCACGACGCGACGTTGATACTGGTTGCCGACGCCCCCGCAGACACGGATGCCCTGGCGGCCGCGGCCGAGACTCTGGCCGCGTCGGGCGCCGACGTCGTACTCGTCGTCCTCACGGGTGCAGACCCGATGGCGCTCGAGGTCGCTCGGCGGGCCCGACCGCTTCGAGGACCCGAATTCGGTTCGTACGCAGCAGAAGAAGTCACCTGGCTGCTCAAGGACCTCTCGTCGGTCTCGTTGGAAGCCGAAGTCAACGAGCGCGAGAAGGCGATTCAGGCCGGCACGGCACATTACGCAGAGTCGCTCCCGGTCGAATACCAGCCGGATCTCGCCTACCGTGAACTGTTCGAGAAGGTGTTGCAGGAGAGCGCATCACGACTGGCCATCGCGGTCGGTACCGTCACCGAGGTCGTCCTGGCCGAGCGCGGACACGACATCGCCCTCGCATCACTCGCTCGCGCGGGCACACCCGTCGGAATCCTGATGCGTCGCTGGGCATTCGCTGCTCACGGCATCGAGATTCCGCACTACGCCGTCTCGATCGTGCGCGATCGAGGTATCGACGCCGTGGCGCTGCGCTACCTCGCCGACCACCACGACTCGCGCTCGGTGGTGTTCGTCGACGGCTGGACGGGCAAGGGTGCGATCGCCCGCGAGCTCACCGCCGCACTCCGCGACTTTCCCGGAGCCGAGTTCGACGACGACCTTGCCGTGCTCGCCGATCCGGGCAACTGTGCACGCACCTACGGCACCCGCGACGACTTCCTCATCGCCTCGGCCTGCTTGAACTCGACTGTCTCGGGGCTGGTTTCACGGACCGTGCTCAACGACGAACTGATTCGGCCCGGCGACTTCCATGGGGCGAAGTACTACGCCGATCTAGCGCCCGACGACGTCTCACGCCACTTGCTCGACACCGTCGCTGCGCGTTTCGACGACGTCCGGGACGAGGTCGATGCCTCGGTGGCAACAGTGCTCGGCTCCGACCGAACACCCAACTGGTCCGGCTGGGCGTCGGTGGAAAAAGTACGTGCGGAGTACGGGATCTCACACGTCAATTTCGTCAAACCCGGCGTCGGCGAAACCACCAGGGTGCTGCTGCGCCGCGTTCCATGGCGAGTGCTGGTGCGCGACGCCGATGCGCCGGAGCACGAACACATCCGGATGCTCGCTGCGGCGCGGGGAGTCCCGGTGGACGTCGTCCCCGACCTCGCCTATTCGTGCATGGGACTGATCAAGAACGTCTCCACCGAGGACGCGTCGTGAGTGCTCTGGTTGCCGTGGACCTCGACCGCACGATGATCTTCTCCGAGGGGGCACTCGGGGTTCCACTGGACGACGCTTTCGAATGCGTGGAGGTGTACGAGGGAAAACCGTTGTCGTACATGAGCGCTCGGTCCATCTCACTGCTGCGCGAGTTGAGCGAGAGTGTTGTGGTCGTGCCGACCACGACTCGCACCATCGAGCAGTTCCGCCGGATCGCACTCCCGGGAGCCCCGTGGAGGTACGCCATCACCAGCAACGGCGGCAACATTCTCGCCGACGGCGAGCCGGACATGCACTGGCGCAACGGGTTCGAGTTGGATCTGGTCGGAATCGGTGCCGAGTTGAGATCGCGGGTGTCCGAGGATTGGGTACTGAAGTACCGCGAGGCAGATGGCCTGTTCTGCTATCTCGTCGTAGACACGACGGCTGTACCGGAGGACTTCGTCGCAGAGTGGTCGCAGTGGTGCGCCGCGCGGGACTGGAACGTCTCGCAGCAGGGGCGCAAGATCTACACGATGCCCAACGCGGTGTGCAAGAGCTCCGCGGTGGCCGAGGTTCGTTCCAGGCTGATTCAGGACGGCACCCTCGACGCCGATGCTCGAGTCTTCGCCGCCGGTGATGGCGCACTCGATGCCGAGATGCTCATCGCTGCCGACGCCGCGATCCGTCCGCGGCACGGCGAACTGGAGCTGCTCGGTTTCACCCGCCCCGGGCTGACGGTCACCGATTCTTCCGGCGTCCGGGCCAGCGAGGAAATTCTCGAGTGGCTACGGAACCGAACTGCCGTGCGCCGCGTCTAACTGGTCGTCGGGGGGGACAGACGTAGGGCAAGGGGTGGGTATGGCGGATCCGTATGCAGAACTCCAACAGCAGGTGCAGGCCATCATCGATCACGGGCCTGCTGCCGGCTTCGGTCCTGAGGCCGTCAATTCGCTCATCGAGAGCACGTTCTCGAAGAAGAACGGTTCGTACGGATACGCGGGCGAGTACGAACCGAACGAGGTCGTGGTCACCGAGCCGTTCGACGTGATGAAGCACGCGGAGATCGTGCAGAAGGTCAACACGCTCGCCGCGGAGTCGATATCGACGTCGTCGCAGAACTGGAACGACCTGGCCGCCGCGGCCACCGAAGGATCCGACAGCTTCCGGAACGGGATCGAAGGCGCGATGAGTTCCGGCTGGTCGGGGCCCACCTCCGCGGCCGTGCGGGGCGGGATCGGCGACTACACGTCCTCGGCCACGGCGCTGTCCACCGCCATGACGATGATCAGCAACAAACTGCTGGAGGCGCACGCAGGATTCACCCAGACCAGGGCTGCCGTACCTCCGATCGTCGACATCGGCGTCGGCGCGAGCATGCTCGAGTCGTCGTTTCCGAGCGGACTGCCGTTCGCCGATTCCATCAAGGAAATAGCGCGCCTGCACGACGAGCAAGAAGAGCAGGCACGCCAGGTCATGCGGTCGGTCTACGTGCCGGGGGTCCTGCAATCCGACGCCCAGGTTCCGGTGCTACCTGCGGCACACGACCCCGTCGCCGACGGTGGCGGTGGCGGTGGCGGTTCGACCGCAGGCTGGGGACTCGGCGGGAGCGGCGCCGGATCCACCTCGGGTGTCGGTGCGGGATCCGCGGGTACAGCCGACCCGGCTGCAGCTCGGACACAACCTGGTGGCGCGGACCCTGCCGATGCCGGGCAACCAGGGATGGGATCGGGCCAGCCCGGATCCGGGCAAGCGGGATCGCTGCCGCCGGCCGACAGTGCCGGCGAGACGCGTGCCGCATCTGCTTCCGGACCCGGGTCTGCCGGCGGCGCAGGTTCTGCCGGCGGCACCGGCTCTGGGGGTGGCGCTGGTTCGGGGGCCAGCGCTGGTTCCGGCAGCGGCTACGGCGGCTCTGGTTACAGCGGCTCTGGTTACAGCGGCGGCTCGGGTTATGCCGGTGGATCGGGTGGCGGTTCTAGCTCGGGATACGGCGGCTCCGGTTATGGCGGCTCCGTTCTCGGCTCGCCGATCGGCGGCACCGGGACCACCGGCGGCGGACCGGGCGGTAGCGGATCGGGCAGCGCAGCAGCGGCCGGACGTGCAGGGGCGCACGGCACACCGGGAATGGGCGGCATGGGGGCAGGAGGCGCGAGGGGAGCCGGCGACAACGACACCGATCATGCGACTCCCGGTTACCTGGTCGACGTCGGCAACGGTAGTGAACTGATCGGTGAGCTGCCTCTGGTCGCACCACCGGTACTCGGCGGCTGAGCATGACGAGCTGGACCATGGACGGCATCGATTTCATGATGCTCTGCAGTCGATTCGGACGAGACCGACTGCCGTACCCCCTGGCTGTCACCGTCGACGTCGACACCGAGGACCGGTACCAACTTCTGCGGCGGGAGGCCTCGGCGAGAATCGATGCCGTGCTGGACGACAACCTCGGGGCGGCTCTTCGCACCCTCGTCGACCCGGTTGTTCGCATCGAATGTCGCGGCGACACACGCGATCCTCGCTACGGAACCATCCGTGCCCACGCGGCGGTGCGCCACGATGTTGCCGCAGTGCTCACCCAGCAGCCGGGACCCGACGCCACTTCGGGCGGTGCCGTCACGATCTCGTTGACCAGCCCTGCCCAGGCACCTGCCCGTGTTCTCGCATCCTTTCCAGCCAATGCGGTGGGCCGACTACCGACCATGCGACTCCAACGATCCACTGCCACAGCAACAACTACTGAGAGGCATCTGTCCACCGCGACCCGAGGGGCCACCGCGGACGAGCAGTTCCGGACCTTCTTCCACCGCCCTCGGTCCGCGGTCGGTGAAGTCATCGTCGCGCGCGGTAAGACGTACGACAACCGACGCGACACCGACGCAGTCGCGTTCTTCTGGATGGACTTCGAGCGGGACGGCCGATACATCGTCTACTCCGAGGACACCATCGACATCCTGCCGGCCGATACCGCCGGCTTGGCCTCGGAGATCGGTCACCACATGGCGGTCGCGCTGCGACGGTAATGCCGGCCACCCCTTGACACCCTATCGATAAGCGATAGGTTATCGATATTCGTTGTTATCGACTATCGATATGGAGGCGGCGGGATGGCATACGGACTCGGCTCGGCACGAACCAACAAATGGACGATGGTGTTCTACGCGGCGGTGGCCGTGGGATGGTCCGGATGGAAGGTATGGAAATACCACTCCGCGGACTACGTCCTCGCGAGGTTGGAACTGCGGCCCGGCATTGCGCCCGCCGAACTGTTCGGTGGCCAGTTACAGCCGGGCAACGCGATCGAGCTCAGCGTGCCGAGATCCGACATCGTCCGACTGCTGGGATTCATCGACGTCATGCGGTACGGGTCGATCGTCATCGGAATGGTGATCATTCTGGTGGGCCTGCTGTTCGTCTACCGCTTCTGCGATCGCGTGATAGTCGGTGACCCGTTCACCAACGCCACCCGCACCGATGTGGCTGTGATCGGTGTCTGCATCGCCGTGTATCCCGCAATCACCGGATTCATGAACCTGCTGAGCACCAATTCGGTAGTCGGAGCACTGGAGCTCTCCGACATCGTGAACTCGTCGATTTCGGCCGTCGGCCTGTACACAGCCGTCGTTGTCGCCGTGTTCCTGCAGTTCGTCTATGCCACGATCACCCAGGGCACTAAGCTCGCTCGCGATGCCGAAGGCCTGGTCTGATGGCGGAGGAGTTCGTCGACCATCTGGTCGTCTGCCATCTGGGCGAGATCCTCGACGCCCGCGGCATGACGCTCGCCGAGCTCTCGCGTCTGGCCGGAGTCAGCGTCGTCAATCTCTCGGTGCTCAAGAACGACCGAGCCAAGGCCATCCGATTCTCGACCCTCACCGCGGTGTGCCGGGTGCTCGGCTGCACACCGGGCGACCTGTTCACCCTGCGCCAGATCTGACGCCCGCTCGGCCA
The DNA here is from genome assembly GCF_002258645.1 of Rhodococcus sp. 15-649-2-2. Taxonomy (NCBI): domain Bacteria; kingdom Bacillati; phylum Actinomycetota; class Actinomycetes; order Mycobacteriales; family Nocardiaceae; genus Rhodococcus; species Rhodococcus sp. 15-649-2-2. The sequence continues at coordinate 59,636 of NZ_NPFM01000016.1, forward strand.
CAGCAGTCGGACAAATCGAACAAGTACATTGGATGACGGTAACCAGCACTTCGAGAGAGAGTCCATCACATTGTCTGCTCCGGCCGGTCAACCGTTGTCCAAGGGTCAGAACGGCCCCCTCACCGTCGGTGACGTCGTCGTCTCCATCGCGTTGGCCGTGCCCGCGGACCTGTCTGCACTACTGGTCACCGACGCCGGGAAGGTTCGGACGGACGCAGACTTCGTGTTCTTCAACCAGCCCACCGGCCCCGGCGTACGCCTCGAGCCCGGCCAGGGCGGTCCGGCCCGGCTCGCAGTCTCGCTCGCCGCCGTTCCCACCGACATCGAACAGATCCGCGCGGTCATCACCCTCGACGACGCGTCGAGCAACTTCGGTCGATCCACCGCTCCCGTCGCGCGGGTCAGCGACACGGCCGGAAACGTGTTGTACGAGTACACAATCGATGGGTTGAGCTCGGAGTCGATCGTGATCGCACTCGAGATCTACCGTCGCCAGGGCAGCTGGAAGGTGCGAGCCGTCGGGCAGGGTTACGCGGGCGGATTCGCCGCATTGGTGACCGACCACGGTGTGTCCGTCGACGACGCCCCTGCTCCGGCACCGACGCCTCCTCCCGCGCCGACGCCTCCTCCCGCTCCCGCCACTCCACCGCCTCCTGCTGCTGCGCCGCCGGCACCTCCCGCCGCACCGGTCCGCGCCGAGGCTCCGGAAGTCAGCCTCACCAAGGCCAAGCCCGTCAGCCTCACCAAGGGCCAGAAGGTCACTCTCCGCAAGGACGGCGGCGTCGCCCTGACGGTCATTCGCATGGGCCTGGGCTGGGACCCGGTGACCACTCCCAAGAAGGGCGGCCTCTTCGGCGGCGGCGGCCGCGCCGCGAACATCGACCTGGACGCGTCCGCGATCATGCTCGCCGACCGCAACGTCAACGATGTCGTCTACTACGGTCAGCTCAAAGCCAAGGACGGCTCGATCGTGCACCAGGGCGACAACCTCACCGGTGAGGGCGAGGGCGACGACGAGGTGATCGTGGTCGACCTGACGAAGGTGCCCCAGCACGTTACCGGCATCGTCTTCACCGTCACGTCGTACCGCGGTCAAACGTTCGAGCAGGTAGCCAACGCATTCTGCCGCCTGGTGGACAACACGACCAACACCGAGCTGGCGCGGTTCACCCTGCAAGGGGGCATGCCGTTCACCGGCTTGGTGATGGCCAAGGTGTATCGCCAGGGCAGTGAATGGAAACTACAGGCCATCGGTGACGGCATTCAGGCCAAGCACGCCGGTGAAGCCGTCAAACAGCTCGGCCGCTATATGTGACCTTGCGGGCAGTAGTCGTCCGATCTGCAGCGCCGTCGAGAACGCCACCGAGCGGGTCGACGGTGCTGCCGTTTCGAATGAGGTCTTCGGACGGCCGGTAGATCTGTCGAATGATCAACGCGCACAACCCGATCACGGCGACATCGCGCACCACGACAGCTGCGGTGAACCACTGTTCGGGCACGCCCTTGTTCTCCACGCCCAGGTAGTAGTACATCCGCGGAAACCAGACGAACGCGTCGATTGTCATCCACGCCAACAGTATTCGGCGATGCGGTAGTGCCAGTACAGCCAGTGGAACCAGCCACAGCGAATACTGCGGGCTCCACACCTTGTTGGTGAGCAGGAAGCCGGCCACCACCAGGAACACCAACTGCGCGAGCCGCGGCCGCACCGGGGCCGTAGTACCGATGTAGGCGATCACCGCACACACGATGGCGAACAACACCAGCGTCACGGCATTGAGGATCAAGGGCTTGGCGCCTGCGTACAGCGGACCGTCGAAACCGGGCCAGCCGGTGAACGAGGTGACCACGTTGTACAGCGAATCCGGATCGGCCCCGCGCTCGGAGTTGAGCCGGAAGAACTCGTACCATCCCGACGGATACAGCAGTGCGAGAGGAAGATTGACGGCGAGCCAGGCTCCGATCGCGGCGCCGGCGGTCAGGCCCCACTCGCGCATCCGTCCGGTGCGCCAGCACAGCACCAACAGCGGACCGAGGAACAATAAGGGATAGAGCTTGGTGGCACCGCCGAGTCCGATCAGCACACCGGCGAGAACCGGCCGCTTCTTGGCCCATGCCAACAGACCGGTGAGCGCGAAAGCCGCTGCCAGAGCGTCGAAATTGGTGAAGCCGTGCACGATCACCAGCGGCGACGCAGCCACCAGGGCCGCGTCCCAGATTCGCCGTCCGGCGGCTATTGCCGTGGCCCATACGGTCACCAGCCAGGCGACGGCCAGCCCCAGGGCAACCACGTTGAAATACACGACGACGGGCAGGGCCTGGGGAAGGAAACTCAGCGAGTTCCACACCTTCCCGACGACCATCGAGCCGTACTGGTACAGCCCCGCGAGCACCGGGTACTCCATGTACCGAACCTGGGTCGAGCCGTCGGCCTTGGTTTCTTCCCAGGACTTCTTGTACGGGAACGCACCCTGGTCGAGTCGCTCGGCACCGTAGAGCGGCACGGTGTCCGAGTAGCACATCGCCACGTACTGCCGGCTGCCACTCCAATCCAGTCCGAGCTCACCGCCCGGGCCCACCGGAGCCTGCTGAATGCACGCGGCTTTCGCGAACCAACCGAAGCACAGAAAGACCACCGCCAGCAGCAGGATCACCCGCAATGCGGTGAACCACCGTTGCCGTCCGATCACCGCGTGTCGTCCGACCGGACCGCCGATGACCGAGGACAGTTCCCCGGTCATCGGATCGGTCCGACTGGGTAGATCTCGGCCCGCTGCGCTCGCCGAGTCGAGGCGACCGGGGCTCGCCAATGCTCGACCCTTGCGGTCGGGTTCGGTCGTCACCGGTGGGGTCGCTACTGCCCGGGTGTAGCCGGTTCGGGCGCTGCCGGTGCTGGTGCCGGCTCAGCCGGTGCCAATCCGGGCAGCGGGATCGTCACGCCGGGCAGAATTTCGACCTGCCGTGGAGTGATGACGACCGGCGGGGAGATTTCCGTAGGAATCGGCAATGTCACCTGCGGCGGAGCGGACGGTGCCGCCGTGGTGGTCGGAGCGGGCGCCGAGTACTGCGGGACGCCTGCCTGACCGGCGATGGCCTCGGGCGTCGGGAACGTCTCGTTCGAGGTGCCCTCCAGCGTCCCGTCCATCGTCGCCTTCCAGATGTCCGACGGTATGCCCGATCCGTAGATCGGACCGCCGTAACTGTTCTCGAGCGGCAGGCCCTGTTCGGTACCGACCCACACCGCCGTCGACAGCGACGGGGTGTAGCCGACCATCCACGCGTCCTTGTTCTGACCGGTGTCGCCGAGCTGCGCGGTACCGGTCTTGGCGGCCGACTGACGACCGCCTGCGAGGTTGTGGCCGTTGGAGTATCCGGCGATCGGACGCATCGCCGAGGTCACGTTGTCCGCGACCGCCGCCGAGACCACCTGCTGGCCCGCCTCGGGTGCGCGGTCGAGCAACACCGTGCCGTCGGCCGTGACGACCTTCTGTACGAAGTGCGGGGTGTGGTACACCCCGGACGCCGCGAGTGTCGCATAGGCCGAGGCCATATCGAGGACCCGAGATTGGTACTGGCCGAGCACGATTCCGTAGTTCGGGCCCGCGTTGTCGGGCTCGGTCAACGTGGGGCCGACGCCCTCGATCTCCTGCGGGATACCGAGTTTGTGAGCCATGTCCGCGATGGCCTGCGGGCCGTTGTCCATGCCGAGCATCATGCGGTAGAAGCTCGTGTTGAGCGACCGCTTGAGGGCCTCGGCGATGGTGCAGGTTCCGCAGGATTCGCCCTCGACGTTGCTGATCTGGATGCCGTTGACGTCGAGCGAGGAGCTGTCGTACATCTTCGACAGCGGAATGCCCTGGTCCAGGGCAGCGGCGAGGCCGAACACCTTGAACGAGGAGCCGGTCTGCAGGCCCGATTGCGCGAAGTCGAATCCGCGCCCGTCCGCGCCGCCGTAGTACGAACGGACCGCGCCGCTGCGCGGATCGATCGACACCGACGCCGTCCGCAATTCCGACGGCTCGCCTTCGAGGTTGTTGTCCACGGCCTCGACCGCAGCTGCCTGCGCCTTCGGATCGATCGTCGTGGTGATCTGCAGACCCTCGGTGTTGAGGTCCTGCTCACTGACCCCGGCAGCGGACAACTCGCGCAGCACCTGGGCCTTGATCAGTCCGTTGGGACCCGCGTCGTCCGCATCGCCGGAGTCCACCTGGGAGCTGGGGATCCACGGCGGATACTGCATCGCGGCTCGCTGGGTCGCGTCGAGCTGGCCCTGCGACACCATGCCGTCGAGCACGTAGTTCCAGCGCGCCTGAGCACCCGTGGGGTTGAACTCGGGATCCAGACCCGAGGGCTGCTGAATCGTCGCGGCCAGCACGGCACCTTCTTCGACCGAGAGCTGATCGACGGACTTACCGAAATACGCCGTCGACGCGGCTGCGATGCCGTACGCGCCACGACCGAAGTAAATGGTGTTCAGATAGGCCGCGAGAATGTCGTCCTTGGACCACTGCCGCGCCATCTTGGAGGAGATGACCAGCTCGCGCATCTTGCGCGTCAGCGTCCGATCGTTACCGACCAAGGCGTTCTTCACGTACTGCTGGGTGATCGTGGAACCGCCGCCTGCGCTGTCGCGTCCGAGCACGTTGTCCCGCAGAGCTCGGCCGAATCCGGTCACCGAGAATCCGGGGTTGGAGTAGAAATCGCGGTCCTCGGCCGAGAGCACGGCATTGCGTACGTGCTCCGGGATCTGGTCGATCGTCACATCGGTCCGGTTGCCCTCGGGGGGCACCACCTTGCCGATCACGCTCGTGCCGTCGGACGCAAAGACAGTGGCGACCTGGTTGGTTCTGAGGTCACCGGGACGCGGTACGTCGACCAGCGTGTACGCCACCATGAACGCCAAAATCGGCACGATCAGACCCAAGGCGATCAACGCGTACATCGTGCGCCGAACAACCCGCCACTTGGACTTCTTCTTCGTTTTCGCGGCGGGACCTCTTTCGGGCGGCTCGGGCGGTTCGCTGCCCGAGGAGCTGACTGATGGATCGTTCGGTTCGTGTGGCGGCGGGACGGATCCCGATCGGGTCACTCCGGCCGCAGCGGCTGCCGGCCCTGCTGCGGAGCGCGCAGCGGGCGTGACCGGTGGCTCCCCATAGCGGCGCTCACCGGGGGGCCGACCCTGGGGCGGTAAGGGACGCTGGCCTGACGCTGGTCCCGGACGCTGCCCAGGCGGAGGCATAGGAGGCCGGCCCTGAGGCGGCATCGGCCGCTGACCCGGCGGAGGACCAGGACGCTGCCCGGGCGGAGGCATCGGAGGCCGGCCCTGAGGCGGCATCGGACGCTGACCGGGCGGAGGTCCGGGACGCTGTCCCGGGGGAGGTCCGGGTCGCTGACCGGGGGGAGGAATAGGTGGCCGACCCTGCGGCGGCATCGGACGCTGGCCGGGCGCAGGCATCGGCCGCTGCCCGGGCGGCGGTACCGGGCGACGTCCGGGCGGATCGGAATGCCTGCTGCCGCGCGGGGGCCCCGGCACGTCGGGACGCCGTCCGGAGTCGCTGCGGCCAGGTTCGTTGTTACCGGGGTTGTTGTCGTAGGGGGAACTCACGTACAGATCTCCAGTAATTTCGGCGGCCGCGTCGACTTCTCGCGAAAAGGCATCAGCCGAGCGATTGTGTCACTCACTCGCGGTACGACGGTTCGGTTGGCGGGAACCCGATCGCGGACGACGGGGTTGCTTGGGTGCGGGGACGGCCCCGAGGACATAGGACTGGACGAGGTGGTTCCAGCTGCAGGAGCGGCACACCTCGACCACGTGGACCGAGAATTCCTCCTGGGTCGCAGCGAGCCGAACGAGTTCGTCGGCCGTTCGCGCCGACCCGGACAGCGCACCGAGCTTCTCACCGAAAACCCAGGACACCAAGGTGAGCTGCTCTTTGCGGCAGATGGGGCACACCACATCGCTACCGCGTCCGTGGAACTTGGCAGCGCGGAGCAGGTACGGATCCGCGTCGCAGACCGCCGCGACACCCGTCCTACCGGAGTAGACCTCGGCCAGCAGCGACCGACGCTGAAGGGCGTAGTCCACCACCTGTCGCTGAAGTCGCACGAGGACCAGAGTACGTGCGCCCCCTCCGATGGGGACCTGCGAACCCCCGCCTCGACGACGAGCGGCCCGCGTTCGAGGCCCGAGAAACTATGCTCCACCTGTGCCGACGCGACTGCCGCCCACCACAAGGGCGCGTGATGTGGATCGCTCCAATACCTGCGCCACATTGGACGAGGCGCTCGCCGACGGCCAGCTGTCCGATTTCGAGCACGCGGCAAGAATCGACTTGGCCAAAGAAGCCGAGACGATCGCCGATCTGCACACCCTCATAGAGGACCTGCAGAACGACACCGACTTGCAGCCGATGGCCGATCCCATCGAGCTCAAGCATCCGATCGCGACGGCCAAGGGCTCCCGACTGGGCTTCATGACCGTCGCGGTGCCTGCAGTTGCCGCGCTGGTGGCGCTCACCTTCGGTATTCGCGCCTGCTCGAGCACAGAGGACCCGGCCTCGAGTCTCGGGACGGCGGGGTACAAGAATCCTGCAGTCGTCGCAGCCATCGTCGATGCCCTGCAACAGAAGATCGGCACGTCGGTGGTCGACCGCCTCGGCCTGTACGACGACTACGCCGTCATCGCGGCACCCGCACCCGGGCTGCCACAGAAGCAAGTCAGTTACACCTATCGCGACGGCGTCATCGACGACTACGACGACAATTTCTCGAGCACGCGCGACTTCGACGAACCTCAGATCGACCTGGCGACGATCGATCTGACCACAACCGCGGGGATCATCGCCGGTGCCTCCGAGAGCCTGAACATGTCACGCATCGACAGCTACAGCGTCAGCTTCTACGGCAGCGACAACGGGCCCGAGATCTACGTCTCGGCCGAGAACACCGACAAGGAAAGCGGCAACCTCGCATTCGATCCCGCGGGCAACTTCCTGCGTGTGACTCCGTTTTCGTTCGGCTGATCACTCCCGAGAGGAAGCCCGCAACATGGACCGACGACCCGACTTTCGCGCTCGCGAAATAGACCGCGCGCTGACCGCCACCGTGCTGGATACTGCATACGCCGACGGCCAACTCACGTTCGACGAGCACCGCCTGCGCAGCGAACGGGCGCGGGTAGCCGTCACCCTGCGCGACCTTCGACGCCTGGTCTCCGACCTGCAAATCGAGATCGACCTTCCCGAACCGGCTCCGCGAACCGTCGAACCGAAAAACCGGCTACTCCTCGCACTCGGCTCGGTCGTCGTCGTCGCTGTCGCACTGGTGGTGTTCCTGACGACCAGGAACGGCGAAGAACCGGTACCGGCTTCGGCCGTCATCGCGTCCACGACAACGAGCAGAGTCGTCCCTACCGTGACGATGGACCTGCCGGTGGACGTCACCCCGATCGTTGCCCGTCCCTTCGTGTTCGACACCACAGCGGGACTGGACGATTTCAGAGAACGATACGTAGAGCGTTTCGGTAGCTCGCAGGTTCTCGAGGTGTTCATCCAGCTGAACAACAACCGTGCCGATGTCTATCGCCCGACGGCGGAGGGCCGGCGCGAGCGAGTGTTCGTCGCCGGAGGTTTCGAGGTGGGTCTCGATACCGAGGCTCCCGATACCGACGACGCCACCTTCGATTGGGCCACAATCGATTCTGCGGTTCTGGCGGGTCTCGTTGCGGGAGCACCCGAAGCCGTGGGAGTACCGAACTCCGTCGTCGAGTACATCATGATCACCGAAACCCGCGGCAACCAACGCATCTCGATCAGCACCAGCAACGAAGACGCCCAGGGCGGACGCGTCGAGGCGGACTTCGCGGGCAACATCGTCTCGGTCAGATAGGACGTTGCAGGTCCTGGCCTTCGACTGGAAACCACCGTCGCTTCCGCCCGAGACTTCCCGACGATGTAGGTGCCCTCTAAATCGATTCCCTGCCCGTCGCCCCTGGGCGTTCAGTGAACGGCATGAACACGTTCCACCACCTGACCGCGGACCCACCCGCCGCGCTCGTCTACACACGGATCGCGGACTTGCACGACGCGGCGCGTGCGGAGCAGATCGACCCGATCGCTCGTCGCCCGCGGCTCCTGTCCCGCCTGGTCGATGGCGTACTTCGGTCGAGGCCCGACCACCGTCCACGCTTGCGGCATCGCGCTACGTCGGTCTAGCGTCGCAGCACGATGATCACCTATCGGCTCGGCGTCGACGATCTGGCTCGCGTGCGGCTGGCGTACTCGGCGATGACCGAAACGGCATTGAGTTTGTGGGCGCTGGTGCTGGGGCCGCAGGGCAGGTTTCATCTGACGGACTGGCATGAGCAAGCGCGGAATGCCGAAGCGCACTACGACGCCGAACTGGTGCGCGCACTCGTATCCCCCTCCGGAGCACGGATTCCTGACTTCATCACACCGCTGCCCACCGACAAACGACTCGGTCTCGAGGAGGAGTGCGAGCTGATCGCGACGTCCGATCCGACTGTCGTCGCACACGACCTCATGACTGTGTTCGAGGGTCGTCCGCCGCCGGCGGCGCTGGCCGGAGTCTTCGATGACCCGCAGGGCGCAGCGCAGGTCGTTGCCGACGCCCTCTACGACTACCACCGCGCAGCAATCGCTCCATACTGGTCGGCGATCAACCGAGTCCTGGAGTCGGACATCATCTTTCGCGGCAGAGAGTTCGCGCAGCGAGGTACAACGGGGTTGTTCGACGGGCTCGGTAGCTCTATTCGGTTGCTGGACAACGGACTGCTGGAAGTGCACTTGACGACCTCGTCCGTCGGCGACGGGTCACCTGACGACCGAGGACTGGTGCTCACCCCGTCGGTTTTCACCAAGAACGTGACGGCAATCTGGAACCAAGCGTCACCCGGCCACTCGTGGCTGTCGTATCCGGCCCGCGGACAGGGAACGATGATCGGGGAGTACACCCCACTCGACCGAGGTCCTGCACTCGCGGCGTTGGTCGGAAGCGCGAAGGCCGAGCTGCTGCTCGCGCTTGCCGAGCCCGCATCCACCTCCCAGCTCGCGCACCGGTTCTCCGTCACGCCGAGCGCCGTCTCACAGAATCTTCGGGTGTTGCGCGACAACGGACTGATCGAGGGCTCTCGACACGGCCGGTCGGTGTTGTACCGGCTCACGCCGCTCGGAACACAGATGGCGGCACTGCATCGAGAAGATTGATAACCCACCTGCCCGCTTCATCGCTCGATTCGACCTCACAACAGCGTCTCGGCACGACAAAACCGGACACCGGCTTGTCATCCAATGTATCGGCGCGATACATTCTTCGATAGTGCAGTCAATCGCATCGCCATGTTGTGTCGTTGGAATCGAGAAGGGGGAGTTGCATGCTCGAGCTCGCAATTCTCGGCTTGCTTCTCGAATCACCCATGCACGGCTACGAGCTCCGCAAGCGGCTCACTGGCCTACTCGGAGCTTTTCGAGCATTTTCGTACGGATCGCTGTACCCGGCACTCCGTCGACTTCAAACCGACGGTCTCATCGCCGAGGACGCCGGTCCCGATTTGCTCGTGAAACGACGAGCAAAACGGGTGTACGTGCTCACCCCACTCGGCAGGGAACGCTTTGCCGAACTGGTGGCCGACACCGGACCGCAGAACTACACCGACGACGGATTCGGCGTACATCTGGCCTTCTTCAGCCGGACCCCGGCGGAAGCTCGGGTCCGAATTCTCGAAGGCAGACGTCGCCAGGTCGAGGAGCGCCGAGAAGGCCTCCGCGACGCAGTGGCCAAGGCGAACGGGACTCTCGACCGCTACACCCGGCAGCTACACCAGCTCGGTCTCGAATCGAGCGAACGCGAGGTCCGCTGGCTCAACGAAGTCATCGCGGCCGAGCAGGCCGGCCCCAACCCAGCACCGTCCCACTCAGCACCGAACCGGACAGTCAAGACAGAAGGAGAACCCGACCATGGGTGAGAACAACAACGCAATCCGCGTGGCCATTGTGGGTGTGGGCAACTGCGCCTCATCCCTGGTCCAGGGTGTCGAGTACTACAAGGACGCAGACGAGAACGCCACCGTTCCCGGCCTGATGCACGTGATGTTCGGCAAGTACCACGTCCGCGACGTCGAGTTCGTCGCCGCGTTCGACGTGGACGCCAAGAAGGTCGGCTTCGACCTCTCCGAGGCCATCTTCGCCAGCGAGAACAACACCATCAAGATCGCCGACGTGCCCCCGAGCACGGTCAGCGTCCAGCGCGGCCCGACCCTCGACGGCATCGGCAAGTACTACTCCGAGACCATCGAGATCTCCGACGCCGAGCCCGTCGACGTTGCACAGGCCCTTCGTGACGCCAAGGTGGACGTGCTCGTGTCCTACCTGCCCGTCGGATCCGAAGAAGCCGACAAGTTCTACGCACAGGCATCCATCGACGCAGGCGTCGCCTTCGTCAACGCACTGCCCGTCTTCATCGCCAGCGATCCGGTCTGGGCCAAGAAGTTCGAGGACGCAGGCGTCCCCATCGTCGGCGACGACATCAAGAGCCAGGTCGGTGCCACCATCACCCACCGCGTCATGGCGAAGCTGTTCGAGGACCGCGGCGTGCAGCTCGACCGCACCATGCAGCTCAACGTCGGCGGCAACATGGACTTCCTCAACATGCTCGAGCGCACCCGCCTCGAGTCGAAGAAGATCTCCAAGACCCAGGCTGTCACGTCGAACCTCCAGAAGGAGTTCAACGCCAAGGACGTCCACATCGGACCGTCGGACCACGTCGGCTGGCTCGACGACCGCAAGTGGGCCTACGTCCGCCTCGAAGGCCGCGCCTTCGGTGACGTTCCCCTCAACCTCGAGTACAAGCTCGAAGTATGGGACTCGCCCAACTCCGCCGGCGTCATCATCGATGCAGTCCGCGCCGCCAAGATCGCCAAGGACCGCGGCATCGGCGGACCGGTCATCCCGGCTTCCGCATACCTGATGAAGAGCCCGCCGAAGCAGCTGGCCGACGACGTCGCCCGCGAGCAGCTCGAAGCGTTCATCATCGACGCATAAGTGCCTGCGGCTGTGGTGTGACCGAGTGTCCCCGGCGGCACTCGTCCGCACCACCACGCAGAACGCCCGCCGGTCCACTAGATGTGACATTGACCCCCGAAAGGGCCACCAAATGTCACATCGAGTGCCGGCGGGCGTTCGCTTATCCCGCGGCGATGATGTCGCGCGGATCGAATGTCACCTTGATTTCCATGATTTTGCCGTTCTCGATTCGCTGCCAGTTCGCGGTCGCGGCCGGCGGTGCGATCGACGTGTGCAGGTCGAACCACGTCAGTACGTTCGGGCCATCCACGAAGACGTGCGCGATGTCGATATCGGTCACGATCTGCGACATTCCCTTCAATCCAGCCACACATTCGGCACCGCTGGCCGCTGTGCCGAGTGGCCCACGAAACGTTGCGTTCTCGTGCAGGATCGTCGCCAGGGTGTCGAAATCTTTGCCCTTCCAGGCCTCGAAGTAGGTCGCAGCAATTTCTTCGGGTGTCGGTGTCATGACTTCGAGTCTCGATCCGAATGAGTCAGAAGTCCAACAGTTGGTTCCGATAAAGCCTAGAAGTTCTACTCATAGCCGCAGCTAGACAACACGCGCTATCGTTCTCGAGTGGCCATCGATCCCACCTCCCAACATCCGGTCCTCGAACGCGTCCGGACACTGGCGTTCGCCTACCCCGAGGTGACAGAGAAAATTTCCCACGGCAGGCCGACGTTCCGTACAGCCACGGTGTTCGCCTACTTCGGCGGTGGCGTCAAAGGTGGTGACCAGTTCGATCTGTCGATTCTGGTCAAATGCGAGAGCGCCGAGGAGCAGCGGGCCTGCGAGCTCGAACCGCGCTACTTCCATCCCGCCTACCTCGGTCCATCAGGATGGGTGGGATTTGACCTGAGCAGTGACCGCAACGGCAAGGCCGATGACGACGTCTGGGCCGAAGCCGCCGAACTGATCGACTGCAGCTACCGCGTCACGGCACCGAAGCGCACTGTGGCGAGGCTCGACGCCGGCGAGGGTCCGAATCTTGGAGTCCAGCAATGGAACTGAGACAACTCGAATACTTCGTGGCCGTCGCAGAGGAAGCGAACTTCACCCGAGCCGCGGCCCGCGTGCATATCAGCCAGTCGGGGGTCAGCGCTCAGATCCGTTCGCTCGAACGAGAACTCGGTGCCGAGTTGATCGACAGGTCCGGCGGCACAGCCACGTTGACGACGGCCGGCAAGGCTGCTTTGACGCAGGCTCGCGCCACACTGGCCGCAGCCGGATCCGTCAAACAGTCCGTCGACGACGTGACCGGGCTACTGCGCGGCTCACTGAGCATCGGTATGGTCACCGCTTGCACCGTTCCACAACTGTTCGACGCGTTGGCGCGCTTCCACGCGGCTCATCCCGGCGTCGAACTTGCACTACGCGAAGACAATTCGGACCGCCTGGCGGGCGCTGTTCGCACGGGAGATATGGATCTCGCGCTGGTAGGTGTCGCCGCCCGCAGCCCCGACGGGCTCGAATCGATGGTCGTGATCGACGAGCGGATCGTCGCAGCCGTTCCGGCGGAGCATCCACTGGCTGCGCAGAAGGAAGCGACACTCGCCGAAGTGTGCGAGTACCCCGTCGTCGCCTTACCATCGGGTACCGGCATTCGTGCGGTGTTCGACAGGGACTGCTATGGAGTAGGTCTGACTCCGTCGATCACATTGCAGGCCAGCGCACCTGACGCGGTGGCCGACCTCGCTGCCCGCGGTCTGGGGGTGGGGATCCTCAGCCGATCGTTGGCGGAGTTCTACGGCGACAAGCTCGTCGCAGTCGAGCTGACCGACTCACACACCGCCGCCATGCTGGCCCTGGTGTGGCGCAGTGCGATGAGTCCTGCACTGACCGAACTGGTGTCCGTGGCGACGGCGAGTTTCAGCGAATCCTCTTGACGACGAACCACAGTGCGACAAGCAGACCGAGCAACGTCACGGACGGTAGTACGCCGGGATTTCCTCCGATGATCCCGGCTACGGCGAAACCAAGAGCTACCAGCGCGAAGAACCCGAGAATGCCTGCCAACAACTGTAGATGGTCCTGCGCCGTCACGACTTGACGCCGCCCGCCGTCAGTCCGGAGATGATCCGGCGCTGGAACAGCAGCACCATGATCACCAATGGAATCGCAACGATGGTGCCCGCGGCCATGATCGCGGCATACGGCACCACCAGCGGATCGTTGCCGGTGAACCGCGCGATGGCCACGGTCACCGGTTCGGTCTTGTCACTCGAGAGCTGACTGGCCAGCAGGTACTCGTTCACTGCTGCGATGAACGCGAGGATCGCGGTGGTGAACAAGGCAGGTGCGGCAAGTGGGAGCATCACCAGGCGGAATGCCTGGAAACGTCCGGCACCGTCGATCCGCGCGGCTTCTTCGAGTTCCCAGGGCAATTCGGCGAAGAACGCCGCCAGCGTATAGATCGTCAACGGCAGGACGAACGAGATGTTGGGGATGACCATCGCCTGGTAACTGCCGATCCACCCGATGTTGGTGAAGAACTGGAACAGCGGGGTCACCAATGCGACGACGGGGAACATCGACGCACCCAGGATGATGCCCGTCACCACGTACTTGAAGCGAAAGTCGATGCGGGAGAGCGCGTATGCCGTGAAGATGCCGATGACCAACGCGATCAGCGTGGTCGCGCCGCCCACGATCAGACTGTTGCCCACCGCACGCAGGAAATTGTTGCCGTTCGCCGTCGACAACGCGTTCTCGAAATTTTCCCACGTGACATGGGTCGGCCAGGGCGTCGTGTCGAAGGTGTAGCGCGGGTCGCGGAATGCGGTGACGACCATCCAATAGAACGGCGCCAGTCCCCATACGAGAATGACGACGACACCGAGATAGATGCGAGCCTGCTTCATCGGCCGGGCCCCTTACGCTGATTGTCCTGAGTGGCAACGGCATTGGCACCGAGAAACTTCACCAGGATGAACGCCACGACGAATATCATGATGAACGAGATGGTCGACAACGACGCCGCGCTGTTGAATCCCTGCCGGATCTGATCCACCACCAGGATCGAGATGGTTCGTGTGGCGGGGTTGCCCTCGGTGAGGATGGCGGGCAAGTCGTACATACGCAGCGCGTCCATCGTGCGGAACAGAATCGCGACCATCAACGCGGGCTTGACCAACGGCAGCGTGATCTTGGTGAAACGCTGCCACGCCGATGCCCCGTCGACGCGAGCAGCCTCGTAGACGTCGGCGGGAATCATCTGCAACCCGGCCAGAATCAACAGCGCCATGAACGGCGTCGTCTTCCACACGTCGGCGATGATGACCGCAAAACGAGCGGGCCACGCGTCGCCGGTCCACAGAATGTTCGTTCCCAGAATGCGATTGGCGATGCCGTCGTACGCGAAGATGAAGTACCAGAGCTTGGCCGTGACCGCCGTGGGGATAGCCCAGGGGATCAGGATTGCCGCGCGCAGCAAAGCGCGTCCGGCAAAGGTCTTGCCCATGATGACGGCCATCCCGAAGCCGATCACCACCTCGATGGACACGGTCACCACCGTGAAGAACGCCGTGTTTCCGACCGCACCCCAGAACTGAGAACCGAGGGTCCCCGGCGGGCAGGGCACCAACGTGCCCGACGCCGAGGTGCACTGCTGCAGAATCCAATGCGTGTAGTTGTCGAAGCCGGCAGAACCACCGGTGACGAACATGCCGGTAGCGGGATCGAGACCTGGATCCTTGGAGAAGGACATCACCAGAGCTCGGATCACCGGGTAGACGATGACGATTGCGAGGATCACCATCGTCGGTGCGATCAACAGCCAAGCCCGACCCTGCGTCAGGCCGAAGCGCTTGTTCTTGGACCGCACATGCCGACCGCGGCCGGGGGACGAGCCCCCGGCCGCGGTGGTTGCGGCGGCCCCACTGGTCACACCAGCAGGTACAGCCATTGGTTCTCCCGAAATCAGTTGGCGCCGGCGGTTTCGATACCGGCCTGCATGTCCGTGATCGCCTGGTCCACGCTCTTCTCACCCTTGATGGCAGCAGAAACGTTGTCCTGCACGGCCTTCGAGACGGCCGGGTAGAACGGGGTGACGGGACGCGGAACTGCATTCTCGATGGAGGCCTTCAACGCGGGAAGGTACGGCATCGCGGCGATCAGCGCGGGATCGTCGTACAGCGACGAAAGCACGGGTGGCAAAGCACCCTCGGCGATGATGCGCTGCGCCTTCTCGCCCTGCATGAATCGCAGGAAGTCGGCCGCAGTGGCCTTGTTCTCGGAGTACGCGCTGATCGCGGCGTTGTATCCGCCGAGCGTCGAGGTGCCCACTCCGGTGACTCCGGGAAGCGGTGCGACCGCGTACTTGCCGACCACAGCCGAACCTTCTTCTGCGGCGGTGCCGTAGACGTACGGCCAGTTGCGCAGGAACAGCGTCTTTCCGTCCTGGAACGCCTGCTGGCTGTCGGACTCCTTGAAGGTGGTGTCCTGGGCCGGGATGACGCCGGTCTCGAACGCGGTGACCAGGGTCTGCAGTCCGGCCTTGGCTTCCGGGCTGTTGACGGTGGGGGTCTTGCCGTCTTCGGCCACGATCGATCCGCCGTGCGCGTTGATGATCTCCGACGCGTTGGCCGTCAGACCCTCGTAGGGGGCGAATTGCCCGGCGTAGCAATCGATGTTGTTGTCGCGGGCGACCTGGCAGTCCTCGGTGAGCTCGGCCCAGGTGGTGGGTGCCTCGGGGAGCAGATCACTGCGGTAGTAGAGCAGTCCGCCGTTGGTGTTCTTCGGTGCGGCGTACTGCTTGCCGTTGTAGGTGGCACTCGCGACGGTCGCGGGCAGAACGCCTGCGTTGTCGAGTGCGAATTCGCCCTCGAGCGGCACGAGCCAGCCCTTGGCCGCGAACTCGGCGGTCCAGACGACGTCGAGTGCCATCACGTCGTAGTCGCTCTGCTGTGCCTGGAGCTGCTGAACGAAGTCGTCGTGAGCCTGATCGGCGTCGGCGGACTGTTCCTTGAAGGTGACCTGCTCGTCGGGGTGGCTGGAGTTCCACTCCGAGACGATCTGCTGGACGACACCGGTCTCGGTGGTGTCCTGGCCCTCTACATAGGTGATAGGTCCACGGCCGTCGGCGTTTTCGGATGCAGCACCCGAATCGCCGCTCGAACCGCTGTCGCTCGAACATCCGGTGAGCGTCAGCAGCGTGGCTGCCGTTGCAACCACCGCCACCTTCGTGATCAAAGACGCCATGTGTTCTCTCCACTTACTTCTACGCGGTGGTATGCGCCCGGAGATCGGCATGCAGAATCGTGCAGTGATGCTCCCCCGACACATATGTCGATGGGTACTGTGGCACACAACTCACCGCGTGGTGGTCATTATCGCGTTCCTGAATCGGTCAACCCGGACGTGTCGGAGGTGCCCGGTACCCTTTCGCTCATGAGTTCGGACAAGATGCTGACGCGAATCGGCGGATTGCTGCGCCAGGCGGAGTCCACCGACAACCCCCACGAGGCCGAGGCCTTCATGGAGGCTGCTCAGCGTTTGGCCACGTCGGCGTCGGTGGATCTGGCCGTGGCGCGTTCGCACAGCGCATCGCGCGAACGGCAGGCGACGCCTACCCAGAAGGTCATCCCCATCGGTGAACCCGGCAAGCGTGGGCTCAAGACCTACGTTCAACTGTTCGTCGCCATCGCCCATGCCAACGACGTCCAGTGCGATGTGTCCCGATCGTCGACGCAGGTGTTCGCCTACGGCTTCGACTCCGACATCGAGACCACCGAGGCCCTGTACTCCTCGCTACTGATCCAGATGGTTCGAGCGTCGGACGCGTACATCAAATCCGGTGCCTACAAATCCGAGACGGCCATTCGTACCGTAACCGAGATCAAGAATCGTCGACGCTACACCCGGCGCGAGGAAGTGCCCGTCTCTGCCGTGACGGCACGGTTGAACTTCCAGACCGCGTTCGCCGCTCGAATCGGTCAGCGACTCGGCGAGGTGAAGAAAGACACCGAGGCCAAAGCTATCGCTCAGGAACAGCAGGGTGCCGGTACCGCATTGGTGTTGCGCAACAAGGAGGTCGAGCTACGCGACTACTATCGGCAGACCTCGACTGCACGAGGCCACTGGCGGGGCCAGAGCGCGAACGCCGGGTACTCCGAGGGTGCCCGCAAGGCCGGAGATCGAGCGGGACGAAACGCGAAGATCGGTGCGCATGCCGAACTCGACGGCGCAAGCCGACAGCTGGGTCGCTGATCAAGGCGCGGTCGACGTCGCCGTGAACACCGGCCATCCGATTTCCGTGCGCCACAGCGTCGAATTCGCGGTGTCGCGCGGCCCGACGACGTAGACCTCACGTACCGGCCCCGCGATGGCGAGGCCATTGGTCTCGACGTACACCCCGAGCGCGCCGTACGTGACGTCGATGTCGTCGTGCGGTCCGTGGTGGATCGTCACGGCAAGTTCTTTGGGATGCAACGTCATCGGCCGAATTCTGTTCAGAGACGGCGCATCCGATGTTGGGACATACACGGTCATCACCCCGCGACCTTCGGTGAACAGCTCGTTGTCGTAGAGCCCGCCCGGAGGTCCGGTGACGTCGGAGACGGTTGCGTCGATCTCGGCCATCGCGTCGGAGTACCACACCAGCGCCTCGGACGCGTCGACCACCTCGGAAACTGCTGCCACCGAACACTTCTCGGTGAGTATGCGCCGAACCTCGATAGTCGGCGGGGTCGGATCCAACAACCGGCGAAGTGCCGTCACCGCGGATCGGGTGTCGTCCAACTGCCTCTCGAGCCGAGTGAGGTGCTCGGTGATCAACCGGGCCCGGGCGTCGGGATCCGGTGTGGTGACGATCGCCCGTACCTCGCGCTCGGGCATCTGCATGCTGCGGAACCGACTGATGATCTGCGCCGTCGCGACCTGATGCGTGTCGTAGTACCGATAACCGGAGAAATCGTCGACAGACGCAGGTTCGAGCAGCCCCGACTCGTGATAGCGGCGCAGCGTCTTGACCGACAGGTGCGTGATCCGAGAGAACTCGCCGATCGTCAGCAATCCGTTCATGTCCACATTCTGACCCCTCCCCCTGGGGGAGAGTGGACTCTCCCTGTCTGGGAGGGGTGCTGGGTTCGTGACCGAATCACAGATCATCGGCCGCTACTTCGAGCTCGCGGCATCGGCGGACTCGGGTGTGGCCGGTCGTTCGGCGAACGCGCGCGCGTTCGCCAGGTGCGCGCAGATTCGCATCGAATCGGAAGCGAACTCGCTCGCGTATGACCAATGCGCGCGCGTTTGCGGGAATGGGGAAGCGGGCGATGGGGGATGCGGGTCAGTCGAGACGAGCGAGCACCACGCGAAGGCCGACGACACTGGCGATGGGGAACAGCGCAGCGACCAGCCATGGGGTGGCTGCACCCCAGCCGGTGTCGGGGGAGGCGTCGATCACCGCACCTAGCGCGATCGATCCGACCAGTACTCCGATGCCACCGAGTGAGGCCATGAAGCCGTAGTACGAGCCCAGTCGACGTTCGGCGGCCATGCGCGGCACCAGGTCCCGGGCCTGGGGCATGGCAATCATCTGACCCAGAGCGAGAAGCAACACGAACAGTGCCGCCGGGATCAGACCGACCCATCCGTGCAATTCGAGCGGTGCAGCAGCGGCGACGAGAACGAAAGACGCTGCCATGACGGCGAATCCGATCGGCAGCGTGAGCCGCGGTGCCGTACCCGCAACGCGTCGGGTGATCGGCATCTGCGCCGACACCACGAGTACCGCCGAGATCGCGAAGAACCACCCCAGTACCGTCTGCGATCCCCACGCCCGCTCCACCTCGAGGGGCAGCAGTAGATACAGCTGGTTGTAGGCCACCAGTTGCGCGCTCATCGCCACCGCGAACAGCACAAAAGTTCTGTTGCGCACCACATCGGTCCAGCCCGAGAGCCACGGATCGTCGCGGTGTTCGCCGGGCTCACGTGGCAACCATCGGATGTGTGCGGCAATGACGAGAACAAAAATACCTGCGGCGACGAGGCACGCGACCCGAAAGTCGACCAACAGCAACAATGATCCGACGAGTGGGCCAGTGAACGAGCCGATCTGGCTGCACACCGACATGAGCGCGAACGTCTCCACCCGAGTGACGGAGCCACTGCGCTCACTCTTGCCCGCCTCGATTGCGACCGCGGATTCGACTGCGGGAGAGAACAATGCGGCCGCAAATCCGATCGATACCGTGGCGATCAGCACCGCCGGCAGCGAATCGGCGAACGCCAGGCCCACGAAGCCCGCCACCCGTAGTACACAGCCGACGAGGACGACCGGTTTGATGCCCCATCGATCGGCGAGGGTGCCACCGACGAAGAACAGTCCTTGCTGCGAAAAAGTTCTGATTCCGAGCACAACTCCGACGAGCGCCGCCCCGAGTCCCAGATCGGACGTCAGATGCACCGAGAGATACGGCAACACCATGAAAAAGCCGATGTTGAAGGTCATCTGGGTGAGTACGAGAAGTCGGACGGTGGGGGTGGCCCGCCGTAGATCGACGAGAAACGACCACCGCCATCGCGTCGGCGACTTGTCGGTCCCCGTGCTCATGTACTCGCGCTCATGTACTGCGCCCTCCTGCATCGACTTTCTCGACGACGCTACCGGTCGACCTCACTCGACCCGACGTGGCCGCCGCGAGAGATACAGCGAGAACGGCGAGGGCGATCAACGACGCCAGCGGAGCTGCCGCCACCCAGGGTGCTCGCTCGACCGCTGCGACGCCGTCGGACAGGATCAACCCCCAGTCCGCCGTCGGCGGTTGCGGTCCGAGACCGAGAAATCCGAGTGCGGCCAGGGCCAGGGCGACCCCGGGCAGACGAATCATGGCGTGCCGCAGCACTACCGGAACCACAGCGGGGACGACGGACCCGAGCAGAATTCTTCCGTTGCCTGCCCCGAGCGTGGGCAGGATGGAGATGTACGGCCGAGCGCGGGTTTCCTCGACGAGCGCGGCGGTGTGCGCCGCAAGCGGAGCCCACGTGACGATCAGGACCGCGACGGCCGCCCCGCCTGCGCTCGGACCCCAGATCGCCGCGATCAGAATTCCGGTGACCACCGGCGGTGCCGCGTTGGTTACCTCTACCAGGCCCCTCGACGCGCGCGGAACCAGACCCAACAGCACACCGACCACCAGCGCCGCGAGCGTGACCGCCAGTGAGAGTCCGATCGACCGCAGTGCGCCGTCGGCGACCCGGGCCAACAGATCTCGTCCGGACGCGTCCGTTCCGAACGGGTAGGCAAGGGATGGAGCCGCGAACTTCTCCCTCGTAGTCGCCTGACCGTCGCGTGGGAGCCCGGCAAGCTCCATGACCAGCAGGACCGACGCGGCAGCGATCGGCACCAACCACCGTCGCGGTGACGGATGGAAAACTCCGGACGGGATGGGCATAGCCTTCTCGTGCAATGCGCTGCCGAGGAGCAACCGTCGGGCAAGTTCTGCAGCGATACCAAGGGCAGCGCTGACCGCCAGCAGGAGCAGAATGTCGATCTGCAGGGCAGGAAGGTCCTGAGACTGCGCGTCACCGAGGGTGGCTCGCCCCAATCCCGGTATGGCGAACACCTTTTCGACGGCCACCGCGCCGCCCGTCATGGCGACCATGACAAGACCGATCTGCGACGCAATACTCGGAAGCGCGCGGCGCAGCACCGCGCCGGCGATCTGCGAGCGGGAGAACCCGGCGACCGTCCACGTGATGACCCAGCCCTCGGTGAAGGTGACGGCGATCGCGTCGGCGAGCAGTCGGCCGATGAGTCCGCCCGCGGGTAGCCCGAGTGCGAGTGCGGGTAGCACTGCGTACTCGGGACCGTTCCAGCCGTACGCCGGAAAGGACAGCCACACGGCTCCGACAAGGACGAGCCCCGACGCGAGCAGGAACTCCGGTAACGAAGTCAGCGCTGCGGCGACGCCACCCCCGGTACGTTTCGGGCTGCCGCGCAAACCTGTTCGCACACTGGGCAACACGACGAGAACCGCCGTGACGACTGCGACCACCATCGCGAAGACCATGAGGGTGAGCGAGACCGTCAAGGCATCGAGGGCACCGGGAAGTACCGGTTGGCCGGTGTTCCAGGAAGTTCCGGGATTGCCAGACGCGATGCCGGTGAGCCAGTCCCAGAACATTCGTAGCGGCCCGGCATCGAGGCCGAGGTCGCGGCGGATTGCGTTCAGGGCCTCGGGGGTCGGTTCCTGCTCGGCCGACCGAGCCCGCAGAATGCTCAGTGCCGGATCGCGATTCGACAGCCACGGCAGCATCCCGACGAGCAGGACGACACCGGCGACAGCAACCAGACGCGAGGCGGTAGTGCGCACTACCTTACTCGAATGTGGTCTGGTTGGTGATGAGCGTGCGTTCCCTAGGGTCGCGAGCGACGCCGGTGATGGCCACGGATTCACCCTGGATCACGCGTTCGTGCAGCATCGGCACGGCCGCATCCTGCTCCAGGATCAGCTTCTCGGCCTCGAGAACGGCGGCGCGTCGCCCGTCGCCCGGTTCGGTGGCCGATGCGCCGGACAGGGCCGCGTCGACCTGCGGGTCGCAGAACTGGGAGATGTTGAACGATCCGTCACAGGCGAAGTCGGAATACAGATACGCCACCGGATCGCCGGAGTCGAGCACCGTGGCCCGGGAGAGGATGAACGCGTCGAATACACCACTGAGAGCGTCGGTTTCGATGAACTGGTATTCGCGCACCACCTGGTTCACGACGAAGCCCTTTGCCTCGAGCTCCTGCTGCAGCAGTACCGCGACCTCGGGTAGTTCGGCGCGATCGGTGAAGGTGGCGAGGGTGATGGTCTTGCCGGTGGCATCGCCCGCCGGGGTCTCGGTGCGCACCGGACGGTCCGCGGCCCAGGGCAGCGCTGGTCCGAGAAGTCCGTTCGCCGCGTCGGCGCGGCCCTCGTAGACCTGCTCGACCAGACGATCCTTGTCCACCGATTCCCTTGCGGCGGCGCGCATCGCCGGATCTGCGAACACCCCGGACGCGGTGTTCAAGTAGAGGGTGTTGGTACGCGGCATGGGGACCTCGTGCACCAGCGCCTCGTCGATGTTGGCGGTCTGCGACACCGGAATCGCTTCCACGACATCGGCGGTGCCGTTGCGCAGCGCCGCTGCGCGGGCAGTACCGTCGGGCACGAAGTCGACGTCGATGCCGGCGAGCTTCGCGGCCTCACCCCAGTAGTTCTCGTTGCGGTCAAGCGTGGCACTGGATGTGCCGTTCACTCCGGTCAGCACAAAAGGTCCGGTGCCGGTGCCGACGGGGTCGCTACCGCCTGCGGAGTAGGCCTCGGGCGCTAGGATTGCCAGCTGCGGGCTCGAGAGTCGCTGCGGCACCAACGGATCGACGTCCTCGGTGGTGACCTCGACGGTGTTTTCGTCGGTAGCAGTCACCGTCAGCTCGACGCCGTCGAGGATGCGCGGCTTCGGCGCGGCCGTGGTGGCAGCGGTCAGGGCGGTGACGACGGCGGCAGCATCGAGTGGCGCTCCGTTGTGGAAGGTGACGTCGGGGCGGAGGTCGAAGCTCCAGGTGCGGTCATCGAGACGATTCCAGGCTGCCGCCAACAGGGGCTGAGCATCGCCCAGGTCGTCGAGGGAGATCAAGGTTTCGGCTGCCGACCAGCGTGAAAGTTTGAAGGCGTCGTCGCTGAACTGCGAGAGCGCCGAGCGCGGAGGCTGCAGCATCGCCACACGGGCGCGGTTCTCTGCATCCCCGGACGCGGGCCCGGACGCGAAGCAGCCGGTAAGCGTGAGTGCACCCACACACGCGAGAGCGCCGACGCGGAACATGTTGGTGATCAATGAATCTCCTGTGATGGTCATGCAAGCCGGGGTACGGCGTCGATCAGATCTCGGGTACAGGGGTGCCGCGGTGCAGTGAGAATGTCTCGTACGCTGCCGGTTTCGACGATCCGGCCGTCGTGCATCACCGCCACGTCCCTGCAGAGCCGAGCGACTGCCGACAGATCGTGGCTGACGATCAGCACTGCGCTCGGCAGTCCGGCCAGGACTGCGAGGACCTGCTCACGCAGATCGGGGTCCAGCCCGCTGACCGGCTCGTCCGCCAGCAAATACTGTGGTTCGCAGGCCACCGCACGAGCGATGGCGACGCGTTGATTCTGACCACCGGACAGTTCCGTCGGCCGGCGCTGCAGATAACGCTCGTCCAGCCCGACGGCAGCGAGTGCGGCGCCTGCCTTGGCTCGATGATCGCCGTCGACGCCGAGAAGTCGCAGCGGCGTCGCCACCAAGTCCAGGACACTGCGGCGTGGGTCGAGGCTGGTCGCGGGATCCTGGGGTACGTACTGCACGAGTCTGCGAAACCACCGCAGCGATCGCGCGGAAGCGGAACACACTGTGCGCCCATCTAATTCGATGGTTCCTTCGAAGGGCATATCCAACGCCAACAGCATGCGCAACAACGTGGTCTTGCCCGAACCGGATTCGCCGACCACTCCTGTACGACCGGCCGGCGGCAGCGTGAACGAGACGCCGTCCAGGGCGGTACGAGACGAGCCGTGCCGAGCGTAGGTGCGCGTGATGTCCGTGGCCACCAAGCCCGCGGTCATGGCATGACCAACTGACGAAACGGATCGGCAGCACGCGCGTGATCGACCATGCGTCCAACGATGTCGGTCGCAGGATGTTCCAGAATTGTTGCCGTGGAACCAGATTCGATGATGCGTCCTGAATCGAGAACCATCAGATGGTCGCACAGCTGCGCGGCGACGGCGATGTCGTGCGTGATCATCAGCAGCGACGGCACCTCACGGAGCGCGTCCAGCACCCGAGCCTGGCTGACCACATCGAGGGCCGTCGTAGGCTCGTCGGCGATCACCAGTGACCTCGCCCGCGCCAATGCGACTGCGATACAGACGCGTTGACGTTGGCCACCGGACAGTTCGAGCGGGTGCGCGGCCAGGATGCGCTCGGCATCGAACAGACCCACCCGCTCGAGCAGTTCCGCGGCGTCGGACGTACGCAGTTGTTTGCCGACGGTGACCATCGGATTGAGGGCGGTGGCCGAATCCTGAAAGACCATAGCCGGGCGGGCGGCGTGGGGCAGCCGAGGTGTCGGAACTCCGGTGACGTTGTGGCCGTCGACGACGATGGTGCCGCTGCAGGTGATGCCCGGCGGCAGCGCTCCGACCAACGCCGAGGCGATCAATGACTTTCCCGATCCCGATGCGCCGAGCAAACCCAGGCGTCGACCGTCGGGGATCTCGAAGGACACACACCGGGCGATGCGGGTGCGTCCGGCGTCGATGCAGAGGTCGTCGACGACGAGCAAGGAACCTCCTGAACGCTGGAAATGGGAACGACTTCGACAATCGTTGTCGATAAAGACACTAGGCGAGGCGAGCGGGCGATACAAATTAGGCTGACCGGGTGAGCAGGGCGAGGGACACGCAGCGGTCCGCGGTGTACGACGCCGAACAGTTGGTGCGCACCATGTTCGATCGCGCCGAGGAGCGTGACATTCGCGTTGTGCAGGTGATGGGCTCGCAGATCACGCTGCCGATCGAGCGCAAGTTCGCGTCGCTGAAATCGGTGCAGACATACATCGACGCGGTCCTGGCACTGGATTGGGTCGCAGCCATGTGGCCCGACGCCGGTCGTGTGATCACCGTCCGAGCTCGGTCGGGCTCGGGTGCCGCGCACTACGAACCGGACACGGCCACCATCGCCGTTCCCTTGCATCACGGCAACAGAGCGTGGGCGTTGCGAGAACTGGTGGTTCTGCACGAGCTTGCGCACCACTTCGCAGACGAGGACGAGCAGCAACACGGAGGCGCATTCGTCGATCGCTACATCACCCTCGTCAGCGAGATCGTCGGCTCCGAGGCCGGGTTCGTACTGCGGGCGATGATGGCCGAGAGCGGCGTCCGCATCGGCTAGGCGTATTCGGGTGCATCATGGGAGACGCAGCCCACACGACGAGGAGACCCCCATGACCGTCAAGATCGGTGTTCAGCTTCAGCCCCAGCACGCTCCCGACTACCAACTCATTCGCGACGCGGTGTTGCGGTCGGAAGATGCGGGCGTCGACATCATCTTCAACTGGGATCACTTCTACCCGTTGTACGGCGATCTCGACGGTGCTCATTTCGAGTGCTGGACGATGCTGGGTGCCTGGGCCGAGCAGACGTCGAACGTCGAAATCGGTGCCCTCGTCACCGGCGGTGGCTACCGAAACCCCGACCTGCTGGCCGACATGGCGCGCACCGTCGACCACATCAGCGGCGGCCGCTTGATCCTCGGCATCGGTGCCGGCTGGAACGAGAAGGACTACGACAACTTCGGCTACGAGTTCGGCACGGCCGGTTCGCGTCTGGCATTGCTGAAAGAGAGCCTGGCCAGAATCCGTCACCGCCTGGACGTCGGCAACCCGGCACCCACCCGCGACATCCCGATCCTCATCGGCGGCGGCGGTGAGAAGAAGACGCTGAAGATGGTGGCCGAGTACGCGCACATCTGGCACAGCTTTGCGGACCTCGAGGCTCTCAAGCGCAAGTCGGAGATCCTCGCCGAGCACGGCACGACCGTCGGGCGGGACGTCTCGGGCATCACTCGATCGGTCTCATGGCCGGGCGCGGACACCGCTCAGGACTTCGTCGACGCCGGAGCAACGCTGTTCACCGTGGGTACCGGAGGCCCCGAATACGACCTCACGGAGCTCGGCGATGCCATCGCGTGGCGGGACTCGCACAAGTAGAGACACGTCACTGCAGTTCGTTGAGCGAAACCCTTGCGCGACGCCCGTTTGGGTGAGTGGGCCCTGGTCCGCTTAGGGTTTTGTGCATGGTTGCCGTACGCGCTTCACGCGCGCTCGTGGTTCTCGTTCTCGGACTGTTGATGGCACTCACGCTCGCCGCGTGTGGCACGTCGTCCTCCGACGATCAGGCGGCTGCAGGTCCGACCGACCTGTGTGCCCCTCCCGGTGTCGACAGTGCGTCGTCGACCCCGACGAACTTCGACGCCGCGGCCGCTGCCGCGACGGAGGACAAGTACACGACAGCGAACGTCACCCCGCTGGACCGGATCGACACGGGATCCCTCGGATTGGCGACGCCGGGCGTCCTCACCGTCGGCACATTGTCCGACGCCCCGCCCAGCATCTGCTTGGACTCGGCCGGCGAGTACACCGGCTACGACAACGAACTGCTGAAGGCCGTCGCTGCGAAGCTCGGCCTGCAGATCAACTTCTCGGGCACCGAGTTCTCGGGCCTGCTCGCGCAGGTGGCAGGCCGCCGCTTCGACGTCGGGTCGTCCTCGATCACGACAACGGACGAGCGCCGGAACACCGTCGGGTTCACCAACGGCTACGACTTCGGCTACTTCTCCCTCGTTGCGAAGGCCGGCGGCCCGATCACCAAGTTCGAGGACCTCAACCCGGGCACCAGGATCGGCGTGGTGCAGGGCACCGTGCAGGACGACTACGTGGTGAACACGCTCGGCCTCGATCCGGTGAAGTTCCCCGATTACAACACCGCCTACGCCAATCTCAAGACCGGCCAGATCGACGCATGGGTCGCCCCGTCACAGCAGGCGGAGGGCTTGGTCAAGCCCGAGGACGGCACCGCGATCACGCAGAACACGTTCTCGCTGAACAACTTCGTCGGCTGGGCCGTCGCCCGCGACAATCAACCGCTGATCGACGCCCTGAACTCCGGGCTCGACGCGGTGATCGCCGACGGTACCTGGGCCACCCTCTACTCCGACTGGGTCCCGCGCGAATTGCCCGACGGCTTCAAGCCGGGCAGCAAGGCCGCCACCCAGCCGGAGCTACCCGACTTCGCGGCCATCGCAGCTCAGAACGATGCGAACGCTCCCGAAGCCGTTGCCGTGCAACCTAAATCCACGCTGGCGCAGCTGGGGGATACGTTCTTCGATTGGTCGCTGTACAAGTCGGCCATCCCCGACCTGTTCAAGGTCGGTCTGCCGAACACGCTGATTCTGGCGTTGGCGTCGGGCATCATCGGTACGGCCCTGGGCATGCTGCTGGCCTTGGCGGGCCTCTCGCGCACGCGTTGGCTGCGCTGGCCTGCACGGGTCTACACCGACATCTTCCGCGGACTGCCCGCGGTGGTCATCATTCTGATCATCGGACTCGGTATCGGACCGGTGGTGCAGGGTCTGACGGGCGGCAACCCGTATTGGCTCGGCGCAGCGGCACTGTCTCTGCTCGCCGCGGCGTACATCGGCGAAATCTTCCGATCCGGTATCCAGAGCGTCGAGGCCGGTCAGATGGAAGCCGCACGGGCACTGGGGTTCAGCCGTCGTCGTTCGATGAACCTCGTCGTCGTCCCGCAGGGTGTCAGACGCGTCCTGCCGGCTCTGATGAATCAGTTCATCTCGCTGATCAAGGACTCGTCGCTGATCTACTTCCTCGGGTTGCTCGCCACCCAGCGTGAGCTGTTCGCCGTCGGTCGAGATCTCAACGCGCAGACCGGAAACCTGTCTCCGCTCGTCGCGGCCGGATTGTTCTACCTGGTGCTGACCGTGCCGCTCACCCATCTCGTGAACTACATCGACAAGCGATTGCGCACCGGTAAGGCCGAGCAGACGCTCGATCCGGTGGAGCAGGCCGTCGTCGTGGAAAGAGGCTGACATGACTTCTGTTTCGCCCGTATGCAGTGTTTCATTGCAAGGCAGGGATATTCACCTGTCGTTCGGCACCAACAAGGTGCTGCGCGGGGTGAGCATCGACGTCCCGGCCGGCACGACCACGACGGTCATCGGCCCGTCCGGGTCGGGCAAATCCACGCTGCTGCGTGCCCTCAACCGACTGCACGAGCCGGAGCAGGGCGACATTCTGCTCGACGGCAAGTCGGTTCTGAAGGACGATCCCGACAAGCTGCGCCAGCGTATCGGCATGGTGTTCCAGCAGTTCAACCTGTTCCCGCACAAGAGTGTTGCCGACAACATTGCGCTCGGCCCACAGAAGTTGCTCGGCCTGTCCAAGGAGGCTGCCCGCGCGGCGGCGATGGATCAACTCGAACTGGTGGGACTGACCGACAAGGCGGACTCGCGTCCGGGCAATCTCTCGGGCGGCCAACAGCAGCGCGTTGCCATTGCCCGCGCTCTGGCAATGAAGCCGGAGGTCATGTTCTTCGACGAGGCCACGTCCGCTCTCGATCCCGAGTTGGTCAAGGGAGTGCTGGCATTGATGGCCGACCTCGCCGAGGGCGGCATGACCATGGTGGTGGTGACCCACGAGATGGGCTTCGCGCGCTCGGTGTCCAACAAGGTGCTGTTCATGGATCACGGCAGTGCCGTCGAAACCGGAACGCCGGAGCAGTTGTTCGACGATCCTCATACCGATCGACTGAAAGCGTTTCTGTCGCAGGTGCTGTAGCACGTTAGGGCAGCCTCGTTCGCCCCAACTTCACCTGAACGTTCCTTTACTTTCGCTTTTGGGTGACAGCGTGCCGTGACATGAAGCCACTACCCTTGTTCGCCGTTCACGACGGAAGCTCCAAGCGCTCATCATTGACGTGCAAGTACAAGTGCGGTGATGCGTGCTTCCACGAGATTCCCAATACGTCGAAGGGCGAGTACTTCGGCGACATCGTCAAGACCGCGATGTCCCGGCGTGGCGTCATCAAGGGTGGAGCGATGGCAGTGCTCGCCGTGGGCGCGGGCAGTGCTCTGGCCGCGTGTTCCACCGACGAGCCGGCGGCTACCGGCAGTTCCGACACCACAGGCTCCGGCACCCCACCGGTCGATGGCGTGGATTTTGTTGCGGTGGAACCGAACACCGAGGACGCCGTAGTGGTACCCGAGGGTTACGAGCAGGGCATCGTCATCCGCTGGGGTGACGCAGTCGTGGCAGGCGCACCGGCGTTCGACTTCGACAACCAGACGGCCGCTGCGCAGGAGAAGCAGTTCGGCTTCAACAACGACTTCGCCGGTCTCCTGGCGATCGAGGGCACACCGAACGCGCACCTGCTGGTGGTCAACCACGAGTACAGCACCGAGCCCGCGATGTTCAAGGGCTACGACGCCGAGAACCCCACCCGAGAGCAGTTCGACGTCGCCCTTGCCGCACACGGACTTTCGGTGGTACAGGTTCAGGGCGAGTCGGGCACCGGCAAGCTGACCCCGGCCATGGGGCAGTACAACCGCCGCATCACCGGCACCACCGAGTTCGTCGTCACCGGCCCCGCCGCGGGCAGCAACTTCCTCAAGACGAGCGTCGATCCCACCGGCACCAAGGTGTTCGGCACGTTCAACAACTGCTCGGGCGGCCTGACACCGTGGGGAACCGTGCTCTCCGGCGAGGAGAACTTCAACCAGTACTTCGGCAATGCCGAGTCGGTCACCGATCCCGTTGTAGCGCAGCGTCTCTCGCGCTACGGAATCGAAGGTGCCGCGAGCGACCGCAAGTGGGAGCGCTTCGACAAGCGCTTCGACCTGGCGCAGGAGCCGAACGAGGTGAACCGCTTCGGGTACATCGTCGAGGTGAATCCCTGGGACCCGCAGTCGACTCCCATCAAGCACACCGCGCTCGGCCGCTTCAAGCACGAGGCCGCGACGATCCACGTCACCGATGACGGCACCGTGGTGGCCTACAGCGGCGACGACGAGCGCTTCGACTACATGTACAAGTTCGTCTCCAGCCGAAAGATGATGCCCGGCACCGGCCAGGCCGCGATGCGCAACAACCTGACGCTGCTCGACGCGGGCACGCTGTACGTAGCCACCCTCACCGGCGATACTCCCGACGAGATCGACGGATCCGGCACCCTGCCGTCCAACGGTGAATTCCGTGGCACCGGTACGTGGATCCCGCTGCTCGAAACCGGCGAGGACGGCCGCGGCACATCCCTCGTCGACGGTATGTCGGCCGAGGAGGTCGCGGTGTTCACCCGTCAGGCAGGCGACAAGGTGGGCGCAACCAAGATGGACCGTCCCGAGGACTTCGAGCCCAACCCGGTGACGGGCAAGGTCTACGTTGCGCTGACGAACAACTCCAACCGCGGCACCGAAGGCAAAGCTGCGGCCGACGAGGCCAACCCCCGCAACACCAACAAGAACGGTCAGGTACTCGAGCTCAACGACGACCACGCGGGCACGTCCTTCACCTGGAATCTCCTGTTGGTCTGCGGTGACCCCAACGAGTCCGACACCTACTTCGGCGGCTTCGACAAGAGCCAGGTCAGCCCCATCTCGTGCCCCGACAACCTCGCGTTCGACGCCAAGGGCAACCTGTGGGTCTCCACCGACGGCAATGCCCTCGACTCCAACGACGGCCTGTTCGCCGTCGTCCTCGACGGCGAACGTCGCGGCGAGACTCGGCAGTTCCTGACGGTTCCCGCCGGCGGCGAGACCTGCGGTCCGATCGTCACCGACGAGCGTGTCATGGTGTGTGTGCAGCACCCCGGCGAGAGCGACGACGCCACCGCCGACGCGCCGATTTCGCATTGGCCCGACGGCGGCGACACCCAACCGCGGCCGTCCGTCGTCGCAGTCTGGAAATCGGCTTAGCCGTATCTGTTTCGCCTGAACCGGGGCACTTATAGTCGGCAAAAGTCGGCTGTAAGTGCCTTTCGGCGTTGTTAGGTGTCATCGAATGCCCGGCGGCGATTCTGTCAATTCACAAGGTCTACGACGATGCGCCGAAGATGGTTGACCCGTTGGTAACGGATGTGTAAACCTACGTCGATAGGCCGGTAGCTGGAACTCCATTCGGGCTGTGCGCGCAATGGAGGACGTTTCGGGGCAACGTCGATTTCATTTCATCGCACGACGGCGTGCCGGTAACTGCTCCCTTATGTGCGCGAAGAGGCGAGTCATTGGAATCCGTTGATTCACTGACAATTCGGGAAGAAGAACTGGATCGGACGTCCATAGAGGACACCCACCCTTTTCCTCTCACCGCCGCCCAACGCGGTTTATGGTTTGCTCAACATTTGTTGAGTAATGTTCCGATCACCATCGCCAATTACCTCGATATTCGCGGTGCCGTCGATCTCGATCTGATGCGTTATGCCTGCCGCCGAACGGCGCGAGAGTTCGGAGTCGGTTCTCTGCGTTTGCTCGAAAAGGACGGAGAACCCCACCAATACATCGACGTCGAGCAAGGCGACGATTCGGAGACAGTGGATTTCCGCCAGGAATCCGATCCGGAGAATGCGGCGCGCGAGTGGATGCGTACCTCGTACGGCACCGCTGTCGATCTGACGAACGGTCGCTTGATCAAGGGCGCGATGCTCCGCATCTCCGACGACCGCACGTTCTGGTACTCCCACGTCCATCACATCGTGCTCGACGGTTACGGCGCCGTTCAGTTCATGCGACGCGTCGCGTCGATCTACACCGACGTCAGCGAGGGCCGCGAGCCCGCACCGTCCCGGGCGGGCTCGCTCGGGGAGGTCTACGCCGCCGAGGCGCAGTATCGGCAGTCCCCCCGCTTCGCCAAGGATCGTCGGTACTGGCAGAGCAAGACGACCGATCTGCCCCCGCCGCCGTCCATCACCGGCACTCTCGCCCCGCCCGCGGCCAGGGCACACGTGCGCGGCGGGTACCTCCCGGAGACGATCGAGCGGGTACTGGACAGCGCCGCGAACCGACTCGACTCCGCCTTCGCTCCGCTCGCCATCGCCGCCGTGGCGACCTTTCTGGCCCGCATGACAGGCACCGACGACGTGGTGCTGAGCCTGCCGGTTGCCGGCCGCACGACGGCCCTGCTGCGACGCTCCGGTGGCATGGTCTCCAACGTCTTGCCCGTCCGGGTACGCATCGGCCCGCAGTGCACGCTGTCGGCGTTGGTCGAAGACGTGCAGTTGGAACTGACCGGTGCGCTGCGACACCAGCGCTATCGAGCCGAGGACATCCGCCGCGATGCAGGCGCAGCCAGTGAGACTCGCGGATTCTTCGGCCCGGCGATCAACATCATGGCTTACGAGACCGAGGTGACATTCGGCCCACTCACCGGCGAGTTCAACGTGCTCTCCACCGGACCGGTGGAGGATCTCTCGATCAACATCTACCCGGCGTCGGACGGAACACGCTCCCGTTTGGAGTTCGAGGGCAACCCCAACATCTACGGAGCCGAACAGTTCGCGGACCTGCATCGTCGCTTCCTGACATTGTTCGAGCGCTTCCTCACTGCCGACTCCGACACACCGATTCTCGAACTCGATGTGCTCGACGCCGCCGAGCGATCGACCCTCGTCCCGCTCGCCGGACCCGATGCAGTTGTGCCCGCGCTCTTTCCGGACCTGCTGCGCCGCGGCGTGGACGCTGCGGCCGACAACATCGCAGTCGAGTTCGGTGCCGAAAAGCTGACCTATCGCGAACTCGACGAACGGGCCAACGCGATCGCACGTGCCCTGATCGCGCGCGGAGCCGGGCCGGGCAGCGGGGTCGCCGTCGCACTACCTCGCGGGATCGCCTCCATCGTCGCGCTGTGGGCCGTCGCTGCGTCCGGTGCCACCGTCGTTCCGATCGATCCCGGCTACCCGCCCGAGCGCATCACCCACATGCTCGTCGACTCTGCGGTTGCTGTCGGGATCAGCGAACACGCTCTCTCACAGCAGCTTCTGCAGCGAGTGGGCTGGCTCGACCTCGATGACGAAGACTTTCGAGCGGAATGTGCGGGCAGATCGACTGCGCCGATCACCGACGCGCATCGACGCGCGCCCCTCCTCGAAGACCACGCCGCGTACATGATCTACACCTCCGGCTCCACCGGCACTCCGAAAGGCGTTCTGGTCACCCACGCCGGCTTGGCGACATTCGCCTCGGACGCCAGACCAGAACTGCGCGTGAATACCTCGTCCCGACTGCTGCGCTTCTCGTCGTCCAGTTTCGACGCGTCCCTGTTCGAGATGATCCAGGCGTTCAGTGCGGGAGCAACGATGATCGTCGCGCCGCCCACCATGATCGGCGGTGTAGAACTGACTCATTTCCTTCGTGACCATCGCGTCACCCACATCATCTGCGCACCCGCGCTGCTCACCACAGTCGACGCCACCGAGCTCGACGACCTCGACGCCGTTGTCGTCGGCGGAGACGTGATGCCGCCGGACCTTGTCGATCGGTTCGGCACGAAAGTATTGCTGTTCAACAGCTACGGACCCACCGAGACCACCATCGTCGTGACGATGACACAGCCGCAGACCGATCCGCGCGCCATCACGATCGGCCGTCCCGTCCAGGGCTCGCACGCAGTCGTGCTGGATCGCCGGCTGCGGCCCGTGCCGCCGGGATCGGCGGGAGAGCTCTACCTCGGCGGCCCCGGCATCGCCCGCGGTTACCACCACAGAACCGCGCTGTCGGCCGCACGCTTCGTTGCCGATCCCTTCGGACACGGACGGCGTCTCTACCGCACCGGAGACATCGCGCGGTGGACCGGTCCGCTGGACTCCGCCGAGCTCGAGTTCGTCGGCCGCAGCGACTTCCAGGTTCAGATCCACGGCCAACGCGTCGAACTCGGCGAAATCGACACCGTCCTCTCGCAGTTCGAGGCCGTCGACTTCGCGGTGTCGGTGGTGCACCGTCGCGGCGAGGCTTCGATCCTGGTGTCGTACGTCAAACCGGCAGACGCTCTCGATCACACGGCGTTGCGTGCCTTCGCTTCTCGATACCTGCCCACGCACATGGTGCCCGGGGTGTTCGTCGAACTCGACGCCATCCCCCTGACCCCGACCGGCAAAGTAGACCGATCCGCGCTCCCGCCACCCACCTTCGACTCCGACACCACGGCCTACCGCGCCCCGTCGACGCCGGTCGAGAAAATTCTTGCCGACGCCATGGCCGTTGTGTTGCAGCGCGACTCGGTGGGTGTGGACGAATCGTTCTTCGCACTCGGCGGAGACAGCATCATCGCCATCCAGCTGGTGGCTCGCGTGAAGTCGCTCGGAGTGGTGATCACTGCTCGTGACGTCTTCGAGCGTCGTACCGTCGCCGGGTTGGCCGAGGTTGCAACGGACGTAACGCATCAGATGACGCTCGACGAGCTGCCGGGCGGCGGCGTCGGCGATATGCCGTTGACCCCCATCATGAATCAGACGGTTCGGTCGCTGACCCGGGCCCACGGCATGGACGCGTTCCACCAGACCGTGGTACTCACCGCGCCTGCAGATCTCGAACTGGACGGTCTACGCCGGACCGTTGCCGCGATACTCGACCATCACGACGCACTGCGCTCGATGCTGACCGACGACGGCCTGACGATCCGGCCGACCGACAGTGTGGATCTCGAGACTGTCGTCACCCGCGTGTCCACCACCAGCAGGCCGGGTAGTCGCGAGTTCACCTCTGTGCTGGTCGAATCCGCTCGGGTGTTCGCTGCGCGCCTGCGACCGCGTGCGGGCGTCGTGCTGCAGGTGGTCTGGGTGGCACCCGACACCGGCCACCCCGAGATCATCGACACCCACGGCATCGGACGCATCATCGTCATCGCGCATCACCTGGTGATCGATGGCGTGTCGTGGCGCATTCTGGTTCCCGACCTGGCCGCAGCGTGGCATCAGGTGCAGTCGAAGGCCGCGGTGCAGCTGCAGCCGGTGGCCACCTCGATGCGCCGGTGGGCCCATGGGTTGAGTGACGTCGCTACGCAGGTACAGCCGGAATTGGCCAGCTGGACAGCGCTTCTCGACGGTCCGCACGATCTCATCGGTCGACGTCCACTCGATCCTTCGATCGACGTCGGTGCCACCCGCGATCAGGTCTCGGTAGAGCTCACCGCAGAGGTCACCGAGGCACTGATCGGTCCGCTCACACGCGCCTACCGCGGCACCGTCGACGATGTCCTTCTCACCGCCTTGGCGCTGGCCGTCTGGCCCGAACGTCCATCGTCGTTCCTCGTCTCGGTCGAAAGTCACGGCCGCGACGAGGATCTGGTACCCGGAGCCGATCTGTCTCGAACGGTCGGCTGGTTCACCTCCACCCATCCGGTACGCCTGTGCCTGGACGGTATCGATGCCGAGCGTGTCCTGGCCGGTGACGTGTCGGCCTCCGATGCCGTCAAGCGCATCAAGGAGCAGATCCGCGCGATACCGGGTGCGGGTTCGGGATTCGGCTTGCTGCGGTACCTCAACGACGACACCAGCGCCGTCCTCGCCGAAAGCCATTCTCCACAGATCGGTTTCAACTATCTGGGACGCATCGCCACCGACATTCCCGACGCCTTGCGCGGGCGGGGCTGGATCCCGGACGCGTCGATGGACATCGGGTCGGGGAGTGGTGATCGGCTGCCGGTCACGACCGCACTCGACATCAATGCGGTGGTCGTCGACGATCGGTTGCAGGCCACGTTCGCGTTCCCCCGTGGGGTGCTCGACCGCGCGGAGGTCGACAGGTTGGCCGGTCGATGGACGGCGGCGCTGGTCCGCCTGGCCGAGCACGCATCCGCACCGGATGCGGGTGGACTGACCCCGAGCGATGTGTCGCTGGTGAATGTCGATCAGAACCAGATAGATCGATGGGAGGACGCATACGGCGCACTCGACGACATCTGGCCACTCGCCCCGCTTCAGCACGGACTGATGTTCCACTCCGAGCTCACCCGCGGGCACGTCGACGTCTACACCGCCCAGCTGGTGTTCGAGATCGGCGGCGAGATCGACGGGGCACGACTGCAGCGTGCGGCACGCAGACTGCTCGCCCGCCACGACAGCCTGCGCACGGCCTTCGTCCGTGACAACCGGGGAACCGCGGCGGCGTTGGTCCTCACCGATCCCGAACTACCCTGGCGCACAATCGATGCCGAGGCCACCGAAGTGTCCACCATTGCCCATGCCGAACGCACCGCGCGATTCGACCTGGACGCACCACCGTTGCTGCGGTTCGTACTGGTCAACACCGAGGACGGCGCGTCCCTCGTGGTCACCAACCACCACATCCTCTTCGACGGCTGGTCGATGCCGATCTTCGTCAAGGAACTGCTGGTGCTCTATGCCGCCGACGGTCCCATTCCGATTCCGGCCAGGACGTACCGGGACTACGTGAAGTGGCTCGACGAGCGCGATCACACCGGCGCACTGGACAAGTGGGCCGATGCCTTGGCGGGGGTCGAAGAACCGTCACTGCTCGCTCCCGGCCACGGAGCGAACCATGAAATACCCGCCGAGCTGGCGGTGCCCCTCGATGACGCCTCCGTGATTGCCCTCGAAGCCGCGGCTCGGGACCTCTCGGTCACCGTCAACACCGTCGTGCAGGCAGCGTGGGCTCTGGTGCTCGCCGCCGAGCTCGGGCGCGACGACGTCGTGTTCGGGGCGACCGTCTCGGGTAGGCCCGCCGATCTGACCGGCGTCGAGGACACCCTCGGGCTGTTCATCAACACCCTCCCGGTCCGGGTTCGCGTGCACCGAGACGACACCGTCGCAGCACTGCTCACCCGAGTACAGGCTCAGAGCGTGGAGCTGCTGGACAGTCATCACGTGGGGTTGCCCGAGGTCCGCTCGCGAGTGGGTGCAGGCGCCGGGTTCGACACGCTGACGGTCTTCGAGTCCTACCCAGTGGACCGTTCCTCACTCGATCGAAACACCGACATCGCCGGGCTTCGGGTGCGTGACCTACGCGTCACCGATGCCACCCACTACCCTTTGACGCTGATCACCGTCCTCGAGCCGACGGTGCGCATGACGCTGAAATACGCTGCAGGAAACATCGATCCGTCTCGTGCGGCGTCGATCGTCGAGCGCTTCCGCCGGGCCCTGAACGGACTCACCGGCGATCCACAGCGCCCCGTGGCGCAACTCGACCTGCTCTCCGAGGACGAGCATGCGCGTCGAGCAGCCTGGAATCGCACCGAGCACCCGGTGGCCGCGCTCACCCTCGTCGACCTGCTCACTGCCGCGGCCGACGAACACGCTGCCGAGACCGCAGCGGTGTTCGAGGGGAAGAGCCTGACCTACCCGAACTTCTGGGCCCGGGTGCGGTGCCTGGCTCGCTACCTACGCAGTATCGGAATCGGACCCGACGACGTAGTGGGTGTGGCGATGGCGCGCTCGCTCGACCAGCTCGTCGCGGTCCACGCTGTCGTGGCCGCCGGCGGTGCCTACCTGCCCGTCGACCCGTCGATGCCACGTACCCGCATCGAGCACCTGATCACCACCGCGTCACCATCGCTGATTCTCGGTGCACTGGTGGATGTTCCGGTCGACGTGGTCGACCTCGATTCACTGGATCTGAGCGACTTCGGCACCGCGCCCCTCGATCCGCTGCCCGAGCTGTTGCCGGACCACGCTGCCTACGTTCTGTTCACCTCCGGATCGACAGGAAAGCCCAAGGGCGTCACGGTCTCCCACCGTGCGATCGTCAACCGGCTGCTGTGGATGCAGCACGAGTATCCGCTGATGCCCCACGACGTCGTGCTGCACAAAACTCCGGCCACGTTCGATGTCTCGGTATGGGAATTGTTCTGGCCGCTTCTCGTCGGTGCCACGACGGTCATCGCCGAACCCGAAGGCCATCGCGACCCGATGTATCTGTCGGGTCTGATACGCGAACACAGCGTCACAACAACACATTTCGTACCCTCCATGCTGGAGTTGTTTCTCACGTACGGCACCCCCGAGCAGTCCACCTCCCTGCGGCAGGTGTTCGCCAGCGGTGAGGCGTTGCCCCGGTCCATCGTCGACCGGTACCACAGGGCGATCGACGCCGAGCTGCACAATCTCTACGGACCGACCGAGGCCGCCGTCGATGTCACCTACCATCGCACCCGAGCCGGCGAACGAGGCCCTGTCACGATCGGCGCACCGGTCTGGAACACCACTGTCCACGTTCTGAATTCGTTGTTGAAACCCGTGCCTGTGGGCGTCACCGGCGAGCTCTATCTGGGCGGAGTACAGCTGGCCCGCGGTTACGCCGCGCGGCCGGACCTGACGGCCGCCCGCTTCGTCGCCGCGGACTCGGGACGCCGGCTGTACCGCACCGGCGACCTCGTGCGGTGGTCCGAGGACGGATCTCTGCAGTATCTGGGCCGCAACGACTTCCAAGTCAAGCTCCGTGGCCAGCGTCTCGAACTCGGCGAGGTCGAATCGGCCCTGCTCGCAGTCGACGGTGTGCATTCGGCCGTTGCCGTCGTGCGCTCGGACCGCCTCGTCGCGTACATCGTGGGCACCGCGGACACCGACGCCGTGACGGCGCACGCGGCACGCACCCTCCCCGAATACATGGTGCCGTCGACCATCGTCGTGCTCGACGCGATGCCGCTCGGCATCACCGGAAAGCTCGACCGCACCGCACTTCCGGACACACTGGTGTCGTCCGAGAGTGTCGTGGCACCGTCTGGAGAGTCCGAAGAGGCGGTGGCACAGATCTTTTCCGACGTGCTCGACACCGAGCGCGTGAGCGTCACCCGGTCGTGGTTCGCCCTCGGTGGCGATTCGCTCACCGCCACCCAGGTGATCGCGCGGATCAATGCGGAACTCGACTCCGACCTGGGCGTCCGAGACCTGTTCGAGGCCCCGACCGTCCGTTTGCTGGCG
This sequence comes from Rhodococcus sp. 15-649-2-2, assembly GCF_002258645.1. Lineage (NCBI taxonomy): Bacteria > Bacillati > Actinomycetota > Actinomycetes > Mycobacteriales > Nocardiaceae > Rhodococcus > Rhodococcus sp. 15-649-2-2. The sequence continues at coordinate 98,161 of NZ_NPFM01000016.1, forward strand.
ACCCGTCTTGGCCGTGGCGTCGGCAGCCACGGCATCGTCGTCGGACCTCGACCGGACCGGATTCCGCTGTCGCCGGCCCAGCACCGGATGTGGCTGCTCAACCGATTCGATCCGTCGTCCGGGGCTTACAACATCGCGGCCGCCTTCCGCGTCATCGGCGCCCTCGACGTCGACGCACTGCGCACCGGTCTGGTCGACGTCGTCGGACGCCACGAGATTCTGCGTACCGTCTACCCCGACGGCCCGAACGGGCCCCAACAGGTCGTCACCTCGCAGTACCCGGAGGTCACCGTGGCCCGGACCACCGAGCCGCTGCTCGACGGAGCCCTGTACGCAGTTGCAGCTCGAGGATTCGACGTGACAGTTGCTCCGCCGCTGCGCGTGGCGGTACTCGAAGTGTCGCCCGAGGACCACGTACTCGTCGTGGTAGCGCACCACATCGCCGCCGACGGGTGGTCGATGAACCCACTGGCTCGCGATGTCATGATCGCGTACGGATCCCGTGCCGCCGGCCACGCCCCGCAATGGACGCCGCTGCCGGTGCAGTACTCCGATTACGCACTGTGGACACTTGGCCGTCTCGGTGCCGAGAACGATCCCGATTCGATTGCATCCCAACAGATCCGATACTGGACTGCCGCACTGGAGGGTGTGCCCGAGCGACTCGCGTTGCCGACCGATCGGCCCCACCCCCCGGTGGCGTCCCATCGCGGGGGCCGACTGTCGATCGATCTGGAACCGGGCACCGTCGCGGCAATGACCTCGCTGGCCCAACTCACCGGAACGACACGATTCATGATCGCGCACGCGGCACTGGCAGTGGCACTCTCCCGCATTTCGGGTGCCCGCGATATCACCATCGGCACTCCGGTGGCCGGCCGCGGGCAGCGCGAACTGGACGACCTCGTCGGAATGTTCGTCGGAACTCTGGTGTTGCGCTCGCAGATCGAGCCGTCCGACACGTTCACCGACGTCCTGGGCGCGGTGCGCGAGCGTGATCTCGACGCCTACGCCAACGCCGACATCCCCTTCGAGCGACTGGTCGAGATCCTCCAACCCCCACGTTCGACGGCGTATCACCCGCTCTTCCAGGTGATGCTGTCGATCGAGGATGCGTCGCCGCCGGCGGTGGAGCTGCCGAACCTGTCGGTTCGCCCCTTCGATACCGCGCACGTGGCGGCCAAGTTCGACCTGCACGTCACCGTCTCGTTTTCGTCGGACGCAGCCTTCTGGTCGTCACCTGAGACCGGATCGATCGAGTTCGTCTATGCCACAGATATATTCGATGCCGATACCGTTGCCGGGATAGCCGAGCGGTATCGCACGATCCTCACGACGGCGCTCGCGGATCCCGATCTCCCGGTCGGAGACATTCCGGTTCTCTTCGCCGATGAGCCAGCGCGACTGCAGGGCGCGCCCGCGCTGGCTCATCGCACCCTGCCGGATCTGCTGACGGGGGCCGTCATGAGTGCAGGCGGCAGCGCTCTCGCCCTCGAAGCAGGCGGAGTCCGGTGGACCTACTCCGAGCTCGACGACGCGGCGACCGTACTGGCGCGCAGGCTGATTCGACGAGGCGTCGGACCGGAGCAGTACGTGGCAGTCGCACTGCGTCGCGGACTTTCCTCGATACTCGCAACCTGGGCCGTAGCCAAGACCGGCGCCGCGTTCGTTCCGATCGACCCCACATACCCAGCGGAGCGCCTCGCGTACATGCTCGCAGATTCCGCTGTGGTACTGGGGATCACGGAGGATCGGCATCTCGGATCTCTGCCGAACGGACCCACCTGGATGTCCATCGACGATGTGGCCGACGTCGACTCGGACTGCACGCCGGTGAGCGACCTGGACCGAACCGAGATGCTCCGCTCGGATCATCCCGCCTACATGATCTACACCTCGGGCACCACCGGGCAACCGAAGGGGGTTGTCGTCTCGCACCGCGGACTGGTGAATCTGGTGGCCGACCTGGTAGATCGCTTCGAACTCGACAACTCTTCACGCACTCTGCATTTCGCATCACCGAGTTTCGATGCCTCGGTGCTGGAACTGTTGTTGGCCGTCGGCGCGGGATCGGCGATGGTGATCGCCGACGCCGACGTACTCGGTGGGGTCGAACTCGCTGCAGCGTTGCAACGCGTCACCCACGCCTTCGTGACCCCTGCAGCATTGGCCACCGTTGACCCCGCCGATGTTCCGGCGACAACCACGATCGTCGTCGGCGGCGAGGCCTGCCCACCGACTCTCGCCGACGCGTGGTCCGCACGCCTGCGGATGTTCAACGGGTACGGACCCACCGAAACCACCATCTTCGCCACGATCGACGGACCGCTCGAGCCAGGGGCACCAGTGTCGATCGGGAGCCCGGTTCGGGGCGTCGAGTCGGTGATTCTCGACGACCGCCTGCATCCGGTGCCCACCGGAACCATCGGGGAGCTCTACCTCACCGGAGACGGCCTGGCACGCGGCTACCACCGCCGATTCGGTCTCACAGCAACACGTTTCGTCGCCGACCACCGCGGCCGGAGAATGTATCGCACCGGCGACCTCGTTCGCCGTCAAAAAATCCGGTACGAGTACATCGGACGACGCGACGCTCAGGTGAAGGTACGCGGATTCCGGATCGAACTCGGCGAGATCGACGCGGTACTGGCCACCTACGACGGCGTCGCACAGTCGGTGAGTGCCGTGATCGGTTCGCAGGTGGTCGGATACGTCGCCCCCGCGGTCGGTCGGGTGCTGGACCCCGAGCTGATTCGACAACACTCGCGCCGCTTCCTGCCCACTCACATGGTGCCGCAGGCGATCATGATTCTGGAGGCTCTGCCGCGGACGGGCCCGGGGAAGATCGACCGGGCGGCACTGCCGGCGCCGACTGTCTCGACACGGGTCTTCGTCGAGCCCGCCACTGCCGCCGAGCGCATCGTCGCCGACGCCTTCGCCGTGGTCCTCGATGGGCCATCCGTCGGTGCCGGGGACGACTTCTTCGCCCTCGGCGGTACGTCGCTCTCGGCTACCCGGGTGATCGCGCACATCAACGACGCCGCAGGCACCGCGCTGCCGGTCCGCACCCTGTTCGAGTCGACGACGGTACGGTCGTTGGCTGTGGCGGTCGACTCCGCCGAGCGTTCCGCGTTGCCGCGTCTGGTCGCCGGTCCGCGACCGTCGGTCATCCCACTGTCGTTCGCGCAGATGCGCATGTGGTTGCTCAACCGATTCGATCCGACGTCGGCGGCGTACAACATCGCCTTCGCGGTGCGAATGGACGGCACCGTCGACCATGAGGCGTTGCAACTCGCCGTCGAGGATGTGCTGGACCGACACGAGTCGTTGCGAACCTACTTCCCGGTGGTCGACGGCGATCCCGCACAGGTGATCACCCGGAACGTGGCACTCGACCTGTGCCCGGTCGACGTCGACGACAGCGAGGTGCTGGCCCGAGTGGCGGCAGTGATCGGCCGCGGATTCGACGTCACCGACGGTGTGCCGTTGCGCGGCGCGTTGCTGCGGACCGGGCCGAGCGCGCACGTACTCGTCCTCGTCGTGCACCACATCAGCGCCGACGGTCTGTCGATGACTCCCTTGGCACGCGATGTCGCACTGGCCTACGGGGCGCGGTCCCACGGCACTCCACCGCAGTGGTCTCCGCTTCCGGTGCAGTATGCCGACTTCGCGGTGTGGCAGCGACAGGTATTGGGCAACGCCGAGGATCCTACTTCGGTTCTGGCACAACAGATTCGATACTGGACGCAGACATTGGTCGACCTGCCAGCCGTGCTCGAACTTCCGACCGACCGACCCCGGCCGGCGGTGGCATCCAAACGTGGACGCGCCGTGCAATTCTCGTTCTCCGAGCAGACCACCGCGGACGTGCGCTCACTCGCCAGGTCGACCGGCTCCTCGGTCTTCATGGTGCTGCACGCGGCGTACGGTGCGCTGTTGGCCCGGCTGACCGGAAGCACCGACATCCCCGTCGGCACACCCGTGTCGGGCCGCGGATCGGGGGCACTGGACGACGTTGTCGGCATGTTCGTCAACACCCTCGTGTTGCGCCTCGACGTCGACCCGAGTCGATCGTTCACCGAACTCGTTGCGCAGACCCGCACCGTCGATCTGGCCGCGATGGAACACTCCGCCGTTCCGTTCGAGCGAGTGGTCGAGGCAGTGGCACCGGCCCGCTCGACCGCGCATTCCCCGCTGTTCCAGGCCTTGATCGCACTGGAGACCGAGCGGCCGAATGACGTGCAGCTGCCCGGGCTCGAGATCACGCCGTTCCCGTACGAATCGGAGGCCACTCGCTTCGATCTGGCGTTGACCGTCACCGATTCCGACCGGCTGGGCGGATCGCTGCGCTACGCAACCGATCTGTTCGACGAGCCCACTGCTGTCCGATTCGTGGACGAGTTCACCGCTCTGCTCGACGCGGCACTGGCCGATCCGTCGGCACCGATCGGAGATGTCGCCCCGTGCCAGGACGCCGTGCTCGTCGGACCGGTCGCCGCCCCGCCCCGCACCCTCGGTCAACTGATCGACGATGCCGTGGCTGCCCGACCCGACGCAGTTGCCCTGCGCTGGAACGGGATCGATTACACGTACCGCCAGGCGGACGCGTACGCGAATCGGTTGGCTCGCGTTCTGCTGGGGTACGGGGTCGGTCCCGAGACCGTGGTGGCCGTCGCCCTCCCTCGATCGGCGGAATCGGTTCTGTGCACCTGGGCCGTCACGCGAACCGGTGCGGCGTACCTACCGGTCGATCCCGCCTATCCTGCTGAGCGCATCGCGCACATGATCGCCGATTCCGGTGCCGTGCTCGGGTTGACGTCGTCAACGGCCCTACGCGGCCTGCCGTCGGAGGTGCCGTGGGTGGAACTCGACGATCCCGCGACGATCGCCGAGCTCGACCTGGCACCCGAATCGGCCATCGGAGCAGCCGAACTGCTCGGCCCGGTGTCGGCCTCCACCGCCGCGTACGTCATCTACACCTCCGGGTCCACCGGCCGACCGAAGGGCGTCGTGGTGAGCCACCGGGGACTGGCGAACCTGGCCGCGTCCCGCAGGGAGCTGCATCGCGTCGAGGCGTCGTCTCGGTTCCTGCACAACACTTCTCCGAGCTTCGACATGGCCGTCGGCGAGATGATCTCGGCACTGTCTGCCGCCGCGACGCTCGTTGTCTCCCCGCCGTCGATTCTCGGTGGCGCGGAGCTGGCCGCATTCATCCGCGCCGAGCAGATCACCCATGCGTTGATGACTCCCTCGGCGCTGTCGACCCTCGATCCGGAGGGACTCGAGTGCCTCGAGGTGCTGTGCGTCGGTGGTGAGGCGTGCAGCGCCGAACTGGTGGCCAAGTGGAGCCCAGGGCGGCTGATGCTCAACGGGTACGGGCCCACCGAGGCCACCGACATCTCGACGCTCGGTGAGGTTCGCCCCGACGAGCCGATCACGCTGGGCCGACCGCTGCACGGGCTACGCGCGATGGTGCTCGACGAGCGTTTGCGTCCCGTGCCGGTCGGAGTGCGCGGAGAGCTGTACGTCGCCGGGCCCGCTGTGGCGCGCGGCTACCATCGCCGATTCGGCTTGACAGCAACACGATTCGTCGCCGACCCACTCGAACCGGGAACGCGGATGTACCGTACAGGCGACCTGGTGCGGCGCACCGTCGACGGTCGGCTGCTCTACAGTGGCCGCGCCGATCAGCAGGTGAAGGTTCGCGGCTTCCGCATCGAACCGGGAGAGATCGACGCGGCGCTGACCACGCACACCGACGTCGATGTCGCGGTGACGCTCGCAGTGCCGGGCCCCGCGGGGGAGCAGACCTTGGTCTCGTACGTCACCGGCACCGCGCCACCCGAGGCCGTGCGCGAGCATGCGCGACGATTGCTGCCCGCGCACATGGTGCCGTCTGCCGTGACGGTCATCGACCAGGTTCCTCGCACCGGAACCGGGAAGCTCGATGTCGCCGCGCTCCCGGCACCGGTGTTCGGCACCACCGGCTACCGACCCGCGCGAACGGCAGCCGAGATAGCGGTGGTCGAGGCCTTCGAGTCCGTGTTGGAGACACAACGAATAGGACTGGACGACAACTTCTTCGACCTCGGGGGCAGCTCACTGTCCGCGATGCGCGTCATCGGCGAGCTTCGAGCTCGCTCCTACGACATCGGCATGCAGTCACTTCTGATGGATGCCTCGGTGACCGCCGTCGCCGAGCGGATCTCGTCCGATTCGGTCGACGCCGAGGAGCTGGCCGTACTGCTGCCGCTTCGGGAGTCCGGCGAGGGTGCTCCGATGTTCGGTATCCATCCGATCCTCGGATTGTCCTGGTGCTACTCCGGCTTGGGGAGCTATATCGACAATCCGCTGTACGGTCTGCAAACTCCGGCATCGAAGGAACTGCCGACCACGCTGGCGCAGTTGGCTTCTCGCTACATAGACGCGGTCATCCGCGTTGCACCCGATGGCCCGGTGCACCTACTCGGGTGGTCGCTGGGCGGCGTCATCGCGCACGAGATGGCGGCGCAGCTGGCCGCGTCAGGCCGAACCGTGGCCTCGCTGACGCTGCTCGATGCCCACCACGGAGATCGGGGCGAGTGGGCCGACGCGATTCCGGTGGCGGATCTGATGGCGGGGCTCGGGCTCGATTTCGCGGTGCCCGACGGTCAGGTCGTCTCGCTCGACACCGCAGGCGAACTGCTCGACTCCATCGACACCGGAGGCATCCTCGGCCGCGCCGACATCGAGCGACTCATCGGCGCAGCGAAGCACAATCACGCACTGCTGCAACGACATCGGCCGAGCGTCTATCCAGGTGATGTCCTGTACGTCGCAGCCGGACTGGACGACGGTGACGGCGTCGGACAGTGGTATCCGCATGTCGCGGGCTCCACCACGGTCGTCTCCGCACAGGCCACGCACTGGCAGATGTGCGCACCTGCCACTCTCGCTGCCATCGGTCCGCGGATCGCCCACGAACTTCGCTCCACCGAGAAGAAAGAATTGACGAATCTATGAAAGCTCCGTTCCCGACGGCCACCGTCCGCCGCCTCGCGGTGATGACACTGTCCGTCGGATTGCTGTTCGGCCTGCCTGCGGTAGCAACGGCAGATCCGGTGACACCCGCAGCCGAGCGGGACCGAGGGCCGGTGGGGACCGTCCGAGGAATCGACAAGATCGACGACGCCCGTTGGGATGTGCTCGTCCACTCGCCGTCGATGAACGCCGACATCAAGATTCAGGTGATCCGGCCCGCCGACACGTCCGAGCCGCGGCCGACGCTGTACATGCTCAACGGTGCCGGCGCCGGTGTCGACGGTGCCAACTGGTTGGCCAAGACCGACATCGTGAACTTCTTCGCGGACAAGAACGTCAACGTCGCCATGCCCGTCGGTGGGTACCTGAGCTACTACACGGACTGGGAGCGGGACGACCCCAAGCTCGGTCGCAACAAGTGGCAGACGTTTCTCACCCACGAGCTACCACCGGTTCTCGACGAGGCGTTGGGGGCCAACGGCGTCAATTCCATCGGTGGGCTGTCGATGTCGGCGGGATCGGTGCTCGATCTCGCGATCCAGGCTCCCGGACTGTACCGAGGCGTGGCGTCGTACAGCGGATGCGCGCAGACCAGTGATCCGTTGACTCGCAGCTTCATTCGCGCGTTGGTACAGCTACGCGGTGGCGGCAACACCGACAACATGTGGGGACCCGACGGTGATCCGCGATGGGTGCAACACGACCCGCTCGTCAACGCCGAGAAACTCCGCGGACTCGATCTGTTCGTCTCCAATGCCAGCGGGCTGCCCGGGCCCTACGAGATGCCGGGCAACGTCCGTCCGGCCGGTTCGCCGCCGCTGGCCGACCAGGTGGTGCTCGGTGGTCTCATCGAGGCAGGAGCCAACGCCTGTGCGCACAATCTGGTGAACCGCCTCGGTGAACTCGGCATCCCGGTCACGACGAATTTCCCTGCGGCCGGGACTCATTCGTGGCAGTACTGGCAGGACGCACTGAGGGCATCGTGGCCGACACTGGAGCGGTCGCTGAGCTAGCGATCAGATCCTCGACGAACGCCGCAATCGCAGCGTTGGCGTTGTTCGGGTTGGTCACCACCGAGACCGTTCGAGTCGGCGCGTCGATCACCTCGATCATGTGCAGCGTCGGGAACACCGACGCGAGCGATGTGGGCAGCAGAGTCACGCCCAGTCCCGCCTCGGTCAGTTGGCCGATCAGTTCGGCCGAGTCGGCCTCGAGAATGTGCCCGCGCGTCACCGACGATCGGGCGAAGGCGTGGTCGGACTGCAATCTGGCCTCGCTCCCTGCGGGCCGGTCGATCATCGTCACCTCGGCCAGTTCGGCCAATCGCACCGTCTCGCGCCCGGCCCAAGGATGGTCGGGCGCAACAAAGAGAGACAGCGGCTCGGTCCACAGAGCGGTTGCAGTCAATCCCGGATTCGGTCGTCCTGGGGCCAGGCCGATGATGCCGAGATCGAGATCCCCGCCGGCGATGGCGTCGAGAATCTCCGCACTCGCACGGGGTAGCAGTGTCACCGTCGTGTTCGGGTAGCGGCCGGACACCCGGCCGACAACCGCGACGACGTCGACGCGGGCGAGGGGCACGATCATCCCGACGCGCAGTCGTCGGATCGCGGTGGTCGGGTCCGGAGCAACGTCGGCGACCAGCCGAGACACTGCACCGAGCACGCTGTAGCTGCGCTCGAGGAAGATCTGACCGGCTGGGGTGACACTGACGCTGCGGCTGGTTCGTGCGAACAATTCGACGCCGAGCTCTCTTTCGAGGTCTCGGATCTGGGCGCTCAGGGCCGATTGAGCGACCCGTAGCCGGGCGGCCGCCCGGCCGAAATGTTGTTCTTCTGCCACGGCGACGGCGTAGCGGATGTGTCGTAATTCCACAGACGCGAATGCTATCTCTCGAACAGATCGATCGTGCGGAACGTTCTATTGGACAGCACGATCGGATGCGTGAATTCTTGTTGTGTGAACACAGCAACTACCTCGCGCACCGGGGTGAGCACGCCCGTCGTTGCGCTGATGGCCGTCGCCACCGGACTATCGGCCGGCGGCAACTACCTCAACCAGCCACTGCTCGACCTCATCGCCACCGAGTTCGGTGTCTCGGAATCGGCCGCCGCGGTCTCGGTGACAGTCGCACAGATCTCGTACGCGCTGGGGCTGCTGCTGCTCGTTCCTCTCGGCGATGTGGTGGACCGTCGGAAACTCAGCGTCGGCCTCATGGTTCTCGCCGCAACGGGTCAGGCTGTCACCGGCTTTGCACCGGGACTGTCGTGGCTACTGGTCGGCACCGCAATCGCCGGATTGTTCTCGGTCGCCGCGCAGGTCATCGTGCCGTTTGCTGCGTCGATGGCACACCCGGAACAGTCCGGCCGCATCGTCGGCATCGTGATGGGCGGACTGCTGACGGGAATCCTGCTGGCTCGCAGCATCTCGGGACTGCTGTCCTCGGTCACTGGCTGGCAGGGCGTCTACCGGCTCGCCGCGGTGCTGATGCTCATCTCCGCTGCCGGACTGTGGCGGGTACTGCCGCGTCGCACCGCCACGGCGGACGTCACCTATGGCTCGGCGCTGTTCTCCATGGGTCGGCTGGTGCGCACCCATGAGCGGCTGCGCACGCGCGCTCTGCTCGGCGGCCTGGCCTTCGCGTCGGTGAGCACCGTGTTCGCCAGCATGACGCTGTTGCTTTCCGGCGACCGGTTCGGATTCAGTGCCGCACAGATCGGTCTGATCGGACTGACCGGCGTAGCAGGCGCTCTGATGGCCTCGGTCGCAGGCAGACTCGCAGACCGCGGACTGGTCCAGTGGGCCAGCGGTACCTGCGCCGTCCTGCTGATCGCGGTATGGCCACTGTTCGCCCTCGGCGGGCAGTACTGGGTGGTGTTCGTGATCGCGTTCGTGCTCGTCGACCTGGCGTTGCAGGGCGTGCACGTGAGCAATCAAAATGTCGTCTACGCCCTCGATCCGGCCGCTCGCGCCCGCATCAACTCCGTGTACATGACGACGTACTTCGTGGGCGCATCAGCCGGCTCTGCCGTCGGCACACTGGCCTGGGAACACTTCGAGTGGACGGGCGTCTGCGTCGCCGGAGCCGGATTCGCCGTCCTCGCCCTACTGGTGTGGCTGTGGGACATGCAGGTCGAGCGACATCACCAGCGAGCCAAGGCCCTCAACGATTCCGGTGTGCCGGCGTAGTGATTGACGTCGGTGCGCCCGTCGATTCCGGGGATCGTGCCGCGGTCGGTGAACTGCCAGAACAGCCATTCGGTCCAGCCGCCGGGTAAGGGCCCCAGCTCGTCGTTGTAGTCGGCGATCCACAGCGGGTAGTTGTTGAACTCGTGGGTGTCGGCCATCGCCGTCCGCCAGAAATTGGGATACGTGTAGATGATCGGCTGACGTCCGGTCAGCGTCTGAACGGTGTTCAGGTAGCGGTGCGTCCAGTCGATCAGCTCGGCAGGAGACTTACCTTTGGCGTCTTCGAGGTCGAGTACCGGCGGCAGATCGCCCGGGCCGTTGATGCCCAGCACCAGTGCGGAGTAGTACGCGCCCTGCAGTTCCGGGGAGAGAGTCACATCGGCGTAGTGGTACGCCCCGCGCGCCACGGAGGCCGTACGCATGACGATCGAGTCCTCGACGAAGTACGGGTTGACGTAGTCGAGACCCTCGGTCGCCTTGACCATCGCGAACCCGTGGCCTGCGGCTTTGACGGTGTGCCAATCGATGGCAGTGCCGTCGATGTGTTGCCACGACGAGACGTCCGGTCCCTGCGGAACGGCAGAGGCGACCGCAGGCACGGCACACGTGATGACGCCGACCGACAGGATTCCGAAGAGGGCACGAACTGTGCGAGAGAAGACCACCGGGCTGAGGCTAGGGGCCCGGACCTGGGCACTCAATGGTGAACAGTCACTAATGCGCTCTGTTCACAGACGTGGTTGAGTCGTCGGTAATGAGACGTGGGTAACACTCACGCTGCCGACGGCGACATACCCAGAGTCGGCACGAACAAACCCTATGGAAACACGAACTACATCTCTTGGCTCGGAGGCGCACCCATGACTGTCGTGAACGATCTTCCCCATCTGGCCCTCACGGAACTCGACCCGTCGAACTATGCGGTACCCACCATTGCGCCGATCCGAACCACCGGCCATCTCGATCCCGTGTTCTGCGTCCACCCGCTGGTAGGTCTGGTCGATTGCTACGCAGGTCTGGCCACTCACGTCGACGACGCCCGGCCCATCTACGGCGTCCAGGTACCGGCGTCCGGTGAACGCTCCGAGTCCCTCGCGGCATTGGCCGCCTCCTACGCCGACGACATCGTTCGTGTCCAGCCCGCCGGTGCAGTCCACCTCCTGGGTATGTCGTTCGGCGGAGTTCTCGCCCACGCCATAGCCGTCGAACTACAGAGCCGCGGCGTCACCGTGGGAGCGCTGACGCTGCTCGACAGCGACCCGGTCCGGGCCCGCGCCGAGGGAGCGGACCTCCTCGCGTCCATGGGCGACGAGATCGATCGCAGTCACGTCGAGGAGTTGCTGGCCGTCGCCTCGCACAACGACGAGCTCGTGCAGCGACACCTGCCCGGCATCTACTTCGGCGACATCCTCGCCGTCTCGTCCGTAGGAACCGACTCCGGTTCCGCATGGCATCCCTTCGTGTGCGGCACGGTCGCCAAGTACCTCGTGCCCGACGCCACCTCGTTCGACGTCGTCGGCCCGCTGGTGGACAGCTATCTCAGCTGATCTCTCGCTCTATCCCAGCCAGTCCAGCACGGCCGCGGCCGTCCACGATTGCTGCATGCTGCCGAGCGGCTTGCCGGTGAACGGCTCGTAGTACTCGGCAAAACTGCCGTCGCTGGCCTGCCGCAGTCCTTCGTCCCGCAAGGTCAGTGACCGCTCGGACCAACCGCGACGCGCGAACGCCCACGAGAACAACCACGTCATCACCGGCCACACCGGTCCACGCCAATACTCACGGGCGCGGAAGTCCTTCGACACCGGCGACGTCGAGGGCGGGACGGCGTACCGCAGATCCGGATGGCCGCAGAATCGTGTGCCCTCGAATATTCGAAGCAGGTTTCGCTCCTGCTCGCGGGGCAGACCACCGCACAACAACGGCGCGAACATCGCGATGGTCTCGGTGCCGATCCACTGACCGGTGCGCAGATCGAAATCACGAGCCCCACCGGAGCGCGCATCCGTCGTCGCGACGACGCCCTTGCGGAACTTCTCGGCCCACGAGCGCAACTCGCGAACGTCGGAGCGCGGACGCGAATGGTCCTCCCCGATGGTGGCGAGCACGTCGCATGCCACCGCGAAGATGGCACTGACGAACACGTCCTCGACAGCAAAGCTCATTTTGGTCTTCAACGCGTCGTCGTCGTACCCGACCTGCTTCATCTCCTCCACCAACCAGATGTAGCGGTCGTACTCGAGGTTGCTGGGCCGCTGAGAGGCGTCGGTGATGACCGCCTTGTCCTCCCTGAAGTACGGATCCATCTCTCCGGGAACAACATTGGCGTAGGCCGAATCCCAGCGCGGCGAGTTGTCCATACCCGACTCCCAGCCGTGGAACAACGCGATGCGTCCGTTGTCGTCGACGTCGCGAGCCTGGGCGAGCCAACGATGCCACCGCACCAGATCGCCCCAGCGTCGATCGAGAAACTCCTCGGCGACGGCGCGCGTGGTCCGCCCGTGGCGCTTGGAGTGATCGAGGATGCGCTGCACGGCAATCGCGTGCACCGGGGGTTGGGTGATGCCGGAGGTCTGCGGGTTCATCGGAGCCTGCGGGGCGAGGGTACCGGTGGCCCACCGCGCTGGACCGGGAAAGTAGCCGTCGACCCCGTTGGCGAAGACGATGTGCGGGATCATCCCGTTCTTCCACTGCGCCGAGAGCAGCGTGTCCATTTCCACCACGGCACGCTCGACACTCAGCGGTGCCAGCCCGACGGAGACGAATGCCGCGTCCCAGCTCCACATGTGCGGATACAGCCTCGGGGCCGCGCTGGTCATGGTGCCCAGGTCGTTTCCTCGAAGCAGGTACGCCGCCCGTGCCGCCAACTGCGTGGAAGTGAAACCTCGATCGCCCATGCAGACAGTTTGCGTCCATACGCGCAATTCCGCTCGTTTGGATTGCGGACCGAACCTGACCGCTATCGAGCCTAGTGTGAATTTCACCAGCCACCAGGAGGAAAAGATGACCACCGAAAGCACCGACATCGTGAAAATGCTCGCCGAACAGCGCGCCAACTTTCTCATCACCGTCCGCGGAATCACCGACGAGCAGGCACGCACGCGAACGACCGCCAGCGAGCTCACCCTGGGAGGGCTGCTGCACCACGTTGTCAGCAACGAACGGCACTGGATGAAGGTGATCGCAGACCTGGACGAGACCGCCGAATTCGACATGGCCAGTGCCGGCGGCGAGTACGTGATGGGCGACGAAGAGACCGTCGCAGGACTTATCTCCGAATGGGAAGAGGTGGCGCGGTCCACCACCGATGCCCTCGCAACGTTGGATCCGAACCTGTCCGTCCCGGTCCCGACAGCACCTTGGGCACCTGAACGAATCTGGCAGACTGCACGATTCACCGTGCTGCACATCCTGCGCGAAATCTCGCAGCACGCCGGCCACGCGGACATCATTCGCGAGGAACTCGACGGTGCGAACACCACCCAGACCTGGGCCTCCGAGGCGGGGATGAGCTTCTAGCTAACCTGATTGCATGACTCGTACTGCACTGGTGACCGGAGCAAGCCGTGGCCTCGGGGCCCATATCGCTCGACTGCTCGCTCCGGATCACCACGTGTTGTTGGGGGGACGATCGGCCGAGTCGCTGAAGCCCATCGCGTCGGAATTGGCCGGGTCCACCCCATGGCCGGTTGAGTTGACCGATCCCGACGCGGTAGCGGCGGCCGCGTCGAGCATCGATTCTCTGGACGTGTTGGTGCACAACGCCGGAGTGGCAGCACTCGGGACGGTCGAGGAGTCGACGGCGGAGGAGTGGCGTCGCCAGTACGAGGTGAACGTCATCGCCGTCGTCGAGCTCACTCGGCTTCTGCTCCCTGCCCTGCGCGCCGCCGAAGGCCATGTGGTCCTGATCAATTCGGGAGCCGGAATTCGCGCCAACCCGGGTTGGGGTGCCTACGCGGCGAGCAAGTTCGCGCTTCGCGCCTTCGGTGACGCATTACGTCAGGAGGAGCCATCGTTGCGAGTTACCTCGGTGCATCCCGGCCGCATCGATACCGAAATGCAGCAGGAAATCGTCGCACACGAGGGTGGAGAGTACGACGGCTCGAAGTTCTTGCAGCCCAGCACCGTTGCCCTCGCGGTGCGCAATGCGATCGACACGCCGGCCGATGCTCACCCGACGGAAGTGGTGCTTCGCACCAGGTGAGCGGAACCTCGTAGTGGGGGTCGAGTTTCTGTTCACATCGAGCGTTCCCCAGTCGACTCGGTCGGTCCGATCCGCCGCCGCGTACGTCCCCGGTGCGCCGAACCAACTTCACCGAACCCACGTCGAGTTGGCTAATCTCCGACATAGGCAATGTTTGCCTAACTTGGACGATGGGGAAAGTATGCGGATCTTCACGATCTCACCGACACGAACGGCGGCCTCTCGGCACAGACTGACGACGGCTTTCGCAGTGCTCTCGATAGTGGGTGTCACAGCATTGAGCGGATGCTCGTCGTCCGACGACGGGCCGGCGGAATCGAATGGGGCCGCCTCGGAGTCCGGATTCAGCTACGTGGACGGCCGCGGAGAAACCATCGCGCTCGACGCAGTCCCGTCACGCATCGTGGCAAGCGAACAGGCCGCAGCAGCGTTGATCCCGCTGGGCATCGAGCCGGTCGGTATATGGGGAGGAAGCTCCTTCGAGTCGTCGATCCCCCTTCGCGGCCTCGATCTCGATGGCATCGAAAGCGTCGGACAGGCATACGGCGACATCGACGTCGAGAAGGTCGCAGCCCTCGACCCCGATGTGATCATCACGGGTTGGTATGCCGGTGGTGCCTACGGTGGCCTCGGTCTGGAAACGTCCGACCTGGCACAGAAGCTCGAGCAGGTGGCACCGTTCCTCGCGGTATCCGCGCAGAAGCCCTCATCCGAGTCCTTGCGCGACTACGAGGCCCTCGCAACCGAACTCGGTGCCGACATCGATACCGAAACAACCCGAGCCGACCGTGAGGCCTACGACTCCGCTGTCTCCGGTCTGAAGGACGCGATCGCTGCCAGGCCGGGTCTGACTGCGATGGCCATTTCCCCATCGGATCAGTACTACGTCGCGATCAACAACGAGTTTCCCGAACTGCGCGACTACCAGAACTGGGGCCTGAACCTGCTCGAGTCCGACGTACCGCGCTCCGCCGACTCGGGATCCTTCACACCGGTCAGCTGGGAGAATGTCGGTCTGTACCAGCCGAATCTCATTCTGCTGGACACACGTTCATACTCCACCCCGCTGGCCGAGCTGAAGACCGACCGCCCGACATGGGCACTGGTCAAAGCGGCAGAGGCCGGCAACATTGCCGACTGGACTACGGACGCGACCAACAACTACGCGAGCTACACCACACAGATCGTTGCCCTGACAGCGGCAATCGACAAGACGACGGACTAGCCCCGCCACTTGACGGTAGGAACAGTTTGGTAAGCGCACCGTTCCATTGGTGAACAGTGCTATGCAGCGCACCTGCGCTGTGAGGGTGGCGCGGACGAGGTTGCTACCGTTCTTCTCGCAATCCTGTGCTGTTCAGTTCTGTGAAGGCGGTAGTCGATGAACCCCAGACCGACCGCACGCGAGCAGTTCTTGCAATCCGGATATCGGTTGTTGGGCGAACTCGACAGCACCGACCTGGCACGATCGCTCTCCATCGCCGATGTTGTCGACGGTGCCGGTCTGTCGCATCAAACGTTCCACAACACCTACCCGGGTAATTCACGGAGCGGCGGCTCGGGCGGTAAAGAGGCGTTCGTCGCGGATCTCCTCGACAACCTCACCGTGAACTACAGCGGGACCATCGTGCCGGCCGACCCACCGACCGGATGGCGCGACGTGGCCGGGCCCGCGTCGGCGTTGTTCGACGACCTGACATCGGGCCTGATGAGACGTCGCCTCATCGCCGCGCTCTTCGCCGCCGATCACGACGGAGCCCGCAAGGCTGTCACGGCGGAGTTCGAGCGCCT
Organism: Rhodococcus sp. 15-649-2-2; assembly: GCF_002258645.1. Classification (NCBI taxonomy): domain Bacteria; kingdom Bacillati; phylum Actinomycetota; class Actinomycetes; order Mycobacteriales; family Nocardiaceae; genus Rhodococcus; species Rhodococcus sp. 15-649-2-2. The sequence continues at coordinate 114,362 of NZ_NPFM01000016.1, forward strand.
CGACAACGACTTCCGCACCGTCGTGGGTCAGGCCATTCAGGCTCAGGGTGGATCCGTACGCCGGCCGCTGTCGCTGACATCGCTGTCGACGATCCTCACCGCTCTGCTCGACGGACTCGCTGTCCGCGACATGCTCGCGCCCGGCTCCGTCGCGGACAGCGATGTCACCGACGCAGCCACCTCCATCCTGCGGTGGGCCATCGATCCACTCCACACCGATCGGAGCTCCCCCGAGCCGGAGGAGGACGACTCCCTCGAGGTCTCCGACACCCTGCGCCCCGATCTGGAAGGGGACGTGATCGCGGCAACCGAGGCCCTCTTCCTCGATCATGGATACTTCTTGGTCACGCTCGCCGATATCGCTGCCGCTGCGCGAATTCGCGTCGACGACCTCCGTCGTCTGTTCCCCAGCAAGGTCGACATCATCGTCGCCGCTCTGAAACCGGAGTTCGATCGCATCTTCCGGCTGCGCCGTGCCGACGAGCGACTCGGTATCGAGCCAGCACTGGCACTGCAACGCACTCTGATTGCGTTGGGAGACTTCGTGATCGACAATCGGGCCATGAGCGCGGGGATGCTCCTCGCCCTGAGCTTCGAGCAGTTCCAACAGCCCAGCACGATCACGACGGTGATGGAGAACTTGTTCCTACCGTCCGCTGTCGTCCCGATACTCGAACGCGGACGTGCAGCCGGCGTATTCAGCGAGGAGGCATCGGTATTGGAGGTGGCGGTCATGTTGACCAACAACGTTCTCTTCCGGTGCCTGACGCGGCCTACCGAAACGTCGGCCCAAGTTGCGACAGGGGTGCTGCGGGTGCTGATGCCAGGGGTCGCGACGCGGTCGGACTGACCTCACGCGGCTGGGGGATCCTCGTCCACCCATTCCGGATGCTCGCGCCGGGCCCACTCTCGCGTGACGACTCCCTCGGTCATCCCGCGCATGGCCTCGGTGTCTCGCCATGCGTAGGTGATGTGTCCGCCCACCAGAATGCCGAATCCCAGTGCGAACCAATCGTGTACGAAGGTCGCGCCGATCCGCCAGTTCAGCGGGCTCCAGTTCTGGAAGTACATCACCGCACCGGTCAGCAGTAGCACGAGCATCGACCCACCGCTGAGCGCGCCGTTCAGCTTTTGGCCGGCGTTGAACTTACCGACCCCCACCGCGCCGAGGCGACGGGCCTTGGAACGCAACCACTTCCAGTCGTCGTCGACGAATCTGTTGAGGCGCGCCAGGTCGCGTCGGTAGCCCCTCGATACCGCACCGGCGATCAACGGAACCGGAAGGAGGAAGCCCGACCACACGTGGACGAACTCCACGATCGGGCGGTGTCCCACCAGCACTGCGAGCGAGCCGATGTAGAGGACGGCGGCGGTGACGATGCAGACGATCACCAGAATCCCGACGGCCCAGTGCACGTATCGTTCGACCCGTCCGAAGCGAGCGAGCTCAGCCCGTTGGGTCATCGCGACGCCCGTTCGATTCGCCGACGTATGCGTCGATGTCGTATCCGCGATTCTCCCAATAACCCGGCACCACGTTGTCGGTGAGCTCGATGCCCCCGAGCCACTTGATGCTCTTGTAGCCGTACATCGAGGCCACGAACAGTCGAACGGGCCCACCGTGGTCGTGGGTCACCGGACCGTCCAACATCGTCAGCGCAACCAGGACGTCGTCCGAACGCGCCTGCTCGAGCGTCAGACTCTCCGTGTAGGTCCCGTCGAACGAGGTGAAGCGAAGCGAGTTCGCCGACGCGGTTGGTCCGACGGCATCGAGAATGTCGGCCAATCGCACTCCGCTCCAGGCAACTTCGGGTACTCGCCATCCCGTGACGCACTGAAAGTCACGCACCAACGACGTCTGCGGCATCGAACGGAGGTCCTGCAGAGTGAACGTGCGCGGTGTGTCGACGGAACCGCCCACCGTCAGGGCGTACGAGTTCTCGTCCTTACGCGGAGCGCCCTGCGTCACCGAGTAGAACCGAAAGTTGTTCCCGACGGGAATCAGTCCGATCAATCCCGTCGGGTCGTGGTTACCGATCGGACCGAGTACGGAAGCGAGACCCTTCTGGATCGCCCCGCCACCGGCGATGCCCGCAACACCGGCCGCCACCAGGCCGAGCACGACTCGGCGACCCACGGGACTGCCCGGGATCTCTCGCTCGTCGATCGGCATCCCTCCACTGTCCACGCTCGACGACGATCCGTCACCTGGGGATGCTCGAAGTCTGGATGTTCGACGCCGGAAGTCCTACCGTGAAGACATGGCACTGTCGAAGGCAGAACGCGAAGAATTTCTGGCCGAATCTCGGATCGCCGCCTTGTCCGTCGCCGCGGGTCCGGATCGGGGGCCGCTCACCGTCCCCATCTGGTACGACTACATCCCGGGCGGTGACGCGTGGGTCCTCACCGGCAGGACGTCCAAGAAGGCCCAATTGATCAGGGCTGCAGGTCGATTCACTCTCATGGTCGAGCAGTCGAATCCGACGATCGAATACGTATCCGTCGATGGGCCGGTGGTACGCGAAGAACCCAGCACGCCGGAGCTTCTGCGCGCCATGGCAACGCGCTACCTACCCCCGGAGAAGGTCGACGGCTACCTACAGATGGCGAACAGCGAACACGAAGAAAACGTGGTGTTCTACCTGCAACCGGAGCATTGGCTGTCGGCCGATCTCGGGGCCATCTGAGAGAGCTACGAAGTGGGTGTCAGGGCATTGCCGGGCGGGATGGTCACACAGTTGCTGTGCGTCGGCCCACCGGCAAACCGCTCTGTCAGGAACTGCAGACTTTGCGCCTCGAACACCGGGAAGGCTTCGCTGTGCGTCAAGCCGTCGTACTGTGCGTACTGCACATCGACGCCCCGGCCGCAGTATGCGTACGCCAGTCCCTGCACGTCGCCGGTGATCATGATGGTGTCGCCGATCGGATCGGCATGGCCGACAGCCAGGAACATCGGCGTCCGAGGTGTGCCCTGGCTACCCATGATGTTGTCGTCGATCGCCGCCACCACCTCGGGCACGTCCAGCAGGGAGTTGTACGGGGCCTTCACCATCGAGGCGTCGGTGAGTGTCGGGTAGTCGTCGGCGAACTGGGCGATGCACTCCTGATCGACCTGATCGATCACCTCGAGGCCGTAGTCGGAGACGAAGCTGTTCAGGTCCAAGCCGTAGGCACGCTCGTAAGCGACGATCAGTGCCGGGATGACACCCGCCCACTGCTTGTTACCGCTGACGTACGGAAGGTTGTGAGCCAGGTCGACCGGCAGCCCACCGGCCGCTACTCCGACGAGATTCAGCTCGGGTGCGTACTCGGGGGCAATTTCGGCACCCCATTGCGTCGGGACGGATCCACCGGAGTAACCGATCATCCCGACGGGAGTGGTCGACGGAAGCTGCAGAAAGGATTGGGCCGCGCGGACGCCGTCGAGAGCGGCGTAGCCCGACTGCCGCCCGATCGTCCACTCGAGCTCCTCACCCTCGTAATCCGGCACGACGACGGTGTAGCCGGCTGCGAGGTAACCGGCAATGACCGCCTGTTCCGCGCCGGCAATGGGACTCGTGGACCCGCCGCTGAGCGTGTACGAGGGATTGCACTGAGAGCCGAGGGCGTCGTAAGCCATGTGGTACGAGACGATCCGCGTCGGCCCGGGGACCAAGGGCCGCAGCACCGTGGCGACCGTGACGACAGCGTCGCCCTGTTGGTCGGTAGTTCTGTAGAGAACCTGGCTACCCGTGATCGGCGTCGGCTGGGTGGGGGTACGGAACGTCATGGGCCTCGACCGCAGCACCGTTCCCGGGGAGACGTCGAGGCCGCCGTCCCAATCGTAGAACGGATCATCGGCAGGAACCGGTGAGCCGGGTCCCGGATCTGCTTGTGCAACAGGCACACTCATGAGTGACGCGGACCCGAGAAGTAGAACGACCGTGGCCATCAACCTCACCGCGAACCCTCTACCAGCCAGTGACATGGAACAATTAAACCCCCGCGAACTCGAAGTTATGGACGGAAATCGCCAGATTTTCATCCATAACTTCGAGTTCGGCGGAGGCGGGGGGTTACTTCAGGACGATGTTCACCATTCGACCCGGGATCACGATGATCTTGGTCGGGGCCTTGCCGTCGAGCAGGGCCGCGATTTTCTCGTCCGCCAGCGCCGTCTTCTCGACGTCGTCCTTCGTTGCATCGGCAGAGACGGTGATGCGGCTGCGTACCTTGCCGTTGACCTGGATGGGGTAGTCGACGGTATCGGCGACGAGCCACTTCTTCTCGACGCGCGGGAACGGCCCGTGCGCCAACGACTTCTCGTGACCCAGCTTGCCCCACAGCTCCTCGGACAGGTGCGGAGCCAAAGGAGCCAGCATCAGGATCAGCGGTTCGACGACCCCGCGCGGGGCACCGTCGGGGTAGGCCTTGGTGATGTGGTTGGTCAGCTCGATCAACTTGGCACCGGCCGTATTGTCGCGCAGCGCAGCGTAATCCGCGTGCACGCCATCGATCACTCGGTTGAGCACTCGCAGCGTGTCCTCGGTGGGCTTGGCGTCGGTGACGCGGACCTCGCCGGTCACCTCGTCGAGCACCAGTCGCCAGACGCGCTGCAAGAACCGCTGCGCGCCGACGACGTCCTTCGTCGCCCACGGCCGAGAGGTGTCCAGCGGGCCCATCGACATCTCGTAGAACCGCAGGGTGTCGGCACCGTACTCGGCGAAGATCTCATCGGGGGAGACCGAGTTCTTCAGTGACTTACCCATTTTCCCGTACTCACGGTTGACGGGCTGGTCCTGGTAGAAGTAACCGCCGTCGCGTTCGATCACCTCGGCCGCGGGTACGTAGACCCCACGCGCGTCCGTGTAGGCATAGGCCTGGATGTAGCCCTGGTTGTACAGGCGACGGTACGGCTCGCTCGAGCTGACGTGACCCAGATCGAACAACACCTTGTGCCAGAAGCGCGAGTACAGCAGGTGCAACACTGCATGCTCGACGCCACCCACGTAGAGATCGACCCCGCCCGGATCGTTGGGTCCGTGGATCTCCGGACGCGGTCCGACCCAGTACTTTTCGTTCTCCGGGTCCGCGAAGGCCTCGGAGTTGGTGGGGTCGACGTAGCGCAGCTGGTACCAGGAGCTGCCGGCCCACTGCGGCATCACGTTGGTGTCGCGGGTGTAGGTCTGCAATCCGTCGCCCAGATCGAGCTCGACGTTGACCCACTCGTCGGCCTTGGCCAGTGGCGGGGACGGCTCGGAGCTGGCGTCGTTCGGATCGAACGACACCGGGGCGTAGTTCTCGATCTCCGGAAGTTCCACCGGCAGAGCGGAATCCGGCAAGCCGTGCGGGTTGCCCTCGGCGTCCCAGACAATCGGGAACGGCTCGCCCCAGTAGCGCTGGCGCGCGAACAGCCAGTCGCGCAGCTTGTACTGAATGGTGCCGCGGCCGGTGCCGTCCGCTTCCAGGCGTGCGATGACGGCGGCCTTGGCCTCGTCGACCGGCAGGCCGTCGAGGAAGCCGGAGTTCACGAGCGCACCGTCGCCAACGTACGCCGCTTCGGTGACGTCTCCGCCCGAAATGACCTCTCGCACAGGCAGACCGAATGTCGTCGCAAATTCCCAGTCACGCGCGTCGTGGCCGGGTACGGCCATGATCGCACCGGTGCCGTAGCCCGTCAGCACGTAATCGGCGATGAACACCGGCACCTGCTCGCCGTTCACCGGGTTCGTCGCGTAGGCACCGATGAAGACGCCGGTCTTCTCCTTGTTCTCCTGCCGCTCCAGATCGGACTTGGCGGCGATCGACGCCCGGTATGCCGCAACGGCTTCCGCGGGAGTAGCGGCACCGCCGGTCCACTTGTCGGAGACGTCCGCCGGCCACTCGGGAGCGATCAGCCCGTCGACCAGATCGTGCTCGGGGGCGAGTACCACGTAGGTCGCGCCGAACAGGGTGTCGGGGCGAGTGGTGAACACCTCGATGCCGGAGAACGAGACCTGCGCACCGCGGGAGCGTCCGATCCAGTTGCGCTGCATGGTCTTGACCTTCTCGGGCCAATCCAGGTACTCGAGGTCGTCGACCAGGCGGTCGGAGTACGCGGTGATTCGCATCATCCACTGCCGCAGGTTCTTTCGGAACACCGGGAAGTTGCCGCGATCGCTGCGTCCGTCGGCGGTGACCTCTTCGTTGGCAAGCACCGTACCCAGACCGGGGCACCAGTTGACCATCGAGTTGGACTCGTACACCAGACGGAAGCCGTCGATCACCTCACGGCGCTCGCCGACGGTCAGCGACTCCCAAGAGCGGCCGTCGTCCAAAGTCCGCTCACCCGAGGCGAAGGCCGCCTCCAGTTCCGAGATGGGCCGCGCTTTACCGAGGTCCGTGTCGAACCACGAATTGAAGATCTGCAGAAAGATCCACTGTGTCCAGTGGTAGAAGTCGACGTCCGTCGTCGCCAGGGACCGTCGACGATCGTGCCCGAGGCCCAGACGGCGCAACTGGCGTCGCATGTTGACGATGTTGTCCTCGGTGGTGCTGCGCGGGTGCGTGCCGGTCTGCACGGCGTACTGCTCGGCGGGCAGACCGAACGCGTCGTACCCCAGCGCGTGCAGCACGTTGCGTCCCTGCATCCGGTGGTAGCGCGCGAAGACGTCGGTGGCGATGTAACCGAGGGGATGGCCGACGTGCAGGCCGCTGCCCGACGGATACGGGAACATGTCCTGGACGAACAGCTTGTCTTTCGGGACGTCTCCGGCGAGCGTGCCGACCGGGTTGGGCGCGTCGAAGGTGCCCTGGGTCTCCCACAGGTCCTGCCACTGCTCCTCGATCTGCCCGGCGAGCTCCGCGGTATAGCGGTGTTCGGGAACGGACTCGGTGGATGCGTCAACGGAATCGGTCACGTCGACCAGCCTAAAGTGTGACGCGGCCCGCCTGGTACCAGGACCTCGCTGCGCCGTATCCTGGCGAGGTGGTCATCGTCTCGGTTGTGTTGTTCGTGCTCGCCCTCGTCGTCGGCGCTGTCGCTGCGCTGTCGCTGCTGGGTCGGCTCCCGCGTAACCGTTTCGCCGGTGTTCGCACCACCGAGGCCATGCGCGACGACGAGACGTTCGTTCTCGCCAATCGCGTCGCCGGGCCGACCACCGCGGCATCGGCACTGGTGCTGGCCCTCGGCGCAGTGGCCGCGGTTGCTTTGAGCGGAGTATCGGCCGTCGTCGCAGTCGTCGTTGCCCTCGTGGCCGCACTGTTCATCGCTGCGGCCGGCGGATCTATCGGGGCCCGCGCCGCAGCGGCCGTCCCTGCACCCGCCGAGGCGGACGGATGCGGACAGTCGTGCATCTCGTGCAGCCTCAAGGACGCCTGCCAGCCGAGCTGAGCAGATGAAAGCGAGATCTGCACGCACGTTCGACCCCGCTGGAGTGGTCTTCGGTGTTCTCGGACCGCTCGTCGTTGCTGCCCTGGTTCTCGTCCTGGCCTACCTGTGGCAGGGCCGACTACCGGACCAGGTCGCCACACACTTCAGCGGCACCGAACCGGACGACCTCGCCGATCCACTCTCCAATGCCTGGACGCTCGCGATCGTGATCGTGCTGGTGGGAGGCGGGTGCAGCGCCGTCGCGTCGCTGGCTCGGGTGCTGCTGATCATGCGCCGAACGATGCTCGTCATCGGACTCACCGTCGTCGGGATGATCGGCGTTCTCCAGATTGCGACCCTGACGCGGGAGTTGGACCTCTCGTCCGGCCAGAGCGTCACCGTCCCGGGCTGGGCCATCGCGATGGGCACCGTCATCGGATTCGCCGCTGGGCTGTTCGGTGCGTCCAGGCTGCGCGACCACCGCGAACGCGTCGTCGCCACCTCTGCGCCGCATGCCGATCTCCCACGCTGCAATCCCGAGCTACCTCTGGTGGTCCGCGTCGGTGCCAGTCGCGTCGCCGGGATCACCGTCGTAGTGGTCTCTCTGGCCGGAGCCGCGTTGACGTGTTACCTGACCAGCTCGCCGTGGCCGATCTTTCTCTTCGTGCCGCTGACGATTCTGATTTTGTCGCTGCTGCGCTTCACCGTGCACATCGACAGCGACGGGCTCTATGTGTCCAGCCTGGGCATGGCGGCATTCGACTACGACATCGACGAGATCACCGGTGCATCGGTGCGGACCGTCGATCCGGGTAAGGACTTCGGCGGTTGGGGTCTGCGGGCCAAGGGGCGCGGGAATTACGCCGTCGCTACCGAAGCGGGCCCCGCAGCCTTCGTCACCTTCGCCAACGGTGACCGGCTCACCATCGGTTCCGCCCAGGCCGACTCGATCGCAGGCACCCTGAACACCTTGACCGCCCGCACTCGCAGCGCAACGGTGGATTAAGTTAGCCGAGTGAAGTTGTTGCGGGATACCGTGCTGGATCCCTTCCTGCTGAGCATCTTCGCAGTGGCGGTACTGGCGAGCATCTTCCCGGCGGCGGGCACGGCCGAGGACGTGCTGGGCTGGGTCACGCGGATCGCCATTGCGCTGCTGTTTCTCATCTACGGTGCGAGGTTGTCGCCGCGAGATGCATGGGACGGCATCAAGCACTGGCGGCTGCACTCGGTGATCCTGGCGTCGACCTATCTGCTGTTCCCCGCGCTCGGCCTGGCTCTGCGGATACTCGAACCCGGATTGATCAGCGACGACCTCTACACGGGTGTGCTGTTTCTCTGTCTCGTTCCCTCGACGGTGCAGTCCTCGATCGCCTTCACCTCCATCGCCCGCGGCAACGTCGCCGGTGCCGTGGTGAGTGCGTCGTTCTCCAACATCATCGGGGTGTTCGTCACCCCGCTGCTGGTGATCGCGTTGATGACCACCACCGGATCGGTGAGCATCGATCCGGGCTCCATCCTCGACATCGTGGTCCAGCTGTTGCTGCCGTTCGCCGTCGGTCAGTTGATCCGGCCATGGGTGACGGGATGGTTGACGCGGCACAGCGCTCCGACGAAGCTCGTCGACCGAGGCTCCATCCTGTTGGTCGTCTTCGCCGCATTCAGCGAGTCGATGAACCAGCACGTGTGGTCCTCGGTGGCGGTGTGGCGCATCGCCGTCGTGGTCGCGGTGTGCGCTGTGCTGCTCGCCGTCGTGCTGACGATCACCTGGTACGCAGGCAAATGGTTCGGCTTTCCCCTCGAGGATCGACTGGTGCTGCTGTTCTGCGGGTCCAAGAAGAGCCTGGCAAGCGGCCTGCCGATGGCCGCGGTGCTGTTCGTCGGACAACCCGTCGGACTGATCGTGTTGCCGTTGTTGCTCTTCCACCAGATCCAGCTGATGGTGTGCACCGTGATCGCTCAGCGCTTCGCTCGGCGACCGGAATCGGAACCGAGCCCGGCGGCCTCCGCGGCGGACTAGATTGGTGTCACTCGAGGCGATGGGGAGAAGACGATGACCAGGAACCTTCACACCGACGGTGTCGTCTCGGCGGCCTACACCGGCCGACTCGCCACCAATCCTGTTCCCGCACTGCGGCTTCCCGAGGAGCAACTCGACCCCGACGCGGCCTACCGCTACATCCACGACGAACTGATGCTCGACGGCAGCTCGCGCCTCAATCTGGCGACGTTCGTCACCACCTGGATGGATCCCCAGGCCGAGAAGCTCATGGCGGAGACGTTCGACAAGAACATGATCGACAAGGACGAGTATCCGTCCACCGCAGCCATCGAGGAACGCTGCGTCAATATCGTCGCCGATCTGTTCCATGCCCCCGGACTCGACCGGGAGGACCCGTCGTCGGCCACCGGGGTCTCGACCATCGGATCCAGTGAGGCCGTCATGTTGGCCGGCTTGGCGCTCAAGTGGCGCTGGCGAGCCAAGGGAGCCGGCACCGGCACTCCGAACCTGGTGTTGGGAAGCAATGTTCAGGTGGTGTGGGAGAAATTCTGCCGCTACTTCGACGTGGAGCCGAAGTACCTTCCGGTCGAGCGCGGTCGCTACGTCATCACCCCGGAGCAGGTTCGAGACGCGGTGGACGAGAACACCATCGGCGTCGTCGCGATCCTCGGCACCACGTTCACCGGAGAACTCGAACCGGTACAGGAAATCTGCGCTGCACTCGACGAGATCGCCGACGGCGGTGGGCCGGACGTACCGGTCCATGTGGACGCGGCCAGCGGCGGCTTCGTGGTTCCGTTTCTGTATCCGGAGCTCGAATGGGACTTCAGGTTGCCTCGGGTCAAGTCCATCAATGCCAGTGGGCACAAGTACGGATTGACCTATCCGGGAATCGGATTCGCCGTCTGGCGAACCAAGGAAGACCTCCCGGAGGACCTGGTGTTCCGCGTGAACTACCTCGGGGGCGACATGCCCACCTTCACACTGAACTTCTCCAGGCCGGGCAACCAGGTGATCGGTCAGTACTACAACTTCCTGCGTCTGGGCCGCTCCGGCTACACCGACATCATGAAAGCGTTGCGCGACACCGCTGTTCGCGTCAGCCGACACCTCGACAAACACCCGGACATCGAGGTGATCACCGACGGATCGGCCATCCCGGTGCTGTCGTTCATGCTGAAAGACCACTGCGACTTCACCGTGTTCGACGTATCCCACGAGCTGCGCGCCCGCGGTTGGCAGGTACCGGCATACACGATGCCCGACAACGCCACCGACGTTGCGGTACTCAGAGTCGTTGTTCGAGAGGGTTTCAGCGCGGATCTCGGTCGCATGCTGTGTATTGCCATCGATGAAGTGATCGATGGCTTGAAGTCGGGCGGACATTCGACCGCGCAGGCTTTCGCTCATTGAGCGGCTCCGCCGCATGTGAGCGGAAAGTCGACCCCTGCTACGAGGCGGGAGTGGAGCCTGCGGAACGACCCGAAGGCACTGCCGCGCACGTGCGGCGCAGCCGCTCAGTTCCGGTCGACGTCGATCGGATGGGACGCGAGCAGCGCCAACGGCATCGGCTGACGACGCAACACGTGTGCCCACAGATCGATGCGCGGCGGTCCGATCACATCGGATGGCAAGGCAGACAACACCATCCAGTCCTCGCGGTCCAATTCGCCTTCGAGTTGACCGAACGTCCAGCCCGAGTAGCCGGCGAATACGCGCACACCCTCGATCAGTGGGGCGATATCGGCGGGATCGGAATCGAGATCGACCATCACCACTCGGCCGTCGACGCGGCGTAATCCGGGAACGCCATCGATCGAGACGCCGGTCCGCAGCGTCGCCAGGCACAGTGCCGAATCGCGTTTGACCGGACCACCGACGTACAGCGCCTGTGGTTTGGCTGCCAGCTCGGACCAGTCGGGCAGCACGTTCTGCACGGCGGTCTCACTGGGACGATTGATGACGACACCCAGGCTGCCGGCATCGTTGTGTTCGATGATGTAGATGACAGTGCGTCGAAACGTGGGCTCGACGAGCTCGATCGACGACACCAACAGACTGCCGGGCCGGACATCGCGCAACGCCGACGCCGTCTGGTCCTCGGGTTCCTCCGCATGCGTTGCCACGAAGCCATTGTGGCACCGCGCACCGCCGGATGTGGCGCAAGCGATGCGGCCAGTCCCGATGGGTCGTTCCGCAGGCTCCACTCCCGCCCTGCTCCTACTCGAGCCCCGCGATCTTCGTCAACAATCCCAGCTGATATTCGAACAAGTCGTCCCTGCTGGCGAATGTCGTGGCACCGTACTGATCGAACACATCGAAGCTGATCGCGCCGAACAGCGACGCCCACACCATCACTCCCCGAGCCATCAGCTCGTCGGGCAGGTCCGTTCCCATCTCCCGGCGGATCTCCTCGAAGCTGCCGTGCAGTGATGCCGGTGCCGACACATCGGTCGGGGCGGCGGGGCGGGCGTCCACCCAGGCGGAGTCGAGGACCTGGACCAGCGCGGTGATCACGCGGGTGCCCGGCCCGGTGGTCTGCTCCGCGGGAGCGTGGTAGCCGGGCACCGGGCTGCCGAACAGCAACGCATACCGTGCCGGCTCTCGCAATCCCCACTGCCGCACCGTCCGGCCGAGTGCCAGGAACTTCTCTCTCGGTCCGTCGGCGGCGGCCACCGCTGCGTCGACGGTGTCCCCGAGTTCGGTGTACGCGTCGACGACGAGCAGGGTCAGCAATTCGTCCCGGCTCGAGACGTACCGGTACACCGCGGAGGACACGACGCCGAGGTCCCTCGCGACGGCGCGCAAGGACAACGCGGCCGCGCCACCGGCGGCCAGATGATCGCGCCCGATACGGGTGATGTCGGCCAGGGTCTGCGCGCGGGCTCGGGTGCGGGGGGTGCTCGCCATGAGCTCACTGTAACTGCTGCTCTTGTGTGAGAGCACTGCTCTTGCTTTTTCGACACCAGGGGTGCACACTCGTTTCAACAGAGAGCACCGCTCTCGTTTTCAGGAAAGGGAGCACATCATGGCCGAACTACACGTCGTCACCGGAGCCGGGCCCGTCGGCTGGACCGTTGCCGAACAACTTGCCGCACAGGGCCATTCGGTGCGGGTTCTGACCCGGTCCGGTAGCGGACCCGATCATCCGATGATCGAGCGCCGCGCCGTCGACATCGAATCCGACGATCTTCGACCCCATCTGAGCGGAGCCACCGCCATCTATCACTGCACCCACGCCGCCTACGAGAACACGGTCTGGCGGGACAAGCTCGAAGCGATGGAAAAGCGAGTGCTCGACGCGGCCGCGGGCGCGATCGTCGCGTTCCCCGAGAGTCTGTACGCCTACGGCCGAGTCGACGGTCCGATCCGCGAGGACACTCCCCGCGACGCCACCTACCGCAAGCTGGGTGTGCGTACGCAGCTTCTGGCGGCTCGCGAGAAGCACTCGACTCCTTCTGTCAGCGTCGCTGCCTCGGACTTCTACGGGCCTCGCGTCATGACGTCCCACATGGGCGAGAGGGTGATCGCGCCCATCCTGGCCGGCAAGACGATCCGCGTCATCGCCTCCGCAGACCTACCCCACTCGTTCACCTACGTACCGGATCTCGCCGCGTCGATGATCACCGCCGCCGCGTCACCGACGACCTGGAACACCGTCCTGCACGCACCTACCGCTCCCGCAGTATCGCAGCGGTCGATGATCGAGATGTTCTCAGCCGCAGCCCACGTGCCCACTCCCAAGGTAGGCACCATTCCGGCCTGGGTGATGCGGACACTGAGCGTCGTGCCAGGGCCGATGAAGGAACTCGGCGACACCCTCTACCAGTTCCGCTATCCCTACGTCCTCGACTCGAGCCGCAGCGAGACGATTCTGGGACTCGAACCCACCTCACTCGCCGACGGCACCGCCGCAACGATGGCGTGGTGGAAGGCTGCGGTTCCTGCGGTGGCCAGCGGCAACTAGAGTCCCCTCGGTGAACGACGCCTCCTTCCGTACCCGCCTACGCGAGTCCCCGGGAGTCGGCAAGCTCACCACCGTTCGGTTCGCCGGTCAGTTCGGCGACGGATTGTTTCAGGCGGCACTGAGCGGTGCGATCCTGTTCAATCCCGAGCGCGCGACGAATCCGGCGGAGATCGCGGCCGGATTTGCGGTGCTGCTCGTACCGTATTCGTTGGTCGGGCCTTTCGCCGGAGCCCTTCTGGATCGCTGGGACCGACGATCGGTCCTGTTGTGGGCGAACATCGTTCGCATCGTTCTGATCGTGGCTACCGCCATCCTGCTGTGCGCCGGAGTCGACGCGACGCCGTTGTTGCTGTTGGCGCTGGCCACCGTCGGGCTGAGCAGGTTCGTCCTTGCCGGGGCCTCTGCCTCACTGCCCCACGTGGTTCGGCAATCGTGGTTGGTCCCGATGAACTCGGTACTGGCCACCGTCGGGTCCGGTTTCGCTGCCGCCGGTGCCGGGCTTGCCGTCGCCGTGATCAGCCTCGTCGGTGCCGGCGACCTCGGCTCGGGTGTCGCTGTGGGTGTCGCCGCCACCGGGTCGATCGTCGGGGCGATCGCGGCGGCACGCTTCCGACCGCGGTCACTGGGACCGGGCACCGGGATCCGAACCGACAATCCTGTGGAAGATGTTGCTGCCGGGCTGAAGTCGGGTGCTCTCGCCGTCTGGCGAGCGCCCGGGGTGACGGCCGCGATGATCGGTATCGGCGCACACCGCGTGGTGTTCGGCATCAACACGCTGATCATGGTGTTGGTTCTGCGCGAGGCCACCGCGAGCACCTTGCCCGGAGGACTCGCGGGCTTCGGGATAGCCGTCGGTGCCACAGCCGTCGGCATGTTCCTCGCGGCCGTCATCACCCCGTTCGTCGTTCCACGGTTCGGACGGACCCCCACGATCGCCACGGCCCTCGTCCTTGCCATCGCGGCCCAGCTCGGAGCCGTCTCCGGCCTGACGCAGAACAGCCTGCTGATCGGGGCCTTCTTTCTCGGGATCGCCGGGCAGACCGTCAAACTCAGCGGTGACGCCGCCATGCAGATCGAGATCGACGATGCCCACCGCGGACGCGTGTTCGCCCTGCAGGACACGGTCTTCAACATCGCGTTCGTCGGCGCTCTGGCCGCGGCGGCATTCGCCGTCGGGCCCACCACCACCGATCTGAGCCAGGATCCCACTGCGCATGCGCTGGTGTTCGTCGGAGCGGGCCTCTACGCCCTCGGATTGGTCGCAGTGGCCATCGTCAGCAGGCGCGCACGCCACTGACGTGGTGTACCTTTCCGTATCGGACCGGGAGGTTTCGTCGGAGGAATGGGGAACCACATGTACGGCCGGACAACATCGCTCGGCTGTATCTTCGCGGTTGCCGCGGGAACAGCCGTCCTTGCTGCGCCGCCGGCTTTCGCCGCGCCCCCACCCCCGGTGAATTCCTGCGGCGAAACAGGATTCGATCCCAAGGACTATCCACCCGATCCCATCGGCCCGGGAAATCCGCCGCAGCTCCCCCCGCTACCGGACCGCCTGGTGATACCCGTGCCGTATCCGTCCCTCGAACTGGTCCCGATACCCGACCCGGCCCCGAACAACACCCGCGTCCAGGCCGATCCGCTCAGCGATCCGTGCGCGGACCCGTGCCCCGATCTGACCGACCCCGCGGAATCACCCACGTCGGGGACTGGATCTGCAGGCCGCCTGCCCTTCCCTCGAATCGAAATCGACCCACAGCCCGAAACCATCCCCATTCCGATCCCTGGCCCCGGTGGCGCCCCGGCAACGCCGCCCCCTGCCCCGGCCGTCACCGCAGCAGAGCCCGGTCCGAGTACGCCACCGCCGGCGGCACCTGCCGTCGGCAATGTCGACGTGGTCTCGCAGCTGACCGGGCCGGGATCGGAGAACCGCACCGACAAGCGCTGGCAGGTCGACGGCACCGACCTCGGCATCATGTGGGAGAGCAAACCCGGCGAGGTCGCCGTCGCATTCGGTGATTCCTTCGGCAAGGGGTGGGAATTCGGCGTCGTCGGCGGCGACGACTGGCGGTCGAACGTCCTGGGACACAGCACCGACACCGACCTCTCCGACGGTATGACCCTCGATTCGATGGTGCAGGATTCGCGTTGTCACGCAGCCGAATTGCTGCCCTCGCGCAAGATCAAGAACTGGGAGACCACCGTCATCCCCACCTCCGGCTTCGCGATCGACGACCGGCAGTACATGTCGTACATGTCCATCAGGCGCTGGAGCACGATTCCCGGTATGTGGTGGACCAACTACGGCGGCATCGCCTACTCGGACGACAACGGGTCGACCTGGGTCAAGGACGAGCATGCCAAGTGGGACAACCTCTTCGGCTTCTCCAAGTTCCAGGTGTCGACGATGGTCCCGGCGGGGGAGTACGTCTACATGTTCGGCACCGTCAACGGACGCGTCGGGCAGGTGGGTCTCGCTCGCGTCCCGAAAGCGGACGTGCTGAACAAGACCGCATACCAATACTGGGTGAACGGCACCTGGGCTCCGGTCGACTCGAACGAGGCCACCCCCATCGCCGACGGTATGGCCGGGGAACTGTCGGTCCATCACGACGAGGCCCGTGACCTCTGGCAGATGACCTACCTCGACCCGATTCGCGGCGATATCGTCCTGCGAGAAGCGAATTCACCGCAGGGGGAGTGGACGCCGCCCAGCACGTTGATCGACACTGCCGAGTACCCGAAAGCGTACGGCGGCTTCATCCACCCCTGGTCGACGCCGAACGAGCTGTACTTCACCATGTCGGAGTGGGACAGCTACAACGTCTACCTCGTCAAGGCCGAGCTTCGCTCGTCGTGAGCGGAAATTCGTAGTGGGCTACGAAGTTTCGTGCACGTGCGCGGGACGCGCTAGTGCGTAGGCCACCACTCGAGCAGCGCCGCTTCGGCGTCCTCGCGGGAGAGTGGTCCGCGATCGAGTCGGAGTTCCTTCAGGAACTTCCATGCCTTGCCCACGTCGGGACCGGCCGGGATGCCGAGCAACTCCATGATTGCGTTGCCGTCGAGATCGGGGCGGACCCGGGCCAGATCCTCCTGCTCGGCGATGCGGGCGATGCGCTCTTCGAGATCGTCGTACGTCGCCTGCAGCGCGGCCGCGCGGCGTTTGTTCCTGGTGGTCGAATCGGCTCGAACGAGCTTGTGCAACTTGGGAAGTAGCTCGCCGGCATCGGTGGCGTAGCGGCGGACGGCGGAGTCGGTCCACTGACCCTTGCCGTAGCCATGGAATCGCAGATGCAGGAACACCAGATGCGAGACTTCCTCGATCATCTTCTTGGAATACTTCAAGGCGCGCATACGCTTTCGCACCAGCTTGGCGCCCACGACCTCGTGGTGGTGGAAACTCACTCCACCACCCGGCTCGTTTCGCTTGGTATCGGGCTTGCCGATGTCGTGAAGCAGTGCAGCCCAACGCAATACGAGATCCGGATCGCCGTCCTCGAGATCGATCGCCTGCTTCAGCACCGTCAGCGAGTGCGAATACACGTCCTTGTGTTGGTGATGCTCGTCGATCTCGAGCTTCATGTTGGGAACCTCGGGGATGATCCGCTGCGCCAACCCCGTCTCGCACATCACGTCGATGCCGTCGATCGGGTGCGCGCCGAGCATCAGCTTGTCCAGCTCCACCTGGATGCGCTCGGCCGTGATCCGGTCGATCTGATCCGCCATGTCCTCGATGGCCCGGTGCACCCGGGGCATCAGCGAAAATCCGAGCTGGGAGACGAACCTCGCGGCGCGCAGCATGCGGAGGGGATCGTCGCCGAAGGAGACCTCCGGTGCCGACGGCGTGTCGAGTACGCCCTCGAGCAGCGCATCCATCCCGCCGAGCGGGTCGACGAACTCCTGTGCGCCGTCTGCTCCCAGACGCACGGCCATGGCGTTGACCGTGAAATCGCGTCGAACGAGATCCTCTTCGAGGCTGTTGCCGTACTGCACTTCGGGATTACGAGAGACCTGATCGTAGGAATCGGTGCGGTAGGTGGTGATCTCGATCTGTTGGTCGTCCTTGGCCGCACTGATGGTGCCGAACGCGATGCCCGTATCCCACTGATGATCCGCCCAGCCCGACAGCATCGCCTGCACGTCCTCGGGTCTGGCGTCGGTGGTGAAATCCAGATCGGTGCCGAGTCGACCGAGAACCGCGTCGCGTACCGTTCCGCCGACGAGATACAGCTCGTGCCCGGCGGCCGCGAACAGAGCACCGAGCGGAGTCAACACCGGAGCGAGCTCGCGCAGCGTCACCGCCGCTCCGGCCAGCAACCTCTCCCGGCGGGCATCGGTCTGCTCGGCGGAAACGGAAGACAGGGACTGATCGGCCACGGTGGAAGAGCCTACTTGCGCCGTGGCGATCGATTGTCCCGGCCTTTACCCCGCGGTGCGGCACGGCAGAAGAGTGCGCATGGGCAACTAGTATGGATCGGGTGTCTGCTGCCGAACGATCGAACAGGAGTCGCCGCAACCCGCGGCGGCGTCAGGCACGCGCCGACACCGAAGCACCCAAGCTGCGGACCGTCCGCGAAACCTCGGCAGGCGGCCTGGTGGTCGACGGCCTCGACGGTCCGCCCGCCACCCGCTGCGCCGCCCTGATCGGACGTACCGACCGTCGGGGACGTCTGCTCTGGTCCCTGCCCAAGGGTCACATCGAGCAAGGCGAAACCGCCGAGCAGACGGCCATGCGCGAGGTGGCCGAGGAAACCGGCATCCGCGGGACCGTCCTCGCGTCGCTGGGCAGCATCGACTACTGGTTCGTCACCGAGGGCCGACGCGTCCACAAGACCGTCCACCACTACCTGCTGCGATTCCTCGGCGGCGAACTCTCGGACGAGGACCTCGAAGTCACCGAGGTCGCCTGGGTACCGCTGAGCGAACTGCCGTCGCGACTCGCCTACGCAGACGAACGCAAACTCGCCGCGATCGCCACCCGCCTCATCGACGACATGAACAGCAGCACGAAGAACGGGAACTCGAGCGCACCGACCCCCGGCGAGAAGTGATCGTGCGGGCTCGGAAGGTCACTGCCGCCGCACTGACCTCGTTCCTCCTTGCGGTGGCACCGGCCGTCGGGGTGGCGGCGGTTGTCCCCACGCAGCTTCCGATGGCCGCCGCTCAGCCCGACGCGTCCGTCGGCGATATCGAGTCCACCAGCGCCGTCCCCGACACTCCGATGACGCAGGCCGGCAACCCCTTTCTGACGCTCAGCATCGACACCGTCGCCCCGTCGACCGTCACCACCAGCAGCGACCCGTTCGTGACCGTCCGGGCGACGGTGACCAACACCGGCGATCGACGCGTCGACGACGTCAGTGTCCGCATGCAGGCCTCGTCCGCCATCGACACCACGGCAGGCCTGCGCACCTCGCTGACCCTCGACCAGGAACGGTTCGACCGCGTCGGCGATTTCGTCACGGTGGCCGAGTCGTTGGAGAAGGACGAGAGCCGCCAGTTCGACCTGTCGATGCAACTGCGCAGCACTACCGAGCCCTCGCTCGGGATCGAGGCACCCGGCGTCTACCCACTGCTGCTCAATGTCAACGGCACGCCCGAGTACGGCGGAACCGCACGACTCGACGACGCACGCTTCCTGCTCCCTGTCGTCGGGCTGCCGCGTAACCCGGGCGAGATGGATCCCGCCGCCCCCGACGCGGCACCGTTGCCGCCGAACACCCGAAACCCCGTCGCGATGACCGTGCTGTGGCCACTGGCCGACATTCCGCGCCTCGCTGCGGGAATACCCGGCTCGGTCGACGAGCGAGTGCGACTGATCGACGACGAGCTGGCCGGAGAACTCGCCTCGGGCGGTCGGCTCGACACCCTGCTCAAGGCCGTGGAATTCGCAACGAAACCCGGCCTCGATCCCGGCGGCAACCTCGCGTCGAGCCTGTGCATCGGCATCGATCCGGACCTGCTCGTCACCGTCTCGAACATGACCCGCGGCTATCTCGTCGTCGACAACCCGGCCGATCCCGCCAGCACCGCTCGGGACGGCACCGGAAGCGCGGCCGCGACCGAGTGGCTGTCCCGTCTCGAAACCATCGCGTCGAGCACATGCGTGACTGCCATGCCGTTCGCACAGACCGACCTGGGGGCAGTGGCCGACATCGGCGACGCCTCGCTGATCCAGAGCGCGATCTCCACGCCTGCAGATGTCGTCGACGGCATCCTCGGCATCACCTCGACGCGGGGTTTCACCTGGAGCACCACCGGAGGCGTGGACGCCGACACCGCCGACGCCCTGCGCTCCGCGGGTACCGGAACCGTGCTGGTCGCCGACAACAGCATCAGCCCGCCGACATCGGCACCGATGGCCCAGCTGATCTCGACGAATGTCCCTCCGACCGGAACCCAGCCGTCGGAATCACAGCCGCCCTCGACGCTGGCCGCCGCCCACTACGACGCGGCCACCGCAGCGGCACTGGCCGGAGTGGGCGACACCCCGTCCACTCCTGCCCTCACTCCCGCCGAGCAGCGATTCGACCTCGACACGGACTCCCGTACAGCGCGCCTGCAGGACGCACTCGGTGCTGTCAACTTCCATGCTCTCGTCGGCACCGATCGGCCCGGGCGCACCGTCACGGTCGCACCCCCGCAGTACTGGACCGCAGGGGGAGACGAGCCGTCGGCCATTCTGTCGACGGTGTCCTCGCTGCTGCGTTCCGGTTTGGCGACGCCCCGACCGCTGGCAGAACTGATTGCCGAACCCACCTCGGGCACCCCGGTGAGCAGCGTCGATGCTGCCACCGAACTCGATACCGGCACCATCGACTTGGTGAGAACGCAGAGCGCTCGGATCGAGACGCTGATGCAGTCGCTGGTCGAGGATCCTCAGTCGGCGCTCACCCCGCGCCTGTTCACCGCACCGCTGCGCGAGGACATGCTCCGGGCACTCTCCACGGCGGGTCGAGCCAGTTCGGTGGCCGATGAGACCGGCACCATGGCATTCACCCGACTCGCCGCTACCCGAATCGGCATCGACACCATCTACGGATCGGTGACCGTGCTCGCGCCGGGCGGCGTCTACACCCTCGCCTCCGAACAGAGCCCGTTGCTGCTCGTCGCACGCAACGACCTGCCGATGCCGGTCAACGTGCTGCTGCGAGTCGATGCGCCCCCGGAAATGACGATCAGCGACGTCGGCGTCACCCAGCTCCCGGCCCGTGGATCACGAACCATCACCGTCCCGGCCGAGGTCGATGCCACCCGCAACCTGTCGGTGGACTTCTCCGTGACCGCGCTCGACGGCAGCAGGCTCGGCGAAGTGTCCACGGTGTCCGTACGGTCGAACGCGTACGGCCAGGCGCTGGCCATAATTACCGCCTGCGCCGGCGCTCTCCTACTGTTACTTGCAGGTCGACGACTCTGGCATCGATTCAGAGGCCAACCCGACCCGGCCGACGAAGGGTACGAGAGACCATGACAGGAAACGTCCCGTACGACGGGGACCTGCCGCGGTCGCGTATGCCGGCAGCACAGGTTTTCCGGCGCACGACGCCACCGCGGTCGGCACCCTGGGAGCGGCAGTCGATTCCCGAGCTGCGCTCGTACCCGGCACCGCCCCCGCTCGACGGTCAACCGGCTGCCGACGACGCCGTCACCCAACTCATCCCGCGGTTCCGCGACGAGGACTACCCCCAGGCACCGTCGGGAACGGTTCCTCCGTCGAAAATTCCGCCGGGCGGGACAGAACCTTCACCGCAGCCCGAGCCGAGGCCGCAGAAGTCGTTGCTGGCCGCGTCGGGATCCATCGCAGTAGCAACCCTGGTCAGCCGCATCACCGGATTCGCCAAGCAGGTCGCCATGACGGCCACCCTCGGTGCCGGTCTGGCCAGTGCCTTCACCGTCTCGACAATTCTGCCGAACATGATCTCCGAGTTGGTCCTCGGCGCGGTACTGGGAGCGATCGTCGTTCCGGTGCTGGTCCGGGCCGAGCAGGAAGACGCCGACGGCGGACGGGCATTCGTTCGACGCCTGTTCACGATTGCGGTGGCGTTGCTGGGGACCGTTGCGCTCGGAGCGACCATGGCCGCGCCGCTGCTGGCGCGGCTGATGCTGTCGGGAGATCCGAAGGTCAACGAGGACCTGACCATCTCGCTGACGTACCTGGTACTTCCGGCGTTGCTGTTCTACGGTCTGTCCGGTCTGCTCACCGCGGTCCTGAACACCAGGCAGAATTTCAAGCCCGGCGCGTGGGCACCGGTGTTCAACAATCTGGTCGTACTCGCGGTGTTCGGCATCTACTTCCTGATTCCGGACGACCCCACGTTGAATCCGAACGAAATGAGCACCACGCAGGTGCTCGTCATCGGCCTCGGCGTCACCACGGGTGTCATCACGCAGGTACTGGCCCTGATTCCCGCGCTGCGACGCGAACGCATCGACCTGCGCCCACTGTGGGGATTCGACGAACGCCTCAAGAAGTTCGGCGCGATGGCCGCAGCCATTGTGCTCTATGTCGTCATCAGCCAGGTCGGGCTGATCGTTGCCACCAACATCGCGTCGGGCACCGACGATGCGAGCAACACGATCTATTCGCAGGCCTGGATCGTGCTGCAGCTGCCCTACGGCATCCTCGGCGTCACGGTACTGACGGCCATCATGCCCAGGCTCAGTCGCAATGCGGCCAACGGTGACACTCCGTCGGTCGTCGACGATTTGTCCGTCGCCACCCGGCTGACGATGGTCGCGCTGGTGCCGATCGTGGTGTTCCTGACCTTCGCGGGGCCGTGGGTCGGCGAGGCGCTGTACGGGTTCGGCCGATTCGCCGACGTTGCGAGCCGACTCGGTGAGGCCGTCAGCTGGTCTGCGTTCTCCCTCATCCCGTACGCCCTCGTGCTGATCCACCTGCGTGTCTTCTACGCACGTGAACAGGCCTGGACACCGACCTGGATCATCCTCGGCATCACCGCCGTGAAGATCGGCCTGTCGCTCCTCGCCCCGATGGTCGCGTCCGATCCGGACCAGGTGGTGCTGCTCCTCGGAACGGCCACCGGCCTCGGCTACACCGTCGGCGCGATCATCGGCGGATACCTGTTGCACAAGAGCCTGGGCAACCTGCGGATGGCCAACGTCGGCAAAACCATCTGGCTGGTCCTCATCGCCTCGCTGGCCGGCGGTGCTGCCATGCTTGCGATCGACCGGATCCTCGGGCTCGACGCAATGACGAACGGCTGGATCGGAAACTTCGTCCGCGTCGCGATCGACGCCATCGTCATGCTCGGCATCACGTTCTCGATCCTCTGGTTCGGCAAGATTCCCGAAGTCCTGGCGGTCACGGTGGCCCTGAGCCGCGTCGTTCGTAGATTCCGTGGCGCGCCTGCCGACCGGGACGCCGATCCGGCCGCTGCAGAAACCGGCGTGATTCCGGTTATTCGAACCGAGCCCACATGGGACACTGCGCGGGATCGGCTCCCGTACCCTGGTCCTCGGCACCCGGGGGCATACGCCCACACGGGTCGACCGTTTGCAGAACAACACGGGGCATATTCGCCTGAAGGAGTGACAGTGACCGACGACGATGTTGCTGGGGGGCCGGCACAGTCTCCAGCAAACGAAGCCGACCGAACGAGCGGCGGAGTCGAAGTCGACACCCAGGACCGCACCGAGCCCGTGAAGGCCGAGCCCAAGACGGCGGCTCCCGCCAAGGCCACCACTCCTGCGTCCTCGGAGGCAGCGAAGCCTGCTGCGGATTCCGAGAAAGGCAGCGAGAAGTCGGCAGAGACGGCCGACGCGGTCGAATCGGAGAACAAGGCGACTACCGACAAGACGAGTGCCGAAGACGCCACCACGGAAGAAGCCACTACCGACAAGAGCGCCGCCACCGAGCCAGCTCCGAAGCCGGCCGATCGAACGGTATCCATCTCCAAGTCCGCTCTGGCGTCGCGCCCGACCGACAAGACCATCTCGATCTCGAAGGCACAACTGCCGGTCGAAGAGCCCGCCGACAAGGATACGAAGCCCGAGGCCGTTTCCGAGGCAACGGCGACGGCTCCGACCACGGACAAGGCGACGGAGAAAACCACCGCTGACAAGTCCGAAACGACCGGTGCGGCTGCCCCCACGCCCGAGCGGACTCTTCGTGGCCCGACGCTCATTCCCGGTGCCTCCGTCGCTGGTGGACGGTATCGACTCCTGGCTCCGCACGGCGGCGCACGTGGACTCAAGTTCTGGCAGGCCCACGACGTCAAGCTGGACCGCGAGGTGGCGCTGACGTTCGTCGACGCCGACCAGCAGTCCACCGCGTCACCCACCGATCGCACCGAGGGTCCACAGGCGATTCTCTCGCGCACACTGCGTCTGGGTCGGATCAATTCGCCCGGGCTCGCGCGCGTGCTCGACGTGGTGCGTGGCAGCTCCGGCGGCATCGTCGTCGCAGAGTGGACGCCCGGCCGGTCGCTACGCGAAATGGCCGACACCGTGCCCGCACCCACCGGGGCTGCTCGCGCGATCAAGGTTCTGGCTGCAGCCGCCGAGGCAGCACACCGCAGCGGCGGTGCCCTGTCGATCGATCACCCCGATCGCGTGCGCATCAGCTCCAGCGGCAATGCCGTCCTCGCTTTCCCGGCCACTCTCGCCGACGCCGATCCGAGTTCGGACGTCCGCGGTCTCGGTGCCATGCTCTACGCCCTGATCACGGCAAGGTGGCCACTGTCCGACACCACCGGCGGATCGGTCGTGTCCGGTGATGAGGCTCCGGCTCGCAGCGTGGGCGGCATGCGTCCGGCCGACCGAGACGACAAGGGCGCGCCGCTCGAGCCGAGGCAGGTTCGTCCCGACGTTCCGTTCGAGATCTCTGCTGTCGCAGTGCGGGCGCTGGAACAGAACAGTGGCATCCGTACTGCTGCCACCGTGCAGCACGTCCTCGATCAGGCCGCCGTCGTCAACGACAAGACCGATCTGATGCCGGCTCTGCGACTGGGCCAGCGCGCACCAGGAGCCAGCGGGCATTCGCTCGCCGACCCCGAGGAAATCGCCGCCGAGAAGGCCAAATCGACCCGCACCAATATCGCCATCGCAATACTCGGTGCGTTGACGGTCGTCATTCTGGCGTTCGCCGGCTACTGGCTGTTCACCTCGATCGCCGGCGACAGCACGGATGCGCCCCTCGACAGCCAGGAATTCGGCCTCACCACTCCGGCGGCGGCACCTCCCGCAGGCGAAACTGCCGCACCTCCTGCCGAGACGGGTGGGCCCGTTGCCTTGAACGGTGTCAGCGTCTTCTCGCCGCAGGGTTCGGCCGACAACCCCAGCACTGCTTCCAACGTGATCGACAACGACCCAAGCACGGCGTGGACGACCGACTCGTATTTCCAGCAGTTCCCCGCTCTGAAGAACGGCGTGGGCCTGCTCGTCACGATTCCGGCGACAGCGCTGAACAATGCGTGGATCGAATCGACGTCCCCGGGCACCGTCGTCGAGATCAGGTCGGCACCGAACGACTCACCCAGCCTGAGCGACACCACGCTGCTCGGTGAAGCCACTCTGCAGAACGGACGAACCGACATCGCCCTCGACGACGCCGAGCCCACCGGGAACGTGCTCGTCTGGATCACCACACTCGGAGAGCAGGGCGGCCGCATCGCCACGTCGATCTCCGGGATCGGTTTCGACTCCTAGACCCAACGCTCGGTACGGAATCCGGGCTCGTTTCGTACTTCACGGTCTTCATGGCCTAGGCTCCCCCCAATGCGTTAACACGGGGGGAGCCGTTTTCGTATGACCGAACGTATCGATTCGGCGCTAGGGGAGCGCACGGATGCGGAACTTCTGGCTGCTCATGCGGCCGGGGAGCCGAATGCATTCGCCACTTTGATCTACCGACACCACGAGCATCTGTGGCTGACGGCGCGTCGCACGAGCTACACACCCGAGGACGCCTCCGATGCTCTGCAGGAGGCTCTGCTTTCCGCCCATCGCACCGCCGGGTCGTTCCGCGCCGACGCCGCCGTCCGCAGCTGGTTGCACAAGATCGTCGTCAACGCCTGCTTGGACCGCATCCGCCGCAACAAAGTACGGCCCTCGGTTCCGTTGAGCGAGAACGAAAGTCACGAGCCCGCGTCGCCCAGGGACCGCATCTCCGAGACGGAGACCACCATTCTGGTTCGGCAGGCTCTGATGACGCTGCCGCCCGATCAGCGTGCGGCCGTCGTCATCGTGGACATGGAGGGCTACTCGGTGGCCGACGCAGCCGTTCTGCTCGGCGTTCCCACCGGTACCGTCAAGAGTCGATGCGCACGTGGTCGACTCAAACTCTCGACGCAGCTCGCCTACTTGAAAGACGCAGGGAACCGAAT
Organism: Rhodococcus sp. 15-649-2-2; assembly: GCF_002258645.1. NCBI lineage: Bacteria > Bacillati > Actinomycetota > Actinomycetes > Mycobacteriales > Nocardiaceae > Rhodococcus > Rhodococcus sp. 15-649-2-2. The sequence continues at coordinate 139,999 of NZ_NPFM01000016.1, forward strand.
CTAGACCCCTCGCGTCTATATCGTGTGAGAGAGAAAGCAGATTCGGCGAAGGGAGGCAGGAACGTGTCGTCGAGCACCGATGCGCTACCCGATGCCCCGTTCTCACCGGAACTGTTGGCCGAACTGCATGCCGATGCGCTTCCCGAGGATGTCAGCAGCCGGCTGTGGCCGCTGGTCCGTCGCGACGAGCAGTCGATGCAGGTCCTCGCCGGTCTCGACGCGGTGTCGGCTCGGCTGAACGAGATGGGCGAGGATCCGACCGGGACGTTGTCGATTCCGCCCGACGTCGTCGAACGGATCGATCGCACGATCCATTCCGTCGAGCAATCCGGTCCGCAATCGAGCGATCCGGTTGTCGTTCCGTTCCGGTCCCGCAGGCGTCATGTCGTTCTCGGAATTGCCGCTGCCGCAGCGCTTCTCGCTGTAGGTTCGGTCGTGTTCGCAGCGGTGTGGCGCACCCCGGACGCACCCGAATCCGTTGCCGCAGAACCGTCGTCGGCACCCGACGGGTCACTGATCCTCGATTCCGCCGACCTCGACTCCGGTTTCGCCTTCAGCATTCTCGGCAAGCGTGATGCAGGTGCCCTGTCGGATCCGGCGGACCTCGAGGCGTGTCTTGCGGCCAACGACGTCGACCCCGCAACGTCCGTCCTCGGATCCACTCAGGTCAGGATCGACGGCCGAGACGGAACCCTGCTGGTGCTGGCAGGCGCGCAGCCGGCCCAGTTCATCGCCCTGGCGGTGGGCAACGACTGCGGCGGTACCAACCCCGACGTCCTGACTCGACGCGATATCGGCTGACACATCTCTCTCCGGGGAACAACTGCCTCTAGGGTGGTGTTGACCAGATGTACGTCGACCGGCGCGTGCAGTGTGCACTCGGCTGTCGGCGGCCAGTACACGCCGCACAAGATCGGAAGGTCTGCATTGAGTACCCCCAAGGTTCACGATCTCATCATCGTCGGTTCGGGACCGGCCGGTTATACCGCCGGTGTCTACGCGGCCCGCGCAGAGCTGGAACCGATCCTGTTCGAGGGAACCCAGTTCGGTGGAGCACTCATGACGACCACCGAGGTCGAGAACTTCCCCGGGTTCCGTGAGGGCATCATGGGCCCCGATCTGATGGAGCAGATGCGCGAGCAGGCGAAGCGATTCGGTGCCGACATCCGCACCGAGGACGTCGAAGAGCTCGATCTGACCGGTCCGATCAAGACCGTCTCCGCGGGCGGCGAGACCTACCAGGCTCGCGCGATCATCCTCGCAATGGGCGCAGCAGCCCGCTACCTGTCGATTCCGGGCGAGGAAAAGCTTCTCGGCCGCGGCGTCAGCGCCTGCGCCACCTGCGACGGCTTCTTCTTCCGCGACCAGGACATTGCCGTCATCGGTGGTGGCGACTCGGCGATGGAGGAGGCAACCTTCCTCACCCGGTTCGCTCGTAGCGTCACGATCGTGCACCGGCGCAGCGAGTTCCGGGCGTCGCGCATCATGCTCGAGCGTGCCAAGAACAACGAGAAGATCCGCTTCCTCACCGACACCAAGGTCCTCGAAGTCCTCGGCGACACCAGCGTCACCGGCATCTCGCTCGAGCACGCCGAGACCGGAGAGAAGTCGACCCTCGACGTCACCGGAATGTTCGTCGCCATCGGCCACGATCCCCGTAACGAGCTGGTCAAGGGTCAGGTCAAACTCGACGACGCCGGCTACGTCAAGGTCGCGTCCCCGTCGTCGGCCACCTCGGTGGAGGGCGTCTTCGCCGCTGGAGACCTCGTCGATCACGTCTACCAGCAGGCGATCACCGCTGCCGGTACCGGATGTACCGCCTCGATCGACGCCGAACGCTGGCTGGCCGAGCAGGGCGACATCACCAGCAACACGCTCGAACACGCCGACCAGCCGGTCGACGCAGTCAACGCCTGACCGGCCCCGTTCACACACCGCTTCCTACATCGAGGAGATAGAAATGTCCGACGACAAGAGCACAGTCACCATCACCGACGCGTCGTTCGCCGACGACGTGCTGACCAGCGAGAAGCCCGTCCTCGTCGACTTCTGGGCAACCTGGTGCGGCCCGTGCAAGATGGTCGCTCCGGTTCTCGAGGAGATCGCCGCTGAGCACAAGGACAAGTTGACGATCGCCAAGCTCGACATCGACGCCAACCCGCAGGCCGCCCGCGACTTCAAGGTCATGTCGATTCCGACGCTCATCCTGTTCCAGGGTGGCAAGCCGGTCAAGCAAATCGTCGGCGCCAAGGGCAAGGCCGCGCTGCTCAAAGACCTCGAAGGCGTTATCTGATTCACCTCCGAATCGTGTGGATTGCAGCGGAAGGCAGTCTTTCTGCGACAATCATCTGATGTGCCGATGCCCAGCGTCGGCACATCAGCCGCATCGGGATGCGGTGTAGTCAGAACGATCTGGAGGCGTTTCGAGGATGCAGGAACTCAGTCACGGCGATTCCGGACCCGCCGTCGCCGAGGTCCGCGGCACCCTGTCGGCTCTCGGCTTCCTCCATGAGGCCGTGGTTCCGCCCGGTCCCATGGACGACGGTCACTGGACAGCTCCCGGTTCCGTCTTCGACGGCGCCCTCGGTGGGGCCGTACGCGCATTTCAGCAGCACCGTGGTCTGTTGGTCGACGGTGTCGTCGGCCCGGCCACGTATCGCGCGTTGAAAGAAGCGTCGTACCATCTCGGCGCACGAACCCTCATCTACCAGTTGTCCGCTCCGCTGTACGGAGACGACGTTGCCTCACTGCAGACGCGACTGCAGGACCTCGGTTTCTACAACGAACGCGTCGACGGCTTCTTCGGCCCTCGCACCCACGAGGGCTTGTCCTCGTTCCAGCGTGAAATCGGACTTTCACCGGATGGCATCTGTGGACCGGCAACGTTGCGTTCGCTCGATCTCCTGGGAACGCGTGTCACCGGTGGATCACCGCATGCCATGAGCGAAGAAGAGCTCGTCCGAAAGTCGGGACCACAGCTGACCGGCAAGCGCATCGTCATCGATCCCGACCTCGGCGGTGCCGATACCGGACGCATCGTCGACGGAGCACTGGGTCGAGTCTCCGAATCGGAAATTCTGTGGGACCTGGCCAGTCGCCTCGAAGGCCGAATGGCTGCGACCGGAATGGATACGTTCCTCTCCCGCGCCCGTGGCACCAATCCCTCTGTGGCCGATCGCGCCGAGACGGCCAATGCCTGGGGCGCCGATCTGATGATCTCTCTCCGGTGTGCCTCGAGCACCAGCCCGGTGGCCAACGGCGTCGCCAGTTTCCACTTCGGCAATTCGCACGGTTCGACGTCCATGATCGGTCAGGTGCTCACCAGCTACGTGCAGCGCGAAATTGTCGCTCGTACACCGCTTCTCGATTGCCGCAGCCACGGCCGAACGTGGGATCTGTTGCGCCTGACCAACATGCCGACCATTCAGATCGACGTCGGATACCTCACCAACGAATCCGACGTCGAGGTGCTCAGCGACCCGCGGTTCCGCGACATCATCGCCGAGGCAATTCTGATCGCCGTGAAACGGCTGTACCTACTGGGTCAGGACGATCAGCCGACCGGAACCTTCACGTTCGCCGAATTGCTCGCCGAGGAACTCGCCGCCGCCGATCGTCCCTGATCTCCCAGTCGCCCTGATCTCCAGGTCGAGAATCAGCGGGCGCCGACGGTCGACTTCTGTTCGATGTCGACGACGGAGATGCTCGCTGCAATGAGCAACTGTTCCAGCGCAGATTCGACGTCCTGCTTCCATCCGTGATCCCGGTCCAGCTCGAGTCGTAGTCTGGGGAATCTGTGGTGAGGTGCAATCACTTCGAAGCCGACCTTCTCGAGAAAGTCGGCTTCGATCATGCACGTCGACGCCGAACATGTCAGATGTGCCGTCGCATTCGGAACCACCGGCGCTGCGTCGTCGGCGTTGTGCCGAATGCCGAATGCCTCCAGGGCGCGAACACCTCGATTGACGAGATCTCCCACCACAGCCTGAATCAGCGTGGCCGAGTGCAGATCGGCATCATCCGGAGAATCGATTCGTAGTTGCGTCAGCAGAACCGCGTCGTGACTGACGGGCGACGTCGGAAACGTACTCGCCCGCGGAACGGCCCGGGGTGGGCAATAGAGTGCGCAGCCGATCGTCTTGCCGTCGACGGACAACAGCTGCCCACATGATCCCCACTCGAGCATGATGGTCGACAACCACACTTCGTTCTCGAACTCGAGGTCGACCGACGAATCCTCCGATGCCGGATCGAGCACCCAGAAGCTACAGCGCCGCGAATGCGACGGCAGATGCTCGAACGAACCGAGAGTCACTCCGGTCACCATCGCCGACACCGCTTACCTCAGCCTTCGTGCATTCGTTCCAACGGGAAAATTCTGTCTCGGAGCCGATCCGTACCTCGACAAGAATAGGCGATCCGATCGTCGACCCTCTCGCGCGGACCGTTTCCCTGAAATATGTTGCATGACAATGTTTTTCGACATCAATCGCGACTTTCGAGACCGTAGATTATGGAGCTACGTCACAGTGACGTTTCGCCCGCGTACGTCTGGTCCTGAAAAAACGCCGCTACTTTTTCTTCTGCGCTTCCATCATCTCGACGATCCTTTCGAGGTCGTCCACCGACCCGAACTCGACCACAATCTTGCCTTTTCGCTTGCCCAAACTGACCGTCACCCGCGTATCGAATGAATCGGAGAGCCTGTCGGCGACGTCCTGAAGCCCGGGCATCTGAATCGGCTTACGTCGAGGTGCCGGTTCCGGGCTCGTTCCATCCTCCCGATTGGCCAGGGTGACGGCTTCCTCGGTCGCGCGGACGGACAGTCCTTCGGCAACGATCCGCGCAGCCAACGACTCCTGTGCATCGGAACCTGCGTCCAACGACAGCAGCGCACGAGCGTGCCCGGCCGACAGAACCCCCGCCGCCACTCGACGTTGGACCGGAATCGGTAGCTTCAACAGTCGAATCATGTTGGTCACGACCGGACGTGAACGCCCGATTTTTGCGGCCAATTCCTCGTGGGTCACATCGAATTCTTCGAGCAGTTGCTGATACGCCGCCGCCTCTTCGAGCGGATTGAGCTGTACCCGATGGATGTTTTCGAGCAACGCGTCGCGCAGCATTGCGTCGTCTGCCGTCTCGCGCACGATCGCGGGGATCGTCTCGAGGCCGGCTTCCTGGCTCGCACGCCACCGACGCTCGCCCATGACGAGCTGATACTTTGCGTCTCCGGCGGCAGCGGTACCCGAAACCAGCCGAACCACGATGGGCTGCATGAGCCCGAATTCGCGGATCGAGTGCACCAATTCGCCGAGAGATTCATCGTCGAAGACGTGTCTCGGCTGCTTCGGATTGGCTTCGATTCGATCCGGTGCAATCTCGCGATACACGGCGCCGACGGGGGAGAGGTCGTCTCCGTTGAGCACTGGTGGAGTCGGGGTGGGAGCCGTCGCGGTTTCCGTTGCGTCGTCGGCCGACGGCGCGCGCTTCGGCTTCGTGGACGTATCCGGCTTGTCCTTGGCATTGCGATCCGCCCCGATGATCACGTCTGCGGCTGCGCTGCCGAGGCGCGGCCCGGCATCCGGACCCGTGGGAATGAGCGAGGCCAGGCCTCGGCCGAGGCCACCTTTACGCGTTTGGCTCATCTACTTACTTCTTTCGTGCTTCGTCGATGCCGGCCGACCGCGCGGCGAGTTCTCGTCCGGCGTCCAGGTAACTCATCGCACCTCGTGAACCGGGGTCGTAATCGAGCACCGTCATGCCGTAACCGGGTGCCTCGGATACCTTCACGCTCCGAGGAATGACGGCCCTCAGGACGGCGTCCCCGAAGTGCTTGCGGACCTCTTCCGCGACCTGGTCCGCCAACTTCGTACGGCCGTCGTACATCGTCAGGATCACCGTGGAAACGTGGAGTTCGGGGTTCAGATGCGACTGCACCAGCTCGATATTGCGCAGGAGTTGTCCCACTCCTTCGAGTGCGTAGTACTCGCATTGGATCGGAATGAGTACCTCGGTCGCTGCAACGAGCGCGTTGACCGTCAGCAGGCCGAGTGACGGAGGGCAGTCGATCAGGATGAAGTCCGCATCGATTCCGCCGAGCTCCTCGACCGACAAGGCTGTCTTCAGTCGGCCCTCACGGGCAACCATCGACACCAGCTCGATCTCTGCTCCAGCAAGATCAATCGTGGCCGGAATGCAGAACAGTCGCTCGCTGTGCGGGCTCTGCTGCACCGCATCCTTGGCGCTGACTTCACCGATGAGCACCTCGTAGCTCGACGGCACACCGGAGTGGTGCTCGACGCCCAGAGCGGTGCTGGCGTTGCCCTGGGGGTCGAGATCGACCACCAGGACCGTCAGGCCCTGAAGGGCGAGCGCGGCAGCCAGGTTCACGGCGGTGGTGGTCTTGCCGACGCCGCCCTTCTGATTGGCGATCGTCAGCATGCGCCGCTTCGCCGGCTTCGGGAGCGACACCGATCCCGGGTGCAGAACCTGACTGGCTCGATGTGCCGCGGCGCCGATCGGAGTGTCGTCGGGCGAGATCGCGTTGGTGTACTCGAAGTCGGAGCTCTTCTTCACCGCCGGTGCCGACTCGGACGAGTTGGACGCGTTCTTCTTGGATGCTGTTTCACGTGAAACAGCGGAATCGGACCCACCCGACATATGTGCTCCTTAGTGCGGAACTGACTGTGTTCAATACGATCGATAAGGACGAGCGCGGGACTGACGAGTCCGCAACCGAAGGTCAGTGACGACCCGGTCTCCGAGGCTGACGGACCGCTCTGACGACGATGGTTGGAGTAGACAGCAGGCCCACTCCACACTCCACTACCTCCAGCTTGCCAGCACCCATCCGTGTGAGGGAAGCCCGGTCTCGCTCGATCTCTTCACCGGCGCTCGATCCCTTCAGAGCCAGCATCCGACCGTGATCGTGAACAAGAGGAAGCGACCACTTGGCCAGCTTCTCCAACGGGGCCACTGCCCGTGACGTCACCACATCGGCGCCGCCCGCCTCCTTCTTCACTCCGGGCTGTTCAGCGCGCCCGCGTACAACCAGGACGTTCAGATCGTGTTCTTCGATGAACTCTGCGAGGTACACGGTGCGGCGAAGAAGCGGCTCCACAAGAGTGACCCGTAGGTCCGGCCTCGCGATTGCCAACGGGATTCCGGGGAGTCCCGCGCCGCTGCCGATGTCCACGACGGTCTCGCCTTCGTCTATGAGTTCGCCGATCGCCGCGCAGTTGAGGATGTGGCGTTCCCAGAGTCGTGGAACCTCGCGAGGTCCGATGAGCCCGCGCTCGACGCCCGCAGTCGCCAACGAGTCGTGATATCGCCGGGCCAATTCGATTCGGTCCCCAAATACCTGCTCCGCGATTGCCATCAACTGGGTGCTATCCGAGCGTTCTTGTTCCACGTGAAACATCTTCCCGTGCTCGGGCGCGGAACGCCAAACGACATCGCTGTAAGTACGCGAAACTGCCCACTGATTCGGATATCGCTCTCCTCGGCGGTCTATCCGATACTTCTGAAGCCGGGCGGCGCCATCCCGATATTTGTCCAGACCACGTACGGTTCCTGATCTCGCGGGTGGCGTCCGCCGAACTGCTTCCCTGACGATCCGAATCCCATCGGCTCCTAGTTTTCGACGACGCCGAGTGGGGCGAACCCCGGACGAGTCGCCCGAGCGAGAGCCACACGGCTCGATCACCCGTCGCGAGGGTTGTCCAGTGTTGGCGGCGCTGCCAGATGTTTCACGTGAAACTACTTCCCGCCCGACGAACGCGGGGCTCTGCTGTGGCAGCTTCCGACCGATCACTACAGAAGCTCGCCAGAACCGAGCGGATCCGCTCTGGCGGGATCGCGGTCTACGCACCGACGAATACGCACCTTCGTCGCGTCGAGCAATCCGGCATGGTGCCTGAGGTTCCGACCAAGTCGAGAAGTCGGCCGATTCTCGGTTATCTCGATGGATCACCGACGACGATGTTCCACGTGAAACTGCTTCCCATTCGACGCGCCTGAGACGCTGCTGTTGCAGCCTTCCCTCGATTGCCGAGGCCTCTCGGTCGAGGCGAGCGGATCCAGTCCGATGGGGACGATGTCGACAAGCCGACACACACTTCACGTTCGACACTTCGAGTGCCATCGTGCGAACACCTCAGATCCGATCAGCTCGAGGGGCCCGGCTGTATTCAGAATCGTTAGGATCGGTGGCCACGATCTCTCACGTGGAGCTGACCGATCACACCATCCCCGGATCGCACCCCGCGCGAATGGGTGACACGTGCGGTCGCGTCTCGGATTCGGGGCGTGAGGCCGACGGTGAACATCGTTGCGTTCAAATCCCCGCAGGGACCGATCATCGACCTGTCGAGCGAGCCGGGGGAGCGGTTCGCCACCGGCTCCACCTGATAGCCAACCGCGCGCGGCCGCTCGCACTTCGATGGGCCCGACGCAATGCGTCCGTGAGGGGCAGAGGCGGCACCGGTCAGGGGAACCTCGGCACAGCAACAACGAGGATTACAGAGCAGGCCACGCTGACGGTCTGCACACTCGAAAGTCTGGTCGTTCACCCCGCCGAGTGCCGCGCACACGATTCCGCGGTATCCGAGAACCCCGCAAGCCGGAATTCACTGTTTCTTCGGATAGGTCTCTCCACCATCCCTTGACCGATGGTGGGGCAACAGATCGCGGCAACTGTCCGTTCATCGCTGATCCCGCCGCACCATGTCCCCGGTCAAATTCGCGGGTCCCAATTCTTATCCGACGCGAGTCTGGAGATGCCGGTCCGGCGATACCTGGAAAGCCCGGCGTCATGACTCGAACACCAGATGCCGCGAACCGCTTCATGACCGACCCGAGCGACAGTCGAGAAGTTCGATTCTCAACAGCCCTACACAGAAGCCCGGTTTCACGTGAAACATCAAATGTCGCTCGTGACCGTCCCAGGCGCGTACTTCCCCCTCAGCAAGCCTCGAATTCTGAGCGCTGCGGAACCGCGCCTCTTCCCGAGTGCCTGAAGACTTCCGGCCGTTGTTTCACGTGAAACCACGACACTCGACTCGCATCAACCGCTAACAACCGAGCCCGCGTAAACGCGTCACAGTGACGAAAGCGTCGCGCATACCTGGATCGAAATATTTCGACGAAAAGTTCGACCACAAACCATTCTCGAACCGTGTTGCGCGTTTGAATTACACAGATGACATTCGAGCAGAGCCTGGACACCGATGTTCACATACGACGATGGCCCCCACCGAAGTGAGGGCCATCAGATCGTGCAACCCGAACAGGTTGTCGGGAGGTGGAGCCTTGCTATCCCTTGACGACAACTACCCGCCGAGACGGCTCGACTCCTGTGCTCTCGCTGGCAACGCCGTCGATCTTGGCGACTGCATCGTGCACGATCTTGCGCTCGAACGGAGTCATCGGAGTCAGCTCTTCTCGCTCACCCGATTCCAACACGCGCCGCGCGGCTTCGGCACCGAGATTGCCCAGTTCGGTACGACGCTTCGCCCGCCACCCGGCAACGTCGAGCATCAGCTTGCTGCGCTCTCCGGTCGACTGCTGAACGGCCAACCGGGTCAGTTCCTGAAGAGCGTCGAGAACCTCACCCTTACGGCCTACGAGCTTGGCGAGATCGTCCCCACCGTCGATGCTGACGATGGCCCGGTCGCCCTCGACGTCCAGGTCGATGTCTCCGTCGAAGTCGAGAACGTCGAGAAGCTGTTCGAGGTAGTCGCCGGCAATTTCGCCTTCCTCGACCAAGTAGTCCTCGTCGTCATCATCATCGTCATCGTCAGGCGCGGCCTTCGCGGCCTTGTCTTCGACCACCTCGGAGGCGGCGGATTCCTCGATCACGGACTTCTCGTCCGCATCCGCGTCGACCGCGCTGAGCTGATCGGCCTCGACCATCACGTCATTCACTCCATCCCCGGATACCGCACCGACTGGCTTCTGTACTTCGTCGTTCTGAGCTTCTTCTACGTCCGCTGCCATGTTCGTCCTTCTCTCGACGTGTCGGTCAGCGCCGCTTGCGCTTGGTCGACTTGTTCCGGTTCGCCTGCGGTCTGGGCCTGACCGGAGTTGCCGCACCGTTGGCCGAACCCGAGGTGTCACTGCTGTCGGTCGTCGCATCGTCGTCTACCGGCGTCATCTTCGACAGCTTGGGCCGCGCACCCGGCTTCGGCTTGGTCACCGATACCGGCTTGACGCCCGGCTTCGGCGCATTCTCGGAACGCTTCTCCACGGCAGCGACAGCCTTGGCAGCTTCTTCTTTGTCGATCTTTCCGAATACCAGGTGCTGCTGTGCGTACGTCCAGGTGTTGTTGCTGACCCAGTACAGCAGGATCGCGATCGGTAGCAAGGCACCGAAGACCAACACGCCCAACGGGAACACGTACAGCGCAAGCTTGTTCATAATCGCGGACTGCGGATTCGCAGCTGCTGCAGCGCTCTGACGCGCCACCGATGCACGCGAGTTCATGTGGGTCATGATCGCCGCGATGATCATCAGCGGAATCGACACCGCCGCGATGACGAACGTCGACGGAATGGAGGCACCCGGTCCGACGGCGAACGCGTTGAGCTGCTCCTGCGGCATGGTGATCCATGCCGAAATCGGGGCTCCGAACAGTCGAGCATCGAGGAACGACTGCACATCGGCCACGCTGAACGCATAGTTCGAGAGTTCGCGGTTCTCTTCCGGGCTCAGGCCGAGCTGACCGACACCGGTGCCGGTGCGGTTGAACGAACGAAGCACGTGAAACAGTCCGATGAACACCGGTGCCTGTGCCAGCACGGGTAGACAGCCCATCAGCGGGTTGAAGCCGTGTTCCTTCTGCAGTTTCTGCATCTCGACGGCCATTTTTTGTTTGTCTTTGCCGTACTTCTTCTGCAGAGCCTTGATCTGCGGCTGTAGCTCCTGCATCTGCCGCGTCGTGCGAACCTGCTTGACGAAAGGCTTGTACAGAATCAAGCGCAGGGTGAAGACCAGGAAGACGACGGACAGTGCCCAGGCGAATCCATTGCTGGGATCCTGGAACACAAAGCCGAACACCTTGTGCCACACCCAGAGAATCCAGGCAACCGGATAGTAAATGAAGTCGAGCACGGCTCTATGTACTCCTCTGTTCTTCCACTCGCACGAGATCGTGGTGTTCTTCGGTTTCGGTCATCTCGGTGACGCTCGCGCGCCACTTACCGGGTTCAGGCACCGGGTTCCATCCTCCAGAGTGCCAGGGAGCACATTTGAGGAGGCGGACGACTGCCAGCAACGAGCCCTTCATCATCCCGTGCACCTCGAGCGCCTCGATGGCGTACTCACTGCAGGTGGGGGAGAAGCGACAGGTAGGGGGTCTCATCGGGGACACATAGGTTCGGTACAACCCGATGAAATACATGAGAGTTCGAGCAGGAATGGAACGAAGGTTGCCCATGAATGTCATGACGGCGGACCCTTCGGAGCTTCGAGAAGACCGAGCTTCTTCAATCCTGAACGCAGTTGAACCAGTAGATCTGCCGAGGACGCTGTCGCGGTCCCCGGCAATGCGCGGATGACCACGTCGGTGGTCTCGGGGAGCTCACCGACCACGTCGGTACAGATATGCCGAAGCCGGCGCGCAACTCGATGACGAGTTACGGCCGGCCCGACTGCCTTACTGACGATCAATCCGAATCGTGGTCCCCGAACGGTCGATGCGATGTCCTGCTCGTCCCGCACAACGGCGTGAACGACCAGATCAGATCTACCCATTCGGCGTCCTCGACGCACCGCTACGGAAAAATCACGTGCTCGGTGCAGTCGATTCGGCTCAGGAAGCATCCCGAGCTCCAAGGTCCGGACGAACGAGTATCAGGCTGTGAGTTCTTTACGGCCCTTGCCGCGACGTGCGGAAACGATTGCACGACCCGCACGGGTACGCATACGAAGACGGAAGCCATGAACGCGCGCGCGGCGGCGATTGTTCGGCTGGAACGTCCGCTTGCCCTTGGCCACGGTCAACACTCCTCGAGATTCGAAGACGCCGATCTGTCGGCGTCTGCTGTAAAGGTTCCAGCGAGTTCGGATGAAGTCGCTTGCCTCCCGAGCGAGAAATCCGAGTGAAGACAGACTGTGAGCAGCCAGCAAGCATCGGCCACCTCGCTATTGGGTGACTGTTCGAGAGTACTGATCGAGTCACCGGTGGTCAAACTCGCTCCGGACCGATCGGCTCGGCAGTTCATGCACAGGCACCGGAGGATTCGGCGACCGAGGGTGTGATGTGCCTCGACATCGCTCGCCGATGACCGATCGAGCCGACGCGGTTCGTCCGATCGTACGACAGACAACGACCATCGATGCAGGTCAGACTCGTGTGTGCGTGATACCACGAGCCGGGAGGAGCTCTGGGGTCACATCGGTGTCGTTTATCCACACCTGTGGATAATTGTGTGGAAACACAGATCAGGTGGCATATTCGTACCTTGCGGGGTCCACCCACGGACCCTGGTCTCAGCCGCGGCGACGCACGATCGACGACGCTATCCGACGCCGACGTCGCGCGGGCAGGAAACGACGCACGAATTTCGACGCGTCGTACCCGTACGAGACCAATGCTCGGCGGTCCAACCACCGCCGAGACACCGATGCTCGACAACGGAGGGATCGACGTGAACGACGATCCGGATGCGCTCGCGCGTATCTGGCCCGAGGTGGTCGCGGAGCTCACTTCCGACCGTCACAGTGGGTCTCCCCTCACCAAGGGCCAGAAGGCCTGGCTCGCGCTGGTCAAACCGCTCACTCTGACGCAGGGGTTCGCCCTGCTGGCCGTTCCCTCGACCTTCGCTCAGGAAGCCATCGAGCGAGACCTTCGAGAGCCGATCCTGGGAGCACTGGGCCGACATCTCGGCCAGGGTGTCGAGGGGCTCGGGGTACGCATCTCCGCTCCAGAGGACGAGAAGATCGACTCCGAGCGGTCGGCCTACCCCGACGCCGTCAGCTCGCCCACCTACCGGCGCCGCGTCCTGACCAGCAGAGACGACGAACCTTCCGACTCCGAGACTGCCGATTACGAAGAGGTGGACGACGAGCGCGAAGCGCTCGCGAGCGTGCAGAACTCGTGGCCGACGTACTTCACCAAACCCCCTGAATCGTCGCCCCCGTCGTCGGGCGCGAACAGCCTGAACTCGAAGTACACCTTCGACACGTTCGTCATCGGCGCCTCCAATCGGTTCGCTCACGCAGCTGCCGTGGCCATCGCCGAAGCACCTGCCCGCGCCTACAATCCGCTGTTCGTATGGGGTGCGTCCGGATTGGGCAAGACTCATCTCCTGCACGCGGCCGGTCACTATGCGCAGCGACTGTTCCCTGGAATGCGGGTCAAGTACGTCTCCACCGAAGAATTCACGAACGACTTCATCAACAGTCTTCGTGACGACCGCAAAGTGGCGTTCAAACGCCGCTACCGCGAGACGGATGTGCTGCTCGTCGACGACATCCAGTTCATCGAGGGCAAGGAAGGCATCCAGGAGGAGTTCTTCCACACCTTCAACACACTGCACAACGCCAACAAACAGATCGTCGTCTCGTCCGATCGGCCCCCGAAGCAGCTGGCCACCCTGGAAGAGCGGCTCCGTACCCGCTTCGAGTGGGGCCTGATCACCGATGTCCAGCCGCCCGAGCTCGAGACGCGCATCGCCATTCTGAGCAAGAAGGCTCGGATGGACCGCCTCGACGTGCCACACGACGTACTCGAACTGATCGCCAGCCGCATCGAACGAAATATCCGTGAGCTCGAAGGCGCCCTCATTCGTGTGACGGCATTCGCATCGCTCAACGGACAAGCGCTCGACCTCACACTGGCGGAGGTGGTGCTGCGCGATCTCATTCCCGATTCGTCGAGTCTCGAGATCAATGCAGCAACGATCATGGCTGTCACGGCGGAGTACTTCAACACCTCCATCGAGGACCTGTGCGGCCCGGGTAAGGCCCGAGCGCTGGCGATGGCCAGGCAGATCGCCATGTATCTCTGCCGCGAGCTCACCGACTTGTCGCTGCCCAAGATCGGCCAGACGTTCGGACGAGATCACACGACGGTCATGTACGCGGACAAGAAGATTCGCAAGGAGATGACCGAGCGCCGGAAGGTGTACGACCAGGTCCAAGAGCTCACTGCACGGATCAAGCAACGCTCGAAGCGGTAGCCCACCGGGCACAGACGAACGCAGAAGACGGCACCGAATCCCATCGCGGGTTCGGTGCCGTCGCCGTTTCTCCTCCATGATCGGCGCCGATTCTCGACTCGATGTCGATCTGTTTTTCGGGCGTCGACCATTGATTCACACCTGTGGATAACCATGTGGACAACATCGAAGTTCTGGGGATGGAGTGTGGGCGCCTGTGCACCGATGGGATTCGTCCACAGGCAGCCGCGCGTCAATCGCATATTGGTCCCGAATTCATCCCCACGACACCACGCGAGGCGACCAGCAGATCCAACCGTCCGTGCACAGATTGCACAGGACCTATTAATACTTCTGTTTTCTCCTTGAAAGAACTTCTTTGAAAACAGGTGTTGGGGAACGATCCGTTCACAGGCCCGAAGAGACCACCCGAATCCCACGTACGGCTCGAACCTCGAGCTTTCGTCTCGGGTTCGGAGGGCATACGGTGTGCTTGCGCTGGATGTGCCACACTCGTCGTTGCATCGGTTCGAGCCGCAACCTTCGTGGTTGCACCGCTCCGGCCGTGAGGACGAACGCCACCGAACGAGAGGAAATGCCGAGCGATGGAGCTTGGAAGTTTGAAGTTTCGCGTTGCTCGTGAAGATTTTTCCGATTCCGTGGCGTGGGTGGCCCGTAGCCTCCCGTCACGGCCGCCCGTTCCCGTTCTCGGTGGAGTTCTTCTTGCCGCCGATGAGCAGGGTCTGACGGTCTCCGGATTCGACTACGAGGTCTCCGCTCAGGTCAAAGTCTCTGCCGAGGTAGCCACGGCAGGCCGAGTTCTGGTGTCGGGCAAGCTACTTGCCGACATCACCAAGTCGCTGCCGAACAAGCCGGTCGACGTCACGGTCGATGGAACCCGCGTTCTGGTCAACTGCGGAAGCGCCAAGTTCTCCCTGCCGACGATGCCGGTGGAGGACTACCCGCAGCTCCCCGAGTTGCCCAGCAACACCGGTTCGCTGGCCGGTGATGTCTTCTCCGAGGCAATTGCCCAGGTCGCCATCGCGGCGGGCAAGGACGACACGCTTCCCATGCTCACCGGTATCCGCGTGGAGATCGACGGCACCAACGTCGTTCTCGCTGCCACCGACCGTTTCCGGTTGGCGGTTCGTGAGGTGGAGTGGGCTCCCGCCGGGGCCGACACCACCACCGCGGTGCTCATCCCGGCCAAGACCTTGTCCGAGTCGGCGAAGACTCTGGGCGGTAACTCCGGCTCGCCGGTCGAACTGGCTCTCGGCTCCGGTTCGTCCATCGGCAGCGACGGTTTGTTGGGCATCGTCAGCGACGGGCGCCGCACCACCACGCGCTTGCTCGATGCCGAATTCCCGAAGTTCCGTCAGTTGCTGCCGGCCGAGCACACTGCGGTGGCCACTCTCGAGATCGCATCGCTGGTCGAGGCGATCAAGCGTGTGGCTCTGGTGGCCGAGCGCGGCGCGCAGGTCCGCCTGGAATTCAACGCCGACGGTGTACTGCTGTCCGCAGGTGGCGACGATGCCGGTCGCGCCGAGGAAGCTCTGCCTGCCGACTTCCAGGGCGAAGCGCTGACCATTGCCTTCAACCCGGGATACCTCATCGACGGGTTGTCCTCGCTGCACAGCGAGAAGGTGACGTTCGGGTTCACGACGCCGAGCCGGCCTGCAGTGTTGCGTCCGACGTCGGACGAAGAACTGGTGGCGGACGACGCAGGTAAGTTCGCGGCGCCGAAATCCGAATACACGTATCTGCTGATGCCCGTCAGGCTGCCGGGCTGATCCTGCCTGGTTACTGTTGGACCCGCGGGAACCTTCGCACCTGACACAGACAAGGACGCGTCATCATGCAGCTCGGCTTGGTCGGTCTCGGAAAAATGGGCTTCAACATGCGCGAGAGGTTGCGCGAGCATGGTCACGAGGTCATCGGCTACGACCCCCGACCGGAGGTGACGGACACCCCGTCGTTGGCCGGTCTGGCTCAGGCGTTGACGGCACCGAGGGTGGTGTGGGTGATGGTTCCATCCGGCCAGATCACCCGCGATACGATCACGGGCCTGGCTGAGGTTCTCGAGCCGGGCGATCTGGTGATCGACGGTGGAAACTCACGATTCACCGATGACAAGCCCAATGCAGAGTTGTTGGACGCCAAAGGAATCGGCTACGTCGATGCCGGTGTATCCGGTGGTGTGTGGGGCTTGAAGAACGGCTACGGGTTGATGGTCGGCGGTCAGGACGAGCACGTCGCCCATGCGATGCCGATCTTCGACGCCTTGCGTCCGGAAGGCGAACGCGCCGACGGATTCGTTCACGCCGGCCCGGTCGGCGCAGGCCACTACTCGAAGATGGTGCACAACGGCATCGAATACGGATTGATGCAGGCATACGCCGAGGGCTACGAGATCCTCGAAGCGGAAGAGCTCGTGCAGGACGTGCAAGGTGTGCTGCGGGCGTGGAGCAAGGGCACGGTCGTGCGTTCCTGGTTGCTCGATCTGTTGGTCGAAGCACTCGGTCAGGATCCGGAATTCAGTGCGATCTCCGGATACACCGAGGACTCCGGTGAGGGTCGTTGGACCGTCGAGGAAGCTATTCGCCACGCCGTACCCGCTCCGGTGATCTCTGCCGCGCTGTTCGCGAGATTCGCTTCGCGACAAGAGGATTCGCCGGCAATGAAGGCCGTCTCGGCTTTGCGCAACCAATTCGGTGGGCACGCGGTCAAGAAGGCAGATGCCGACGAGACCCTGCGCGCACCGGCCCCGAAACACGAGTAAGTGTTCGTCCGGTCTCTGCAGCTACACGACTTCCGATCCTGGGACGACGTCACCGTCGACCTGGGACCGGGCTCGACCGTGTTCGTGGGACCGAACGGGCACGGCAAGACCAACCTGCTCGAGTCGCTCAACTATCTGTCGACGTTGTCCTCGCATCGCGTGTCGACGGACGCTCCGATGATTCGGGCGGGTGCTCCCAAGGCGTTCCTGGGCAGCGCCGTGGTCAATCACGGTCGTGAGCTGATCATCGATGTGGAGCTGCTCGAGGGCAAGGCCAACAAGGCTCGGATGAACCGCTCGCCGTTGCGACGACCGCGGGAGATTCTGGGCGTGTTGCAAAGTGTGTTGTTCGCTCCCGAAGATCTGTCGCTCGTGCGTGGCGATCCCGGCGAGCGTCGACGGTATCTGGACGAACTGCTCACCAGCCGAATTCCTCGAATGGCCACTGTCCGTGCCGATTACGACAAGGTTCTGCGTCAGCGCTCGGCACTGCTCAAGACGGCCAGCGGGTCGTTGCGTCGAGGATCGTCGTCGAGCGACGGTGCGAGTGCTCTGGCCACCCTCGATGTGTGGGACGGGCATCTCGCGGCGCACGGAGCTCGATTGCTCGCTGCCAGAATAGGTTTGGTACACGAGCTGATGCCGTTCGTGCAGCAGGCCTACGGGTCCATCGCGCCCGAATCGCGACCCGCGACACTGTCCTATCGCTGCAGCCTTGCCGAAGCATTGCCGCCGGAATTCTCCGACGCCGGCCGAGCCCCGTTACCGGACGACGTCGATGTGCTGGAAGCTGCTTTCCTGCACCAACTCTCGGTGATGAGACAGCGAGAAATCGAACGAGGAGTATGTCTGGTGGGTCCACATCGGGACGATGTGGAGTTGATGCTCGGTGATCAGCCCACCAAAGGTTTTGCCAGCCATGGTGAATCGTGGTCGTATGCTCTGTCGTTGCGGCTGGGGTCCTTCGGCCTGTTGCGCGAGGACGGCACGGATCCCGTGCTGATGCTCGACGACGTGTTCGCCGAACTCGACCGAAAGAGGCGTGCTGCGCTCGCGACGGTGGCGGCCGGTGCCGAGCAGGTGTTGATCACGGCCGCGGTACCGGAGGACGTACCACCCCAGCTCGATGCCCGTCGCTACGGCGTCGAAGCACAACAGAGCTCGGAATCCGGTGCAGCAGGGCGTATCTCGCGTATCACGGATCTGTCGGTCACCGTCGACGCCGCACGCGAGGAGAGTGAGGTTCGATGAACGACGACGAAGGCGCATCCGCAGACAAGGGCGAGACGCCGGAGTTGAAGGGCGTCGATCTCGCGCGCCGTGCACTCGAGGACGCTCGCGCCGCGGCCAAGGCCAGTGGCAAGTCGGTGGGGCAAGGGCGGTCGTCTCCGACGGGTGGCGTCCGTGCGCTGCGGGGGCGTCGGCGACGGGGTTGGTCGGGAGCCGGGCCCGACGACCGAGATCCGCAGGCATTCGGTGCCCTCGCCAATTCGATCGCGTCCAAGCGTGGATGGTCGGCCAAGGTGTCCGAAGGTGCAGTGTTGGGGCGGTGGGCCAGCGTCGTCGGTGAGGACATCTCGGCGCACGCCGATCCCACCGGGCTCAAGGACGGAGTGCTCAGTATCTCCGCCGAGTCGACGGCATGGGCGACACAACTGAGGCTGATGCAGTCGCAGATTCTGGCGAAGATCGCCGCGGCGGTGGGCCACGGTGTGGTGACCTCACTTCGGATAACCGGGCCGACCACGCAGAGCTGGCGAAAAGGTGAACGTCACGTCCGCGGTCGGGGTCCGCGAGACACCTACGGATAGTGATTGTTCCCAAAGTCGGGTTGTCGTAGTGCCTGGTCCACGTGATCCTCAACAGATGTTGGGGGCACTGTTGCTGTGACACTGTCGGTGTGCGTAGCGTGATTCGGAACACGCGACGGTCGGGGGACCGAATACTGTTACACGCGGCCATCGGACGAGGAGAAGTTGTGTCTGCACCTACGAAGAAGGCGTCGACAACGGCGGTCGACGTCGATGGGACCCCCGAAGACAGAGTGGTTCTGCACGCTCGGAACGTCGAATTCGATTGGGAATCTCTGCCGCTGCACTATATGGACGGCAATCCGCTGGCCACGCACCTGATCAACGTGATGCACCTGCTTCTGCCCGAGGGCGAGGAGTGGTTCGTGCGCACGTTCAAGGAGGCGTTGCCGCTGATTCACGACGATCAGTTGCGGGACGACGTGATCGGCTTCATCGGCCAGGAAGCCATGCACGCACAGGCCCACACCGATGTCCACGACCAGCTTCGTGCACACGGCATCGATGTCGATCCATATGTGGATCAGATGAAGTTCCTGTTCGGCCGTGCTCTCGGTAATCGTTCGGGCCACGGACAGAACAGTCTGGTCGAGCGGCTCGCCCTGATCGCTGCAGCCGAGCACCTGACCGCGTTCCTCGGCGACTGGGTTCTCAATGCGAAGGAGCTCGACGCCGCCGACGTCCACCCGGTGATGCTGGACCTGCTGCGTTGGCACGGTGCCGAGGAAGTCGAACATCGTTCGGTGGCATACGAAGTTATGCGCTACTTCGACGTCAGGCCGGCACGGCGGATTCGTACCTACGTCGTCATTGCACCCACCCTCGTCTGGTTCTGGACGCGCGGCGTTCGCTACCTGATGAGCCAGGATCCGACGTTGGCGCATCTGTCGCCGAAGCAGCGCACGCCGTCGTTCCGCGAGTTCCGACGAGTGGCCAAGGCTGGTCTGTTTCCTACCCCGATGTCCATGGTCAAGGCGTCGTTGCGGTACTTCAAGAGCACCTATCATCCGTCCCAGGAAGGCTCGACGGCTCAAGCCGTGCAGTATCTCGCCACCTCCCCGGCGGCGCGGTCCGCTGATCGATGACCAGACGCACGTTGCGGAGCAAGCTCGGCGCAATGGCTCAGAAGGTCGACTTGTTTCGAGTAGGTCGTACGATTCCTCGGAATCTGTACGGGCGTGACGAGCCGGATCAGACGGTGTCTCTGGTCACCGACGCGCTCGACAAGTGGTTCGCCCTACTCGACAACGAGAAGTACGACGATTCGTTCGCGGCACCTCCGGTAGCGCGCACCCGAGAACTGACGCTGGTCTCCCGGGAGGTGCTCTGCGTCGACGAGCAGGTGGTGCTGTTGACCTTTGCCGCGGCCGACGGGTCTGCTCTGCCGGCGTGGGCGCCGGGGATGCACCTGGATTTCTACCTTCCGTCCGGTCGTCGACGTCAGTACTCACTGTGCGGTCTGCCGAGCGAGAACACGTACTCGATCGCAGTGCGGCTGGTGCCCGACGGCGGCGGTGGATCTCCGGAAATGCATGCTCTGACGGTAGGCACGCACGTGTCGATTCGGGGACCGCGCAACGGATTTCCGTTCGTCCCGTCCGAACATGCTGTGTTCGTGGCGGGCGGAATCGGTATCACCGCGATCATCTCGATGGTGCGCAGAGCTCGTGATCTCGGGATGGACTGGCACTTCGTCTACTGCGGTCGCTCGCGTGAGTCGATGCCGTTCCTGGACGAGATCGCCGGCTGGGATCCGGCACGGGTCACCGTCCGCACCGACGACGTGGAGGGCATGCCGTCGAGCATGGATCTGCTCGGATCGACGGCGCCCGGCGGATCGGTCTACGTATGTGGTCCGCCGCCCATGATCGATCTGGTTCGCGCGTCGTTCGATGCCCTGCCGGCCACACATCTGCACTTCGAGCGCTTCTCGCCGCCGCCGGTGAAGAACGGTACGGAATTCGAGGTGCAGCTCGTCGACTCGGGACAGATTCTGTCTGTCGGTGCGGAAGAGACTGCGCTGCATGCGATTCGACGGGTTCGGCCCGATATCGCGTACTCGTGCCAGCAGGGGTTCTGCGGTACCTGTCGGGTGCGAGTACTCAACGGAACACCGCAACACCGAGAGAATCGCCTCACGTCCGAGGAGCAGAAGAACGAGATGTTGATCTGTGTGTCGCGTTCGGACGGACAGCGGATCGTTCTCGATCTGTAGCCGAATCGCCGGTTTTACCCTTCATCTTTGCCGTCCGGTATCGAAAAAATGCGTCTGTGAAGCAATCAGGGGCCTTTTAGGGGTGTCATCGTGCCCATGCTGTCGCAGCCAACCAGTACTATGGACCGGTACGACATCAAGCCCGGAACAAACGCATGGAACGCGCACGGTCGAAAGACCGTGCCGACCCTCTGCGGTAGCACCTGGTACAGGTGTGAGCGGGGTAGTGGACGCGTAGAAGGAGAACCAGCTAACCGTGGCTGCCCAGAAGTCAGGTAACAGTGAGAACAGCAAGGATTACGGCGCGTCTTCCATCACGGTCCTCGAGGGCCTGGAAGCAGTTCGTAAGAGGCCCGGTATGTACATCGGTTCCACCGGTGAACGAGGCCTGCACCACCTGATCTGGGAGGTCGTCGACAACTCCGTCGACGAGGCCATGGCCGGTTATGCCTCCACCGTCGACGTCACCATCCACGAAGACGGCAGCGTCGAGGTCAAGGACGACGGCCGCGGTATCCCCGTCGCCATGCACTCCTCCGGTGTTCCCACCGTCGAGGTCGTCATGACCCAGCTCCACGCCGGCGGCAAGTTCGACTCCGACTCCTACGCCGTCTCCGGCGGACTGCACGGCGTCGGTATCTCCGTCGTCAACGCCTTGTCCACCAAGGTCGAATTGCAGATCGCGCGTGACGGGCACCGCTACAAGCAGACCTACGACTACGCAAAGCCCGGCCCTCTTGAGACTGTCGGCGACACCAGCGAGACCGGCACCACGGTTCGCTTCTGGGCCGATGGCAAGATCTTCGAGACCCTGGACTACAGCTTCGAGACCGTGCACCGTCGCCTGCAGGAGATGGCGTTCCTGAACAAGGGACTGACCATCAACTTCACCGACGAGCGTGTCGCAGCGACCGACGCGACCGAGGAAGAGCTCGGTGAGACCGCCGAGGCGCCCAAAACTGCAGAGGAAGAGCAGGCCGACGCGGTCAACGCGAAGCCGGCCAAGGTGCGCAAGCGGACGTACCACTACCCGGACGGCCTGGTCGACTTCGTCAAACACATCAACCGCACCAAGACTGCGATCCACAATTCTGTCGTCGGCTTCACCGGCAAGGGTGAGGGCCACGAGGTCGAGATCGCGATGCAGTGGAACGCCGGTTACTCCGAATCGGTGCACACCTTCGCCAACACGATCAACACGCACGAGGGCGGCACCCACGAAGAGGGCTTCCGTACCGCTCTGACGTCGACGGTGAACAAGTACGCGATCGAGAAGAAGCTCGTCAAGGAGAAGGACGTCAAGCTCACCGGCGACGACATCCGTGAGGGCTTGGCTGCCGTCATCTCGGTGCGGGTCGGCGAGCCGCAGTTCGAGGGACAGACCAAGACCAAGCTCGGTAACACCGAGATTCGCTCGTTCGTGCAGAAGGCCTGCAACGAGCATCTCTCGCACTGGTTCGAGTCCAACCCCGCCGACGCCAAGACCATCATCAACAAGGCCGTCTCGTCCGCACAGGCGCGGATGGCTGCCCGCAAGGCACGAGAGTTGGTGCGGCGCAAGAGCGCAACCGACATCGGCGGCCTGCCGGGCAAGCTGGCCGACTGCCGTTCCAACGATCCGAGCAAGTCCGAGATCTACATCGTGGAGGGCGACTCCGCAGGCGGCTCGGCAAAATCGGGCCGCGACTCGATGTTCCAGGCGATCCTGCCGTTGCGCGGAAAGATCATCAACGTCGAGAAGGCTCGCATCGACCGCGTCCTCAAGAACAACGAAGTCCAGTCGATCATCACCGCGTTCGGCACCGGCATCCACGACGAGTTCGACATCACCAAGCTGCGCTATCACAAGATCGTGCTGATGGCCGACGCCGACGTCGACGGCCAGCACATCTCGACGCTGTTGATGACGCTGCTCTTCCGGTTCATGCGTCCGCTGATCGAAAACGGTCACGTGTATCTCGCAATGCCGCCGCTGTACAAGCTCAAGTGGAGCCGCGGAGAGCCCGATTTCGCGTACTCCGATCGCGAGCGCGACGGACTGCTCGAAGCCGGTATCGCCAACAAGCGCAAGATCAACGTCGAAGACGGCGTCCAGCGGTACAAAGGCCTCGGCGAGATGAACGCCAAGGAACTGTGGGAAACGACCATGGACCCGGCAGTGCGAGTGCTGCGTCTGGTCACCCTCGACGACGCCGCTGCCGCAGACGAACTGTTCAGCGTGCTGATGGGCGAGGACGTGTCCGCACGCCGAAGCTTCATCGCCCGCAACGCGAAAGATGTTCGCTTTCTTGACGTTTAGTCACTTCCTTTCACGCGCCGACGAGTGCTCTCGGCGCGTGAAGGTGACCGTTTCTCGAGGAGATTTGCATGTCTGACATCACCGAACCGCCGGTAGGACCCCCGCCGGGTTCGACCACCAATGCCGAGGGTGGAGACCGGATCGATCCGGTCGACATCCAGCAGGAAATGCAGCGCAGTTACATCGATTACGCGATGAGCGTCATCGTCGGCCGTGCATTGCCCGAGGTCCGCGATGGTCTCAAGCCGGTGCACCGACGCGTGCTGTACGCGATGTACGACTCGGGCTTCCGTCCCGACCGCAGTTACGTGAAATCCGCACGCCCCGTTGCCGAAACGATGGGTAACTACCACCCCCACGGCGACACCTCGATCTACGACGCGCTCGTGCGTCTGGCTCAGCCGTGGTCGATGCGCTACCCGTTGGTCGACGGCCAGGGCAACTTCGGTTCGCGCGGCAACGACGGCGCCGCCGCCATGCGATACACCGAGGCGCGCCTGACCCCGCTCGCAATGGAGATGCTGCGCGACATCGACGAGGAAACCGTCGATTTCATCCCCAACTACGACGGCAAAACCCAAGAGCCGACGGTACTTCCGTCGCGTGTCCCCAACCTGTTGATGAACGGCTCCAACGGCATCGCCGTCGGTATGGCCACCAACATCCCCCCGCACAACCTGCGTGAACTCGGCGACGCGGTGTTCTGGGCCCTCGACAACTTCGAGGCCGACGAGGAAGCGACCCTCGCGGCCTGCATGGAGCGCGTCAAGGGTCCCGACTTCCCCACCCACGGCCTCATCGTCGGCGGTCAGGGTATTCAGGATGCGTACTCGACCGGACGCGGTTCGATCCGCATGCGCGGTGTCGTCGAGATCGAGGAAGACTCCAACGGTCGCACCACGATCGTCATCACCGAGCTGCCGTATCAGGTCAATCCGGACAACCTGATCACCTCGATCGCCGAGCAGGTCCGCGACGGCAAGCTGTCCGGTATCTCGAAGATCGACGACGAGTCGTCCGATCGCGTCGGTATGCGCATCGTGGTCACGATCAAGCGCGACGCCGTCGCGAAGGTCGTGCTCAACAACCTCTACAAGCACTCGCAGCTGCAGACCAGCTTCGGTGCCAACATGCTCTCGATCGTCGACGGCGTTCCGCGCACCCTGCGTCTGGACCAGATGATCCGCTTCTACGTCACTCATCAACTCGATGTGATCGTGCGGCGCACCCGGTACCGGCTGCGCAGAGCCGAGGAACGCGCCCACATTCTGCGCGGACTCGTCAAGGCGCTCGACGCGCTCGACGAGGTCATTGCCTTGATCCGCGCGTCGCAGACGGTGGATCTCGCCAAGCAGGGCTTGATCGATCTGCTCGATATCGACGAGATCCAGGCCCAGGCCATTCTCGACATGCAGTTGCGCCGCCTGGCGGCTCTCGAGCGCCAGAAGATCATCGACGAGTTGGCCGAACTCGAGCGGACCATCGCCGACTTGCAGGACATCCTGGCCAAGCCGGAGCGTCAGCGCCAGATCGTGCGCGACGAACTTGCCGAGATCGTCGAGAAGTTCGGTGACGACCGTCGAACGCGCATCATCGCCGCCGACGGCGACGTCAACGACGAGGATCTGATCGCCCGGGAGAACGTGGTCGTCACGATCACCGAGACCGGATACGCCAAGCGCACCCGAACCGATCTGTACCGCTCGCAGAAGCGCGGCGGCAAGGGCGTGCAGGGTGCCGGCCTCAAGCAGGACGACATCGTCAGCAAGTTCTTCGTCTGCTCGACGCACGACTGGATCCTGTTCTTCACCACCAAGGGCCGCGTCTACCGGGCCAAGGCGTACGAACTGCCCGAGGCGAACCGAACGGCTCGCGGACAGCACGTTGCCAACTTGCTCGCGTTCCAGCCCGACGAGCGCATCGCGCAGGTCATCCAGATCAAGACGTACGAGGATGCTCCCTACCTGGTGCTCGCCACCAAGGGCGGTCTGGTCAAGAAGTCACGCCTGACCGATTTCGACTCCAACCGCAGCGGCGGCATCGTGGCGGTCAACCTGCGCGGCGAGGACGAGTTGGTGGGCGCAGTCCTGGCCTCTTCCGACGACGATCTGCTGCTGGTCTCGGCCCAGGGTCAGTCCATCCGGTTCTCCGCCACCGACGAGGTGCTGCGACCCATGGGCCGCGCGACGTCCGGTGTGCAGGGCATGCGATTCAACGGCGAGGACGAGCTGCTCTCGCTCAACGTCGTCAGCGAGAACAAGTTCCTGCTGGTCGCGACGTCGGGTGGCTACTCCAAGCGCACTGCGATGGAGGATTACCCGCAGCAGGGCCGCGGCGGAAAGGGAGTACTGACAATCCAGTACGACCCCAAGCGTGGCACGCTGGTGGGAGCTCTCATCGTCGACGACGAGGACGAGCTGTATGCCATCACGTCCAGTGGTGGCGTCATTCGGACTGCTGCCAAGCAGGTCCGGAAAGCCGGCCGACAGACCAAGGGCGTGCGGTTGATGAATCTCGGTGAAGGCGACACACTGCTCGCGATCGCGCGCAACGCCGACGAGATCGAACCGGATGCCGTGGGCACCGAAGACGATGCAGCGAAGGAGTCGTAAGTGAGCACTCCCAACCGGCCTGGTAGCAGGCCCGGCCCCAGCGGCGCACCGGACGGCCGCGAGGTGCCGCGGGCCGAGCAGCCCGCGCGGCCTGCGCCGCCCGAGGGAGCTCGTCCGGGCAGCCGCCCGCAGCCTGCCGCTCGTCCGGCACCCGCTGCCGGCCGCGGACCGGCTCCCCAGGGGAACTCCCGGCCGCCGGTGCGTCCGGCACAGGGTGCTCCCAACGGCCCGGCACGACCGACACAGGGCCCGCCTCCGCAGCGGCCGCCTGCACCTCAGGGACCTGCTCCTCAAGGACCCCCTGCACCTCAGGGACCGCCGCCGCAGACTCCGCCGGGAGCGGCACAGCAGGGCCCCCCGTCGGCTCGGCCGGTTCAGCCCGGTTCCGGCCAGCCCACTGCGGATCGACCGGCAAACGGTCAGCCCCCACAGCGACAGGCACCGCCGGCAGGACCGCCGTCTCGTCCGGCTCCGCCGCGGGGCCCGGCACCCACCGAGGTGTCGCAGGCACCGGAGGGGTCGGCCGAGGGCGGCGGTGACGCGACTCGCGCCAATCGATCGGTTTCCCCGGCTGCACGCGAGCAAGACCACTCCGCACCGGCCGCCACCCAGGCAATGCCTGCTCAGCCGGTCGAGGGTCCGCAGGGTGGGTCGGGAACGCCGCCGTGGCAGCGTGGTGCCGGTCAGCGTCCGCCGCAGCAGGGCACGGAGGACCGTCAGCAGCCGCAGAACCAGCCGCAGACCAATCTCTCCGGTCGAGGCGCCGCCCTTCCACCGAATGCTGAATTCGACCGGTCTGCCCGCACGACGGCCGAGCCCGTTCAGCGTGAGTCCACCGAGGACAAGACCGAACGGCGCGAGGCCGCTCGGTCGAAGGCAGCGGTGATCGACGGGCCGACCCGTCATATCGAACGCAAGGATCTGGCAAAGGACATGCCCGATCTGTCCGCCGTCCGGCATCCCGAGCAGAGCCAGGCCGACCGCGCCGCGCCCGCCGCCATCACGGCAGTGCCCAGCGCGGACGGCAATCCTTTGCGCGCAACCATTCAGATCCGCAAGATCGATCCGTGGTCGACGCTCAAGATTGCGCTCGTCATCGCGGTGTCACTGTTCTTCGTCTGGATGGTGGCCGTCGGCCTGCTGTACGCCGTGCTGGACGGTATGGGCGTATGGGACCGGCTCAACAGTGCGTTCACCGAGATCGTCAACGAATCCGGTGACGGTGGACTCGTCAGCGCCGGACAGGTGTTCGGCTACGCAGCGGTGATCGGTGTGATCAATGTCGTACTCTTCACCGCTCTCACCACAATTGGCGCATTCATCTACAACCTGTCGTCGGACCTGGTCGGTGGCGTCGAGGTGACGCTGGCAGACCGCGACTGACCTGCACAACGAGTAGCCGTATCGGGCCGTTTTGGAAGACAGCGGCCCGATACGGTAATCTCATCCCTCGGTTCGAGGAGAGGAATTCTTCGGCCGAAAGCAGTGATGAGGGCCTATAGCTCAGGCGGTTAGAGCGCTTCCCTGATAAGGAAGAGGTCGGAGGTTCAAGTCCTCCTAGGCCCACACCGAACGAACGAAAAGAGGCAGGACGTGAAAATCCTTCTTCTCGTCGCATCGGTGGTGATCGCAGTGCTGACAGTATCGAAGGTGCGCTCGACGCGCAGCTCGGACGGTGTCTGGCACAGTATCTCCACCGGGTGACAATCGCTCGGATCGAACGTGTAATGTTCGTGCACGTTCAACCGCAACACTCGGGGCCTTAGCTCAGTTGGTAGAGCGCTGCCTTTGCAAGGCAGATGTCAGGAGTTCGAATCTCCTAGGCTCCACAACAAAAGGACGTCCACTTCGTGGGCGTCCTTTTTCGTGTTCGCACCCGCACTGGCGGCCCAAGTCCACTCGATGTGCCATTGACCCCCGAAAAGGCCACCACATGTGACATCGAGTGCCGAGGAAGCCCGGGGATCCGAGGCGGGCCGATCGCGAGGGTTGTGACCGCACCCAAGGGTGCTCGTCGCCGGCGCCCACATGTCCAGACCCTCGACTGTTTTGTTTCGCATTCGGAGCGTGGTCCCTAGCGTTGTCGGTGTGCAAGAACGTCGGTCCCACGACCGGCGTGAACGGTCGCGACGGCGCACCGCAGGGGGGTGTGCCGTCGCTGCTGTCCTGGCGGACATTGTTCGCCCCTGTCTCGAATCGATTGTCGGTTCGGGCACCTCGATGTTCGAAGGAGCCCCGCAGATGACACGTGTTCTCGATCATGAAGAGCTGTTGACCGAACTCGACGGCACCCTGGAAGCCAATTTGAATCGCCATCTGTCGATGGCGAAGGAATGGCATCCGCATGACTACGTTCCGTGGGATCTGGGCCGGAATTTCGCGGCGATGGGTGGGGAGGACTGGTCGCTCGAGCAGTCGTCGTTGTCGGAACTGGCCCGCACGGCGATGATCACCAATCTGCTCACCGAGGACAATCTGCCGTCGTATCACCGGGGATTGGCAGACAATTTTTCGTTGGACGGTGCCTGGGGCACGTGGGTGGGGCGTTGGACCGCAGAAGAGAATCGCCACGGGATCGTCATGCGCGATTATTTGGTGGTGACGCGTGCAGTCGACCCGGTGGAGTTGGAGCGGGCTCGGATGCACCACATGACTGTTGGCGTGGATGCGCCGATGGACGGGGCAAACTTCCTGCATTCGGTTGCATATGTGACGTTCCAGGAGTTGGCGACTCGGGTGTCGCATCGTAATACGGGGTTGGCGTGTGGTGATCCGGTGGCGGATCGAATGTTGGCTCGAGTTGCTGCGGACGAGAATCTGCACATGATCTTCTATCGGAACCTCGGTGAGGCGTCGTTGGATCTCGTTCCCGATCAGATGGTTCGCGCCATCGCCGATGTCGCAACGGACTTCCAGATGCCCGGCCTGAACATGCCGAATTTCCGCAAGAACGCCATGATTCTGGCCAAGAATGGAATCTACGATCTTCGGCAGCATCTGGACGAAGTCCTGATGCCGGTGCTCCGCAAGTGGAAGATCTTCGAGCGCAACGATTTCACCGGTGAGGGCGAGCGGGATCGCGATCGGCTGGCTGCATTCGTCGAGGACTTGGAGTCCAAGGCGACCAAGTTCGAGGAGTCGAGGGATCGACTGCTCGCCAGGGAGGCTGCGCGCGCCGAGAAGGCGTCCTGACCTGCTGCGTCTTCCCCGCGCAGAGTCGTGGTCGCGCCTCGAAGGTGTTAGAGTCCGGGCATCGTTGGGTCATGTGAGGCGATGGCCGTAGTGCGTGGGGAGGGCCGATGGTGCCTGGGGGGTATCAGGTGAGTGGTGTGGTCCGGTTCGGTGTGCGTTGCCGCGAGCACGAGCAGGCATTGCCCGACGCAACCGGCACCGACTGGTGAGCAGGCCGAGGTTCGACGAGTCCGGCCGCATGCTCGCGGTTTTCGCGGCTGTGACAACCGTCCTCTACGCCGCGAGCGCCGTCGCCTCGTGGTCCAATCTGTCCGGTCCCCAGCAGGTTCTGGCGGCGCTGGCCATGCTGATGGGCCCATTGGCGATCGTGGTTCTGGTGCGGGCGGGTGTGCCGAGCCCCAAACGAGCGGTGGGTTGTGCGACAGCGCTGTCGGTGGTGGGACTCGCGTGTGCGCTGGGTAGCAGCGACACCATGCCTGCCTTCTTGATCTGTGTGCAGGCCGCGATGTTCCTCGGAATGCACATCGGCGCCTTCTGGTCCGAGCGAAACGCCGGCATCTGGGTTGCGGTACTTGCTGTTTCAGCAGTGATCGGTGCCGCGATCGCGCCGTACGGAACACCGTTCATCTCCTACATTCTCGTCGCTCTCGGAATTGTCGGTGCCACCGAGGTGTTCGGTGTCTTCGCACGCCGGATGCGGTATTTCTCGACCCACGACGCATTGACCGGACTTCTCAACCGCTTCGGTTTCGAGTCCAAGATCGAGAAGATGCTTCCGGCCTGCGCTGCCCGCGGACTCTCGGTCAGCCTGGCGGTGCTCGATCTCGACAATTTCAAGGAGATCAACGACGAGTACGGCCACATTGCGGGTGACGTACTCCTGACTCGGGTCTCGAAAGCGTGGAAGGGGCAGCTGACCAAACGAGATGTTCTCGGTCGCCTCGGTGGAGACGAGTTCGTGCTGTTCATGCCCGGGGTTCTCGAGAAAGAAGCCTTGCAGATCATCGATCGGTTGCGCCGTGCCCATCGGGCCGAGTGGAGCGTCGGCCTGGCGTGCATGCCCGCCGGTCGTCGTTGGGGTGAGATCTATCGGGCAGCCGACGCAGATCTTTACCGGGCCAAGCGGAGCAGGCCGCCTCGGACCAGTCGTCCGACCGACCCGGGAGACGGCTTCAGCGGACCGGTTCACAGAATCGCGCGGTGACGTGCACAGGACGCTTGCGTTGATCCTCAGCTTGCGTTGATCCCCAGATTTTATCCACAGGCTGGGGATAGATTTCACGGCCGGGCTCGTCTGTCGCGTTGACTCGTCGGATACGACGACGCTGCGGGGGATTCACGATGGTCACACTCGACGAGTTCAGATCGTGGAACAGCCGTGAGTTGATCACCGCCTCCGACGGTCTGATGCGGCAGTGGCGCGAACTGGTCGTCGTACATGGTGCGTCCGCGGACGCCGTGCTCGGCGACGACTGGGTCGGTGCGGCCGCCGATGCTGCCCGAGAGGCGATGAGAGGCGTCCGATCCGATGTACGCGGTTCCTCCGACGAGCTGCTCCGGATCGCGAGCTGCGTCGCCGACGCCTCGATCGACATGGCGAGCCTGATCGCAGCTCTGCACACAGTGGAGCAGGAGGCGGGCGAATCTCGGTTCGGAATCCACTCCGACGGTTCGGTGACCGACACGGTCGAGTCGTACTCGGTTGCGCTCTCGGACCTGTGGTCGACGACGCGGGATCGTCGGCGCCTCCGAGAGGAGTTGGCGGCGCGAGTCTCTCAGTTGATCCGCACGGCAACGATTTTCGACGAGACCCTTGCTCGACGCCTCGCCGGGGGAACCCCGGAGATACAGGTCGCGACCGCAGTTGCGGCCTCGGTGACCCCGGGCGCAACTCCGGCTGCCAATTCTGCGTTCTGGAGCGCGCTCTCGCCTGCTGCGCGAACCAGGTTGATGGTGGAGCAGCCCGCGCTGATCGGCAGTCTCGACGGTCTGCCGGGGCGGGTGCGAGACAGTGCCAATCGGCGGGTTCTGGCCGCTGAGCGTGTTCGCCTCCTCGCTGTCGAGGCCGAGTTACGGAAGGAGTTGGACGACAACATGTTCGGAGGAATCTTCAGCGACGCAGATGCGGGGCTGGAACAGACGCGCAAGCGACTTCGGTCGCTCGATGCGATCGAATCTGTCCTTGCGCAGGGAGATCGGCAGCTTCTGGTGTTGGACAACTCCTCGTACGAGGAGACCACAGCGGCTGTTGCGGTGGGTGATGTCGACACAGCCACGCATGTGGCCGTGTTCGTACCCGGTCTCGGTTCGACCGTGCACGGAGACATCGAGAGCTACGACGGCGATATGGAAGGATTGCAATCGACTGTGCAGCAACTATTTACAGGAGATCAGGCTGAGAGTGCGGCGGTCGTGACGTGGATGGACTACCAGGCCCCCCAACTCGGCTGGGGACTGCTCGATCCTGACCGAACCGTGATGTCCCCGCTGGCAGCGGAAGCGGGGGCAGATCGGCTCGGTCCATTTCTGGACGGACTCGACGCAGCTCGTGCGAGCGATCCGCACCTGTCGGTGCTGGCCCACTCGTACGGATCGCTCACCGCGGCGTCGGCGCTTCGAGCCGACACCGGGGTCGACGACTTCGTGGCGCTCGGGTCCCCAGGACTGGGCACGCACACGGTCTCGGATCTTCGGCTACCCGACGGACACGTGTTCTCCGCCGAAGCCGGTGGCGATATAGTCGCCGACCTCGGTGCCTTCGGCCCAGACCCAGGCGCGATGGACGGGGTCACGCTGCTCTCGACCGATCACTCCGACGGCCGCAGCGGATCGATCGGTCACAGCGACTACTTTGCCGAGGGATCGACCAGTCGTCACAACGCCGCGCTTGTCGTGGCCGACCGCAGCGAGGACGCCGTGGTCAGAACCAGGCCGGCATTGTTCGACCTGCTGCAAAAGATTCTGTATCTATGACGAGCCCTCGTCGTAGTCGGCCAGGCTCGGCGGAACGTCGGCGGGCGGAGGTACCTCGTTTCGGCGACGGCCGAGGTAGAACACGACACCACCGATGACGGCAGCGGCAACCCCGAACACCAGAACGCGACGCTTGTTTCCCGACTTCGGGTCGACCGTCAGAGCCGTCCTGGTGAGGTTGGCTTCGGCGATCCGTTCCGCAGTCGCGACGCGACGCTGTGCAGCCTGTTTGCGTGCCAGACCGTAGCCGCGCTTGGCGAGCAGCAGACCCACTCCGGCAGGGCCCTTGCTCACGGCGGAAGCGGCACCGAGCAGCGCCGATGCCGCCGTGCCGGTGGAGGAGTGAACCTGCTCGGTTTTCGTAGTGCTCGTCATACCCTCACTGTTCCACAACAGCACCCCGATCGACCCTCCCGATACACCACCTGTGAACTACCCGAACGCCCGAGATGGCACGATGGTGGGCGTGACTTCACCAAACAAGACCCAAACGGCAACGCTGCACACCAACCGCGGCGACATCGTCATCGAACTGTTCGGCAATCACGCCCCCAAGACCGTCGCGAACTTCGTCGGTCTCGCGGACGGGTCGAAGGAATACACGACGCAGAACGCGTCGGGTGCCAAGACCGGACCGTTCTACGACGGCGCAGTCTTCCACCGCGTCATCGACGGTTTCATGATCCAGGGCGGCGACCCGACCGGCACCGGCTCCGGTGGACCGGGCTACAAGTTCGAGGACGAGTTCCACCCCGAGCTCTCGTTCGATCGCCCGTACCTGCTGGCCATGGCGAACGCAGGCCCCGGCACCAACGGCTCGCAGTTCTTCATCACCACCGGCAAGACCCCGCACCTCAACCGCAAGCACTCCATCTTCGGTGAGGTCACCGACGAGGCGTCCAAGAAGGTCGTCGACGCGATCTCGAGCACCCAGGTCGGCCGCGGCGATCGTCCGGTCGACGAGGTCGTCATCAACAGCGTCACGATTGCCTGATCTAGTTCCACAGAAAGATTCACGATGACGAACCCCGGCTGGGGTGGCCCGTACGGCGACCAACCCAACTCACCCCAGTCGGTGTGCGTCCGACATCCCGACCGCCCCACGGGCCTGGCGTGCTCGCGCTGTGGTCGCCCGGCGTGCCCGCAGTGCTTGCAGGCCGCCGCTGTAGGCCAGCATTGCGTGGATTGTGTGCGGGAGGGCAACAAGAACGTCCGTACTGCGCAGACGGTCGCCGGAGCGCCGGTCACGCGATCTGCCAAGACCCCGTTGACCTACGCGTTGATCGCGATCAACGTCGTGGTCTTCGGCATCACCGCCGCTCAGTCCGGCAATGTCACCAGCAACTTCACCGGCTCTGCTCTGGCTCAGGCGTGGTCTCTGAACAGTTTGCTCGTGGCGAACGGTGATGTATTTCGCCTCATCGGCAGTGGATTCGTGCACATCGGGCCGATTCATCTGCTGGTCAACATGTTCGCGCTCTATCTCATCGGTCGCGACGTCGAACTGGTCCTGGGCCGCAGCAGGTATCTCGCCGTCTATCTCCTGTCGTTGCTCGGCGGTAGCGCGTCGGTCATGGTGTTCGAGAACCCGCTGTCTCTCACCGCCGGCGCTTCTGGTGCGGTGTTCGGGCTCCTGGGTGCCCAGGCCGTCATCCTGCTCAGGCTTAAGCGAAGCCCGGCGCCGGTTCTGATCGTCATCGCACTCAACATCTTCATCAGCATCTCGATCCCCAGCATCTCGCTGTGGGGTCATATGGGCGGACTCGTCGCCGGTGCCGCCGCCACCGCCGGTTTGGTGTTTCTCCCCAACCGTCGCCGCGGACCGGAGAGTGGACGTACATCGGCCGGTGTGTCCATGGCCTGGATCTCGGTGATCGCTGTCGCTCTGGTGACCCTCGGCGTCATCGCGGTGCGAATGCTCGACCTCCGCGCGCAGATGGGCATCTGACCGCCCGCCCTGTGCCGACCCGAGTCCACTCGATGTGCCATTGACCCCCGAAAAGGCCACTGAACGTCACATCGAGTACCCCCGGGCCGCTCGGCGATCAGGAGTTCGGTGGCACCAAGCCGCGTGTGTTCAGCGCGTCGAACACATCCCGTGGGTCGGTGCCGAGGTCCCATCTGCCGAAGATGATCAGTCGGTCGTCGTCCTCGCCGGGTGGGCGGATGTCGAGTTCGAGCATCGGGACGCGTCGGCCGAGTCGTGGGTAGCGCACTATTTTGACGCGCACGATGTCGGCGCGGGAGTACGTGCGTATGCCGCCGAGGCGTTTCATCGTCAATGATCCGTCGCGCGTGATGGCCAGACGGGGACGCTGTGCGGCGGCGAGTGCCGCGATCACCCACATTCCGACGGCTGCCAGTCCGACGAGGAACGTTCCCGCGGCGTCGGTGGAGGACAACACGGCACCGATTCCGAGGGCAAAACCGCCCACGACCAGTGCTGCGATGGCGACGACGGGTGTTGCCCAGCGCTCTTCGTACACACCCTGTGGATCGTTCGAGAAGTTATCCACAGGGTTTATCCACATTGGGGATGAATGACATCGGTGTAACTCGCTCGACTGTCAGCGCCACCGCATGGTCATGACGAGCCCGACGACCATGAAGCCGAAGCCGATCAGGAAGTTGTAGGCGCCGAGGTTTCCGATGAATGCGATGTCGTCCGCAGCGAGGTAGTAGACAATCAGCCACAGCAGGCCGACCAGCATGAATCCCAGCATCAGGACCACGTACCAGACCGGAGACGGTCCGGCGTTGACCTTCACCGGCGTGCGGTTCGCCGGGTTGATCGTGTAGTCGTTCTTCTTCCGTACCTTCGACTTCGGCATTGCTTCCTCTTCGCGTTCTTGACGGCT
Organism: Rhodococcus sp. 15-649-2-2; assembly: GCF_002258645.1. Classification (NCBI taxonomy): domain Bacteria; kingdom Bacillati; phylum Actinomycetota; class Actinomycetes; order Mycobacteriales; family Nocardiaceae; genus Rhodococcus; species Rhodococcus sp. 15-649-2-2. The sequence continues at coordinate 174,901 of NZ_NPFM01000016.1, forward strand.
GTCGGTCCTTCGACCGACCTGTGGACAACTGACGACGGGAACCTGTGGATCGACGGGTGTCGCGCATCCCCAGGCTATTGTCTCCTCGAGGACCGTGACAGTGATCGACCCGGTTGCTGTACACGCTAACCCAGGTGAGCCCAGCACCGACCCACCGGACAAATTGCGAGCACCCGTGACACGACGATCGACCCGCGCCGACACCCGCTGGTGGGTTCTCGCCGTCGCGGTGTGTGCAGTCGTCGGTCTGCTGCTCGGTACCACCAGACATATCTCGGACGGCACCGAACTGCGCAGCGGGGACACCATCCGTCTGGCCGATCTCGTCGACGCGGCTCGTGGCAGCAGCGAGGATGCCCAACGCAGCAGGGACGCGCTCGAGCAACAGGTCGACACGATCCAGCAGCGCACCGCCTCCGGCGACACCGACGTCGCCGACGCGTTGGCCCGCATCGATTCCCTCGCCGACGCGGCAGGACGCGAGGCCGCGTCCGGTGCCGGACTGACCGTGACGATGGCTGACGCGTCCCGGGGCCCCGACGGCGCGTATGCATCCGACGCCTCGCCCAACGATCTGGTGGTCCATCAGGTCGACGTGCAGAGCGTGCTCAACGCATTGTGGGCCGGCGGTGCCTCGGCGATCGCGATGCAGGATCAGCGGCTGGTGGCCTCGTCCGCTCCGCGCTGCATCGGCAACACCTTGTTGCTCGGCGGCCGGACGTACAGTCCGCCGTACGTGATGACCGCGATCGGCGACCAGGACCGGCTGCGCGCAGCGTTGAAGAACGAGCCCGGCGTGCGGTTGTACGAGCAATACGCGCTGCGCTACGGCCTGCGCTACGACGTCGAGACCTCCGCGGACGTCTCGGTGCCCGCATACACCGAATCGGTGCGCATGCGGTATGCGCAGCCACGCTGAGTACGCTGTCGACATGCGCATTCTCGTCGTCGACAACTACGACAGCTTCGTCTTCAACCTCGTCCAGTACCTGGGCCAGCTGAACGTCGATGTCGAGGTCTGGCGCAACGACGACGAACGGCTCACCGATCGCGATGCGGTCGCGGCCCAGTTCGACGGAATTCTGCTCAGCCCCGGGCCGGGTACGCCGCAGCGCGCCGGTGCCACGATGGATCTGGTGTCGGCCGCCGCCCGCGCGAAGACGCCGCTGCTGGGAGTCTGTCTCGGACACCAGGCCATCGGAGCCGTGTTCGGTGCGACCGTCGAGAAGGCCCCGGAACTCCTGCACGGAAAAACGAGTCTCGTGCATCACTCGGGCGTCGGAGTGCTCGAAGGGATGAACGATCCCTTCACCGCCACTCGGTACCACTCACTGACCGTCCGTGCAGACACCATTCCGGCGGAACTCGAGGTCATCGGTCGCACCGAATCGGGTCTCGTGATGGCCATGCGGCACACCGAGCTGCCGATTCACGGGGTTCAGTTCCACCCGGAATCCATCCTCACCGAGGGCGGGCACCGCATGCTGGCGAACTGGCTCGCCGTCTGCGGCATGCCCACCGACTCCGGCCTCGTCGCCAAGCTCGAAGCTCAGGTGGCCGAAGCCTTCGCCTGAGTTACCGACTAGCCGGTGGGAATCCCCAGCGCGCCAATACTTACGGAGAGGGTGTCGGTCTTGCTGATCTCCGAGCCTGCGGGCTGAGTCTGATTGACGATTCGCCCCACCATCAATGGGTCCAGCGTCGACTGCCGCGACGTCGACAGGTTCGACGCGGTCCCGGTCCATCCCGCGGATTCCAGTGCCGTCAGGGCCTGAGCTTCGGTGAGTCCGGACAGGTCCGGCATCGGGATCTTGTCACCGTTGGAGACCCGCAGCGTGACGACGGTGTTCTCGGCGACGTTGGTTCCTCCGGCGGGATCGGTCGACACGACCTGACCCACCGGCTGTGAGGAATCGATGTTCTGGACCTGCACGCGGAGGCCGGCACCCTCGACGTTCGGCTGTGCGACGTCGACGAGCTGGCCGACGACGTTGGGCATGCGTACCTGCGCCGGTCCGGATCCCAGGGTGATGCGCACCTGTGAGTTGGCGTTCATGCTCACGCCCGACGACGGATTCTGCTCGACGACCTTGTCCAGGTTCTCCGGCGTCGACGGTGCACGGGCGATCGTGGGATCGAGTTCGAGTCCCACCTCGTTCAACGCGTCGGACGCCTGCTGTTGCGTTCGACCGGTCAGTCGCGGAACCTGCACTTGCTGAGGTCCGGAGGACACGTCGAGCGAGATGGCTCCGGGTGACTCGGTCTGCGACCCGGCCGCCGGATTGGTACCGATCGCAGATCCTTCCGGCACCGACGCATCGGGCTTTTCCTGGATCGTGACCCGGAGTCCGACGTCTTCGAGCTGGCGTTGGGCTTCGTCCGCGGCCAGTCCGACGACGGTCGGCACCGTGACGGTCTTGGGGTCCGCACCGGGTCCGAGCGACCACAGGAAGGCACCGACGATGGCGACGACGATCACGGCCGCGACCGAGACGAGCCCGATCTTCAAGCCGCGTCGGCTCTGGCGCTCGTCATCGGGTCCGGCGTGCCGCGAGGGGCGAGATGCTTCGGCGGCCGCAGCGGGCTTGTCCCGTCCGGAGAAGTCGGCCTGACGGGAGTCGACCGAACCCAGAATCGTGGTGCGGTCCTCGTCGTTCATGACCATCGGCGCGCTCGGCCGTTGACCGCCGAGAACGCGAACCAGATCGGTACGCATCTCGGCAGCGCTCTGGTAGCGGTTGGCCGGGTTCTTGGCCATCGCCTTGAGAATGATCGAGTCGAGTTCGCGCGGCACAGTGTCGTTGACGAGCGAAGGTAGCTGGGGATCCTCGCGCACGTGCTGGTAGGCGACGGCGACCGGTGAGTCTCCCTTGAACGGCGGTTCGCCGGTGAGGATCTCGAAGAGGACACAGCCGAGCGAGTAGACGTCCGATCGAGCGTCGACCTGTTCGCCGCGCGCCTGTTCGGGAGAGAGGTACTGCGCGGTTCCGATCACGGCGGCGGTCTGGGTCATCGGCGACGAGGAATCGGCGATGGCGCGCGCGATGCCGAAGTCCATCACCTTCACAGCGCCGGCGTTGTTGATCATGATGTTCGCGGGCTTGACGTCGCGGTGCACGATGCCGTTGCGGTGGCTGAAATCGAGCGCGGCACAGACGTCGGCGATGACCTCCATGGCCCGGCGCGGCGGCATGGGTCCTTCGGCGCGGACGATATCGCGCAGGGTGTCGCCGTCGACGTATTCCATGACGATGAACGGGAGCGGACCGGCTTCGGTCTCCGCTTCACCGGTGTCGTACACGGCGACGATGGCGGGGTGATTCAAGGCAGCAGCGTTCTGGGCCTCGCGTCGGAACCTCAGGTAGAACGTGGGGTCGCGGGCGAGATCGGCGCGCAGGACCTTGATGGCGACGTCACGGTCGAGTCGGGTGTCCCTGGCCAGATGGACCTCGGACATACCGCCGAAACCGAGTATCTCGCCCAGCTCGTAGCGAGAGGAGAGCGTACGGGGAGTCGTCATCGTTGTCCTTGTGGCTCTTGCTGAAACGGATTCTCGAATAGCGGCCGGGGGGTAGTGGTCGTCGTCTGCGTCGGCTCCTCCGACGTCGTGGTGGGGCTCGTCGTCGTGGTGGTGGGTTCGGTGGTCGTGGTGGTTGTTGTAGTGGTCGTCTCTTCGGTGGTCGTTTCCTCGGTAGTGGTCGTCGTGGGCTCGGTGGTCGTCCGAGTGGTCGTGACCGGCTGCGTGGTGGTGGTCGGCGGCACGAACGGCGTCTGCGTGTCGTCCCGGCCCCCGGTCAGCAGTACGTAACCGCCGATGAGGATGCCGAGCAACAGCAGGGCGCCGCCACCCCAGGCGAGTGCCTTCTGCGCCGAGGACATTCCGGTGGGCTCGGGCACAGCTGCAGCAGCCGTTCCGGTGGCCGGTCCGCGGTACTCGCGTTGGGACGTCGGCATCATCTGGGTGCTCGACGGCGGAGGCGGCTGCGGACTCGGCACGACGCCGGGCATCATCACCCGGCCGGTGCCCGAGCCGCGGGAGTTCCCGGGTGCAGGGGGTCGGCGACCCGCACGGACCGCGGCGACCGCGTCGGCGAATTCGCCGCCGTTGGCATAGCGCGTGGCCGGGTCCTTGACCATCGTGATCTCGATGAGTTCGCGCACGGCAGGCGGCAGGTCGACCGGCATCGGTGCCGGCTGTTCACGGACGTGCTTCATCGCGACGGTGAGGGCACCGTCTCCGACGAACGGCCTCGTGCCTGCGAGCACTTCGTATCCGACGACGCCGAGCGAGTAGACGTCGGAGGCCGAGGTGGCCTCCTCGCCGAGTGCCTGCTCGGGCGCGATGTACTGCGCGGTGCCCATCACCATGCCGGTCTTGGTCACCGGGGACGCGTCGACGGCCTTGGCGATGCCGAAGTCGGTGATCTTGACCTGCCCGGTGGGGGTGATCAGGATGTTGCCGGGCTTGACGTCACGGTGCACGACGCCTGCCGTGTGTGCGATCTGCAGAGCGCGGCCGGTCTGCTCGAGCATGTCCAGGGCATGGCCGAGTGGCAACCTGGACATACGGCCCAGCACTGCGTTCAGCGGCTCACCGTTGACCAGTTCCATCACGAGGTAGGCCAGTGATTCGCCTGCGCCGTCACGAGTCTCGCCGTAATCGTAGACCCCGGCGATCCCCGGGTAGTTCAGCTGCGCTGTGGTGCGAGCCTCGAACCTGAAGCGCTGCAAGAACTCCGGGTCCTCGGAGAACTCGGCCTTGAGTACCTTGACCGCCACTCGGCGATCGAGACGATTGTCCATCGCCTCCCACACCTGCCCCATACCGCCGGTGGCGATGAGGCGCAGTAGTCGATAGCGCTGGGCGATTACGGCTCCGTTGCTCAATGGCACCTTATGTCACCTCCCCTGCAATGCGGCTGCGATGACGGCGCGCCCGATGGGTGCGGCCACGGATCCACCGGTTGCAGCCAGGGCTCGGTCTCCGCCGTCTTCCACGATGACTGCGATGGCGACCTTCGGATCGTTCGCGGGCGCGAATCCGATGTACCAGGCATGGGGTGGGGTGTTGCGTGGATCGGAACCATGTTCTGCGGTACCGGTTTTCGAGGCGATCTGGACTCCGGGGATCTTTCCCTCGCCGCTGGTGTTGTTCTCGGAGCCGATCATCAGATCGGTCAGGGTCGCAGCGGTATCGGAGCTGATGGCCTCTCCCATGGACTTCGGCTGGTAGCTCGACAGGTCGGACAGGTCGGGAGATTGCAGCTGCTGCACCAGGTTCGGGGCCATCCGCACGCCGCCGTTGGCGACCGTGGCTGCGATGACGGCGTCCTGCAAGGGGGTCAGTGCAACGTCGCGCTGGCCGATGCTGGACTGGCCGAGGGCCGCGTCGTCGTCGATCGGGCCGATGGTGCTGTCGGCGACGGGGAGCGGAATGGAGGTGTCCTCTCCGATACCGAAAGCGGCCGCGGCGTCGCGCATCTTGTCCACTCCGGTGTCGATGCCGAGCTCGACGAAGGCCGTGTTGCACGAACGTGCGAACGCTTCGCGCAGGCTTGCAGTCTGGCCGCCGCCACACGTCGAACCGTTGTAGTTCTCGAGGGTCGTCGAGGTTCCCGGCAACGTGATGTTCGACGCGGCCGTGAGCTGAGTATCAGGCGTCGCGCCCGCCTCGAGTGCGGCGGCGGTGGTGATCACCTTGAAGGTGGATCCGGGGGGATAGGTCTGTGAGATCGCCCGGTTCACCATCGGCTTGTTCGGGTCGTTGCTCAGGTTCTCCCACGCCGTGGTTGTCGTGCTGCCGTCGTGGCTGGCCAACAGGTTGGGGTCGTAGCTGGGGGTGCTGGCCATGGCGAGGATGTTGCCGGTGGCGGGATCGAGTGCCACCACCGAACCGGTGTACCCCTTGGCCGTGAGCTGGTCGTATGCGACCTGTTGGACGACGGGGTCGATGGTGGTGACGACGTTGCCGCCCCGCGGATCTCGGCCGGAGATGAGGTCGAACAAACGCCCGCCGAAGAGGCGGTCGTCGGATCCGTTGAGCACGGGATCCTCGGCCCGCTCGAGGCCGTTGCTCGAGTACAGCATCGAGTAGTAGCCGGTGATCGGCGCGTTGGCCTGGGGGCTGGCCGGAGAGATCGAGTTCTGCGGGTAGGTCCGCAGGTACTTGTAGCGGTCGTCGGTCGCGACGGAGGACGCGAGAACCTGGCCGCCGGCCGAGATCTGACCGCGCTGGCGTGAGTACTCGTCGAGCAACACACGTGAGTTGCGTGGGTCGGTTCGCAGATCGTCGGCCTTGATGACCTGGAGGTAGGTGGCATTGGCGAGCAACGCGACGACCATGACCATCACGGCGATGGACACGCGGCGTAGGGGAGTGTTCATGGGCGCTTCACCATTTCGGTCGGAGCGTCCGCGATAGGTGCTGCAGGAGCGGGCTTCTTCTTGGGGGTTGCCGGCTCACGGGCCGCATCGGAGATCTTGATCAGCAATGCGAGTAGCAGGTAGTTGGCGAGAAGCGAAGATCCTCCGTAGGACAGATACGGCGTGGTGAGGCCGGTGAGCGGAATGAGCTTGGTGACGCCGCCGACGACGACGAACAGTTGGATTGCAATGGTGAACGACAAACCGGCTGCCAGCAGTTTGCCGAAACTGTCCCGGACGGCCAGCGCGGTGCGCATGCCGCGAATGATGAACAGTAGGTACAGGATCAGCACCGCGGTCAGGCCGATGAGGCCGAGCTCTTCGCCGACGGTCGCGATGATGAAGTCCGTCTTGGCGAACGGCACCTGGGACGGGCGTCCGCTTCCGAGGCCGGTGCCCGCCAATCCGCCCGTGGCGAAGCTGAACATCGACTGAACGATCTGATATCCGGTGTCGTTGTAGTCGTCGAACGGGTGCAGCCAGGTGTCGGTTCGGATCTTGACGTGGCCGAATACCTGATACGCGAACAGGAATCCGACGATCAGCAGGCCGAACCCGATGATCAACCAGCCGACGCGCTCGGTCGCGATATAGATCATCACCAGCACGGTTCCGAAGATCAGCAGCGACGTGCCGAGGTCCTTCTCGAACACCAGGACTGCGACCGAGACGACCCAGACGACCAGGATCGGACCCAGATCGCGGGCTCGCGGGAAGTCCATACCCAGTACGTGCTTGCCCGCGACGGTGAACAACTCGCGCTTGGCGACCAGCAGCGAAGCGAAGAAGATGAGCAGCAGAATTTTCGCGAACTCACCGGGCTGAATGCTGAAGCCGGGCAGCCGGATCCAGATCTTCGACCCGTTGACCTCCGAGAATGCGGACGGCAGCATCGCCGGGATTGCGAGAAGAATCAGGCCGGCGAGACCGACGGTGTAGCCGTAGCGGGCCAGGGTGCGGTAGTCGCGGAGCAGCACCAGCAACGCCACGAAACCGGCGATTGCCAATGTCGTCCACAGCACCTGCTGGTTGGCGTCGGGTGAGGGGATCGGGTTACCGAGATACTGCGCCTGCTGCTGATCGGCGAGGTCGAGTCGATGAATGAGCACCAGACCGAGGCCGTTGAGGAGTGCCACGATCGGGAGCAGTAGCGGATCGGCATGAGGCGCGAAGCGTCGGACGGCCAAGTGCGCCACCGTCATCAGCGCGAGATACGCGAGCGCGTACTTCGCCAGATCCCAGGTGATGGTCTGCTCCTGGCTGGCCTCGACCAACACCAACGAGATCGTGGTGATCAGAACCGCGGCCCCGAGCAGAAGCAACTCGACTCCGCGCCGGTTCGATTGGATCGGTGCAGGAGCGAAACCCCCGGGCGGACTCGGAAAGGACCCTCCGGCAGAGGTAGGGGAACTCATCGAGTACCGGTCCTGCAGTTCTGGCCGGGAACCTGCGGCACCGTCGGCGTCGGTACCGCGGTGGTCGTCGGCGCGGCCTCGGGAACGGGTTCCGCGGTCGGCGGCAACGGCACCCCGGGTGGCGGGATGATCGTCGTGGGGGTCGGTTCGGGGGTGGTGGTGGTGACGGCGGGCTCGGTCTCGCAGACCGGCAACAGGTCGCCCGAGGCCAGACGCTGCACCTGGCCACGCGCATCGTCGAGGGATCCCGACGGCAATCCGGCCGTGACCTGCTCGCGGGCGGCGGGCAGAAGGTCGTCGATCTCGAACGGAACGCAGTCGGCAGGCTCGGCATCGGGAGCGGTCAGTGTGACGGCTCCGTCGCCATCGAGGCATCCGGTCAGTTCCACGCTCTGCAGCGAGTACCCCAGCACCGAGCCGGGCAGGCCCCGCAGCACCGTGACCTTGCTGTTGTCGGCACCGACGTAGTAGTTGCCTCTGATGATCGAATTGGCAACGAGCGCACCGATTGCGGCGAGGACCACCAGGGTGAGGGCAATCAGCGTCCAGCGCAGCTTGTGCGACTTCTTCTCCGGGGTGACCACCGGGGTGGTGACGCGCTTGGGCGTCGAGCGAGGCGGCCGCATCGCCGCGGCGCGTCCTGCTGCGGTGTTGGGGGGAGGAGCGTCCTCCTCGTCCTCGGTGCTGGCGGCGCCACCGAGGATGGGATGGCTCTGTCCGTAGTCGAGGTCGATGACATCGGCGACGACGACGGTCACGTTGTCGGGTCCACCGCTGCGCAGTGCGAGTTCGATGAGACGATCGGCACAGGGACCGGTTTCGCCCTCGTTCATCGTGTTCTCGATGGTCTCGTCGCTGACGACATCGGACAGGCCGTCGGAGCACAGCAGGTAGCGGTCGCCTGCGCGCACCTCTCGGACGGTGAGCGTCGGCTCGATCTCGTTACCGGTGAGGGCACGCATGATCAGCGATCGCTGCGGGTGCGTGTGCGCCTGCTCGGCGGTGATGCGGCCCTCGTCGACGAGTGATTGGACGAAGGTGTCGTCGCGGGTGATCTGGGTGAGCGATCCGTCGCGCAGCATGTACGCACGTGAGTCGCCGATGTGAACGAGCCCGATTCGCTTGCCCGCGAACAGGATTGCTGTCAACGTGGTGCCCATACCGTCGAGCTCGGGCTCGTCCTCGACCTGATCGGCGATGGACGCGTTGCCTTCACGGGTGGCCGCCTCGAGCTTGCCCAGCAGATCCTCACCCGGCTCGTCGTCGTCGAGGTGGGCCAATGCGGCGATCATCAACTGGGAGGCCACTTCACCGGCAGCGTGACCGCCCATACCGTCTGCCAGTGCCAACAGTCGAGCTCCCGCGTACACGGAGTCCTCGTTGTTGGAGCGGACCAGACCGCGGTCGCTGCGGGCGGCGTAGCGGAGAACGAGGGTCACGGGCGCAACTCGATCACGGTCTTGCCGACACGAACCGGGGTTCCCAGGGGTACGCGCACTGCGGTGGTCACCTTGGCTCGGTCGAGGTAAGTCCCGTTGGTCGAGCCGAGGTCTTCGACGTACCAATCTCCGCCACGAGGTGAGAGACGGGCATGCCTGGTGGACGAATAGTCGTCTGTCAGAACGAGAGTCGAATCGTCTGCACGTCCGATGAGGACGGGCTGCGCACCGAGTGAGATGCGCGTTCCGGCGAGACCGCCCTGGGTCACCACGAGGTACTTGGCCACCTTCTGCTTGTTGAACGACGGAAGAACTTTGGAGCCACCGGTGTAGCGCGCTGGTACTCGCATGCCTGCGGCCGCGTAGATGTCACTGCGCAGGGTGCGAAGGACGGCCCAGACGAAGAACCACAGCAGAAGCAGGAAGCCCGCCCTGGTCAATTGCAGAATCAATCCCTGCACGACGATTCACCTCCTCCTTCGCGATCGGACCTGCTCCCCACACGCCCGAACGTTGCGGCGCGGCAGACATGGTTGTCTCGCAGCATCATAGGGTGAAGCCGCTCGGGTGGACGACATTCGGGTGGACGAGCACGAGAGTCGACCATCGCTCGTGCCTGGCAGCCCTTGTGTCAGACGATCCGGACCAGAATCTCGGAATGTCCGGCCCTGATGACGTCACCGTCGGCCAGCTGCCAGTCCTGAACCGGGGCGCCGTTGACGGTGGTGCCGTTGGTGGAGCCGAGGTCGGAGAGCATGGCCACTCGGCCGTCCCAGCGAATCTCGATGTGCCGCCGCGAGACACCGGTATCGGGCAGCCGGAACTGCGCGTCCTGGCCGCGGCCGATGATGTTCTGACCGTCACGGAGCTGGAAGTAACGGCCGCTGCCGTCCTCGAGCTGCAGTGTCGCTGCGAGCGCCTGAGCCTGACCGGCGTACGCGGCGGGCTGGTCGTAGCCGTACCCGTCGTTACGATCGCCCGCGCCTTGCGGGTAGCCGCGACCGTAGGCAGCCGGGGCAGGTGGGTAGTCGTATGCAGGCTGCTGGTAGCCGGGCTGCTGATACCCGGCGGCCTGGGGCTCGGCGTACTGCCCGGCCGGGTCGCTGTAGGCCTGCTCCTGGTACGGGGACTCGGAGTAGGCACCGCCGTCGGCACCGTTGTACTGGTAGCCCTGGGCGTCGTACCCCTGCGCGTTGTACCCCTGTGCGTCATAGCCTTGCGCGTTGTAGCCCTGGGCGTCGTAGCCCTGGTCCTGACCATTGGCATTGCCGTAGGCGTGCGGGTCGTAACCCTGGTCCTGGCCGCCTGCCGCGCTGTATGCCTGACCCTGCTCGGCGTACTGCTGCTCGTCGTAGCCCTGACCGTTGTACGGCTGCTGCTGGTCGTAGCGCGGATCGTAATCGGCAGGCGCGTAGGCCTGGGCGTCGTAGCCGTTCTGCTCACGCGCGGCGTAGCGGGGATCTTGGCCACCGGCGTAACCGTTGCGAGCGCGCGGATCGGGACGATGACCGTCCGCGGGGTCGCGCTGCGGGTCGTAGCCTGGGTTCTGCGTCATGTGGCCGGCTCCTGGTATCGACATCGGTGGGGCAGACGGTCGCTGCGTAGCTGAAGGGACGGGACTTCGTGCCGGCTTGGCCGATACGTTCTGCTCGGCCGACGCGCCGTGCTGCGCAGACGGGTTTCGGGCAGCAGTCGCCGATCGTCCCACATCGGGGTCGACCGAGCCACTGGCCCGAAACTGACCGGTGTGCAGAGTGGGCGACGGTTCGAAGCGAACCACCACGTCACCGTAGGTTTGCCACCCCTGATCGCGAATGTAATCGTCGAGGTGGCGGGAGAATGCCTTGACCGTGAGTTCTCGATCGCCTGCGAGCTCATCGTGGTCCGAGCTGTTGATGGTGATCACGTAGCTGTTGGGTGCCAGGTAATGGCCGCCGTCGAGGGGCCGAACCAGATCCGACGCTTCTTGTTGGAGCGCCGCTTCCACCTCGGCCGGTACGACGCCACCGCCGAACACGCGGGCGAAGACGTCGCCGACAGCGCCCTGGAGCTTGCGCTCGAAACGTTGAACGATGCCCATCGTGACCCCTCCTCTCACTGTGTTCTTCCACCGTGTGGTGCCTGCAGGTGCGCAGGGTGCGACAGCCGCGTGTCATCACGAGGTCGCGCTTCAAGCATGATATACGGTGCCGCCGACGCAGACCGCCTGCCGCCGTTCGCTCCGAACGACGCGAGGCCGCGATTTTCGAGCGCGGCAGGGTGCGTGTTAGTGTTCTCGCCGTCACCCGGGCGGGTGGCGGAATGGCAGACGCGCTGGCTTCAGGTGCCAGTGTCCTTCGGGACGTGGGGGTTCAAGTCCCCCTCCGCCCACCACACTGGCCGCAGCTGATCTCGATCGCTGCGGCCAGTTTTTTTCGATGCGGTTGCGGCCCGATCGTCTTACACGCGTGTACTTTTCGGCCGTCGCGTCCCCGCCGTCTCGGGAAGGGGCCGATACGTCGACCGATGTCGGGAAATTCGCAGGTGAGAGCCCACAATAGGCTTACCTTATTTGCGGGGGTACCCAGGTGCTGACTTATCGTTCGTAGTTGGATCGGCCTCACCACGGCCGGATCCGTCGAGACCCTCACTTTTCTACCATGAGCTCACCCGCTCGTGCAGAGGAAAAGCGTCGACGATCGACAGGTGCTGCTTCAACGGCGAGGACGCACCGCAGGCCGTTCGAGCAGCCGGTTACACCACACCGTCGCCGACGAGTTTCAAGGCTGGACTTATCCGAAGGCTAGGTATGAAGCACACTCCGGGCCCGCAAGGCCTCTACGATCCCGTCAACGAGCACGACTCCTGTGGTGTCGCGTTCGTGGTGGACATGCACGGTCGCCGCAGTCGCGACATCGTCGAGAAGGCGATCACCGCACTGGTCAACCTCGAGCACCGCGGTGCCGCCGGCTCCGAACCGAACACCGGTGACGGTGCAGGCATTCTGATCCAGGTTCCGGACGCGTTCTTCCGCGCCGTCGTAGATTTCGAGCTCCCCGCTCCCGGTGCCTACGCAACCGGTGTCGCATTTCTGCCGCAGGGCCGCAGCGACGCGGCACGTGCCTGCGAGGGTGTCGAGCGCATCGTCGAGAGCGAGGGCCTGACGGTTCTCGGTTGGCGTGAGGTTCCCACCGACGACTCGTCGCTCGGAGCGCTCGCGCGCGACGCGATGCCGACCTTCCGTCAGCTGTTCCTCGCCGCTCCCGACGCATCGGTCACCGATCTCGACCTGGAGCGTCGTGCGTTCGTCATCCGCAAGCGCGTCGAGCACGAGCTGGGCGAAGAGGGTGCGGGCAAGGACGGCCCCGGTCGCGAGACCGTGTACTTCCCGTCGCTGTCCTCCCAGACCTTCGTCTACAAGGGCATGCTGACAACTCCTCAGCTCAAGGGCTTCTACCTCGACCTGCAGGACGAGCGCGTGGAAAGTGCACTCGGGCTTGTGCATTCGCGCTTCTCGACCAACACGTTCCCGTCCTGGCCGCTGGCGCATCCGTTCCGGCGCGTCGCGCACAACGGCGAGATCAACACCGCCACCGGCAACGAGAACTGGATGCGCGCCCGCGAGGCGCTCATCACCTCCGACGTGTTCGGTGGCTCCGAGGCGCTCGAGAAGATCTTCCCCGTGGTCACCCACGGAGCAAGCGACACAGCACGTTTCGACGAGGTGCTCGAGCTGTTGCATCTCGGTGGACGAAGCCTGCCGCACGCCGTACTCATGATGATTCCCGAGGCGTGGGAGCGGCACGAGTCCATGGACCCCGCGCGTCGGGCGTTCTACAAGTACCACTCCTCGCTGATGGAGCCCTGGGACGGACCGGCGTCGGTGTGCTTCACCGACGGCACCGTCATCGGAGCGGTCCTCGACCGCAACGGCCTGCGCCCGAGCCGGCTGTGGGTCACCGACGACGGCTTGGTCGTCATGGCGTCCGAGGTCGGCGTTCTCGACATCGACCCGTCCAAGGTCGTCCGCAAGGTTCGGCTGCAGCCGGGCCGGATGTTCCTGGTGGACACCGCACAGGGTCGCATCGTCTCCGACGACGAGATCAAGGACGAGCTCGCTGCCGAGCATCCGTACCAGCAGTGGCTCGACGAGGGTCTGACCTCGATCGACGATCTGCCCGAGCGCCCGCACGTGCACATGCCGCACGATCGCGTGCTCATCCGTCAGCAGATCTTCGGGTACACCACCGAGGAACTGAACGTGCTGGTCTCGCCGATGGCGAAGTCCGGTGCCGAGGCCATCGGATCCATGGGTACCGATACCCCGATTGCGGTGCTGTCGGCTCGTCCGCGGATGTTGTTCGACTACTTCTCGCAGCTTTTCGCCCAGGTCACCAACCCGCCGCTCGACGCGATCCGCGAGGAGATCGTCACCAGCCTCGGCGGCACGATCGGCCCCGAGGGCGATCTGCTCAACCCGGATGCCGAGAGCTGCAAGCAGATCGTGCTGCCACAGCCGATCCTGCACAACGACGATCTCGCCAAGCTCGTGCACATCAACGACGAAGGCACGCAGGAAGAACTTCGTTCGGTGGTCGTGCGCGGCCTGTACCCGGTTGCCGAGGGCGGCGAAGGTCTCCGAAAGTCGTTGGAGGCCATCCGAGCTCAGGTCTCCGCTGCGATCTCGGGCGGCGCACGGATCATCGTGCTCTCCGACCGCGAGTCGAGCGAGAAGCTCGCTCCGATTCCGTCGTTGCTGCTGACCTCCGCGGTGCACCATCACCTGGTGCGGGAGAAGACCCGTACCAAGGTCGGCCTGATCATCGAGTCCGGTGACGCTCGCGAGGTCCATCACATGGCTCTGCTCATCGGTTTCGGTGCGGCAGCGGTCAACCCGTACATGGCGTTCGAGTCGATCGAGGACATGATCGAGCGCGGCGCACTCACGGGCATCGAGTTCGACAAGGCCGTCGGCAACTACATCAAGGCCGCAGGCAAGGGCGTGCTGAAGGTGATGTCCAAGATGGGCATCTCGACGCTCGCGTCGTACACCGGAGCGCAGCTGTTCCAGGTCATCGGCCTCTCGCAGGAACTGGTCGACGAGTACTTCACCGGCCTCAACAGCCACCTCGGCGGCATCGATCTCGATCAGGTGGCCGACGACGTCGCGGCGCGACATGCCGTCGCATACCTCGACAACCGTCAGGAACGCGCGCACCGTGAGCTCGAGACGGGCGGCGAGTACCAGTGGCGCCGCGAGGGGGAGTACCACCTCTTCAACCCCGACACCGTGTTCAAGCTGCAGCACTCCACCCGCACCGGTCAGTACGACGTCTTCAAGGAATACACGAAGATGGTCGACGACCAGTCCGAGCGACTCGCGTCGCTGCGCGGTCTGTTCCGCTTCAAGACCGAAGAGCGACAGGCCATTTCGATCGACGAGGTCGAGCCGGCGAGCGAGATCGTCAAGCGTTTCTCCACGGGTGCGATGAGCTACGGCTCCATCTCGGCCGAGGCACACGAGACCCTCGCCATCGCGATGAACCGTCTCGGCGGACGCTCGAACTCCGGTGAGGGTGGCGAGGATGTCTCGCGGTTCACCCCCGACGAGAACGGGGACTGGCGACGGTCGGCCGTCAAGCAGGTCGCGTCGGGACGCTTCGGTGTCACCTCGCACTACCTGACCAACTGCACCGACATCCAGATCAAGATGGCGCAGGGAGCCAAGCCCGGTGAGGGCGGCCAGCTTCCGGCGCACAAGGTGTACCCGTGGGTCGCCGAGGTTCGGCATTCGACGCCCGGCGTCGGTCTGATCTCGCCGCCGCCGCACCACGACATCTACTCGATCGAGGATCTCGCGCAGCTGATCCACGATCTGAAGAACGCCAACCCAGAGGCCCGCATCCACGTGAAGCTGGTCTCCGAGGTGGGCGTCGGAACGGTCGCGGCCGGTGTGTCCAAGGCCCACGCCGACGTGGTGCTCATCTCGGGCCACGACGGCGGCACCGGCGCAACGCCGCTGACGTCGGTCAAGCACGCAGGTGGACCGTGGGAGCTCGGCTTGGCCGAGACCCAGCAGACGTTGCTGCTCAACGGTCTTCGTGACCGCATCGTCGTTCAGGTCGACGGCCAGCTCAAGACCGGCCGCGACGTGATGGTCGCCGCGCTGCTCGGTGGTGAGGAGTTCGGCTTCGCCACCGCTCCGCTCGTCGTCTCGGGCTGCATCATGATGCGTGTCTGCCACCTCGACACCTGCCCGGTCGGCGTTGCGACGCAGAACCCGTTGCTGCGCAAGCGTTTCGCGGGTAAGCCCGAGTTCGTCGAGAACTTCTTCATGTTCATCGCCGAGGAGGTTCGCGAGCTCATGGCCGAGCTCGGGTTCCGCACGCTCGACGAGGCCGTCGGTCAGGTCGGTCTGCTCGACACCACCGCTGCCAAGGAGCACTGGAAGGCGTCGAAGCTGGATCTGTCGCCGATCCTCGAAGAGGTCGAATCGGCCTTCATGAACCAGAACCTCTACAACACCGGGGTTCAGGATCACGGCCTCGACAAGGCTCTGGATCAGCAGCTCATCGCGGCCAGCCGCAACGCATTGGACAAGGGCGAGAAGGTCGTCTTCGAATCCAAGATCACCAACGTCAACCGCACCGTCGGAACGATGCTCGGACACGAGGTCACCAAGGCGTACGGCGGCGTCGGGCTCCCGGACGACACCATCGACATCACGTTCACCGGCTCGGCCGGCAACAGTTTCGGTGCGTTCGTCCCGTCGGGAATGACGCTCCGGCTGCAGGGTGATGCCAACGACTTCGTCGGCAAGGGACTGTCCGGTGGACATCTCGTGCTGCGTCCGTCGTTGAGTGCTCCCAAGGGATTCGTCGCCGAGGACAACATCATCGGCGGCAACGTCTTCCTGTTCGGTGCCACCAGCGGCGAGGCTCTCATCCGGGGTGTCGTCGGCGAGCGTTTCGCTGTACGTAACTCCGGCGCGGAGGCCGTCGTCGAAGGCGTCGGCGACCACGGGTGCGAGTACATGACCGGCGGCAAGGTGGTCATCCTCGGCACGACGGGCCGCAACTTCGGTGCCGGCATGTCCGGCGGCGTCGCGTTCATCTTCGATCCGAACAAGACGTTCGAGGCCAACCTCAACACGGAGCTGGTCGACATCGACGAGCTCGAGGGCGACGAATTCACCTGGTTGAAGGACATCGTCACCCGTCACCAGGAGCAGACCGGCTCCGAGGTGGCCGAGCGGATCCTCGCGGACTGGTCACAGCAGGTGAACCATTTCGTGAAGGTCATGCCTCGCGACTACAAGAAGGTACTGCTGGCCATCTCCGAAGCCGAGAAGAACGGCGCGGACGTGGACGAAGCGATCATGGAGGCAGCTCGTGGGTGACCCACAGGGATTTTTGAAGAACACGGTTCGCGAAGTACCCAAGCGGCGGCCCGTCGATCTGCGCCTGATGGACTGGAAAGAGGTCTACGAGGACTTCTCGAAGGACACTCTGCGTACCCAGGCCAGCCGGTGCATGGATTGTGGTATTCCGTTCTGCCACAACGGTTGTCCGCTGGGGAACCTGATTCCCGAGTGGAACGACCTGGTGTTCAAGGATCGCTGGCGCGACAGCATCGATCGCCTGCACGCCACCAACAACTTTCCGGAATTCACCGGACGGCTGTGCCCGGCTCCGTGCGAGGCGTCGTGTGTCCTGGGCATCAACCAGGATCCGGTCACCATCAAGCAGGTCGAGGTCGAGATCATCGACAAGGCCTTCGAAGAGGGCTGGGTCACGCCGGTCTACCCGACACACCTGACCGGTAAGACCGTCGCCGTCGTCGGGTCCGGACCCGCGGGACTTGCTGCCGCGCAGCAGCTCACCCGCGCCGGCCACACCGTCACGGTGTTCGAGCGTGCCGATCGCATCGGCGGACTGCTGCGGTACGGCATTCCCGAGTTCAAGATGGAGAAGCGCCACATCGATCGACGGCTGGCGCAGATGGAGGCCGAGGGCACCGTCTTCCGCACCAACGTCGATGTGGGCGTGGACATCTCGGCCGACGAGTTGCGTGAGCAGTTCGACGCGGTCGTGCTGTCCGGCGGTGCCACCGCGTGGCGCGACCTGCCCATCGAGGGCCGCGAGCTCGACGGCATCTACCAGGCCATGGAGTTCCTGCCGCACGCCAACCGCGTCCAGCAGGGCGACTTCGCTGCGCCGCCCGTCAGTGCCGAGGGCAAGAAGGTCGTCATCATCGGCGGCGGCGACACCGGTGCCGACTGCCTGGGTACCTCGCACCGACAGGGCGCGGAGAGCGTGCACCAGTTCGAGATCATGGCGCGGCCGCCCGAGGAGCGTGCAACGTCCACCCCGTGGCCGACGTATCCGTTGATGTACCGCGTCGCGTCCGCACACGAGGAGGGCGGCGAGCGCGTCTTCTCCGTCAACACCGAGCGTTTCGTCGGCGAAGACGGCAAGGTCACCGCACTCGAAGCCTGCGAGGTCGAGTTCAAGGCCGGCAAGTTCGAGAAGGTCGAAGGCAGCGAGTTCACGCTCGAAGCCGATCTCGTTCTGCTCGCCATGGGATTCGTCGGACCCGACAAGGGCGGTCTGCTGACCGACCTGGGCGTCGACTTCAACCAGCGCGGCAACGTGGAGCGCACCAAAGAGTGGGTCACCAACGTCCCCGGCGTCTTCGTTGCCGGAGACATGGGCCGCGGCCAGTCGCTCATCGTGTGGGCCATCGCCGAGGGCCGCTCCTGCGCGGCCGCCGTCGACACCTTCCTGCAGGGAGCAACGGCACTACCGTCGCCGATCGTGCCCACCCAGGCACCGCAGCGGTAGACAACACTCGACCGCCCCCCGGGGGATCAATGTCTCTTTGTTGCACTCTGAGCGACTGAATCTCACATTGATCCACCGGGTGGGTGCCGAGAATCCGCCATACGGTTACGTCCGTTAACCATGTAGGCATCTGATGGTCACAGGCCCCTGGCATTGTCGGTATCGAACAACGAAGCGTTCGATCACCCAGTGAGGCCCCCTCCCCATGAGTGTCAAGAAGATCTGCGCCGGTGTCGGCGTCGCTGCAGCGGTTGCATCCGGTCTGGTCGTCGGAGCATCGCCCGCCGCCGCTGATCCGGGCGATTGCCCGTCCATGTACGTCGTGGCCATTCCGGGAACCTGGGAGACCAGCTCGGGTGCCGCACCGAAGCCGGGGATGCTCACCGACGTCACCGATCGTCTCGGCGACGACATTCGCACCGACTACGTCTCGTATCCCGCCACCGCGTTCCCGTGGGAGGGCGAGGTCTACGGGCAGTCGCGCGCCGCTGCGGTCACCAATGCCGGCGGGATGCTGAAGGCGATGGCAGATCGTTGTGGGGCAACAAAACTCGGCATCATCGGATACAGCCAGGGAGCCGACGCGGCCGGTGATCTCGCCGCGGCGATCGGCACCGGGGTCGGCGTCGTTCCCGCCGACAAGGTGGTGGCGGTGGGTCTGATCTCGGATCCCAAGCGCTCCGACACCGACGCTCTGGTCGGTCCTGCCGTGGTGGGCACCGGGGTCGGTGGACCTCGCGTCGGAGGATTCGGTTACGTCAGCCCGGTGGTGCGGACGTTCTGCGCCGTCGGCGATCTGTACTGCTCGACGCCGAAGGACGACTACGTGGCGCGTCTGGCCGGTTTCCTCGCTGTCTCCTCCAACCCGGCGCCCGATGTAGCCGATCAGTACTCGCAGGAAGCGCAGTCGTTGATCGCGGACTTGGCGGCGGCCGGGGGCCTTCCGGTTCTGCAGGGTCAGCTGACCGACCAGGCGAACGAACAGCGCAGCCGGGAGATCGAAGCGTTCTACCGCTCGGGAATCCATCAGGAATACCAGAGCTACGACGTCGACAACGGCCAGTCCGCGACGCGCTGGTTGGCGCGTTATCTCTCCGACGCGGTCTGACGGCGAAGTAGCACGAAGACAGCCACCGCACTGACGGCCATCAAACCAGCGCTCCACCCGGCCGCCAGATTGAAGCCGTCGATGAACGACGAGTTGGCGACGGCAGTCAGTTGCGAGCCGAACGGCTCCGGTAGGTAGTCGGCGACGGCGATGGCACCGCCGATGGTTTCTCTGGCGGGATCGGCGATCTCGGCGGGCGTGCCGACCGGGATGACGTCTTCCATGCGGTGGCGGTAGACGGTGCTGCCGATCGTGCCGAGGATCGCGATGCCGACGGCCCCGCCCAATTCGGCTCCGGTTTCCGACAATGCCGATGCGGCACCGGCTTTCTCGGGTGCGGCGGCGGTGAGAACGATGTCCGAATTGAGGGTCGACGCCGCTCCGATACCGAACGTCAACAGGGCCATCCCGGTGAGCAGTAACGGTAGGCCCGAGTCGGCAGCAACGAAGACCATTGCCGCGCAACCGAAGGCGATGAACAGCAGGCCACCGGCGATGATGGTGCCGGTCCTGATCACCTTGCTCAGTGTCGGCGCAAGGACGGCGCCGGCCGCCGCCGCAACGGCAGGTATCAGCAGCCACAGTCCGGCTTCGAGCGGTCCGAGGCCTACGACGAGTTGCAGGTACTGCGAAGCGAACAGGCTGAACCCGGTCATGGCGAAGATTACGAGGAACTGCACCACAACCGCTGCGCTGAAGGCTCGTTCGGCGAAGAGCGTCACGTCGATGAGCGGATTCGCTGCCTTCCGTTGCCGGATGACGAATACCGTGCCCAGCGCCAGCCCGAGCACGGCCGTGGTGATCGTTGCTGCGTCGATACCCTCCTGCGCGCCGTGTTTGATTGCATAGACGATCGAGAGCATCGAGGAGATTGCGAGTATCACGCTGATCGGATCGAATCGTCCGGGGTCCGAATCCTTGAACTCGGGGACCAGCAGCGGTGCCGCGACGAACAGCACCACCATGATCGGAATGTTGATCAGAAACACCGAACCCCACCAGAAATGTTCCAGCAGAACACCTCCGATGACGGGGCCTACTGCTGCTCCGCCGGCGAACCCTGCGGTCCACAGTCCGATTGCTTCCTTACGCTGAGCGGGGTCGTGAAACATGTTGCGTATCAACGACAGTGTGCTCGGCGCGATGGTCGCTCCGCCGATTCCCAGTAGGGCCCGTGCGACGAGAAGCATCTCGGGAGATGTGGAGAACGTTGCGGCGAGTGACGCCGCACCGAACACGACTGCACCGATCATCAGGAGGGTCCGCCTGCCGATGCGGTCACCGAGAGAACCCATGGTGATGAGCAGGCCGGCGAGGAGAAATCCGTAGATGTCGAGAATCCACAGCGTCTGATTGCTGGTGGGTTCGAGATCGGCCGTCATGAACGGCAGAGCCAGATAGAGCACCGACATGTCCATCGACACGACGAGAATGGGTACCACCAGTACTGCGAGGCCGAGCCAATCCTTCTTCGTGGCGCGCTGCTCGGTGGTCCTGTGGCTCACTGTGACTTCCCTTTCCGTACGGACACCCCAGCTTAGGGGTGTCGGGAGTACGTTCGGTGAGGAAAGTGGGACTCGCCGAAAGAAGGAAACATCACCTCATGAGCAACGATCTGCAGGTTGTCGCGACGATCATCGCCAAGCCCGACGCTATCGACGCGGTGCGCGACGGCTTGTCTGCCCTGGTGGCCGAAACCCGGAAGGAAGAGGGCAACATCTCGTACGAGCTGTTCGAGTCCGCAGTCGAGCCGGGGACCTTCGTCACCGTCGAGTTGTGGAAGTCGCAGGAGGACCTGGACGGTCACATGCAGACTCCACATCTGCAGCAGGCTCTAAGCGAGTTCGGTGCCCATCTCGCGGCCCCGCCCGCTATCCACCCGCTCCGGCCCGTCGGCTGAGTCACCCCGCGCGCTGACGTACACGAGTGCTGAGACAGCCAGCAGAGCAACCGTGGCACCGATCGCCAGCCACCCGGTCCCGCTCATCTCGCCCGACGCGATGATGCGGGCACCGGCGGCGGTGTAGCTCATCGGCATGAATGCGGCGAGGTCGCCCCAGATCGGTGCCGTCGATGCGTACGCAAAGCCGCAGACGACGACCTGCACCGCGAGGGCGACAACGTTGACGATCTGTCCGACGACGGCACCGAGTACGCGTTGAATTGCGCCCGCTGCAGCGAGATATGCCGCGGCGGAGACGATCAGGAATACGCCTGCTCCGATCACCGGTCCGATGGCGGCGTCGGTGGCGAAGGCGAACGCGAATGCGGCGCTGATGCCCACTGCGGCGACGGCCGCTCCGACGGCGAGCCAGCGCGGCTTGGTGTCCCTGCCCAGGACCCGCACGAGGCTGACGCAGCCGAGAGCTCCGAGGGCCACCAGGGCGGCGATCAGGTACGGGGTGGCACCGGTGCCGGTGCTCGTCGACGTGGCGGCGACGTTCTGATCGGCGGTGGCGCCGTCGGTGGCGGCTGCGGCTCCCTGTGGAAGTGCCGCGGAGGCGTCGCGCACGTTGGTCGCGATGCCGTTGACGATTCCCTCGACCGGCTTGACCGACGTCACGAGCTGATCGGTGCCGGCCTTGAGCTGCTGGCCGCCGTCGTCGAGTTGGCCGAGTCCGTCACGCAACTGCACCGTCGCGTCGCCGAGCTGCGCGGTGGCACCGAGGAACTGACTGTTCGGGTCGTTCAGTTCGGTCGAGAGCTGCTGAGCGCCACCCTTGAGGGTCTGCAGCTGCGCGAGCGTATCGGGACCGAAGGCTTGCGTGTTCAGGGTGTCGATGACGCCCCGGATTTCACCGGAGATGGCGTCTGATCCCGGGTGTGGAAAGCGATCGACTTGGTCCGCGGTGGCGGCGAGCTTTGCGGTGAAGTCGGCCTGCAGAGCGCCGAATCCGGCGAGCTGGTCGACCACCTGGTCGACGCCACCGCTGATCTGCGATGCGCCGTCACCGAGCTGGCCGATGCCGTCGCGGTACTGCCCGAACCCGTCGGCGAGCTGGATGGTTCCGTCGTGAGCCTGGGTGATGCCGTCGGCGAGCTGCCCGACGCCGTCGTTGAGCTGCGTTCCGCCGGCGGTCAGCTGACCGATGCCACTGGAGAGAAAGGTGATGGGAAGGGACGCGCTGTTGAGGCTGGTCCGCGCCGCAGCCAGGGGATCTGCCGACGCCTGCTCGGATGCCGGTGCCTGCTCGGTATCGGCCGCGACGGTGGTCGTCTCGGTGGCGGACTCGCCGCCGAGGTCGTAGCCGGTGCCGAGTGCGAAAGCACCGACTGCCACCAGTGGAAACGCCAGTGCGGTGAGAGCAACGGCAGGACGTCGGAAGATACGCAATTCACCCATGATGAGTTCGAGGCTAACTGCCACAGACGGCGTTCTTGACCGACGCGTGTTCGCAGACGCCGTGTTCGGTGGTGCTGACCTGGGATTTTAAGAGGTCTCTGTGGATTGCCGATTGCGAGGTAGCAGGTCCCATACGTGCTCGGTTTCGTTCACCGAGGACACCGATCGCGCACCGCTCCGGGAGAACAGAATGCGCGTCACCGAGCAGTAGTCGATCGGAAATCCGAGGACCTTCGGGGTGTGCAGAATGTCCTGCAGCAGGATGTTGATGACGCCGCCGTGGGCGAAGAGTGCGACCGTGTCGTTGTGCCTGCCGGCCGACACGATGTCGGCTACTCCGGCCAGCACGCGCTGACGAAACGCGTGCTCGTCGACCTGTTCGGGGAGATGCCCGGCCTTGATGCGATCGAAGGCCTCGCGGAATTCGGTCTTGGCCGTTTCGATCGGGACGTAGCCGCCGAAATCGCGATCGTATTCGGTCAAGCGCTCGTCGGGTTCGACGGTCAGACCGAGCCGATCGGCCAACGGCTGTGCCGTCTGAACGGCGCGGAGCTGGGAACTCGCGACGACTCGAGAAATCGGGAACCGGGCCACGGCGTCCGGTACCCGCCGGGATTGTTCGACTCCGAGCTCGGCGAGAGCAGGATCGGCCGAGGTCTCCGAACGCTGCGGCAGCGCATGCCGCACCAGAACCAGTTGCATCGACTCACCTAATCACGAGTGTTCGACCGCTGCGTTGCACAATCGCCCGAAAACTGGCCACCTGGCGCGGAAGGTCGGCTCGGGGATTCCACACCATGCCGATGCGCCTGCGTGCCGCGGGTTGGGTGAGGCCGATGTCGACGGTCCCGCCCTCACCGCCGTGCGCACGGATTCGCGGCAGGATGGCTATCCCGAGACCGGCACCGACCAGTCCGCGCACAGTGTGGGTGTCCTGGCCCTCGAATGCGATGCGCGGGCTGAAGCCGGCGTCGGCCCACAGCTCGTCGCAGATCGATCGCATTCCGAAGCCGTGGCCCATCGCGATGTAGTTCTCGTCTGCAGTATCGGCGAGATCGACGGTTCTTCTCGACGCAAAGCGGTGATCTGAGGGCACGACAAGCATCAGCCGCTCGTCGTAGAGCTGGAACGAATTGGCGTCGGTGTGCTCGGCGCTGAGAGATACGAACGCCAGGTCCGACACCCCATCGGCGAGCCGCTCCAGGCAGCGCGCGCGTGCGCCCTGGTCCAGATCGAACGTGACGGCCGGGTGGTCGACGCGGAACTGA
Source organism: Rhodococcus sp. 15-649-2-2 (assembly GCF_002258645.1). NCBI lineage: Bacteria > Bacillati > Actinomycetota > Actinomycetes > Mycobacteriales > Nocardiaceae > Rhodococcus > Rhodococcus sp. 15-649-2-2. The sequence goes on from NZ_NPFM01000016.1 coordinate 198,719, forward strand.
CGGATCAGTGCGGGTACGACGTCCTCGCCCAGAGTGTTCTGGAACGCCACGGCGATGCGGCCCCTGGCTCGGGCGTCGTGCTCGGTCATGGCGTCGATGCCGGCGTCGAGGTCGCTCAACGCTCGCTGCAGGTACGGGATCAACACGCGCCCGGCGCTGGTGAGCACGATGCCGCGGCCGCGTCGTTCCACGATGTCGACGCCGAGGATCGCGGACGCGCGAGCGACCTGACGGCTGACGGTGGGTTGTGGAACGCCGAGAACGTGGGCGGCGTCGGTGATGTGCTCGGTGTCGGCTACCGCGACGAGCGTCGGCAGTAGGGGCAACAGCTCGATCGTTTCGCGCCGCATGGTCGAATCATAGCTCTGCCGTATCGATTGGACACGTCTCATGCATTGGACGAATGTAGTGAGCACTTCTAACGTGATCGGTATGACTACGACGCGTACCGACGTCCTCGAATGGGAGGGACACCCCAGGGGATCGCGCGAGTACCGACGGTTGGTGCTGGCATTGCTGTTCGCCGGAGTCGCGACCTTCGCTCAGCTGTACTCGGTGCAGGGAATTCTGCCGCTGATCGCCGCGAACCTCGACATCACGCCGTCTCAGTCGTCGCTTGCCGTCGGTCTCGCGACGGTCGGGGTGGCAGTGTCGGTGATTCCCTGGTCCGTGGCCGCCGATCGCGTCGGCCGAGTGCGGGCGATGACCGCCTCGATCCTCGTTGCGACGACGCTGGGTCTGCTGGTTCCGTTGTCGCCCTCGCTCGAGGTGTTGTTGGCTGTTCGATTCTTCGAAGGTGCTGCACTGGGCGGACTTCCGGCGATTGCGATCGCCTACCTCAGTGAGGAAGTGCACCGCAGTCACACCGCACTCGCCGCCGCCACCTATGTTTCGGGGACGACGCTGGGCGGGTTGCTGGGCCGCATCGTCGCCGGACCCGTTGCGGAATACACCAACTGGCGTATCGGCACGTTGACCGTCTCGGTGATTGCTGCGCTGGCTGCAGCGCTCTTCGTGTGGCTGGCCCCGAAACCGCGAACGACACTGGCACACAGCGAAATCCGTGACCTGCCGGGTCGGCTGTGGGTGAACCTACGCGAACCGGGAATGCTGGCGCTGTACGGCCAGGGCTTCCTGCTGATGGGCGGCTTCGTCGCGATCTACAACTTCCTCGGATTCCGGCTCGAGGCCGTGCCTTTCGGGCTACCGCAATCGCTGATCAGCCTGATCTTCGTGGCGTATCTGAGCGGTACCGTCTCCTCCCGAGTGGGCGGGAAGCTGGCGACGAAGCACGGACGATCAGCAGTTCTCGCCGGAGCCACCGCCACGATGATCGTCGGAGTGGCGTTGACGATGGCGTCGAACCTCGCCGTGATCCTGATCGGCCTGGTGATCCTGACCATGGGCTTCTTCGCCGCCCACGCCATCGCGTCGGGTTGGACCGGGCAACGCGCAGTGCACGGCCGCGCTCAGGCGACCTCGCTGTACAACCTCTTCTACTACGGTGGCTCGTCCATCGTCGGCTGGCTCGGCGGCGTGGTCTTTCAGTCCCTGGGATGGAACGCGTTGGCGCTGTTCGTCATTGCGTTGGCCGTCGTCGCAGGAATCTGGGCTGCGTGCCTGGGCGGTCGGCTGGCGCGGCCGGTCTCAGTAGGTCGATGAGGTCGACGCCGCCACCGCGAACAGAATGATGGCCCCCACCACGATGACGAACAGCGCGATCGATACGTACCCGACCACCAGGCCTGCCGTAGCGAACCCGGATCCGCCCTCGCCGGTGCGCTTGATCTGACCACGCGAAATGTGGCCGCAGACCACGGCGCACACCGACGCGATCAGTGGCAGGAATGTCAGACCCAGAATCGCCAACACGAGGGAGACGATCGCCAGCGTGTTGGTGGGTGCGGGCGTCTGAAATCCCCCACCGGCATACGGTGCATTCCCGTACTGCGGGTTGGGGTACTGGGGATTTTGATATTGGGTGTTGGCGTACTGGGGGTTCTGGAACTCGGGATTTTGGTACTGGGGGTTCTGGTACTGGGCGTTTTGGTACGGCGGGTACTGCTGCTGGCCCGGGTACGGCTGATCCTTGTCGGATGCGTCGAACGGATCGCTGCCCTCGCCCTGCGGATTCACCATTGCGGGAGTTTGACACTTCGACACCGTCGCCGCAAGAGCGCACGCAGTGGTTACGTCCCGAGTTTGCCCCAGCCCACATACGCGTCGACGGTCACGTATCCGGTCACCCGAGGCTGATCCCTAACCGGATACGGATTCCCGGTGTAATGCGTCGAAATGCGATCGATGTCCACCAGATTCGGGTCGTCCTGCAACTCGATCGAGCCGTGCACCGTCACATGCGTGTACCAACTGGCCTCGTCCAACACCGAAATGGAGACCTTCGGATTGGCCCTGATGTGCTCGAGACGCTTCCGAGACGCGTCGAAATTGAGCACGATCTTCCCGTCCTCCCACAAATACCAGGTGGGTGCGGTGATCGGCGTTCCATCGGCACGAACCACAGCCATGACTGCGGGATTCGGCTTCTTCAACAATTCCACAGCATCATCGGGCAACGGGGGCTTCGGCATACGACAACCTTACGACTCGATCCCCGCTCTGGTCTTGCTTCCCGCCCACACCGACCCCCGAAGTCCACTCGATGTGCCATTGACTGCCGAAAAGGCCACTGAATGTCACATCGAGTGCACCGGGGGATCCGGGCGCGGTGGGAATCGAGTCGAGTCCAGGTGGGGGCGTCGACTACAGGTTGGGGAGTTTGACTACCTGTCCGGCGTAGGAGAGTCCGGCTCCGAAGGCGAGGAGGAGGGCGGTATCTCCTGCTTTTGCTTTGCCGGTGCGCAGCAGTTCTTCCATGGCCAGGGGAATCGAGGCTGCCGAGGTGTTGCCGGTTTCCGCGATGTCGTTGGCGACGGGAGTGCTTTCGTCCAGGTTCAGGCTCTTGGCCAGCAGGTCGGTGATACGGCTGTTGGCCTGGTGCGGGATGAACGCGTGCAGTTCGTCGGTTTTGATGCCGGCGACGTCGAGTACCTTCTGCGCAGCTTTGCCCATTTCGAATGCGGCCCAGCGGAAGACGGAGATTCCGTTCATACGGATCCAGGGTCGTTCGAGGTCGGCTTTGGTGATGTAGTCGTACCAGTCGGTGGTCTGGACGATGGCGTCGGATTGCGAGCCGTCGGATCCCCACACGGCCGGTCCGATTTCGGTTTCGTCGCTCTGTCCGACGACGACGGCACCCGCGCCGTCGGCGAAGATGAAACGCGTGGTGCGGTCGTAGGGGTCGGTGGTGACGCTGAGCTGCTCCGCGCCGATGACCAACACGTACTTCGATGTTCCGGCCTTGACCAGGTCGGATGCGACGGCCAGGGAGTAGCAGAATCCTGCACAGCCAGCGCAGATGTCGAAGGCGGCCGGTCCCTTGGTGCCGAGGCCGTGTGCCACCTTTGCGGCGGCCTGAGGGGTCAGCTCGAGATGAGTCGACGTGGCGACGATGACGGTGTCGACCTGGTCGGCCGTGATTCCACTTGCCTCGAGGGCCTTGCGCCCGGCCGAGATCGACATCTGGACGACGTTTTCTTCGGGTTCGGCGAATCGGCGGTTCTTGATGCCCGATCGCGTCTGAATCCACTCGTCACTGGAGTCGATGAACTCGCAGATCTCGTCGTTCGTGACTATCCGTTCGGGTCGGTGAACGCCCAGACCGAGAAGTTTCGACTGCCGGCCCTGCGTTGTGCTGATCGCACCCATCTTGAATTTCCTCTCGTGCTACCGCGCCATCGCCGAGCTTCGGCTCGGGTCTTGGGCTACGGGCTCGGTGACACACGTTACGTGCGCCGCCTCGAGAGGTTCACACCAGTTCGGCGATGATGGCTGCGACCTCGGCAGGTTTGTCGATCATGGCGTGGTGATGTGCGGGGATCAGCACCGTGAAATCGGCTTGCAGGTAGGCAGCGAGTTTGCGCTGCGTTCGTATCCATCTCTTGCCCCACGGGGACGGTCGTCCGGTATGTGCGGCTGCCACGATGACGGGCACGTCGAGTCGGAACTTCTTACGAATGCGATTCAGTTCGACAGCGAGATCTGGATACACGACGTCCTCGGTCAGGGCGGCAGCCAGATAGGTGGGCCGGCGGTAGATGTCGTCCACCCAGTCGAACGTTTCCTGCGGTATGCCGTCGGGTGGGGTTGCTTGATTGAGGACGCGTCGAACGCGGGGGCCGACCAGTTTCTGCAGGCCGGTTCCACTGAGCACCGCTGCGATCCTGCGTGCGGCCTCGATGCGTACGGCCGCCGGGATAATGCGTCGAGGGTCGGATTCGGCGCTGGAGTCGAGAAGCAGAACCCCGCGGATGCGCGACGGGTACAGCCGGGCGACAGCCTCGGCATAGAAGCCTGCGATCGAATGGCCGGCAACCACCGCCGGTTCGGTGACGCCGAGCGCGTCGAGAACTCCGAGGATGCGTTCGACTTCACCCCGCACGGTGGGGGTGACACCGGCGGGAAGCGGATCACTGAGTCCGAAGCCGGGACGGTCGATCACCACGACGTGGTGCTTGTGGCCCAGAATGTCGACGGTGTCCTGCCAGTCGAACCAGTTGCTGCCGAGTCCGCCGCACAGGACGACCGTGGGGCCGGAGCCGCGCACGAGTACGTGGAGGCGCTGGCCGTCTACCTCGACGAACCGTCCCGGTGGATGTTTCACGGGAAACAACGCACTGGGCTCGATTCTGTCTCCACGGTCCATGTTCTCTCCAGGGCGATAGCGGTGACGCGTTTCCGGTTTTCGCCACTGTTTACAACCATATTCCCTGTTTTGCGTCGTTCAGTCCAGTCGGAACGGTGAACGCTGGCATCACTGACGTGGCTTGGCCAGCGGGAAAGCCAACGTTTCACGGATGCTGCCTCCGGTGATCAACATGACCACCCGGTCGACACCCATTCCGAGACCGCCGGTCGGCGGCATTCCGTGTTCGAGCGCCTGCAGAAAATCCTCGTCCAAGCTCATCGCCTCCTCGTCGCCACCGGCCGCCAGCAGCGACTGCTCGGTGAGGCGCTGCCGTTGATCGACGGGGTCGGTCAGTTCGCTGTACGCGGTACCCAGTTCCACACCCCACGCGACGAGATCCCACTTCTCTGCCACGCCCGGAATGCTCCGATGCGGTCTGGTCAACGGTGACATCGACGTCGGAAAGTCCTTGTAGAACGTGGGGAACTCCGTGTAGTCCTCGACGAGATGCTCGTACATACCCTGAGCGAGCGCCCCTGCATCCCAGGACTTCTCGTACGGGATGTCGTTCTCGTCGCACAGTCGCTGCAGCTCCTCCAGTGGAGTTGCCGGTTCGACGGGTACCCCCAGCTTCTCGGCGACGGCACCGTGCAGTGTCTTGACGGGCCACTCGCCGGAGATGTCGATCTCGATCATCTCCCCGTTCGGGCCGTCGGGACGCAGGATGATCTCGCGACCGTGCGCCGCAACGGCTGCACGCTGAATCAGCTCGCGGCACAACACCATTGCGCGTTCGTAGTCACTGTGCGCCTCGTAGGCTTCGAGGATCGTGAACTCGGGATTGTGCTTGAAATCTGCGCCCTCGTTGCGGAACACCCGGCCGATCTCGAACACCTTCTCCATACCGCCCACGCACAGGCGCTTGAGATACAGCTCCGGGGCGATCCGCAGATACAGATCCAGGTTGTAGGCGTTGATATGAGTGATGAACGGTGCCGCGTTCGCACCGCCGTGCACCTGCTGCAGGATCGGGGTCTCGACTTCCATGTAGCCGCGCTCTCCCAACGAATCACGCAGGGATTTCACAACATTGGACCGTGCGATGAGTAAGGAGCGAGCATCGCGATTGATCGCCAGATCGACGTAGCGTTGCCGCACCCGCGCCTCTGGGTCGGTCAGACCGCGGTACTTGTCGGGCAAGGGATGTAGGCATTTGGCGTTCATCCGCCACTCGGTGGCCAGCAGCGACAGCTCACCACGCCTGCTGTACCCGATGGTTCCGCTGACCTCGATGAGGTCACCCAGGTCGAAGTCGGCATCGAATTCTTCGATTCTGTCGCCGACGCGTTCGCGATCGAACAGCACCTGGATATCGGACGACCAGTCCCGGATGACGGCGAAGGACACGCTGCCGTAGTCGCGGATACGCAGTATGCGGCCCGCGATCCGGACCGTTGTTCCCTGGGGCGATGCCGCCGCGTCGCCGACCGTGTGGGTCGGGGGATAAGCGACGGGATAGCCCTCGATGCCCTCGCTTCGGAGGCGTTCGAGTTTCGACATGCGGACGCGCACCTGGTCCGGACGTTTGCGGCCTGGCACGGGTTCGTCTGCGAGAGTGTTCGGTCCGCTGCCGTCGGGATGGATGTCTTCGGCGTCGGCCAGAGCGGCGGGCACCGCGACATGAGACCCGGTGTGCTTCGATGCGCGCCGGAACGTCGGGAGCGTGAGAAAGCCCTCGGCGATGGCCGACGCGATGCCGACCTTGGGCAACACTCGGTTGTCGGCGAAGCACAGGTAGCGCGGCTCCCACTCCGGCAGATACTTCACGTTCGATCGGTACAGCGCCTCGAGCTGCCACCACCGAGAGAAGAAGACCAGCATGCTGCGCCAGATCCGCAGAACCGGACCGGCACCGATTCGGCTGCCCTCCTCGAATGCAGCGCGGAACACCGCGAAGTTCAACGAAATCTTGCTGACGCCGAAATGATCTGCACCGGTGGCCAATTCGGTCACCATCAGTTCGATCACTCCGTTCGGTGACGCTGGATCGCGGCGCATCAGATCCAACGACGCGCCGGTTCGACCCCACGGCACCAGGGAGAGAACACCCACCACCTTCTCGCCCTGAACCGCCTGCACCAGAAGACAATCGCCGTCGAGCGGATCACCCAACCGGCCCAACGCCATCGAAAATCCGCGCTCGGTCTCGGTATCGCGCCACGCATCCGCGCAGGAAATGATCTCTGTCATCTCCTGCGAGGAGATATCGCGATGACGACGCACCGTGACCACGACACCCGCCTTGCGAGCCCGGTTGACCGCCTGACGCACGGGGCGCATCTCGCGTCCATTGAGGTTGAAGTCCTTGGTTTTCAGGATTGCTTCGTCGCCGAGTTCGAGGACGCTGAGCCCGGCGCGCTTGTAGGCGGTAGCTCCGATCTCGCTGGCCCCCATGACAGCTGGGGTCCAGCCGTACTTCTCGGCCAGGTCGAGCCATTCCGAAATGGCATGCGGCCAGGCCTCGGGGTTGCCGATCGGGTCACCGCTCGCCAGACACACTCCCACCTCGACGCGATACGTCACCGCCGCCTTGCCACTGGTGGCGAAGATGACGCCCTTGTCGCGGCGCGTCGCGAAGTAGCCGAGGGAATCGTCGGCACCCCATTTGTCGAGCAGGCCGCGCAGCGCCGATTCGTCGCGACCGGTGAGCGCGTTGCTGGACCGCTGCGATCGGAACAGCGTGACCACGGCCCCCAGCAGCGCCAATGCGCCGAACAATCCCAACGCCGTGTTGACGAAGCCGTTGGGCCTGCCGTCGAACTGCTCGTTGTCCACGGTCGCCAACGCGGTGACACGGTTGAAGGCCCACAGAAATGTCTGACTTTCCGGCAGCGATCCAGGGAACAGCGCCACCAACGCCCACCCGATGATGGTCCCGACGGTTGCCCCGAGAACGAGTACGCCGAGCGCCTTCCACACCGCACCGCGACGGACACGGGTGTAGAACTCCTTGCGCGCCGCGATCAGCAACCCAGCCGCTACGACGTGGACCGCCAGCGCGATCCATGAATTGACATCCTTGTCCTGGATACCTTCGACGACATTGGTGATCGCCAACAACACCAGATAGATGGTCAGCAACCACCACGCAATTCGCTTGCGACTCGCCAACGCCGCCGCCAGCAGCCCGACAACGAGCGCCCAGGACAAACTCGTATCCGGCGCATCGAAGTAGTACCTGTCGACGTATTCGCGAGGGGCATGAACGAGATAGCGAAGAGTCGGCGACAGACTCCACAGAAACAACGCCGCCGCGAACACCCCGAGCACCAGCCCCGCGATGTGCGGAACCTCGCGCAAACGACCGCGCTCGGGTGGCGAAAACGACCGGGGAACCGAGGATCCGGACCGCTCCGAGGGAACTGCTGTCGCCGTCATATCTCACTCCCGAAGTCAGAATGCACCTATGCAAGGTAGACGGTATCCCCGTCAGCCCCGAGTCAGGCGACGGATTCCCACCCCGCTCGCCACTCAATGTGACCGACGGTGGCCTTTTCGACGGTCAATGTCACATCGAGTGGCCCCCCGACTCCCGACTGGACGCCGATTGTGGGATCACCATCGCCCGGTGCGGCATCGGAGGGTCAGGCGTTTGTCCACAGGGTGTGAGTTATCCACAGCCCAGCACGTTCACCGTCGTTTTGTGCGATTGCTCCCGTGCGGGCAGAGCACCATCAGGGGTATGAAGCGGGGCGGCGCAAAAATCGATGCGAAGGTGATCGCGGCTGCGTCGGACCGTGGATTGGTGCGGACGGCGCATCTGCTGGAGCTCGGGGTGGCGTCGAAGACAATTGTTCGACGCACCCTGCCCGACGGCATCTGGTCTCGGGCGCTGCCCGGACTGGTGTTCTTGAAGAACCGGTCGTTGACGCCGATGGAACGAGCGACTGCGGTGTCGATCTACTGCGGCCGCGATGCCGTGATCAGCGGTCGGGCGGGGTTGGCGTTGCATGGATTGGGGTCGGCCGGGTCGTTCGAAGAAACGTTTGCACTCATTCCGGAGTCGCAGCATCGCAAGTCCGTGGGTTTCGCGGCGGTGGAGCGTACGTGGCGGATGCCGACCCCGGAGATCAAGTCGGGGCTGCGCGTCGCGCCGGTTGTTCGGTGCCTGTGCGATGCGGTTCGGCGGATGAGGAATACCGAACAGTGCATGGGTCTGATTGCGAGCGTCGTTCAGCGGGGAGCGGCCACCGTGGACGCGATCATAAAGGAACTCGACGCCGGCAGCACCCGAGGGACTGCGATGCCTCGGCGAGTGTTGCGGGAATTGGCTGCGGGCGCACATTCTGTGGCCGAAGCCCAAGCCCAGAAGTTGTATCGACGCAGCGGGCTTCCGGCGATGCAACACAACGTGGCTGTCTACGACGCGCAGGGAAAATTTCTCCTGATCGCCGACAATTGGCTCGATGACGTTGCATTGGACTGGGAGATCGACTCGCTCGAGTACCACCTGTCGCCAACGGCCCACAGAGCGACTGTGGAGAGACGCGAGCGAGCCCAGAACGCCGGTCTCATCGTGGTGACACACCTTCCGAGCGACATACGCGACGATCCGGAACGGGTGCTGTCGGACCTGCGGTCACGTTACGAGCAGGCCAAAGCACGGGAGCGTCCCGACGTCAGGGCGCGACCGACCCCGGACCGGACCTACCGACGATCCGGCTGATACACCCACACCATGTGTCGGCCGGTTTCGGACGCTGCCGCGATCGATCGATGCTCGATGCGGTCCAGGGCGAAGCCGAGCCTCTCGGGTACGGCCCGGCTCCTCGAATTTGCTGCATCGCAATGGATTTCGACCCGTGTGATGCCGTCGAGTTCGAGTGCCTCCCGCACGAGCGCCGCGGTCGCCTCCGTCATCACTCCACGTCCTTCGGCGTCGGCGTCGAGCCAGTACCCCAATTCGATTCCGTGCGGGCCGATTCTGCGATGCATACCGATCTTGCCCATGAAGGACCCGTCGACCAGGTCGAAGATCCCGTAGTCGAACATCTCGCGGGCGTCCCATTGCTCACGCGCGTCTGCGATACGAGCATCTTGCGTAGTGACCTCGGCGGATTCTTCCGTCACCCACCCCATCCACGGAAGTAGCCGCGTGTGATTGCGAGCGATCGCATCGGCAACGGCGACGGAATCGTGCGCCGACTCACGACGAATCACGAGGCGTTCGGTCTCGATCCAATCGGGAGGTGCGACGGCCATAGTGATCAGTCTGACGACCGTGCCGCATGTCGGCGAACGATTTTGTTGGACGTTCGCCCGCTGTCATGTCCACTCGATGTGTCATCGACGGTCGAAAAGGCCACCGGATGTCACATTGAGTGGATGGGCCGATCGCGTGTCAGGAAGCGGACCAGGATCGCCAGGACAGTTTTTCGATGATGATCACCGGGCCCTCAGGTCTGTTGTTTTTGTATTGACTGTATTTCGCGACCAGGGCGTCTATGGCCGCTGTGCCGTCGGTGCTGGAGGATTCGGCGATGTGGGCGTTTCCGTCGGCGCGGATCCACCAGAGCTGGGACCAGTCGTCGGTGTAGTGGTCGACGATGAGGCTGACGGCGGAGTCGGCGCGGATGTTGTCGAGTCGCTGGAGTTTCTGGGTGGTTTTGGGTTTCCAGTCGATGGCGGTGACGATGCGGTCGCCGGTGTCCGCGACGGCGAAGACGATCGGTACCAGGTGTGGTGTGCCGTCGGGGTTGATGGTGGAGAGCTGAGCTCGGGGTGCGTCGGTGAAGCGTTGAACTTCGTTGTCGATCTTCACGTTCGGTTCCTCGGGTTATGCGGATTCGCTGTGGGTGCTGTGTCGGGCGATGAATTGTTCGAGTGCCGCACTGGACATGGGGCGCCCGAGCAGGTGTCCTTGGCCGAACGTTACGCCCATGTCGGTGCAGATCTGGAGTTGTTCCGCGGTCTCGATTCCCTCGATGACGGTGTCTTTGCCGAGGGTGGAAGTGACGTCAACGAGGGCGGTACACAGCGTCGTCATGGCGCGGCGCCGGTGCAGGTTGTCGCTGTCGAGGTGTTGGGTGAGGGATTTGTCGATCTTGAGGATGTCGACGGGAAGGGTGGCGAGTCGCTCGAGGGAGGAGAAGCCGCTGCCGAAATCGTCGATGGCGATGAGAACGCCGTGGCGTTGAACGTCGCGAAGTTGGTAGTGCACGGCATCGAGGTCGTGCAGTGTCTGCGATTCGGCGAGTTCGAGTGCAAGCCGTCCGGGTTCGATGCGGTAGGTGTCGACGATGTCGATGACGTCCGTGGCGAGGGTTCCAGTGGCGAAGTGTGCCGGGCTGACGTTCACCCCGATCTGGAGGTGGATGTCGCGGGCCTGCCAATCGGCGATCGTGCCTGCGACCTCGGTGATGATCCATATGCTCAGGGGGACGATGAGGTCGGCGTCTTCGGCGAGGGGTATGAAGGTATCGGGCATCAGCAGGCCGAGTTCGGGGTGGTTCCATCGGATGAGCGCTTCCGCGCCGACAACGGTTCCCGTCGCCAGTTCGACGATGGGCTGATAGGCCATCGTCAGTTCACGCTCGACCATGGCGACGCCGCGGAGCCGTTCGATGAGTTCCAGTCGGGTGCGGTTGGTGTTGTGCAACTCGTCGGTGAAGACGTGATGCTTGTTCCGCCCGACGGCTTTCGCGGCGTGCATCGCTGCTGTGGCATTGTGAACCAATTGCGTTGCGCTGATGTCTGTGTCGGTGCTGGAGGCGACTCCGACGCTGGCTGTGAGGGTCAGTTGCCGATTGCCGAGCTCGAAGGCGGGTTCGAAGATGCTCGCGAATCCTGCGGCCATTGCCCGGGCGGCGATGGAGTGGCATCGGCGTGCGATGACGACGAATTCGTCGCCGGCGAGTCGGCCGATGGTGTCGCCGGGGCGCAGAGACGCGGTGAGTCGGTCGGCGATCATGCACAGCAGTTCGTCACCTTTGGCCGGCCCGAGTGCGTCGTTGAATTCTCGGAATCCATCGATGTCGACCAGCAGGACGCTGAAGTGGCGGTCCGAGCTCTGGCAATCGAATTCTGCGGTGATGAGGGCAAGAATCTCGTCACGGCTCGCAAGTCCGGTCAGCGCATCGTGGCGGGCGGCGACATGACGGGGCGGCGCGTCGTGCTCTCGGCTCACTGTTCCCCCTCATGGCCGGATAGCCACAACGGATACTAGCTGAGAGTTTGCTTTAACGCTATAAACCGGGGACATCCCCTTTTTATGACCTATTAGATCACGATGCTCACGGTTTGTGGCCCGTTTCGGCTCCTGTCGAGCTTCGTTCTTCGACCCTCCAGGCTGCGGCGTCCACGGAGTCGTCGAGCCCGAGTACCCACCGAGCCGCCGAGCGTCCCTGGTCGAACAAGGACTGCGCCACCGTGGTCAACCCCGCAGCCGCTGCAGCGGTGGAGTCGTCCCATCCAGTGACGGCCAGCCGTGATGGAATCTCGACACCGGACGCCGCTGCAGCGTCGAGAGCTCCGAGAGCGAGTTCGTCGCTCATCACGAGCAAGGTATCGATCACGTTGTCCTGCAGCAACAGTCGCACAGCGCGATCACCCTCGGCGCGCGCGTTGTGGGTAGTGAACAGGGTCGGCACCGTCGACCAGTCGATACCCACGCGCAGGCATGCGTCGCGATAACCGTCCAATCGAGCGCGCGTCACCGGCATCGAGACGTCCGACGGGTCCGCGCCGCGCACCACGGTCGACGTGCGTAGCGAATCGGGTCGAAGGGCCACGATCGCCGGGTGTAGTCGGTCCTTCAGCGCAACAGTGGCCACGGCGTCGGCCGCTGCGCGGTCGTCGATGGTGATCCACTCCAGACCCGGATGGTCGGGCCCACCCTGGATGCATGCCGGACGGCCGGTGTCGACGAGTACGTCGAGGAGGGGGTCGGCGATCTCGGTGGTCCACACCACGTATCCGTCGACCTGGGCGTCACGGATTCGATCAATGTCGTTGTCGCGATGCAGATTCGGAAGCATCACGAGCGCGGTGTCGGCGTCGAGACACGCGTCGGCGATACCCGACAGGAGGCGTCGAGCCTGCGGATCCTCGAAGGCGTAGGTCAGCTTTTCTCCGAGTACGACGCCGATGCTGTTGTGCTTGCCGCTCCGCAACGAGCGAGCCGCGCGGTTGGGACCGGTGTAACCGAGATGCGCCGCTGCTGCGTGGACGCGGTCCTTGGTGGTCTCCGAAACGCGGTTCGGTTGGTTGTAGGTATACGACACGCTCATGGTGGAGACGCCTGCCGCCGCGGCGACGTCCGCCATGGTCACCCGAGTGTTCACCGGGCAACTGTAGCGCGATACCGCCATGTTGTGTAACGATACACAGCATGTCGTCACCACTACCGAAGCTCCTTGTGCTCGCCGCGGCCGCCTTCATCTACGTCACGGCGGAAACCCTGCCCGTGGGCTTGCTCCCGGAGATATCCGGCGACCTCGGTGTCAGCGAAGCGGCCGTCGGGCTCCTGCTGACCTTCTACGCCTACGGCGTCGCTGTGATGACGATGCCGCTGATCAGGTTCGTGCGCGAGTGGCCACGTCGCCGAGTCGTCGTGATCACCGTTGCCGCGCTGGCACTCTCGCAACTGCTTTCCGCAGTGTCAGTCGGCTATCCGATGTTGGTGATCTCGCGAATGCTCTGTGCGGCAACGCACGGCATATTCTGGGCCGTCGTTGCGCCCGTCGCAGCGTCACTGGCGCTGCCCGGCAAGCAGGGCAAGGCAATCGCCACCGTATACGCGGGAACCTCGTTGGCATTGGTTGCCGGCAATCCGCTCACCGCTGCCCTGGGTCAATGGCTCGGATGGCGCACCGCGGCAACAATTCTCGGAATAGTCGCGGCAGCCATCGCGGTGGCGCTGTATTTCGTACTTCCGCCCCTACCGGTCAGCCGAACTGTTTCGGACAAGAAAACGACACCGCGGGTGCTCGACGGCACCCTGGCGATTCTGTGTGGTGTGACGTTTCTGGCCGTCCTCGGTCATTTCGCCGCGTACACCTATTTCGCTCTGATTGTCGATCGGGCAATCGGTTCGGCCGGAACCACACTGACGCTGATGTTGATGCTGTACGGCCTGTTCGGAGTGGTCGGGATCTGGGTGATCGGCAGAACGTACGACCGTTGGCCCCGTCACTCCACCATCGCGGCCCTCGGTGCAGTTGCCGTCGCGGTGGCGATTCTGTGGTGCACGCTCAGTGGAGCACCGGGGAGCTTCGCCGTGTTCGCCGTCGTGGCCATCGCGTTGTGGGGGCTGGCATTCACCACGCTCCCGGTGTGCATTCAATCTGCGGTTGTGCGGGCGGCACCGGGCGACGCGGACAAGGCGTCGGCGATCTACGTGGTCGCGTTCCAACTGGCGATCGCCACAGGCGCCCTGGTGGGCGGTGTCGTCGTCGATGCCAGTGGCATCGTGGCCGTCACCGCTGCTGCAACGGTTCTGGTTGCTGGTGCCCTCGCGGTGGTTCTACTGGCGCGCAACACTTTCCCGCGAACCCACGCACAGGAGCCGGTGAGAGCTGCGGCACGCTGACCGTTGCGGTACCCCGCACGATAGGGTCAGCACGCGACGAACGAGGGAATCCGGTGCAATTCCGGAGCTGGCGCGCAACGGTGACGGGTGAGAGCTCGAAGTCCGAATGCTCGGACGTCGTGATTCAACCCCACCCGCGGCTCCGCGACACGAGCCCCAAGCAGGAAGCCCTTCGATGCGCACCAATCTCGCCGCATTCGGCGCCGTCTCCATCCTCCTCGTTTCTGCCTGTTCGACGGCACCGACGCCCGAAGCGTCCACCGACCCGACCGGCAGTTATCCGCTGACCATCGAGAATTGCGGCCGCGAGGTCGTCGTCGACACACCGCCGCAACGCGCAGTGTCGCTGAATCAGAGCTCGACGGAAATCCTCCTCTCCCTGGGACTCGCCGACCGCATGGTGGGCACTGCCACGTGGACGGACCCGGTTCGGTCCGATCTCGAACCGGACAACGCCAAGGTTCCGAGGCTGGCGGACAACAAGCCGTCACTCGAGGTCGTGCTGGACACCGAGCCCGATTTCGTGTCGGCGTCGTTCGGCGGGACCCTCGGTCCGGGGGGTGTGGCCGACCGAAGCCAGTTCGATCAACTCGGTGTACCGAACTACCTCTCACCGACCGACTGCAACGGAAAGACCGACGAGAGCGTCAATTCCGACGGTGCTCGCACTCAGCCGCTCGAGATCGAGACCGTCTATCAGGAGATCCGAGACCTGGCGGCGATCTTCGACGTGCGCGACCGCGGTGAGCGCTTTGTCAGCGAGCTGCAGGACCGCTTCGCGAAGGCTTCCGGTGCGGTCGACGCCTCGGGTACGACGTTGGCCTACTGGTTCGCCGACACCGATACCCCCTACATGGCGGGGTGCTGCGGGTCGTCGGGCATCATCACCAATTCTGTCGGCGCCGAGAACATCTACGCCGACACCACCGACGAATGGCCCCAGGTCAATTGGGAGAGTGTTCTCGACCGAAATCCGACCGCGCTCGTCCTCACGGATCTGAGCCGCCGCAGCATTGCCGGAGATGCCCTCGACAGCAAGATCGAGTTCCTCGAGTCGAATGCCGTCACGAGCCGCCTGACGGCCGTCGAGAACAAGCGCTACATCGTCGTCAACGGTGCCGACCTCAACCCGTCGATTCGTACCGTCGACGGAGTCGAGAAAGTGGCTGCTGCTCTGAAGAATTGGGGACTGACCACCCGATGACCCGAACCGATCGCGGGTTGTTGATCCCGCTTCTGCTCGGTGGTTGTGCGGTGTTGGTGCTGTCGATCGGGGTGGCCGTGACGATCGGCCCGGCGTCGGTGTCGGTATCCGATGTGTATCGAGTGATACTGGGGCACATCGGGATCGGGACGGCAGAGGTCAGTCGCATCGAGGACGGTATCGTCTGGGAGCTGCGGCTGCCCAGGACGTTGCTCGCCGCCGTGTGTGGTGCCGGGCTGGCGCTGTGCGGCGCAATCATGCAGTCGCTGCTGCGCAATCCCCTGGCCGACCCGTTCGTCTTGGGAATTTCGTCGGGAGCATCCACCGGCGCCGTCGTCGTAGCTGTGCTCGGAGTCGGCGGCGGCGCACTGTCGCTGTCGACCGGAGCGTTCGCGGGTGCGCTGCTGTCCTTCGTCCTGGTGATGCTGCTCGCCGTCGGAGCGGGCGGCGGGAACGACCGCGTCGTACTGGCGGGAGTGGCAGGTACACAATTGTTCTCGGCCCTGACGTCGTTCATTGTCATCTCTTCGGCCGATGCCGAGCAGACTCGTGGGGTGCTGTTCTGGCTGCTCGGCTCCCTGAGCGGTGCCGATTGGACGGACGTGGCACTGTGCGGTGCGGTCACGCTGTTGGGAATGACGGTGTGCCTGTTCAACACCTCTGCCCTCGACGCCTTCACGTTCGGGCACGACGCGGCCGCATCTCTCGGCGTTCCGGTGAAATGGGTGCGAATCCTGTTGCTGGTCATCACTGCATTGATCACCGCCGCGCTCGTCAGCGCTGCAGGGGCAATCGGTTTCGTGGGGCTGGTCCTGCCGCATGCCGCCCGCTTTCTCGTCGGAGCGCGGCACCGTCGACTATTGCCGACGACGGTGGTCATCGGCGCCACCTTCATGGTTTGGGTCGACACCATTGCCCGAACAGTGTTCGCACCTCAGGAAATTCCCGTGGGAGTGGTCACTGCACTGATCGGAGTGCCTGCCTTCGCCCTCATTCTGTTCAGGCTCAGGAGATCCCGATGACACTGCACGCCAGAGATATTCGATGGACACGCAGCGGACACCCCATTCTCGACGGAATCAGCTTCGAGCCGGAGCCAGGGGAGACCATCGGTCTGATCGGCCCCAACGGATCGGGCAAGTCGTCCCTGCTACGAATCCTTGCGGGCATCGTCGCCCCCGACAGTGGCGACGTGCTGCTCGACGGAGACAGCCTTCGTACGTTGCGTCGACGGCGCGTGGCCCGGCGCGTGGCGATGGTCGACCAACACTCCGACACCGACGTCGACATCAGCGTTCGCGATGTCGTGCGTCTCGGGCGAATACCGCACCACGGAATCCTCGGCGGAGACGCGACGGACGACGACATCGCAATAGCCCGAGCACTGACCGACACCGCCATGGCGTCGAAAGCCACCCGGCGCTGGCACACACTCTCCGGCGGCGAGCGCCAACGCGTCCAGATCGCGCGCGCCCTGGCTCAACAGCCCACCGAATTACTGCTCGACGAGCCGACCAATCACCTCGACATCCAACATCAACTCGACATCCTCACCCTCGTCGCAGGCCTACCTCTGAGCAGTTACATCGCCCTGCACGACCTCAACCTCGCCGCGATGTTCTGCGACCGCATCGTCGTCCTGAACAACGGCACCATCGTGGCGTCGGGAACCCCGGAAAATGTGATCACCGAGCACCTGGTCCGGACGGTATACAACGTGCACGCCAGCGTCACGAATGCCGACAACTATCCACAGGTGACCTATCGACGTCCCTGATTCCTCCCGCTACCGGGCCCCATGAGTCCACTCGATGTGCCATTGACCCCCGAAAGGGCCACCAAATGTCACATCGAGTGCAGGCGGAAATGGTGCACCGGAAGAATCGGCGGGCGATTTCAGAGTTGGCGGAGTTTCTTTTCGAATGCGTCTATGCGTGTGGTGTCCTCGAAGAAGTCTTCCTGCGAGACGATTTTCCCCCAGCTCGTACGGACCAGTAGCACCGTGCGGTTGCTGTAGAGCTCGGCACCTTCGGCTGTGTGGGCGTGGTCGTCGAAGCGCACGAGCAGGGTCATTCGCCAGGGTGCCCCGCCGCTGTAGATTTCGGTGATCTGCCCCTTGATGCCGGCGGCGACGAAGTCCTGGAAGAATTTTTCGATGGCCGGGCGGCCGCGGTGGGTACCAGACCAGCGGCTGTCACCGTCGGCGAATTTGAGTACCGCATCTCGGTGGAACGACGACAGCAGGGGTCGGTAGTCGCCGTTGTTGAGTGCCGCGATGTCTCGCTGCAGCTTGAGTGTCAGCGCTCGCATCACCAGGAGCTTGACTGCAAAGGCCGTAGAGACGCCGGCCAGAAATCTCAGTTGCATACCCATACGTTTGCCTACCGTTCACCGACGTGTCAATCGAGATGGCGGTACGTTCGTTCGATGATTCACCATGTGCAGGTCGCATGTCCGGCGGGCGGCGAGGACCGCGAGCGTGAGTTCTACGTGGGCGCTCTGGGCTGGCAGGAGATCGCGAAGCCGCCGCTGTTGGCTGTTCGCGGGGGCTGTTGGTTTCGTGTGCCTGGGGTGGGCGGTCCAGACGGTGAGGTCCATGTCGGCATCGAGGACGACTTCCGGCCGGCACGGAAGGCTCATCCGGCCTTCGTCGTCGATGTCGATGCGACTGCTACGGCGTTGTTGTCTGCCGGCTATCCGGTGGACTGGGCCGACTCGGACGAGATCCAGGGGCGAAGACGGTTCCATACCAGCGACGGGGTAGGCAATCGCATCGAATTCGTAGCAGCACAATAGATCACAGACCCACCGAGATGGCTCCGGTCAGTATCGCGAAGACGATGTACATCAGCGACGCGGCCAGAACCCACAGGAATGCGAAGCGCTGGAAGTCGCCCAATGACGCGCGGACCAGGCCGAGCAGAACCCACAACGGTGCCGACGCGGGCCCGATCGAGTGAGCCATCTGTCCGATCACTGCGGCGCGCGCCATCTCTTCGGGTGGGATGGCGTACTGCGCAGCCGATTCCGCGAGGACCGGCACGATCCCGAAGAAGTAGGCGTCGTTGGCCATGAAGAAGCTCAACGGTATGCCGATCAGTGCGGCGGCGGCAGGGATCATGCCCTCGGCACCGTCAGGAATCAGCGAGATCAGCGCGTCGGCCATGGCGGTGGTCATACCGGTCTCGGTGAGGATTCCTGTGAACACGCCGGCACCGAGGACCAATATGACGACGGGGACGGCGTTGGCAGCATGCGATCGGATCACGTCGCCCTGATCGGAGGGCTTGGGGTGATTCACGATCAGTACGATGATGAACCCGAGCATGAACAGCACCAGTAGGTCTGCAACTCCCAGTACCAGCAGTACCAGCAGTGTGACCGTGAGTGCTGCGTTCACCCACGCTCGCCAGGTTGCCTTCGTCAGAAGTGTTCCCTCCGGACCTCTTTCGTGCCTACCGGAAGACACGTGTGCGGTGGCTTCGGCAATGCGTTCCGGGGAAATCTTCTTTCGTGCACTGCGGCCCAACAGGTATGCGAGTCCGATGATCGCCGCAGACATCAGCAGCATGGCCGGCAGCATGTGCACGAAGTAGTCGGTGGCGTCGATCTGCAGCACACTGATCGCTCGGGTCGCTGCCCCACCCCACGGTGTGGTGCCGGATATCGTCCCGAGAGCCATCGTGGCGATTGTGGCAATCACCAGGGGGTTGATTCCGAGCTTGCGATAGATGGGGAGAAATGCGGAGCAAATGATCATGTACGACGTCGTGCCGTCACCGTCGAGTGCGACCAATAGTGCCAGAACCGCTGTGCCGGCGCAGATTTTGACGGGGTCGCCGCCGGATAATCGGATGATGCCACGTGAGATGGGGTCGAAGAGTTTGGCGTCCATCATGATTCCGAAGTACAGAACGGCAAAGAGAAGAAGAATTGCTGTGGGGGCGACGGTTTCGATACCCTCCGCCACCATGTCGGGCAGCGCTGCGCCCTGACCGCTGATCAGCAGAACGGCGATGGGGATGGTGACGACGGCTACGAGCGCCGTCGCCCATTTCTTGATGACGACCAGCATGAAGGATGCAAGAGACAAGAATCCGAGTACTGCCAACATGATTCAGTTCTCCGAATCGAGATGCTCGATCACCGCGCGCGTGAAGTGCTCGGTGGTCGCGGTTCCGTGGAGGTCCGCGGTGCGCGTCTCGGGCCTGCCCACGCCTGCGTCGATGGCACGATGAATCGATCGTCCGGCTGCAGAGAGTCTTTCGTCGCCCCGCTGCTGACCGATCCAGTCCAGGAGCATGGCTGCAGAACCGATCAAGGATGCCGGGTTGGCGATTCCTCGCCCGGCGATATCGGGCGCCGATCCGTGCTGGGCTTGCGCAACGGCATGACTGTCGCCGACATTGAGCGACGCTGCCAGCCCCAAGCTGCCCGAGAGTTCGGTCGCCTCGTCGGACAGGATGTCCCCGAACATGTTGGTGGTGGCGATGACGTCGAACGACTCCGGTCGACGGATGAGCAATGCGGCGGCTGCGTCCACCAACAGCTCCTCGTAGTCGACGTCGGGAAAGTCCTGCCGGACGGCCCTGGCCGCCTCGAGGAAGAGCCCGTCGCTCAGCCTGAGAACGTTGGCCTTGTGTACCACTGTGACCTTCGATCGACGCGTCTGTGCAAGCTCGAAGGCGCGGCGAACGATCCGTTCGGAACCGTGTCGAGTCACTTTTCGGATGGCGAGGGCAAGGTCCTCTGTCGGCATGAATTCGCCTCCACCTGCGAACATGGTGCGATCGGCGTAGAAGCCCTCGGTGTTCTCTCGGGCGATCACGAGGTCGAAACTCTTGTTGAGCGGATTCGGCAGAGCCGAAACGGTCCTGGCCGGACGGATGTTGGCGTACAGGTCCAACTTTCGCCGCAGAATTCCCGACGGGTTGACGCCACCCTCCGAGGTCGGGGGATAGTCCAGATGGGACACCGGGCCCAGGACGACGCCGTCGGCTGCGCGTGCGAGGTCGACGATTGCGTCGGGCATCGTCGTCCCTGATGCGCGAAGTGCGTCGAATCCGATGGTGCCGTCGGTGAACGTAGCGCTGATGCCGTTGCGTGCGAGCGCGGCCTCGACGACCGAGACCGTCGAGACGCTGATCTCGGGACCGATGCCGTCCCCGGCGAGTATCACCAGGTCGACGGTGTTGGTAGCGGTGTCTGCGGAATGTCCGGATGTCACGATGTCTCCAGGTGTTCACGTCCGCACCGTTGCGGACTCGGTCATCGTTGTGACCTGTGGCATACCTTGCCGGGCCGCGAGCGTGAAGACCAGAGACTGCTTCTTACATCTGACTTAAGCCGAATTCATAGCTTGGAACAATGCGACCAAAACCGATCGCATGGCCTGTGCGGCGGGTGACGGCGTTCGTTGATCGAGCCGGCACAGCAGGATTCGACGCCTCGACAGGTCGTCCAGGGCGATGGAGTCGACGCCGTCGCGCAGATAGCGAGTGGTCATGGCGGGTGCCACGGTGAGTCCCAGCCCGGCGGCCACCATTGCCTGAGACTCCATGTAGTCGTTGGACTCGACCAGGACCCTCGGCTCGAAACCCGCTTTGCGACAGGATGATCGGAATATCGAGGTGATGGGGTGCTGCGATGCGCGGACGATCCACTGCTCGTCTGCGAGCGATTCGAGCAGAACCGGACCTCCGCGCGACCAACCCGCTGGAACGAGAAGGACCGTGGCGTCGTCGGCGATGACTTCGGTCTCGACGTCGTCGACCACCATCGGCAATTCCGGGTAGTCCCATGCCAAGGACAGATCTACTTCACGTCCCAGCAGCATGGCGTGCAGGTCGCGCAGTCGTGACGACCGTATGCCCAGTTCGATCCCCGGGTGCGCCGAGCGAAATGCGCCCATGACATCAGGCAGAAGAGATGCAGCGAAGGAAGGGAAGACGCCCAGGGTGACGTGGCCGCTGCGGGCGTCGAGCAGATCGTCGAGGTCGGCGCGCAGGGCAGACAGTTGCGTGTCGATCGCGGACGCTCTCCCGGCTACGAGCCTACCGGCCTCGGTGAGGCGCACTCCGCGCGCGTGTCGCTCGAGGACGGGGGTTCCGACGACGGCTTCGAGCCTCTTGACCTGCTGCGACACCGCTGAAGGGGTGAACATGAGCCGTTCGGCAGCGGCCGTCATCGACCCACTGCGGTCGATTTCCACCAGCAACTTGAGAAGGGACAGTTCCACATCCATCTGTCGAGACTAGGCGGTGTCTGCGACGATGGAGCACGTGACGACAGGAGGAGACAACGTGGACCCGGTAGCGGCGTTCTGGCGCGACGCAGACGACGCCGACCCCGTCCGGATGCGAGTCGAGATGGAGCACTTGTTCTCGGCCACAGCGTATTCGGATGCTCGAGTGCTGTTCGAGCGTGCATCGCTCGCAGACTTCTTGGGCGACGAAGCGGGTGCGGTCCCGTTGTACGAAGCCTCCCTGTCAGCTGGTCTCGACGGCGACCGGGAGAATCAAGCCCGGATCCAATTAGCGAGCTCATTGCGCAACGTGGGGCGATTGCACGAAGCGCTTCAGGTGCTGCGAGATTTCGAGTTCTCGAACGAATACATCTCTGCACGTGACGCATTCGTGGCGCTGACCCTCTGGGATATCGGGGATGCGGCGCAGGCGCTACGAAGTGCACTTCAGGCCGCGAACCCGGCGACGGGGAAATATCGTCGAGCAATCGGGGCATACGCGGCCGAGTTGTCCACACGACCTGAGGGGAATCAATGACCGACAGCGCATTCGATCCACACGACCTTCTCGAGCAGAGCCGAATCGGCGTGCTGGCCACCATCAAGTCGAGCGGACTTCCGCAGCTGTCGCCGGTGACGCCGTTCTACGATCGCGCCGCCGACACCATCCGGATCTCGGTGACCGAAGGACGAGCGAAGACGGCCAACTTGCGCCGAGATCCACGTGCGGCTCTCGAAGTGACGAACGCCGACGGCACGGCATGGGCAACGGCGGAAGGAACCGTCACCCTCACCGGCCCGGGTACGTCACCGAACAGCCCCGAAATCGAGGCTCTGGTCGACTACTACCGCGCCGCGGCCGGCGAGCATCCCGACTGGAACGAATACCGAGCAGTCATGGTCGCCGACCGACGAGTGTTGGTGACGATCTCCGTGACCCACGTCTACGGGCAGTCCCTCACCTGACCGCCCTCGAGCCCACTGGATGTGACATCGACCGTCGAAAAGGCCACCGAAGGTGACATCGAGTGCACCCCACCGCACCGCTCAGGTGACCTGATACACGTCCAGCTCCACGGAGTTCGGCAATCGCTGGCCGGATCCGATAAACAGTCGTTCGTTCATCCATCCGAGGCGGCTCGCGGCGGTGGACAGGCGTGGTTGGCTTCGGAAGTAGATGCGCTCGGGGGGCACATGTTCACCGCGGACAAGTGCATCGATGTCCTCTTCGGCACCACTTCGCATGCCGATGTTGTGTACGGCGATTCGTTCGCCCGCATCGGTCTCGAGCGCGTATCGGGCGTCCAGTTCTGTGAGTGTGGGGGTGCGGAGAATCTGGTGATCCGCTCCGCCGGGCAGGACTCGGCCGCGCAGTAGAGGGCCCTCGACAGTACCGCCGAGGATCGGCACGAGGCGACGGTGACCGTCGACCACCTCGCCCACGTCGATCGGTTCGCCCACGGTGACCGACAGATGTGCGACGAAGATCAGCTCGGGGCCCACGTCAGTTCGTTCGGTCGGCGAATCCGTCGGGCAGATCGCTGGGCGCGACCGAGACGATCGTCTCGTCGTCGATGCCGACGTGCTCGAACAGAGTGATTCGGGCGAATTCGGGGACCACGTAAATGGGGTAGGTCGGTCCGGCATCACGGTAGGCGCGCATCTCGTCGAGATGATCATTCTGGTACAGAACGGTTTTCGTACCGTCCAGCTCGATCCACTGAGGGAAGAAGATCGTGCCGTGCAGACGACGCTTACCGGGTATGACGTTGACGACGACGGATGTTCCCGTGGGTTCGTTCCAGGAGATCTTGTAGACATCGTCGTCGAGTTGGACGAGATCGACTTCCTGGTTCTTGACCCATCGTCCGCCGACCATGCCGGTGTGGATGCGGTAGTCGATGGTGGTCGCGTTCTTGACGTACATCTCGTACTGCCAGTTGTTCGCGTAGGTGTAGATGAAGCGGTGTCCGACTATGCCGCTGAGGTCTTGAGTCGGAACAGGGTTGTGGACGGTGGTATCTGCGCTCATGTAGCCATTTTGTCACAAAACTATGTTTGCGGCAAAACTATATGTGGGAGTATCGAACGATGCACTCCACCGCGATCGAACTCGGTCGACAACTGGGACCGCTGCGACGGTCGCTGCTTCGTGCGACGCGAGAAGCTGCCCAACTACCCGACATCCCCGATTCGCATATCGAGGTCATGAGAGCCCTCGCCGCTGAGCCGTATATGAGCCCGGGGAGCCTCGCCGCACACCTGAACCTGGCTCGATCCACCGTGAGCAACTTGATCAAGGCGATGGTTGACGCCGAACTCGTCGAAAGATCGGTCTCGTCGGACGACTTGCGCGGAGCGGCCCTCACGGCGTCACCGAAAGCAGTGCACCTCTTGGCCGAATATGACGCGGTCAGCTCTCAGGTGCTCTCCGATGCGCTCGACGAACTGACCCCGGACGGCCGTCGAGCACTGACTGCGGCAACTTCAGCCCTGGCCGACCTGACGACGATCTTGGCTCGCCGGCCTTCTTGATTTCAACGGCCCGGATCATGCAGTCCACTCGATGTGCCATTGACCCCCGAAAAGGCCACCGAAGGTCACATTGACTGCCGGGGGAATGGGGTGTGCGAGAAGAACGGACGCAATGGCTAGTGGCTTCGTCGAATCGGGATCCACAGTTCTCCCGCACCCGAGGACCAGTCGGGGGAGTTTTCGGTGACCGTGAGAATTTCCGGTCCAGGGATTGCTTCGTAGGGGTTGGAGGGGAACCATTCGCCGAAGGCGTCGGCCCAGAGTTGTTGGAGGGCGGGGGCGAGTGCGGTATCGCTGCGTGTTTCGAATACCGCCCAGGTCGATGCGGGGACGGTGAGGGTGTTCCATTCGGGTGGTGCGGGCGATGTGGTGGCGACGGCGAAGTAGTAGTCGAAGAGACTGCCGTCCTCGCGGTGGGGTTCGAAGCTGTCGCTGACGAACAGGATCTGGGGGAGTTCGGGCAGGTCGGCGAGTTCACGCAGTCGGTCGCCGGTTCCCGGGGCCAGGCTTCGGTGGAATTCGGTCATTGCGGTGTTCTCGCCGCTGAACCGAAGTGGGATTCGGGTGCTTTTGCCGACGATGTGGAATGGCGGCAGGTCGGTGATGCGGTATCGCATGGTGCTTCGTCCTTCGATGGTCAGGTGGAATGCCACTGCTTGTCGGGAACGAAGGATGGTTCCGGGTCGGCGTGCCTGAGACGGTGTGACGCCGTGCAGATCTCGGAAGGCTCGGGTGAATGCATCTGCCGAGTAACCGTATTTGGTCGCAACGTCGAGTACGCCCTGTCCGTCGAGGATCTCCGCTGCTGCCAATGTCATTCGGCGTTGTCGGATGTACAGCGACAGCGGGATCCCGGCGAGAGCCGAGAACACGCGCCGGAAGTGGTATTCCGATGTCAGCGCGATGCGGGCGAGCTCGGTCGTTTCGATCTCGTGGTCGAGATTGTCTTCGATGTAGTCGAGTGCTGCGTTCCATCGTTCGAGCATGTGCCGCCAGACCTTCCCTCGTTCTGAGGGAAACGATAGGGAAAAACGGGAGCGCACACCCGACTTTCTGTGCCCGGCACAGTCGGATTCAGATGGTGTGCAGGTGTCGCTGCGATTGCTGCGTGCGCAGACGCCCGAGTTCGTCCAACGCAGAACGGGATTGCGCGTCTGCCGGACGGTAGACGATGAGCCGCAGGTCCGGGTCGCCGAGTGGGGTGAGGACATCGAATGTCACGGTGATCTGCCCGACAAGTGGATGCCGCATCGGTTTGTCACCTCGGTTCCGCACGGACACTTCCCGGGACTGCCAGTAGCGGGAGAATTCCGTGCTCCCTCGTTCGAGCTCCTCGATCAACGCTGCCAACTTCGCGTCGTGTGAGTGGTTCACCCAGGCAGCGCGAAGGTCGGCCACTGCACCCCGAACGACATCATCACGAGCCTCGTAGAATCCATCGAATCGGGTGTCCAGGAAACACATTCGAAGAACGTTGCGGTCCACGACGGGTCGTCGGTCGATGTCGAGCAGCAATGCGGCCATCATGTCGTTCGTGGCCAGGATGTCGAGCCGGTGATCGAGCACCATCGCCGGCAACGGGGCGACGTCGTCGATCAGCTGCTGAATGCCGTCGGGCACCTCGTGGGCGGAGGCCCGCTCCGGTGCGCGATGGCCGGCGAGCGAGAACAGGTAGCCGGTCTGATCGGGAGACAGTCTGAGCGCATTCGACAGGGACTGAACCACCTGGGCGGATGGCCGAACGTCCCGCGCCTGTTCGAGCCGAACGAGGTAGTCCACGCTCACTCCAGCCAACGCAGCGACCTCCTCACGCCGCAAACCGGGTGTCCGGGAGGCACCTATCCGTGGTGGTAGACCGACATCCGACGGATTGAGCGCCTCACGCCTGGCACGCAGAAATGCTGCCAGTTCGTTTCGACCCAACCGAGTACTCACCCGATCCACGGTATGCCACTTCGGTGCGATCAGCCTGGTATCGCCCTTCCCAGGATGATCTTGTCCTTCCCGTTTCCCGACGGGGCAAGGACGGTGAGTAGGACCGCACACGAAGGAGACATGATCGATGACACGCATGGACGAGTACAGATTGCTGGGCCGCTCCGGTCTTCGAGTATCACCACTCTCGCTGGGAGCGATGACATTCGGAGCCGCCTGGGGCTGGGGTGCAGACGAGGGCGACTCGAGAAGAATATTCGACGCCTACCTCGATGCCGGCGGAAATATGGTCGACACCGCCAATATCTACACCGACGGCCAGTCCGAGCAGTACCTGGGGCGATTTCTCCGGGGCCGCCGTGATTCGGTCGTCGTCGCCACGAAATATGCCGCGACGCGTGATCCGTCGGATCCGAATGCGGGTGGGGGCAGTAGAAAGAGTCTGCGCGGGTCCGTCGAAGCAAGCCTGCGGAATCTCGGCACCGACTACATAGACCTGCTGTACCTGCACGCCTGGGACGGCATGACGCCCGGTGACGAGATCATCGCCTCGCTCGGTGAGCTGGTCCGTTCGGGAAAGGTTCTGTACATCGGCATTTCGGATACACCGGCATGGGAAGTCGCGCGCATGCAGACCACAGCGGAGCTACGCGGTTGGCCGCCGTTTGCGGCACTCCAGGTGGAGTACAGCTTGATCGAACGGACGACCGAGCGGGAATTGCTGCCGATGGCAGCGAGTCTGGGCATCGGCGTCGTTCCGTGGGCCCCACTGGGCGGTGGGGTGCTGACGGGGAAATACACTGCCGCAGACCTTGTGGCGGTCGGTTCCGCGAGTCCAGCAGGGACTCGTCGCGATCACGCGAAGGCCAACGGAACGTTGACCGTGCGTGGGCTCGAGATTGCGGATACCGTCGTCGACGTCGCGAACGAACTCGGAGTCACCGCTGCTCAGGTGGCGTTGGCATGGACCCTTCGGCATCCGTCGGTCGTCAGTTCGCTGATCGGGGCGCGGACGTTGGAACAGTTGCAGCAGAACATCTCTGCTCTCGATGTCGTATTCGACCGATCGCAACTCGACCAACTGCATGCAGTCAGCGCTGTCGATCCCGGGTTTCCCCACGAATTTCTGATGCGCCCGATGGTGCGTGGCGTCACGACCGGCCGCACCACCGTTCGTCCCCGGCCTGTCAGGACGTGGTGAGTCAGGGCACCGGATTACGCCCGTAGGTGAGGGGATCTCCATCGTCGACGAGTGCGAACCCGGCCCGCTCGAGAACCCGACGAGATGCTCCGTTCTCCCGATACACCTGCGCTGCCAACGGTAGACCGGACGCATGCTCCTGCGCGTGAACGAGAAGCTTGCCTGCGTAGCCGAGACCCCAATGGTCCGGATGTACCCAATAGCCGACCTCCAGGTGGTCGGATCGACGAATGGTGCTGAGCAACCCAACACGCGCCGGCTCCTCGGTAGTCCCGATGAACCACTTCTGCACGTCCGGCTCGTGGCTGCCCGTCGCGTTCAGTGCCAGCGCAAGTCGATGGTCGAAATACTCTCTACTCCATGGGTTTCCGTCGCCAACCCATCGAACTACCTCGACGTCCGACGCCATGGAGAACAGAAACTCGGCGTCGGACCGAACAGCCGGACGCAGCAGAACTGCCGTCACAACTCTTTGACCTGCGAGGTCCTGTCGCCGCCTGCATCGCCGGTATTGACGGTGCCCGATCGCTCGAACAGCAGAGCCGACACCTCTTCGGCTGCCTTGGGGCAGTGCTCGACGCCTGCCGGGACGACAAAAACATCACCGGGCCCGAGTGCGACGTCGCGGTCACGCAGTTGGATGGTGAGTTCTCCGCTGTGGACGAAGAACATCTCGTCGGTGTCCGGGTGCGTGTGCCAGACGAATTCGCCGAGAAGTTTGACCACCTTGACGTCGTAGTCGTTGATGCTGGCGAGTCGGTGCGGTTGCCAGGGCTTGTCAATCTTGCTCAGGGCGTCGACGACGTTGCGTACCTCGGCGTCTTCGCCCATGTTCATGGGTTCTGCCTTTCATCGTGAGCCGATCGACTGTCACGAAGAACTCTACCGTCGATCAGCTCTCCGACGGGACCGATGTGAACTGCTCGATACACTCTGTTGCGCAGCAGGTTTGCCTCTCGGTCGGTGAGAGTGCGTCCGATAGGCCGGAGCGTCATACGTATCAGAGCGTTGACCTGGTTGGAAGCGAGGCCGAGTCGGACGCGGGCTGCGTCGGGCAGATCCTCATAGGTTGTGACGGAGAGTAGCTCCACGGATTCGAGTAGTTCACCGTCCCCGTCCAATGCGGTGCGAATTGCATCACCGAGGAGTTCGCCGTCGATGCTCTCGTGAACCACGACAGAAATGTCACGACGAATGGGCGGCATGGAGGACACCGGTTGCCACCGTTCCAAGTGAAGCATCTGGCTTCGAATTCGAGGATCTTCGGCGCGCAACAGACGAATGTCGTCGATCCCTTTGCGCAGCATCAACGCGCGGTCCAACCCCATTCCGAGTGCGAGGCCGGACCACCGAGTCGGGTCGAGGCCACTGCGCTGCAACAATTGTGGCGAGATCAAGCCGCACTCGGCGAGCTCCATCCAGGCGTCGCCGTTGCGCACGTCGATCTGATGGCCACCCCAGGTGTACGGGTGGTCCGCGGGCACTGCCCGCCACTCGGCGTCGGGAAGGACCGATCGAACAACGGACTCGATCATGGCGGACAGGTCTTGATCGGTGAGGTCGGGCCGGGATACCAATCGCCACAGATCGACTTGATGCGGCGCACCGACATGCGTGCGGTCGATGGCATCGCGCCGATAGACCAGACCGGGCAGAACGACGAGTCGATCGACATCCGATGCGCCGTCCATTTGCTCGAGTATCCACGGGATGTATGCGGATGTGTGACTGCGCAGCATCACGTTGGGACCGAGGTAGCGCGAATACCGTCGGTCGCGGGTCACAGCATCGGCACCGAATCCGAGCTTGTCGTAATTGTCCTGCACCGGTACAACGGCACTGAGCCGGAGAACCTCGGTATCGGTGTCCCACATGTGTGTGAGATCTTCGACCACTGCGGTCAACAGGAGTTGCATCGCGTGTGGGCCCTGGTCCGGGTCGGTCAAGTCGCGGATCGAGAGATCCTGAATCAGTTGGGAATTGGAGATATAGCTGGTCATGTGAGTGTCCTCTGTCGATCGACGGATGGGATCCCTCGACCGTGTCCGACGTCTGGACTTCAGCGGTGCACTGGGCCGACCCGACGACCGATACCCGGTCGAGGGCCTGTAAATCGCAGTACGATGCTCATGACCTGCAGACGGTATCGGCACGACTTGTCGTCCGCCATTGATTTTCGCTAGGAGCGCTGTCGCATGAATCTCGCCGACTACGACGTGCTGAGCTTCGACTGTTACGGGACGTTGATCGACTGGGAAGCCGGCATTCTCGAGGTGCTCAGAGCGTGGGCGCAGGAGGCCGGCTCGGAGCTGTCGGACGACGAGTTGCTCACGGCCTATGGCCCCAACGAAGCTGGGGCGCAGCGAGATTCTCCCGCCGCCCTCTATCCCCGAATTCTCGCCGAGGCCTTCGTGAGGACCGGTGACACACTGGGGATTTCTGTCTCGGCCGACTGGGCGGACAAGCTCGGAGCATCCGTCCCGGATTGGCCGGCTTTCGCGGACTCGGCCGACGCGCTGGCGTCGCTCGCCCAGCGG
The DNA here is from genome assembly GCF_002258645.1 of Rhodococcus sp. 15-649-2-2. Lineage (NCBI taxonomy): Bacteria > Bacillati > Actinomycetota > Actinomycetes > Mycobacteriales > Nocardiaceae > Rhodococcus > Rhodococcus sp. 15-649-2-2. The sequence continues at coordinate 228,711 of NZ_NPFM01000016.1, forward strand.
TACAAGCTGGTCATACTGTCCAACGTTCACCGCGACGGTTTTGCGGGTAGCAACCGCCGTCTCGGCGTTCAGTTCGACGCCATCGTCACGGCCGAGGATGTCGGGGCGTACAAGCCTGCCGACAACCACTTCGACGCAATCGATGGAGTTCTCGATAACCTGGGCGTGCCCCGGTCGCGTCTACTGCACGTTGCGCAAAGTCTGTTCCACGATCACGTACCGGCGAAACGTCATGGCCTCGCGTCGGTGTGGATCGATCGGCGGCACGATCGCCCCGGATGGGGTGCGACGCCGGAACCGTCCGAGGAATACAGCTTCGACATGAGGTTCCCGAGTATGGCCGCATTCGCAACAGCTGCCCGAGAGGCGCACCCGGATGCGTAAGTTGTTCACGCTGATCGGTTTTTCGGTCGGTCTCGTCGGTGCGGTCGGCTATCTGTTGTGGGAGCCCCAGCCGCAGCGGGTGAACTACGCATTCGTCGGCGACGAGCAGTACCAGGGTGCGCCCGATTGGATGCTCCTGGTATTCGGCCTGCCTGTTCTCGGTGCACTTCTGGGACTGGCGATTGCGGTATCGGTCGGCCGCATTCGACGCAGCTGATCTCACCAATGCCAGGCGTCGCCCCCGACGTTCTGGATTGTTCTCTGCAACACCTGAATTGCGGTGACGAACTCGTCCTGACCGATGCCCTGCATACGTTCGTCCTGCAGCATCTGCTGAACGTCCGCCCCACGTCGGAATTGTTCCTTGCCGTCCGGGGTGAATGTCACGCGTGAATTGGACTCCGTGATCCAGCCCTTCGCACGTGCGGAGTCGAGTGCCTCGACGATTGCCTCCGGAGTATCGTTGTGGCCGATCTTCTCGATCGTCGCTTCCCTGTCGGCCCCTGTGGGGTGCAGCGAGATCTGATGCAGGAGCCACCATTCGGGTTGAGTGATACCGATGTCGTGGAGGGCGCCGCGGGTACGTGCTCGGATGGCGTCGCCGGCGCGGGCGGTCCAGAATCCGATCGGCTGTCGCTCGGGTGGCTGCATCGGTCGTGGTTGTCGGTGTGCTTGTGAGTTCATGAAAACGACAGTAGAACCTCAACCACGCTTCAGGTCAACAGAACAGATGCCACAAGAGCTGTACCCACCAAGACTGCGCTGGCGGCTGGTGGCCCGATCGGTCCGAGTGCCGAGCTGTAGACCACTCCGCCGAGAGCAGGCCCGGCGGCAGCACCGATGTTCAAGCTCGCTGTTGCGAACGAGCCCGCCATTGTCGGCGCACCGACCGCGTTGCGCATCACTCGGCTCACCAGTGTGCTGCCGAGGGCGAACGACAGCCCTCCCTGCACGAAGCTGAAGAACAGCACAGTAGCCGGACACTGCGACGCAAACGCGAACAGACACCAACCGACGAGAAGCGCTGTGCCACCGAACGACACGATTCTCCTCGCGTGCCGGTCACCGTACCTGCCTGCGGTCCAGACTCCACCCAGAGCGCCGATCCCGAACAACGCAAGCACTACCGGCACCATCGCTGTCTGCAATTCCGCTCGTTCCGTGACGACGGGAGCCAAGTAGGTGAACGAACAGAAGGTGGCACCGTTGACGATAACGCAGAGAACGAGGACCCGGAGCACTGAGCGTCGTTGCAGGACAGCCAATTCGGTGGTCAGCGAACCCATGGCTCGCACCTCCTGGGTGGCGGGTGCAGCCAATGCCACGGCGACGAGCGCAGGAACCGACAGCAACGCCACAGCCCACAGTGCCGCACGCCAACCCAGAAGTGATCCTACGAGTGTGCCCAACGGAACGCCGACAACGAGTGCGAGAGTGGTGCCGGCAAGGATCGTGGCGACGGCGCGAGAGAGGCGATCGGGTGTGACCAACGCCGAGACCATGGCCAAGGTGAGTGCCAGGAAACCGGCGTTGGCGAATGCGGCCACTACCCGCGAGACGAACAGGAGCGCGTAGCTGTTGGTCGATGCGCCGAGTACGTGCATCGCGATGAAGGTCGCCAGGAATGAGCACAGGGCCAGGCGCGGTGGACACTGCCGTGTCGCTACGGCCATGACCGGTGCCCCGACAATCATGCCGATGGCGAATGCCGAGGTCAGCAATCCAGCGCGGGGGACCGTTGTGTGGAGATCGGTGGCGATGTCGGTCAGCAGTCCGGCCAGCATGAACTCTGACGTTCCCTGCGCGAAAACAGCTGTGGACAGCAAGAATACGAGCGGTGGCATGGAGGGTTCTCCGAATGTGAGACGGGTCCAGGACAAAATGGACCGGCACACGGGTGCTCACCGAACGTGTCGTGATCGAGTGCTTCGGTTGTCGAGCTACCGGGGTGCCGGTAGCTCGAATCTGGATGCCTCGGGTGAACTCACCGAAACACCGTAACGTGAGTTTCCCTCCGACACCACCGAGTTTCCGTCGTGGGTAGAGTCCCGATCGTGGACAGGCCATCCGGTAAAGCGCTCGTCGCGGTGCTTGCCGCCGTCGGCGCGGCGGTCGGAGCTTCGGCGGCGGTCGTATGGCATGTCGCTGTCGCCGGGCCGTCCGACGGTGCGCCAGGTATCGGTGTTCAGTACATCCGCCCGAGCTGGTTTCCCGTCACCTTCTATCTCGTCGGTGCCGGACTGGCAATCGGCTTGGTGGCGGCGTCGTTCCTCGTCGACACGGGTCTGCGTCTCGTCCAGGATCGCCAGCGCAGTCGCATCGATTTGTTCGCGTTGTTGGTCGTGATCGGTGCGACGCTCGGAGCCGGCAGTGCACTCGCCTGGACGCATTGGCCGCCGCAACCAACCGAAGCGGCGTCGAATTGGTCGTGGGAGCATCCGTTCAGCATCGAGATCAACTCGCCTCCTGCAGCTGACTTCGGCTGGACGTCAATCGGTAGTTCAGTTTCGGACACCTACGTGGCCGAAACGTATGAGACAGACGCAGTGTTTGTGCCGTATCTCGGTGATGAAGAGGTCCCGTCGACCTTCGCTCCCACCATCGGCAATCCGTGGTTGGTGTTTCCGATCGGTGGAGTAGCGATTGCAGCGTTGGCCGCACTCACTCTGTCGCTGCGAGACTTCCGGCTGACCGTGGTGTCGCGCTCGGACCCCGACGCTGTGTAGCGAGGCCGGAGCTATTCGTCGGTGCGCAGTTCGTCGACCAATGAGAAGAGGCGTTCCAGGTAGTCGCTGTGAAAGACCTCCGTCGCGCGGATCTTGGCATCTCCGTCGAGGCCGAATTGAAGGTTGACGAGCTCGACCCCGATGGCGACGCGTCGAGCATCGAGTTGTTCGAGTTCGGCGGCGAGAGCATCGACCTTGGCCACCGGAGACAGTTCGTCGGTCATATCGAAATCGTAGAGGTCAGCCGACGGCCGCGAGGAATTCGCTGTAGAACAACCCGAGCCCCAATGCCGATGCGATCGCGGCGAAGAGCCAGAACCGGATGATGACCGTCGTCTCCGCCCAGCCGCCCAACTCGAAGTGGTGGTGAATCGGCGCTATTCGGAACGGCCGCTTGCCGGTGCTCTTGAACGAGGCGACCTGAATGACAACCGACGCAGCTTCGGCTACGAACAGAGCTCCGAAGACGACGGCGATCAGCTCGGTTTTGCTCACGATCGACAGGCCTGCGAGCAGTCCACCGAGGGCGAGCGAACCGGTGTCGCCCATGAAGATCTTGGCCGGGGCGGCGTTCCACCACAGGAAGCCGATACAGGCACCTGCAGCGGCGGCGCAGACGACGGCGAGGTCGAGTGGATCGCGCACCTGGTAGCACCCGGCAACGGAGTTGGTCGCGCACGACTGCCGGTACTGCCAGAACGTCATCACGGTGTACGCGCCGAGGACGAGGGTCATCGATCCTGCCGCCAAACCGTCGAGCCCGTCGGTGAGGTTGACCGCGTTGGACCACGCGACGATGAGGAATACACAGAACAGCACAAAAACGATCGGGGCCATCGTGAAGAACGTCGATTGGCGCACAAGCGAGAGTTCGACGTTGCCCGGCGTCAGCCCGTTCCCATTGCGGAACTGCAGCGCCAGTACTGCGAAGATCACCGCTGCACTGATCTGCCCGACGTACTTGCCGGTTGCCTTGAGGCCGAGGCTTCGTTTCATGCGGACCTTGATGTAGTCGTCGAGAAAACCGACGACGCCGAGAGCAGTCGTGAGACCGAGGATCAACAGGGCAGACGCCGACGGGCCGTCGCCGCCCATCGCCACGAGGTGGGAGCCGAGATAGCCGGCCCACAGACCGACGATGATCGCGACGCCGCCCATCGTCGGCGTCCCTCGCTTGGCTTGGTGACTTGCCGGGCCCTCGACGCGAATCTCCTGGCCGAAGCCCTGTCGGGTGAACAGCGCGATGAGAAACGGCGTCAACAGAATCGAGACCGCCAACGCGATACCACCGGCAACAAGAATGTTGATCATGCGTTGGAGCCCACTCTTCCTCTGTGCTGCTGTTCCCCGCCCGGTACTACCGAGCACCGCGGGATACTGTGCCAAACGAACCGGCAAAAGTCCCAATGCGTGACGAAGGCGTTACTCACAGTTGATACGAACTCGGTGGCATTCCCACCAGTTCGGTGAACTCACGGGTGAAGTGCGCCTGGTCGAACCAGCCGTATCGCGCCGCGAGGTCTGCCAGGGGACCTGAGTAGCCGTTGTCGAGCTCACTGAGAGCATCGTGGATGCGATAGCGGCCGAGAACCCACTTGGGCGTCGCTCCGACATAACGCTCGAACAGTCGCTGGAGTCGCCGAGTGCCTATCCCGCACCGCTCTTCCACCTGGGCGACACGAATCAGCGTCCGATCGCCCAGCATGGTCCCGATGATGGCCAGAACGACCTCGAACTCCGGCTCGACGTCCGGTGCATAGGGCGCGAGAACCGCATCGACGACGGTTCGGCAGTGGTCGGCATCCAGATGTCCGCCCAGTTCCGCCAATGCGTCGACGGTGTCGGCTCGGAACGGAGTGGGCGGGGCCACCTGGACGTCGCGCAGGCTTCGAGCCACCGTTCCCGTGAAGGCCGCGTAGCCGCCCGGCCGGAACTTGACGCCGAAGACCCAACCGGATTCGGCGAGCACGACGTCGAAGCGGCGTGTGAGCACTCCCGTCACCACCACCGGGTCGACGACGCCTTCTCTGGTCCAGCCGTGTTCGACGCTGAGCGTGCAGGCCGGGTGCGGGAGCGTCGAACTGCAGTACGAGGTGCCGGGTGGCAGATTCCACTGGAGCTGCCAGTAATTCTCGACCCACGGTTCCAACGCCGCCGCACACGGCAGCCGTACCAGGTCGACGTACTGTGCCAGCTGATCCGGCCGCAGGACGCCGGACTGGGTGGCTGTCGCGTTTTTCCTATCCGGCACGGGCGTCAGTGTAGGAGTCTGGTCCGACATTCGTTGTGAAGGAGGATCACCATGACCGAGATACCCGTGGCCACGCTGAAGATGGTCACCCTGGACTGCGCAGACCCTGCGGCCAGCGCGAGATTCTGGTCGTCGTTGTTGGGCTGGAGCGTCGTACATTCGGAGCAGGAGTACGCGATGCTGCAGGGTCCGAGCAGTGCGCTCGGATTCGGTCGCGTCGACGACTATCAGCCACCGCCGTGGCCGAATGCCAATGGCAGCAAGCAGTTTCACTTCGATCTTGCCGTCGAAAATCTCGACGCCGCGGCGGCGGCCGCCGTGAAACTCGGGGCGACGCTGCCCGACGACCAGCCGGGTGAGACCTGGCGCGTACTGCTCGACCCGGCAGGGCATCCCTTCTGCCTGACAAATGCCGCGAACTGGGGCTGACGCGGCTAGCCTTGTCGTCGTGAAACCACGTCTGGCAGGAATCGAAATAGTCGTCGCCGATATGGCTGCCGCACTGGCGTTCTATCGCGTTCTGGGACTGGATATTCCGGCCGACGCCGATGCCGAGCAACATGTCGAGGTAGATCTCGGCGGCGTTCGGTTGTTGTTCGACCTGCCCTCCACGATCACCTCTTTCGACCCGACGTGGACGCCGCCCAGCGGCGGTCATCGCGTTGCGCTCGCCTTCGATTGCGGTTCCGCCGCCGGAGTGGACGCGGCGTGGGCAGCGGTGACCGAGGCGGGGTACACCGGCCACCTGCAGCCGTGGGATGCGTTCTGGGGGCAGCGTTATGCCGTCGTGCACGATCCCGACGGCACCACCGTCGATCTGTACGCGAACGTCTGAGTTGTCAGCTCGCCGGAGCGATGATCTGAATCAGGTTTCCACAGGTGTCGTCGAACACCGCAGTGATCACCGGGCCCATCTCGGTGGGCTGCTGAGTGAACCGAACGCCGAGGCCGATGAGCCGATCGTATTCTGCTGCAACACTGTCCACCGCGAACTGCGTGAACGGGATGCCGTCTGCGAAGAGTGCATCCTTGAACGGTGCGGTTGCAGGATGACCGCTGGGCTCGAGCAGCAACTCGGTGCCTTCCGGATCCTGCGGTGAGACGACCGTGAGCCAACGATCGGGGCCACCCATGGCTACATCGTGTTTGACGACGAAGCCCAGTACCTCGGTGTAGAACGTCAGCGCCTTGCTCTGATCGTCGACGAAGACGCTGGTGATGTTGATTCTCATGCCGGTCCCTCACCTCTCGGCCCGCCGGCCAGTTCGACAGCGACGTCGAGGTGGCCGAGATGACGGGCGTATTCCTGGAGTACATGAAAGCAGATCCAGATCAGAGTCGGCCTCTCATCGGTGAATCGCCCACCGAGCGTGGCCAATTCGTCCATCCGGTGTGTGCTCAGTACTTCCTCGGTGAGACTGGCACCGACCTCGAGCCTGGTCAGCAGGGTCTCGGCGTCCACGTCGGCCGGCACATGCCATGAGCCGTCCTTCTCGTCACCCCACGGCGCGTCGACCGCCCTGCCGAGAAATCCCCAGACGAACCAGCGCTGCTCCATGTGCACCAGATGGGTCAGCATCTGCAGCGGGGTCCACTCCGAGGGAACGGCTGTGGTGGTCAGGGAATCGCCGCTCAGGGCAGTGATTCGCCGAACCAGCTCGCTGCGATAGAAGCGTAGGTACTCGCGAAACAGGTCGGCGGGATCGGACAGGGCGGAACTCGGTTCGGGAAACGTCGTCAGCTTGGCCATGGTGTTATTCCGCGTGCACTGTGGGCCGCTGGCTCATTCGCTCTTGCGCTGTTCGCGGGCGATGCGACGCTGTTCCTCGGCGCGGGCGCGGCAGCGGCGGAGGAACTCCTCGTCGCTTTCCTGCGACTGGGCGACGGCCCGGCCGGGTTTGGCGTCGTACTCGGGGTATGCCGACGCGGTGCGCGGTGCACCGCTGCCACCCCAGATGCCGCCGCCTTCGGGTCTTCCCACGACGAGCCATGCGATCGAGCCGGCCAACGGCAGGACGATGACGAGTAGTAGCCACACCATTTTGGGGAGGTGGCGGATGCCGGAGTCGTCGGCGGTGATGACGTCGATCAGACAGAAGATTGCCATCAGCATGATCAACAGGCCGAGGTACGGCACGGGAGTCCTCCAGGGTTTTCGAGACCGTGCGGTCGGTCTACCGCGACTATCAGATCACTCGTTGTACCGCGGATCAAGTGTCCAGGTTCAGCCGAACACCAACAGTGCCGCCAGGGTCAGCATCATGATCCCGATCCCGAGGTCGAGGATTCGCCAGGCCAACGGTCGCGCGAACAGCGGACTGAGCACCCTCGATCCGTATCCCAGGGCGGTGAACCACAGCACGCTGCCCAGCATCGCGCCGACGGCGAACCACCAACGCAGGTCTCCTGGCTGACGGTTGCCGATGGAACCGAGGAACACCACGGTGTCGAGATAGACGTGCGGGTTGAGCCAGGTCAGCGCCAGGCAGGTGGCGAGGGCCGCGATCAGTGAACCGCCACCGGTCGTCTCGGTCGTCATCGTCGAGGGAGTGCGCGCGCGATTGAGTGCCATCAGTCCGTAGACGAGGAGGAACAAGGCACCGAGGACGGTCACCACGCGCAGAGCGACGGGAAAGCGGTCGACGAGAACTCCGATGCCGGCCACCCCGGCGAGAATGAGCACCGCGTCGGACAGGGCGCATACCGCCACTACCGGCAACACGTGGGTGCGCTGCAGGCCCTTGCGCAGCACGAACGCGTTCTGCGCGCCGATGGCGACGATGAGAGAGAGCCCGACGCCCAATCCGGTGAGGGTCGATTGTGCGGCGGCAAGCGATGTCATGACTGTAACGCTAGAAGGACCCCACAGTAAGGTCCAGCGCATGTTTTTCAGTATTGATTAGAGTACCTTCATACGATGGAGATCGAGCAGCTCAGAGCCCTGAAAGCAGTGGTCGACGGCGGAACATTCGAGGCTGCGGCTCGGGCGCTGCACGTGACGCCGTCGGCGGTGAGCCAGCGAATCAAGTCGCTCGAGCAGTCGTTGGGGCGAACATTGGTGCAGCGAAGCAAACCGGTGGTGGCCACTCAATCCGGCATTGCAGTGCTGCGACTGGCTCGCCAGATCGATACCTTGACCGACCAGACTCGGGCCGAACTGACCGACGACGGAATCGCCGCTCCTGTCTCCATTGCCGTCAATGCGGATTCGATGGCGACCTGGGTACTGCCTGTGCTCGCGCCACTGTCGTCCCAGACGACCTTCGACCTGCATCGGCAAGATCAGGATCGTACCGCTCAACTGCTGCACGACGGGATCGTCTCCGCCGCAATAACATCGGTAGCCGATCCGGTTCGTGGGTGCACCGTTCGACGCCTCGGTGCGATGCGCTACCGGCCGTCGGCTACGCCTGAATTCGTCGAACGATGGTTCTCTGCAGGGGTCACGGCCGTGGCGCTACGTGCCGCCCCGGTGGTGGTCTTCGACGCCGACGACCGGTTGCAGGACAACTACTTACAGCGTTTCGGTGTCGGACCGCACGAGCCTCCGCGTCATCTGGTGCCGGCGTCCGCGGACTATGCGCGGGCCGTCGACCTCGGCTTCGGATGGGGCATGATCCCCGACCTTCAGGCCCGTGACTCGCTGAAGTGCTTCGACGACAACGGAATCGACGACGTGCTGCTGTACTGGCAGCAGTGGTCGTTGTCTTCGCCCGCACTCCAGCGAGCAGCAGACGCCGTGGCAGCAGGTGCTGCGAGGATGCTGCTGTAGCTCAGGTCGGGTCGTCGTTCGGCACGATCTCGGGCAGTCCGTCGCCGACGGGATCGAGAACGGCCGCCGATCGGGCACCCCACCGCTCGTGCGCGGACTGCCGCGACATGCCGACAGCAGTGCCGATGGTCGCCCACGTTGCACCCTGAACCCGCAGCACCACAACGGTTTCGAGGCCATCGAGTCCCGCCGCCAGTTGGACACGAAGGCTCAACAGATGCCACGCGAGGCTGCGTCGTGCGGGCAGGTCGGTCGATTGCTCGGCATCCCATTCCGGTGTTCCAGGCAGGGGACCTGTGCCGATGATCTCGTCGGCAACCCGTCCGGCCTCGATGGCCGCTGCTGTCACGACTGCCCGCGTTGCAGCAGAGATATCGGCCTCGATGGCGAGGGTGATGGGATCCATGATCGACCTCCTGTGTCAGGAACAGCCTGACAACAGGAGGTCGGTTTGTCAAGATTTACCTGACAACGTCAGAGGATGCTCAGCACCCGATCGATGGACTGGACGGCCTGGGTCAGCTCGGCTTCGGTGATCGTCAGTGCGGGGCGGAATCGCACCGCGGTGTCGCCGCAGCCGAGGGCGAGGACGTGTTCCTCGGTACGCAACAGCTCGATCACTCGGTCGCGAGTGGCGGCGTCGGGCAGGGAGAAGGCGCACATCAGACCGCGTCCGCGGACCTCGGAGACCACGTTGTGTCGTGTTGCCAACTCCTCCAGCATGGTCAGCAGCACTACCCCGAGCTTGCCGGCGCGGTCGATGAGCTTCTCGGACTCGACCACTTCCAGGATTCGACGCGACCGCACCATGTCGGTGAGATTGCCACCCCACGTCGAATTGATGCGAGAGCTGACGGCGAAGACGTTGTCGTCGATGTCGTCGACACGGCCGCCGGCCATGACGCCGCAGACCTGCACCTTCTTGCCGAAGGCGACGATATCCGGAACGACGTCGAGCTGCTGGAATTCCCATGCTGTACCGGTCATTCCGGCACCGGTCTGAACTTCGTCCATGACGAACAAGGCGTCGAACTCGTGGCAGAGGTCTCGCAACTTCTGCAGGAAGCGGGGCCGGAAGTGGTGATCTCCGCCCTCGCCCTGGATGGGTTCGATGATGGCGCAGGCAATGTCGTGCGGGTTGGCCTCGAAGGCCAGGCGGGCTGCCGCCAACGACGCGTTCTCGAGTTCGTCCATGTTCGCGTCGGATCTGATGAACGGGGACGGGATTCGTGGCCAGTCGAACTTCGGGAAGCGTGCAACCTTGTTCGGGTCGGTGTTGGTCAACGACATCGTGTAACCCGAGCGCCCGTGGAACGCATGCTCGAAGTGCATCACCTGGGAGCCCAGTGATGGGTCCTGACCATGACTTTCGTTCCAGCGTGACTTCCAGTCGAACGCCACCTTCAACGCGTTCTCCACCGCCAGTGCGCCGCCCTCGACGAAGAACAGGTGCGGCAATCGATCGTCACCGAGTACACGGGCGAACGTGTCGACGAACCGGGCCATGGGCACGGTGTAGATGTCGGAGTTGCTGGGCTTGTTCATCGCCGCCTGCATCAGATCTGCCCGGAACTCCGGGTCGTCGATCAGGGCCGGATGGTTCATGCCCAGGGCGTTGGACGCGAAGAACGTGAACAGGTCCAGGTAGCGGGTGCCGTCCCTGGCGTCGACCAGGGTGGAACCGGTCGAGGCATCAAGGTCGAGGACAAGCTCGAAACCGTCGGCCAGTAGGTGTTCACCGATCACGTCGCGAACGTTGGAGGCGTCGATCGTCACTCCGGTGCGCTGTAATACTTGCGTCATGACGTCGAAGATACGCGTTAATATTCCGTAGGCAAGCCCAATACGCAGGAAATTATACGGTTGTGACCCTCATCGGTAGGCTGATCTCCGACGGTTCGGTTCTCTCCACGGAAGGTGTACGCGCATGTCTGCATCCATCACCCACGACGAGTTGAGTGTGCGCACTCGCGCCATCCTCGACCGGCTGGGTGCGACGATCGCGCTCGACGCTCCCGCTGGACCCGACGCGATCGTCGCGCGCTCGCCCATCACCGGCGGAAACCTGGCGTCGCTGGCATCCGCATCCGCAGCCGACGTCGAGAGCGTCATCGCCGACGCGCACACCGCGTTCGTGTCGTGGTCGCAGGTGCCTGCCCCGGTACGGGGTCAGGTGATCCGCGAACTGGGCGAACTACTGCGGGTGCACAAGGAAGATCTGGGCGCGCTCGTGTCGATCGAGGCCGGAAAGATCGTCTCCGAGGGCCTCGGTGAGGTGCAGGAGATGATCGACATCTGCGACTTAGCCGTCGGACTCTCACGTCAGCTCTACGGCAACACCATTGCCACCGAGCGGCCCGGGCACCGCATGATGGAACAGTGGCACCCGCTCGGCGTCGTCGGCGTCATCACCGCCTTTAATTTCCCTGTTGCGGTGTGGAGTTGGAATACCGCCCTCGCGCTCGTCGCGGGCGATACCGTCATCTGGAAGCCGTCGGAGAAGACTCCGTTGACTGCCGTCGGAGTGCAGGCACTGTTCGAGCGTGCTGCCGCTGCGGCAGGCGTGGACCCCAAGATCGCGCAGTTGGTGGTCGGTGGCCGCGCATCCGGCGAAGCGCTGGTGGACGATTCACGCGTCGCACTGGTGTCGGCTACCGGTTCGACGAGAATGGGCCGGGCCGTGGCCCCGCGGGTTGCCGAACGATTCGGCCGGGTGTTGCTCGAACTCGGCGGCAACAACGCGGCGATCGTGACGCCGTCGGCCGATCTCGATCTGACGACGCGCGGACTGGTGTTCTCGGCCGCCGGCACGGCAGGTCAGCGCTGCACCTCGCTTCGACGCGTCATCGTGCACGCCTCGGTCGCGGACGAACTGGTCGGCAAGCTGGTTGCGGCGTACGAGACACTGTCGATCGGATCTCCTTTGGCCAGTGACACTTTGGTGGGCCCGCTCATCGATGCTGGTGCCTTCTCGGGTTATCGGAAAGCCCTCGAGACCGCAGTGTCCGACGGCGGAACCGTGGTGGTCGGCGGCGAGCGGGTGAACGTGGTCGACGAGTACTCGTTCTATGTTCAGCCCGCGATCGTGACGATGCCCGCGCAGACCGACATCGTCAAGCACGAGACCTTCGCGCCCATCCTGTACGTCATGACGTACGAGACCCTCGACGAGGCGATCGCCTTGCACAACGATGTGCCGCAGGGACTTTCGTCGTCGATCTTCACCACCGACCTGCGTGAAGCGGAGCGCTTTCTGTCTGCCGCCGGTTCGGACTGCGGCATCGCGAACGTCAACATCGGACCCTCCGGCGCAGAGATCGGAGGTGCCTTCGGTGGTGAGAAGGAAACCGGCGGCGGACGCGAATCCGGTTCCGACGCATGGAAGGCCTACATGCGCCGCGCAACCAACACCGTCAACTACTCCAACGAACTGCCCCTGGCGCAGGGAGTGAAATTCGGCTGACGGCATGATCGGCAGTATGAAAGTACTGTCGATGCTCCTGGCCGGTTTTGTCGTCGGCTATGCCATCAGTGACATCGGCCCGCTCGATTCCCTGTTGAGCGCCACCGCAGAATTCCGTTCGTTCTGGGCAATTGTCAACGGGCTGACCGTCGTTGCGATTTCTGCCTGCGTGGCCTCGGTCGGGCTGGCACGTGCGAGCGCACACACCTCGATCGTCGTGGCGATCGCAGCGGTGCTCGTCATCGTGTTCCAGACCGTCGGAATGGTGACCGGATTGCTCGGCCACTGGGCCGGCGCACTGGCCACCGGTGCATTACTCGCCGCGGCTGCAGTGTTGGCGGGGCGGCAACGCGCTGCACAGGCCGCGTTGGCAGTTGCCGTCCTCGGTGCCGGTCTGCTCGGTGGTGCACTGGATGCGCTGTTGGAGGCGAACGACGGTCCCGTGTTCGTCTGGGATGTGGTCGGTGCCGAGGACGACGTGAGCCCGCAGCGGGCGATAGTGATGGTGATCGTCGCGTCGGGCACGGCTGTTGCTCTGTTCCTGGCGCACCGCCGCGAGGAGCTACAGCCGTACGAGACCCGGCGAATTCTGCTGGTCGGCATTCCACTGCCCGTCGCAGCGGGATTCCTGAGCTGGATTGCCGCCGGTCACAACGCCGGGAGCGTGGTCTGGCTCGGCAGCCTCGCCGGTGTGACGGCAGTCGCGTTGCTGGCCTCGTTCCTGATCCCCGGGCGGGACGGCCGCATGCTGCTGGTGCTCGTCGCACTGGCGGCGTCTGCGCTCGGATCGTTCGGCCTGGCCGCTGAAGACAGTGCACAGCTGGCTCTCGGTGTTGGTCTGCTGATCGTCGGAGCATGTATCGGCTACCGGTGGCCGCAGTTGTATGTCGGGCTGGGCGTGCTGCTCCTGATCGCTGTTGCGGGAGTTGTCGAGGGCTACTTCGAGGTGCCGACAGGAACGGAATTCATTCTGCCGTTCGTCGCCGCGTACGTGGTGGTGTCCGCTCTGACGACCTCACCGGGTTCACTGGCACTCTCGCTGCCCGCGCTGTTCACCATGACTCTGCCGGTGGTGGTGTGCGCCGCGAGCTATCAGCCGGGCCTGTCTTCGGACGTTGCAGTCGCCACGCGCACAAGCGAGCCCGACCACCTGGTGTTGTCGGTGGTCGGGCTCGTGGTTGTTGCGGTGATGACGGGTGCCTGCGCGCTGTCGATGCGCAGACCCACCGTCGTGAGCGGAACTTCGTAGCGGACTACGAGTTTCCGTCCACCTACGGTGCAGGAACCGCCGCCGTCGTGGTCGGAACCGCAGTCTCGGGAGCTACTGCAGCGGGTGTCTCGGTCGTGGTGACGCAGACTGGCGGCGCTCCCTCGACGGGGGTCTCACCCTCGACGGGGACGGTGCACTCGGGGGTTGTGACCGGCTCGGACGCCGGTGCCGGTGCCGGTGCTTCTGCGGCGGGTGCAGGCGCAACCGGAACCCTGGTGGTCACTGCGGGACTGGTCGTGACCGGTGCGGTCGTCGTGGCCGTCGGAGTCGGCGTTGCCGAGGTGGTCGCGGGTGCCACGATCGTTTCGATCGCTGCCCGTCCGGCCTTCTCCTGAACCTCTTTGGTCTTCACCGGCTCGCCCTTGTTGGCCTGCTCTGCCAGCTGGGTCAGCCATGCCGCGGCGTACTGCACCGAGGTCAAGGGCTTGCCGTTGGCGGCATCGGCGTCACGCCAGTAATCGAAGTGGTGTCCCGATCCGGGTCCCAACGTCAGGCCGTAAGGATCGTTCATGATCACCGGAACGGTGTTCTGGTTGGACGAGATGAAGCCGGTGATCTCGCGGAAGATCTTCTGCGGCAGGTACACGAGGTCGACCATCTGACCGGTCTCGATGGGCTCCTGCTCGCCGTCGACCTTGGCCGAGACGGGAGTGGTGACGGTGCTGGGCTTGTAGTTGGGCTCGGACACCTTGATCAGCACGTCGAGGAACGTCTCGTCGCTCTGCATCCAGTTGGGCTGCGAGGCGATGTCGTTGAAGGCGTTGACTGCGATGCGCCCCAGGGCCAGTGCGAGATCTGCACCGGTGGCGGGGGTGAGCTGCTCGTTCTGCAGCGCGTCGGCATTGACCTGGCGACCGACGTTGGCGGCCAAGTGAATCAGTGACGTGTTCTCCGGCAGTGCGCAGGTGAGGTCGCCGTCGGAGCAGAAGGACGCCACTCGGCCGTCGAGCGCTCCGAATCCGCCGGACGTGCCGGGCAGTGCGCCCTGTCCGGGAATAGCGGTGTTGCCGTTCTGGTACTTGGTGTCGAAACCGTCGGGGTTGCTGAACGGGTTCTCGGCACCGGGGAAGGGGCCTTCTCCCGAGACGCGGCCGGCGTCGGCGAAGATGACGACTCCGACGACCTGCGAGGGATCGACGATTCCGTAGGTGCCGTCGGCCGCGGCGACCTGGTTGCCGACCTCCATGGCGGTGCGGCGGGCGACGTCGGCACCTTCGCTGTACCCGACGATGGCGAATCGCGTCTTGGGGCAGGACGCCGTGATGGACTTCATGATGGTCTGCGAGTTGGTGACACCGGTCTGTACGGCGTTCTCGTAGCTCGACAGATCGGCGGGGTATTCGACGTACACCGCGGCGTACGAATCCGGAACAACGTTGCCGTTGTTGGGCGCGCGTACGGCCTGGTCGATCCAGTCGCTGGAGTAGTCGCCGGACATCGCGGCAGGCAGTCGTTCGCCGTCGGGTGTGGTGAGCCACTTGACGCCCTCGCGGGGCGTGTCGCCGCGGCCGCCGATGGCGATGCTGACCATGTCGTAGCACGTTGCCGTCGACACCAGTTCGATGGACGCTTCGGTAGTCGTCGACGACGTGGACCACGGTGCGGCGATCACCACTCCGGCACCGAGTGCTCCGATTGCGAACGCGCTCAAGGCAACGCGCACTCGCTTCGACTTGCCAACAATCATGTTTTCGATCCCCATCGCTCACGGCCCGACACCGAATTTCCCGACTGCAGTTGCCAGTGGGTTACCCGGCATTTCGTCCTCGGGGTCATTCGCGTTACAAAGCGGATGATTTACCGTCGTGCGCATGACAATTCACCCCCGAATGACACCGACGGAATTCGACCTGACCGACGGGTCGACGTGCGTCGTGCGGGAGGCGGTTGCGTCGGACCTGGAGTCGATCGTGGCATTGCTGGTCGACGACCCGCTGGGTGTCACGCGGGAGTCCGCCGACGACATGGACGGGTATCGCGCCGCTCTCGATGACATCTCGTCGGATCCACGGAACCTCCAGGTCGTGGTGGTGGACGGTGACGAGGTGGTGGCAACACTGCAGTTGACGATCATTCCGGGGCTGGCGCGCGGGGGAGCGCTGCGGGCGCAGATCGAAGCGGTTCGAGTGGACGCTCGGTGGCGCAACCGGGGACTCGGCGGTGCGCTGATCACGTGGGCGATAGACGAGGCCGAGCGGCGGGGATGCGCTTTGGTGCAGCTGACGTCCGATGTCCGTCGCACGGACGCGCATCGCTTCTACACCCGTCTCGGATTCGTCGACTCCCACGTCGGCTACAAGATGCACCTCGGAACTACCGCTTAGATACCCTGGGGGGGTAGGGTAGTGTCATGAACTTCGGACGGCAGGAACTCGACGCCCCCACCAAACTCGTCGGATTCTTCGTGGGGATCGCATTTCTGTTTCTCGCGGCACTGTTCGTCGGCGACACGATCGGACCAGCGGCCCCGGCAACCGCGGCCGCGTCACACACCGGTCACGACGAGCACAACGAGGAGACATCGATTCCGGCCGGGCTCCAGGCCACCCAGGACGGCTACACCCTCGAGCTCGATCGATCCGTCGTCGAGTCCGGCCCGGCCGTACCGGTTGCCTTCACCATCCGGGGACCGGACGGGGCTGCTCTGGCCGACTACGACGACATGCACACCAAGGAACTGCACCTCATTGTCGTGCGACGCGATCTGACGGACTTCCAGCACGTACATCCGATGCGTGACGCGTCGGGAACATGGTCGACGGCTCTCGATCTCACTACGCCCGGCCCGTACCGACTGTTCGCTGATTTCACCCCGGCCGGCGGTGAGAACATCACCCTCGGAGCCGAGCTGACCGTTCCCGGCGAGTATCGGCCGCAGCCCCTGAGTCCACCGAATGTGACATCGAGTGTCGCCGGTTACACCGTGACGCTCGTCGGTGCAGTCACCGCGGGCACGAACTCCACCGTTTCCATGGCGATCGAGCAGAACGGACGCGAGGTCACCGATCTCGAGCCGTACCTCGGTGCCTACGGACATCTGGTGGCACTGCGGGCCGACGACCTGGCGTACCTGCACGCACACCCCGAAGAAGGGCCGCCGGGCCCGAGGGTCGACTTCACCGTCGACGCGCCCACGGCGGGAACATATGCGCTCTATCTGGACTTCCAGCACGGGGGCATCGTGCACACAGCCGAATTCACCATCGAGGTACAGGAGGGGCAGGCATGAGCCAGGAAACAGAGCTGATCCTCGGCGGCATGACCTGTGCGTCGTGCGCCAATCGCATCGAACGCAAGCTCAACAAGCTCGACGGGGTATCGGCGACGGTCAACTATGCGACCGAGAAGGCGCGAGTCACCAGTGACGGCGTGGCCACCGAGGATCTGATCGCCGCCGTCGAAGCCGCCGGTTACACCGCCACGCTGCCTGCCGCCGAGACCGCGGACGAACTCCCTACCGATCCGCTGAAACAGCGGTTGATCGTCTCGGCAGTGCTCAGCCTTCCGGTCATCGCGATGGCGATGATCCCGGCCTTCCAGTTCACCAACTGGCAGTGGCTGTCGCTGACGCTCGCTGCTCCCGTCGTCGTGTGGGGGGCTCTACCGTTCCACCGTGCCGCGTGGACCAACCTGCGGCACGGTACCTCGACCATGGACACCCTCGTCAGCATGGGAACCCTTGCGGCGCTGGGGTGGTCGCTCTACGCACTGTTCTTCGGCACCGCGGGCACACCTGGTATGACGCATCCGTTCGAGTTCACGATCGCGCGGACGGATGGCGCAGGCAATATCTACCTCGAGGCCGCGGCGGGGGTGACCACGTTCATTCTGGCGGGTCGCTGGTTCGAGAGTCGATCGAAGCGGCAGGCCGGGGCGGCGCTGCGCGCCCTCATGGACCTCGGTGCCAAGACGGTCTCCGTCCTGAAAGGTGTTAAAGAACAACAGATTCCGATCGATCAGTTGGCCGTCGGAGATCTGTTCGTCGTTCGTCCGGGTGAGAAGGTAGCCACCGACGGCACCGTCGAGAGCGGCTCCTCGGCCGTCGACCGATCGATGCTGACGGGTGAATCCGTGCCCGTGGAGGTCGGCATCGGCGACGCCGTGGTCGGTGCGACGGTCAACGTCGGTGGCCGAATCGTAGTGCGGGCAAGCCGAATCGGATCGGACACCCAGCTGGCGCAGATGGCGAAGGCAGTCGAGGATGCGCAGACGGGTAAGGCTCAGGCACAGCGCTTGGCCGATCGCATCTCCGGCATCTTCGTACCGATCGTCATCGCGATCTCGGTCGCCACGCTCGGGTTCTGGCTCGGTGCAGGCAGTTCCGCAGCCGGAGCGTTCACCGCTGCGGTCGCAGTGCTGATCATCGCGTGCCCCTGCGCGCTCGGATTGGCCACGCCCACCGCACTGATGGTCGGCACCGGCCGGGCTGCGCAACTCGGGATTCTGATCAAGGGCCCGGAGATTCTCGAATCCACCCGACGCGTGGACACCGTCGTACTGGACAAGACCGGCACCGTCACCACCGGCGAGATGACTCTGCATTCGGTGCACGTGGCCGACGGTGAGGACGAGGACGTTGTCCGTGCCGTGGCGGCAGCGTTGGAATCGGGTTCGGAGCATCCCATCGCCCGGGCCATCGCGGGTTCGACCCAGTCCACGGCTGTCGAGGAGTTCACCAGCCTCGAGGGCCTGGGGGTGCAGGGCGTCGTGGATGGGCGCGCTGCCGTCATCGGCCGTCGCACATTGCTGGCCGAATGGTCGATGCCCCTGCCGGCAGAGTTGGCCGACGCCTTCGAGACCGCCGAACATCAGGGCCGGACAGCCGTCGCGCTCGGGTGGGACGGCAAAGCCCGCGGGGTGCTGGTGGTCTCCGACTCGGTCAAGCCGACCTCGAAGCAGGCCGTCGCCGAACTGCGGGCACTCGGCCTGACTCCGGTGGTGCTGACCGGAGACAACGAGGCCGCCGCCCGGACCATCGCTGCCGAGGTGGGAATCGACCAGGTCATCGCAGGCGTGTTGCCGTCGGGCAAGGTCGATGCCGTTCGAGAGTTGCAGGCGTCGGGCAAGGTCGTCGCGATGGTCGGCGACGGCATCAACGACGCGGCCGCGCTGGCCACGGCCGACCTGGGCCTCGCGATGGGGACCGGCACCGATGTGGCGATCGAGGCCAGTGACCTCACCTTGGTGCGAGGAGATCTGCGGGCCGTCGGCGATGCCATCCGGCTCTCACGTCGCACGCTGAGCACCATCAAGGGCAACCTGTTCTGGGCCTTCGCCTACAACGTCGCCGCCGTTCCGCTGGCCGCTGCGGGCATGCTCAACCCCATGCTCGCCGGTGCCGCGATGGCTCTGTCCTCGGTGTTCGTGGTGAGCAACAGCCTGCGATTGCGGAGGTTCCGTTCGTCGATGTGACTCGTTGGTAGCAGCGAACGGCGCGCTAGTACAGGATGGAGCCATGTCCGACGCACACGATGTCCCCATTCGCGACGAATCGATCAGATTGGGTCAGTTCCTCAAGCTCGCCAACCTCATCGAATCCGGTGCCGAGGCGAAGGGCGTCATCGCCGACGGTCTGGTGAGCGTCAACGGCGACGTCGATGTGCGGCGCGGACGGCAGTTGCAGCACGGTGATGTCGTAACGGTCCAGGGTGGGCCCTCTGCCCGCGTGAGCAAGGAAGAGGCACTGTGAAGGTCGGTAAGAACGGACTGCCGCGTAACGAAGTTCCCGGAGCATTCGACGTCGGCGCGAAGGCGTACGACCGACTGGTCGGAGCGAACCCCGGCTATCACGAACATCTGCTCAAGTCAGCTCAGCGCCTGCGGATCCCCGATCTCGGTGCGCGCCTGCGTCTGCTCGACATCGGTTGCGGCACGGGCGCATCCACAGCCGCGCTGCTCGAAGCCGCACCGCACGCGGAGATCGTCGCTGCCGACGCGTCTGCCGAAATGCTCGAGGTGGCCCGTAGCAAGGACTGGCCGGCGAACGTGACGTTCGTGCACTCGCGTGTCGAGGACCTGGCGGTCAACGGGGTCGACGGCCCGTTCGACGCAATCCTGGCCGCGTATCTCATCAGGAATGTCGACGAACCCGACACCGAGCTCAAATCGCTTCTGTCGCTGCTCCGCCCGGGCTCGACCATCGCATTCCACGAGTACTCGGTACACGATTCGCTGCGAGCCAGGATCTCCTGGAACGTGGTCAGTTGGGGCATCATCATTCCGCTCGGTTGGCTGGCGACTCGCGACGCCACCCTGTACCGGCACCTGTGGCGCAGTGTCGTGACCTTCGACGGTGCCTCTGCCTTCATGCGGCGGATGCAGCGTGCGGGTTACACCGGCGTTGCCAGAGAGACGATGACCGGATGGCAGAACGGTGTGGTGCACACGTTCCTCGGCTCCCGGCCCGCGGAGGAAGAGCGTTGACCGATTCCAAGAAGGTCACCCATGCTGCGCCGCAGGGGTATTCCGATGCCGGTCAGTTGGCCGACGTTCCACATGTGGTGGTGGTCGGCGGCGGTATCGCCGGACTGAGCGCCGCAACAGCCCTGGCCGAGCGCGGCGTGAAGGTGCACGTGGTCGAGCGCGAGAGCTACCTCGGTGGCCGCGTCGGCGGGTGGGACACGACACTCGAGGACGGTTCGCCCGCGACCATGAGCCGCGGCTTCCACGCATTCTTTCGTCAGTACTACAACCTCCGAAACCTGTTACGCCGCACAGATCCGGGGTTGGCTCGGTTGCGTCCGGTGGACGATTACCCGCTGATCGACGGCGACGGCCGAATCGACGGTTTCAAAGGCCTGCCCGATACGCCGCCGCTCAACGCCTTCGCGTTTGTCAAGCGCAGTCCGACGTTCCGGTGGAAAGATCTCACCGACCTCAACGGCATCGCGGCACTGCCGCTGATGACGGTGAGCGTGCCGAAGACCTTCGACGAGCTGGACACCACTCCGGCCGCAGAGTTTTTGCGCAACATCAACTTTCCCGAGGCAGCGCGTCATCTGGCGTTCGGGGTGTTCTCGCGTAGCTTCTTCGCCGATCCCGAGAAGATGTCGGCTGCCGAGCTGGCGATGATGTTCCACATCTACTTCCTGGGTTCTTCCGAGGGGCTGATCTTCGACGTTCCCCGTGACCCGTATCCACAGGCGCTGTGGAATCCGTTGGGTGAGTACCTCACCGGGCTCGGTGTCGAGATCAGAACGTCGACACCGTGTGGCGAGATCACCCGCGGCGGCCTCCGCAAGTTCCGCGTCGACGCCGGCGGAATCATCGACGCCGACGCCGTCGTTCTCGCTACCGACATCGCCGGATTGCAGCGAGTGCTCGAGCAGTCACCCGAACTGGGGACGTCCGCGTGGCGCAAACAAGTTGCGGCGCTGCAGAACACACCACCGTTTCTGGTGCACCGAGTGTGGCTGAGCAAGCCGGTCAACGCAGATCGCCCCGCCTTCATCGGCACCGGCGGAATGCCGCCGATCGACAACATCAGTGTGCTCGAACGTTTCGAGGACGAGGCCGCGCAGTGGGCTGCCCGCACCGGCGGCTCCGTCGTCGAACTGCACGCCTACGCCGCCGAGGAATCCGAGGAAGTCACCCGCGCGCAACTGATGGATCGGATGCACGAGATCTATCCGGAAACGGCTGCGGCAGAAGTGATTGCCGAGCGGTCGGAATGGCGAGACGACTGCCCCATGTTCGGACTCGGAGCGTTCGCCGAGCGGCCTACGGTCCGCACTCCCGAACCTGCACTGGTCCTCGCGGGCGACGGCATCCGCATCGATCTGCCCGTGGCGTTGATGGAGCGCGCAGCCACCACAGGGTTGCAGGCTGCCAACACCCTTCTGTCGAGCTGGGGTATCGCGGGACATGACATCGAAACAGTGCCCACGAGTGGAAGATTCAAGATGTTCGACGCCATCGAAAAGCTCATGAATCGGTGAAGTCGGAGATGCGGATAGAGGTCGACGACCTGTCGCGTCCGGAAGTCCGTGCACTGCTCACCGAGCATCTCACGGACATGCACGCTACCTCGCCTGCCGAGAGTGTGCACGCCCTCGATCTGTCCGGCCTGAGCGGACCGGACGTCACTGTGTGGACTGCCTGGGCGGTGGACGCACTGCTGGGAATCGTTGCTGTGAAGGAGCTTTCACCCGATCACGGCGAGCTGAAGTCGATGCGCACGTCGGCGGCGGCGCGAGGTCGCGGAGTGGCGTCGAGTCTGCTCGTTCACGTGCTCGACGATGCGCGTCGACGCGGATACGGCCGGGTGAGCCTGGAAACGGGAACTCAGGACTACTTCGCTGCGGCCCGCAGGCTGTATGTGCGCCACGGATTCGTCGAGTGTCCGCCTTTCTGGGACTACGTGCTGGATCCGTCGAGCACGTTCTACTCGTTGTCGCTGTAAGGGTTCCGACGAAGAGGGCCGGCACCGAGTGTTCGGTGCCGGCCCCTCTCGTCACGCTGCTTGCTGCGTATGCGGGTAGAGATCGTCGTCGAGGGGCTCGGCTCGACACTGATCGAGCGCATCAGCCGTCGAGCATTCCCTCATGCTCGTCTCGACGCCTACCACCGTGCGCCACCAGTGCTCACGATCTGTCGATTCCGCCCACACCACTGCATCGGATTCCATGCGCATCACCCCCACTGCCGTGTCGTGGTCGGTTCGATTCAGGCCGGCTCGTGTTCGATGGACTTCTGCTCGCTGGTCGACTCGGTGCGAGCAATGTCGATCTTTCGAGGTTTCGCACGCTCTGCGAGCGGAATCGTCACCGACAGGACGCCGTTGTCGTAGGACGCAGCGATACGCTCGGTGTCGACGCCATCACCGAGTGAGACCTGGCGACGGTAGGTTCCGGCGAAGCGCTCCGAGGAAATCCACTGCACACCAGAGCTTTCCGGTACCGAACGATGAGCGGTGAGCGTCAAGGTGCCGCGATCGACGTCGACGTCGATGGATCCGGGGTCGATGCCTGGCAGATCGGCACTGAGTACGTAGTGATCATCGACCTTGTAGAGATCCATCGGCATGAATCGTGGGGCGCGGTCCGAACCGGAAGAGACACCCAGCATCGCCGAAGCCAGTGAATCGACGTCACGGAACGGATCGAATCGAAGCACAGCAACCACCTCCTGTACGCAGATGCGCTCACCCCTGTGGCGAGTCGCTCCTCAACTGTGCAGAACAGAAATTAGCACTCTCACCCTTGGAGTGCCAAGAGTCTGCGGGCAGTTTCTCGAGAAATTTTCAGCTCCAATAGTGCTGCGGCGCAGCGGGGGTCGAGTTCCTGCATGACGTCGCCGACACTTAGCCCTTGCGCTAAGTATTACTGCGGCAATAGTGTGCCTTATGGCTCAGTATCCGGAACTTCTCGACGACGTTTTCCAAGCCTTGGCCGATCCGACACGGCGCGCGGTTCTGGGTCGGCTCGGGTCGGGACCGGCAACTGTGGGCGAGCTCGCCGAACCGTTCGACATGACCCTGCCGTCCTTCATGAAGCATATTAGTCTGCTCGAGCGCAGTGGCTGGATAAGCACGCGCAAGGTCGGTCGAGTGCGCGCATGCACGATCGAGCGAGCCAACTTGGACGTCGCCGGTCACTGGCTACAAGAACAGCGGGCCGTCTGGGAATCCCGCACCGATCGCCTCGAACACTTCGTCACCGACACCTCGAAAGAAAGTGAAGCGCAATGACATCGATCGATCCTGCTCTGGACTTGACCATCTCCCGCGTCATCAAGGCACCACGCGCAGCAGTCTGGAGTGCGTGGACGGACCCGTCGAAGTTCGAGAAGTGGTGGATTCCCGCTCCCGCGCTGTGCCGCGTCGATGCCTGGGATCCGAAGCCCGGTGGCGCATTCCGCACACTGATCAGTGAGTCCGGGGGGGCCTTACGAGCCTCATATCGACGGTTGTTTCCTCGCCGTCGACGACGGTGAGCGCATCGTGTTCACGAACTCACTCGTCGAGGGATGGCGGCCCGCACCGCAGTTGTTCATGACCGCGGTGATCACGTTCGCTGATCATCCCGACGGAACGGATTACCGCGCCCACGTGATGCACCGCAACGAAGAGGATCGAAAGATGCACGAGGAGTACGGTTTCTACGACGGTTGGGGAACCGTCATCGGTCAACTGGCCGAGTTCGTCGAGGGTCAGGTGGTCAAAGATCCCACGTAGTGCGGAAGCCCGGTTCGGCTGAGCGGTCGACCAGTTCGATGTTTGCTCCGATGCTGTCGATCCGGTGATAGCTGAACGGCCGGCCGAGTGGGCAGGCATCGAACACGGTTTGTCCGACGCCGTCCAGGGCCGTGCGGTCCAAGTCCATGCTGTCGGACCAGAAGCCGAGGTGGTGGAATCGAGGGCCCGTCGTGCAGTCCCATGGACTACCGGGTGGGCCCTCGATCAACTCGAAATGTGGAGCGGCGATGGAGAATACGATGCGATAGGTCCACTCGCCCAGCGTTCCTGTACGAGGCGCTCGCCACCGTGCACCGGTCGTCGCCGACAGGTCCGACATCGCCGCGTCGAGATCCTGCACGGCGAAGCACACGTGGTAGAGCTGCACTCAGGCCCGGCCCGTCGAGCGCAGTTCGTAGCGGCGTTCGGCGTAGTCGAGGTCGTCCTTCCACAAGCGTGCGGCGGTGAAGTTCATCGCCGGTCGCAGCAGTCCGGATACCTTGCGCGCCATCTGGAAGCCCGGGCGATCGGAGCTGGCGATCGTGGCCTCGATGACGGCCGTACGCGGCGTGCCGTCGGCTGCTGGGGCCAGTGGCGTCGCATGCGTTTCGACGACGCTGCCCGCGCCTTCGCCGTCGAGGATGCGCATGACGATGGTGCGGGGACCGGGGCAGACGAACTCGGCCTGTACCGGAACTCCGACGCCGCGACTGACTCTGAAGGTCACGTCGACGAGGAAGCGATCTTCCTCGTCGGGCACGTCGATCTCGGTGGGCGCGCTGACCACCTTCAATCTCGCGAACGAGTACGGGTGGAACCACGCACCGTGCCAAGGATCGAGGCGATTGGCGATGATGTCGTCGGGCTCGCACTTGCCGACGAGAGTGACCACGCCGGCGATGGCGGTCGAAGCGGGCGGGCGGATCGGGACCACGGGGACGGGTGTCGGCTCCTCACCGCCGAGCTCGTCGAGTCGCACCCAGACCAGAACTCCATCGTCGAATGCGGGAACCGGACGCCAACCTGCCTTGCCCTTCGGGCCGAGCGCCAGACCGTGCCAGCGACAGACCAGCGCGTCGCACTCGATCTTCGCGGTGTCCAGCGCAGCGCCGAGATGCGGACACGCGCCGGGGCCGATGTGCACTTTGCCCGCCGAGTCACGCCAGGCAACGAGTTCGGTGGTGCCCACGTAACGACCGAACGGCTTGTCGGCCTTGATGTCGCGACTGGCGGCGAACACGAACCAGTTGCCCGAGGTCCGCGTCTTTGCGCGCTTGAGAGCGGACTCGATGACCTGGGGATTCGCGCCTTTCCAGGTGGGCTCCTGCTTGGCCCACGACTCCGACGGCAACGGCTGCAGAGGCATCGTCTTCGGCCACCGTCGTCGTACTGCATCCAGCGCGGTCATTGCTGCTCCCAATGTCGACAGTCGTTTTCCCGTGTTCCTCTTCCATTGTTCCCGTTCCCCGGTACTCGATGTGACATCTGGTGGCCTTTTCGGGGGTCAATGTCACATCGAGTGGACTTGGGGCGTCGGTGAACGGGAATGGGGGCAGTACGGGAGATGGTGACCCCATGGGACGGGTGGGTCCGCGCATGCGTCGGCGGTATCGGGCTGCTCGAGTCGACTGCTGTCAGTGTCCACAATTTGGCTCGAGGAGCGGGATTCCGTGGTTGCAGGGAAATAGTGGACGCTCAGGTCAGTTGGCTCGAGGTATCGATGACCTGGCGAAGCCGTGTGTCGATGGCACCCAGCAGGGGAGATCGCTGATGCGGCGCAATCGGGTGGTTGCCGTATCGGTAGTGGACGACAGGTTCGATGGCTAGGTCGCAATTGTTCCCGTTCCGCTGCACTCGATGTGACATCTGGTGGCCTTTTCGGGGGTCAATGTCACATCGAGTGGACTTGGGTGCGGTGTCGGCGAGCGCGGGGGACGGATTTGGGTGCGTCGGCGGATGTAGTTTGTGTGCGGATGGTCAGTTGACGCCGATCCAGCGCAGCCCCGCAGTGGTTGCTGCTGCGGCGATCACGATGACGACGAAGGGTGCTTTTCGCCAGGCGAGTATTCCCGCGACGGTGACGCCGATCGGGGCCGCGAAGCCCGCGAATTCCTTGCCCACGAGCAGGGTGGAGGTCGCGACCAACGCGACGAACACCACGGCAACCGATGTGTTCATGATCCTGTCGATGCGTGGCGAGATAGTGATGCGCGTGCGCAGTGCCGGCCCTGCGATGCGGAGCGCATAGGTGCCGACAACCAGTGCAATCAGCGGGATCGTGAGGTTCATGCGGGTTCCTTCTGGGTGCCAGGAGCAGTGGAGAGCATGGCCGGAACGACGGCGATCAACGAGAGGAGCACCGGGAGTCCACTGGGCAGGAACATCGAGGCGACCAGGGCGATCACTGCGCCGACGAGGGCGGCATTGCGGGTAGCTCGGTCTCGGAGGGCAGGCATGATCAGTCCCAGCAGGATGGCCGGAAACGCCGCGTCGAGTCCGAGTGCCGCCGTATCGGTGATCGCGCCACCGGCGAGCGTGCCGATCAGCACCCCGATGTTCCAGGTGACGAACAGTCCGATTCCGCACAGCCAGAACGCTGATCGACGGCTCGATTCGTCCTCTTCTACGACGGTGAAGGCGACTGCCTCGTCGGTGATCAGGTGGGTGCCCAGAAGCCGCTTCACCGGTGACACGTTCTCGAACACAGCTCCGATGGAGAAGCCGAGTGGAACCAGACGGACGTTGGCGAGCAGAGCGCTCGCGACTGCGGCGACGGGGTTGCCGCCTACGGCCAGTATGCCGACGAAGATGAATTGTGAGGAGCCCGCGAAGACCACCAGTGACATCACCACCGGTAGCCACAGCGGCAGGTCGGCGGCCACGGAGATCGCACCGAACGAGGCTCCGACGAGGGCGTCGGCCAGACAGACCAACGCGATGTCGCGGATGTTGACCCCCTGCAGGGTTCGCCATGTCGAACGCATGATCGTTATAGTGGACGATGTTAGGGTGTTCGTCAAATCAAACGCACGTACCGATGGAGTGAACGAATGGCGGATACCGGTCCACCGATAGCAGCTATCGCCGCAGCCCTCCAGCAGGAACGACGACGCGTCGGACTCTCTCTGGCCGAGGTGGCCCGCCGTGCCGGTATTGCGAAGTCGACTCTGTCGCAGCTGGAATCGGGAACAGGGAACCCCAGTCTCGAGACCCTCTGGGCGCTCAGCGTCACACTGGGCGTGCCGTTCTCCAGACTGGTCGAGCCCGCTAAGCAGTCGGTCCGCCTGATCCGTGCGGGAGAAGGGCCGAGATTCGCGTCGGACAGAGCGGACTACACAGCAACGCTGCTGGCGTCGTCACCGCCGAACGCCCGACGGGACATCTACCTGATCAGCGCGGACGTCGGCGAGCCGAGGCGCTCGGACCCGCACTCGCCGAATGTCGTCGAGCATGTGGTGCTCAGTGCAGGACGAGCCCTGGTGGGGCCGACGGGAGAGGCCGTCGAACTGGCCCCGGGCGACTACGTCGCCTACCCCGGAGATGTGCCGCACATCTTCGAGGCGCTGGAGCCGAACACCATGGCGGTGATGATCACCGAACACAGCTGACGTGCGGGGAATAGTCGGCGAAGGCACCTCGTTGGACTCTTTCGACGGCGTTCGCTTGGCAAGCCCCGGGCCTCACCCCATTTGTCGCTACGAGCGACCACTCGCCGAGAGGCGTTTGCAGCGGACGTCGTCCCTACTTTTGTCCGTGTAGCGAAGGGACGAGTTTCATGGCAGCGAAGACTTGGTTCATCACCGGTACATCCAAGGGGTTCGGACGCGAGTGGGCGATCGCAGCCCTCGAGCGCGGCGACCGCGTGGCGGCAACCGCCCGCAACACAGACACCTTGAAGGATCTCGTCGAGCAGTACGGCGATGCGATTCTGCCGATCGAACTGGATGTGAACGACCGTGCCGCCGACTTCGCGGCAGTCCAGCAGGCCTACGACACGTTCGGCTCACTCGACATCGTCATCAACAACGCCGGCTACGGTCAGTTCGGCATGATCGAGGAGATCTCTGAGGAGGACGCCCGCGCGCAGATCGAGACCAACGTCTTCGGAGCGCTGTGGGTCACGCAGGCGGCGCTGCCGTTCATGCGTGAGCAGGGGAGTGGCCACATCTTGCAGGTGTCGTCCATCGGCGGAATCTCCGCGTTCCCGAATGTCGGTGCGTACCATGCCTCCAAGTGGGCCCTCGAGGGATTCAGTCAGGCGTTGGCCCAGGAGGTCGAGGACTTCGGCATCCATGTGACGTTGATCGAGCCGGGCGGGTTCTCCACCGACTGGTCCGGCCCGTCTGCCAAGAAGTCGACCGACATCGCCGCGTACGACCCGATTCGAGACAAGGCAGCGAAGCTGCGCAGTGCCCGGCAGGCAACTCCCGGTGATCCGAGCGCTACACGGTCGGCACTGCTCAAGGTAATCGACGCCGAAAAGCCGCCACTGCGAGTCTTTTTCGGCGATGCACCGCTGCAGATCGCAACGAAGGACTACGAGTCGCGACTGGCCAACTGGCGCGAATGGCAGCCCGTGGCCGTCGAGGCGCACGGAGGCTGAGTATTCAGCGGACCTGAAGGTTCACGATCGCATCCGGTCGGCGGCTTCCCGCGCACGAGCGACGATCGTGAACAACCAGGTCCGCTACAGCCACCCGTTTTCGCGTGCGGTGCGGATGGCCTCGAGTCGACTGTTCGAGCCCAGCTTGGTGATGGCACTGGAAAGGTAGTTGCGCACGGTTCCGGGGCTGAGGAACAGGCGCTCTGCGATGGACTTGGTCGACAATCCCGCGTCGACCAATCGAAGCACGTCCAATTCACGGTCGCGCAGCGGATTCGGTCCGGCGCGCAGTGCCTCGGCTGCCAGCGCCGGATCGATCACAGTGTGCTTGGAGACGACAGCCTTGATGCCGTCGAGCAGATGAAGTGCATCGGTGGACTTGAGCAGATAGCCATTCGCGCCGGCAGCGAGAGCGTCGTGCACATGTCCGCTGCCAGGTAGCGCTGTCAACAGCAAGACCGGTGTGACGATCCCTGCCCGACGCAGATCGGCGGTGGCCTCGATGCCCGTCAACCCTGGCATGTCGATGTCCATGAGGATGATGTCCGGAGTCAGCTCCGTTGCGGCGGCGCGTACTTCGTCTCCACGGGCCACTCGCCCGACGACCTCGATATCGGGGTCGGTGGAGAGCAATACCTCGAAGGCCTCGGCGAGCAGTGCCACGTCCTCGGCCAGCAACAGCCTGATTGTCACTTACTCTCCCTTGCTCAACGGTATTCGAGCCAGCACGACGAATTCTCCGTCAGTGCTGCACTCAGCAGTGAGCTGCCCCCCGATTCGAGCCACCTGGCCCGTCAGGTCAGTGATACCGGTACCTGAAACACCGATCCGTTCGGCGACGTCCCTGGTGATGCCATCGTTGGTGAACTCCAGGATGTGCGACGCGGACTCCACCGCCACTCGCACCGAGCAACGACGCGGATGCGCATGCTTGAGCATGTTGGTCGACGCTTCCCGCACGATCGCCGCGAACACCCGATCGACGTTCTCGTCCTCCGGCGGCTCGACCTCCGCATGGCAGACGATGTCGAGTCGGGCGCACATGGCTTCGACCGTCGCGAGTTCGGAGGCCAGGTCGGCCAGGATGGGCCCGGTCGTCAACCGTCGGAGATCTGCCTGACCGGCACTGAGAACCTGATGGACGTGATCGAGCTGCTCCCGTGCTCGCTCCGGATCGACCGTGAACAGCTGAATTGCGGCCTGGTTTCGCAACAGGGCCGTCACGAGAGTGCGACCGATGACGTCGTGCAGATCCCGCGAAATTCGGTGCCGTTCGGCGTCCACCTGCAATCTGGCCACCTCCTCTCGTGAGGCATGAAGTGCGATGAGTGATCGAGCGAGTTCGGAGAAGGCAATCAGGACCACGGCCAATCCGACGGTCCCCAACAAGATTCCGAAGGCCTCCAGCTCGTCGTCGCGATCGGCGTACACGGTGGCTGCCGTGACGAGCGCGAATACGCCTCCGATGGCGAGCCCTGCCCACCGCCCTCGGACCAGAGTTGCGGCGACAGCAACGGAAATGCAGCAGGTTTCCCACGTTTCCGACAGCGGGATGTTGACGATCCCGAGCGGAATTGCGACCCACCCTGCAATCCTCAGCCTCGGGCCGATGTAGTTGTGAGCGAGTGCGTACTGGGCCAGGGCCAGGACGGTGCCGACGAACACGACGATCGCAGCCGCCACCACAGCGACCGGCCCCCCGGTGTCGACGCGACGCTCGAAGATGTTGGTGAGCCCGAGGAATGAAATGAGGCCCACGACGAGCCACGTCGCAGCGAAAGCGACGGACTCGCTGGGGTATCTGTCGCGGGAACGGGTACTGCCGATCTGCGCTGTCACGGTGGCTGCTTTCTCGGGAATCGACTCGCACTATCGATCACCGGGCCAACCCTATCGGCGCAGGAGAGCAGATCGGTCAGACGCACCAGCCGTTGACCGAAACCCCGCTCATGGCGGCGACGATGTCGATGGAGTCGGCGGACTTGTCGACGGTGAGCTCGTGCAGTTCGGCGATGTTCATGATCGGACCCCTCGTTCGTGTGAATGTGACACCGAAAATATTGCCGAAGTGACCCCCCCGAGCGGCAGTACCTGCCATCACGTGTTCCGTATGACGCGGTGCGCACCGCGAACATGACACCCGTCATGTCGAGAACCCGCAGCTCGACGCGAATGCGGCTACCGGATCCTGTGCGAGTGCTATCAGTGCGCCGGCGGCTCCGGTCGCGAGATCCGTTGTGTACCGGGCATTCTGGTCACCCATGAACATGATATTGCCGTCGACGTTGCCTACGGACCAGCAGAGCCGCCGAGTGAGCTCGGGCAAGTACGGGTGCTCACCCGTCGATATCGCGTGTGCGGCGACGGCCAATCCTGCTCGGCCCTCGTACAGTCCGCCGAACGCCACGATCGGGGTCGCCGCTGCTGCCGAGAGTCCGGCCACCGTGTCGGCATCAATCTCGATGCCGCACATTCGGGCGGCCACCGCCGCACCTCCGCTGCCGCGTCCCAGGTACGGCAGCAGCACGCTGTCCTGTCGACCGTACAAACCGCTGGCTCGCTGTTCGCACGAGCGCAGGTCCCAGTCCAGCGCTGCCGCAGAGACGGCTCCGGTATCCCCGTCCAGCAATCTACCGAGAGTGTCTGCTGCACAGGCGACTCCCGCGCCGCCGAACCCGATTCCCGGGATGTGATCGACGGGTCGACTGCTCGACGTCGGTAGGGACTCGGTGAGCTCGAGCGCTCTGTCTCGGAGATCGTCGCGTCCGGTCGCCCGGGCGATGTGGGCGTAGGCGAGAGCGATGCCGGCGTTTCCGTTTCGCCACCACGGGCACGAGGGGTCGGGTCGGCCGTCGTCCAGGCGAGTGAGTACCTGCTCGGCCGACGAAATATCGCCCAGTTCGCTGAGCGCCCAGGCAATTCCGTGTCCACCGTCCCCGAATCCAGAGGCCAGCTGCGGCACCGCGTGTGCCGCTTTCGCCAACCACTCCACGCCGGCACCGAGAAACGCGCGGTCCGCTCCGCAACGCTGCAGTTCGACGAGTACCCCTGCCGTCCCCCACAGCAGAGACAAGCCCGCACCGAGTACGTGAAATCGACGATGGTCGACGGGAAACAGTGAATCCGACGCGTCGAGCGTTGCTGAACGGCATATTCCGTCCACCAGTGCGCCGGCGGTCGGTGCCGGGAGTCGCTCCACGTGCGGGGCCAACTCGAGATCGGCCCGCGCAGCGGCGAGCATGTCGGCGCGCACCGCTGTCGATGTAGCGTTCGCCGCAGCAGGATGCACCAGGGCGTCGGCGATGTTTGCTACGGCTGCGAGATCGCCCTGCGGAGTGGGAGGTCCTCCGGTCGAGTAGCCGGCCGCCGCGATCCCGCGCGAGCACGAGACTCCGTCGACCGCACACGACTCGAAATCGATCAGCGTCGCCGAACCATCCTCCTGCATCACCACATTGGCCGGATGCACGTCTCCGTGCGCGACACCTGCGGCGTGCATGATGTCGAGCGCCCGGCGCACGGCGGCGAGGACGTCGTCGGTCCACGCGACGTACCCCGAGTCCTCGACGTCGAGGCCGGGAATGACGGCGGGATGACGGCGTGCTTCGTGATGAACCAGTGTTCCGATCCCTACGTCCTGCATCACGAGGAAGTCGCTGGGGCCGATGGTTCCGAACCAGATCGGCTCGGGCGCAACTCCGCTCCCGGAGAGTCGTTGTAGCGCAGTGTGTTCCTGAGCGAGTCGAACGGGTGAAGCAATGCCGTCGAGATCGAGGCCGGCGCGATGACGAGCTTCCTTGACGACGACGGCGCGTCCGTCGTCCCACGTACCGCGGTAGACGCCACCCGCATTGGTGCGATGAATCAGCCGCGCGTCCCGCAGCGGCAGCGTTGCCGCGGTCAGCGTCCGGCGATGCTCGGCCGCCACGGCATCGGCGAACGGGTGCGCGGGCGACTCGCCGGCCGAGCCCCGACGGTCGTGCTCGAGCTCCCCACCGCGACGGATGGCCGGTACCACGCCGTCCGCGGTAGCCAGC
Organism: Rhodococcus sp. 15-649-2-2; assembly: GCF_002258645.1. Classification (NCBI taxonomy): domain Bacteria; kingdom Bacillati; phylum Actinomycetota; class Actinomycetes; order Mycobacteriales; family Nocardiaceae; genus Rhodococcus; species Rhodococcus sp. 15-649-2-2. The sequence continues at coordinate 261,391 of NZ_NPFM01000016.1, forward strand.
CACTCGCCGACGAACGCGCCGAAGCGCAGGTGCACCGATGAGGTCCCGATTCTGGGTTCACCGACGATGTCCGGCCCCTCGACACCGTCGAGCGCGTCCACCAGTGCCAGGCACAGATCCTCCAGTGCGTCCGGCTCGGGGTAACACACCACGACCTTGCCGCTGTGGGCCGTGGGCGCGAACTTCATCTGCAGCGCATGCACGAGTCCGGACGAGCGGAGGTGCTTGAACGCGACACCGTGATCGACACACACGCGGGCGGTGTCCTGCACCGACCTCGCCGCGTGATCAGGATGCGCGGAGATGTGTACCTTCCACCCGGAGTGCGAGAGCGGGGCGGCAGGACTGTGCGACCGCCACGGCCCGCTGTCGCTCGAAATCCACTGCGAGGGCAGCGCGGGATCGGGAAAAAGACCCCGCAACCAGGGCGAGGCCTCCGCCCAGGGCGGCGCGAAGAAGTGCTCGTGCCCCAGTGCGAAGAACCCCCAGTCGACGCCCATGCGGTCATCGTTACTCGTGCAGACGAGTTTCGCAACAGCAACAGGGCCAGGTGGTCGGTATCAGGACTCGGTGCGGACCTCGGCCCTGGCCAGCGCGATGGCGGGCAGGAGCGTCACTGCAGCGGCACCGACGAGCCACCAGCTGGTGTGCGCGAACGCCTCGGGGACCAAACCGCCGTGCACGGTCGCGGCCCTGGAGAGCACGAGCGAGACGATCGCGGCCGCCAGAGCGCCGCCGATCCGCTGCAGCAAATTGAGCTGAGCTGCGGCGTCGGCGATCGACTCGGCGGGGCTTGACTGGTACGCCCGGGTCATCACCGCGACCACCGCAAGGCCGATGCCCGCCCCTCGGACGACGAGCAGTCCACACAGCAGCGGATAGGACGTATCGTCGGACAGGGTGACGAGCGGGACGGTCGCGACAAAGGTGGCGACGATACCCACGATCATCGTGCGGCCCGCGCCCCACCGCCGCATCAGGCGCGGGCAGAGACTCCCGGAAATCACCACGCCGAGACCCGCGGTGGAGAGCAACAGTCCGGTGGTGACACTGGATTCACCGCGGGCGGCCGAGAAATACAGCGGAATGACGACCATCGGGGCGTAGAGCAGGAAGCCGAGGAGAAAGACGTTCACGGAGGCACGAGCGAAGATGCGATGACGCATCAGGCTCAGATCGAGCAACGGGTGTTCTATTCGGTTCTCGCGCAACACGAACAGCATCAACGCCACTGCACTGATCGACGCGAGCCCGGCAACCCGGATCCAACGCAACGAATCATCCTGCGACAGAGCGGAGATGGCGGAGACAGCACAAACCGTCGCGGTGGCACCGGTCACCAACCCGAGGACATCGAGTGGTCGAGGGCGTCCAGTGGGCCTAGGTCCTACGACGAAGGCTCCGATGCAGGCGATGCCGATGCATACCGGAACATTGAGCCAGAACACGGCGGGCCAGCCGCCGACCTCGATGAGCAAGCCGCCCACCGTCGGTCCCAACAAAGGACCGATGAGTTGGATGCTGCCGTTGAGAGCCTGCACACGAGCGAATTGCTCACGGGAGACATCCCGCGCGACCAGAACGGTGGCCAGGGGGATGATGATTCCTGCCGCAGCACCGGAAAGTACACGCGAAGCGACGAGTAGTTCGAGGGACGGACTGAGAGCGCAGAGCGCAGAGCCGAGGCCGAACAACGTGATTGCGCCGAGATATGCCCGTCCTGCACCGATCCGGGCGGCGAGCCAGCCGGCCAGCGGCATCGCGGCGACCAAGGCCAGGAGATACCCGGTGACGATCCATTGCACCTTGTCGATGGTGCCGAACCGTTCGGTCACCGAATGCAGCGCGACGTTGACGACGGTGGTGTCCAGGGTCGCCAGCAAGGTTCCGGCCAGGGCGCAGGCGATGGTCACGCGGGCTCTGCGCGAGGGTGCGGTCTCGGTGGGCGCGGCTGCGGCCGTGTCGGATTCCAGTTCGACGGTACGGATGGTCATCGGATACTTCCTCGGTTGGCGGGGTCGCCGCCCGGCAGCGCCGCGGCGTTCGCAGCACCGCCGAGGGCAACGGAGGCGTAGTTGAGCAGGGCCAGGCACAGCTCTGGGTCGTCGTCGCGCCGGCAGCCGAGGGTCAGTACCGTCGACCTCGACGTCGTGACGGCACTGACGAACATCGACGCGTGCGGCACGACCATCGGCAGTGTACTGATCGTCATCGGGTCGAAAGATGCTGTACCGAACAGACTCTCGTCGATGCTGCCGTGGTCGGAGATGATTGCAGTGACGGGATGCCCACCGGGGGAGTCGGTGCCCAGAGCGGAGTCGAGAGTTCTGGCGAAGCCGTTGGAGGCGCGATAGTCGCTGCGGTACGGGTCGAGTTCTCGGCCGCGCATAAGGGCCATCAACACTGCGCCCTGGGCGGCCCGAGCGTCCGTGTCGCCGGTGATCGGGATCGCGATGGGCGAGGACAGATTGGCGGTGGATCGGACGCCGGGGCTGTGCCGTCGCAGATCGACGGGAATCGACACGGTGCCTGCATCCGATCGCAGTGACTTCGCCACTGCTGCCACGATGTGTCCGACTACCGGTTCGGTGACCGGCGGAAGTTCGGCTCGATACCAGCACGCTGTCGTCTCCTCGCTGTTGCCGCTACGACGAAGCGGTGAGGGACGTGTCTGCGGTGCCGGCGACGGCGCGCTGCGCTTGCCGAATGTCGGTGCTCGGCGTGCGACGTCGATATCGGCGTCCTCCGACGGAAAGCCCAGGGCCGCTTCCCCTCGAAGCTCGCGGAACACGTCGGCGAGCCAGGCGGTGAAGCCGTGTCCGTCGGTGACCGCATGATCGACCACGGCTGCGATGCGGGTGCGCGCGTCGGTGGCCACAGCCGGATCGGAATGCCCGACGGCGATCCGCACCACCGGGCCCTCGGTGATGTCGATCGGATCGTGAAAGAACGCTGCGCCGGAGTGCAATCGGTCGATCGGCAGATGGGCGACCACCGGTAGAGGACCGCCGCCGTGCCAGGTGGCACCGCGCCGACGCACCGACAGTCCGGGGGCGAGGGCGAACGCCGCCGCGACGGCCGCGTCGAATTCCGCCGGGTCGATCGATCCGGTGCCGTCCACCACCAGGCGAATGAGGGTGTTCGCGCCGAGGGTGCGGGCGTTGACGTAGGTGCGTTCCACCCGCGAGAGCCGTCGACGATACCGGTGGTCGAGTACTGGTGCGGCGCTCATGCTGCCTCCTCGAATCTGGGCGAACCGTCGATCACGCTGCAGCGCAGCGGTAGTGGTTCGGTGGTGACAACTGCCACGGCACTGCCGTCGGGCCTGACGTCGGTGTGGACCCAGTAGCCGTCGTGCATGGGCCGCCAGCCGGGGGCTGCGTCGGGCAGGCGCACTCCGTGGAACGTCTCCTTTGTCAGATGCGAGGCCTTGATGAGCGCCTCGCATTCGGCGAACTGGGCGATGGTGCACGGACCGGGTAGTCCGACCAGCTCGCCCAACCACGCCAACGCCAACGGCCGAGGGCGCGAATCCTGCAGGTCCACCCCCACCGGGGCGCTCGGGTGCAATGCCACGACCGCATCGGCACCACAGTGCGCCACCGAGGCATGCAGGCCATGATCGGCAACGGTCCAGCGCCGCAGTGCATCCGCGCGTATAGACCGCCGGTCCGGTGCGACGCCGGCACGGCACTGCACGGCCGTAGCGATCAGACCACGACCGTGCAGTCGTACCGGATAGCCTGCGCGATCGCGTGGAAGAGAGCGTCGGCGAGAGGAGATCACGTCGATGACGGCAGAGGTCCTCACGAGAGCCTCCGGGCGACCAACGCGGCGTAGCTGCCGCCGTACGCCTGAGCCGACACCAGTACTCGGGACGGGCCCTCGGGCGTCGACAGTGCGGTCACCAGACCGATGGCGGACGAGGAGCCGAACGTCTCGCCCGTGCTGTTCTTGAACAGATGCCGAGCCGAGTCGGCGAGTCCCGTTGCAGCAAAGGCAGAGTGCTCCGCACGGGAGAGTAGATCACTTCCGACCGCCGAGGGAACTACGGCATCGACATCTGTGGCGTCGATGCCGGCCTGCTGCAACGCGGTCGTTATCGCCGAGCTCCAGTGGGCACCGTTCGGATCTATTCGTCCGACGCCGTCGGTGTCGCCAGCGGATCCGAATCCCTCGAGTGCCGCCACCGGAGTCACTCCGCGCGCCGTCGCGGCATCCTCGGACTCGACGAGGAATGCGGCGCATCCCTCGCTGAGCACCATGCCGTCGCCGGTCTCGGCCTCCTCGACGCCGCGATATCCGGGGAACCCGGCCACGGTGCGAGCAGCCATCTCGGGGAATTCGTCCGCGATGACAACGAGGATGCGCTTGGCGGCCCCGCGTTCGATGACTCGGTTGGCCAGGTGCAGGGCCGCGATCGCACTGGTTCCACCCGTCGAAATGGTGGCCGTGTAACCGCGAAAGCGATTGAGCATGGCCAGATGTCCGGCGGCGGCGTTGACGACGGTGTTGGGAAACACCAGAGCATTCGCTCCGGCCGCGCCGTGTTCGACGATGCCGCGGTGGAAATCCGACACGGCCGTCGTCGGGCCGTAGCCGGTCGCGAAGATCACGCCGGTCTCTTCGGCCTCGGCGCGCGTGAGCTTGCCGAACTTTTTCAGTAGGTCGTTGGTGGCGGCGGCGGCCAAGATGCTGAGGGGATCCATCCGACGAAGCTTTGCGGGATTGATGCCCTTCGACAGACCGCGAGTATTCGCCTTGCCGAACAACATCGACTTCTCCGACGGTTCGATTGTCTCGACCCCGAACAACGGCGTTCCCGACGCCACCGCGGCCACGGTCTCCTCGGTGGACGTGGCGGTACCAGCGATGGCGGACATCCCCGTGATGACCGCGGTGGTGCGGACGCGGCGCGGGGCGATGTGCTCGTCACGTGTCTGTCCGGCGCGGGTGATGACGAGCGAGGCGTTGTTGCCGCCGAAGGCGAACGAATTGGACAGCACCACATCGGTCTTCGCGGACCGTCCGATATCGGGGACGATATCGAGGCCCGTCGCTCCCTCGAGGCCGCGGGTGTTGACGGTGGGTGGTTGAAGGTCGGTGGCAATGGCGAGGATGCAGCACACCGCCTCGACGGCTCCGGCTGCGCCGAGGGTGTGTCCGATCATCGACTTCGTCGTGCTGGCGGGTGGCGCATCCTTGCCGAACACGGCCCGAATCGCTTTGGGCTCCACCACGTCGTTGGTCGGTGTACCGGTGCCGTGCAGGTTGACGTAGTCGATGTCGTCGGCGTGGAGCCCCGCTGTGCGGAGCGCCTCGGTGATCGACCGCGCTGCGCCCTCGCCGGTGGGGTCGGGCGCCGTCTGGTGGTAACCGTCGAGTGTCAGGCCGTAGCCGGCGACCTCGGCGATGACCCGAGCCCCGCGGTCACGGGCCTCGTCGGTGCGTTCGAGAATCATGAACCCTGCGCCCTCGCCGAGCGAGATTCCGGTGGACGCAGCCATCGGAGAGCACGGCTGCGGATCCAGAGCACCCAGGCACGTGAACCCGTGGGCCGACAGGGACGCGAGAGGGTCGACGCCGCCGCAGAGCACCACGTCCACCTCGTCGTTCCACAACAGTTCGGCGGCGTAGCCGACGGCAACGGCACTAGCAGCGCAGGCATTGGACGTCACGATGCGGGGGCCCGAGATGCCGAACTCTCCCGCGATCCAGTCGGCGACACAGTGCAGCTGCGAATTCGCTACGGCCACATGATCGAAACCGGACGTCTCCACGAAACGTCGATGCTCGGCCTCGAGAGTAGGCATGGCCCCCAGACTGCTGCCGACGACCACGGCGACGCGTCGATCCGACCGCGCCGGGTCGAAGTCGGCACCGGCGAACGCCTCGCGGATCGCGCGTTCGGCCAGGGCGTAGCACCGGTCCAGGTCCTCGCGCAATGGCGCTTCGACCATGCCGGCCCATTCGGTACGTAGTTGAGATGTGTCGAACAGGGTGTTGATGCGGATGCCGGACCGGCCGTTGGAGATGGCATCCCAGCATTCCTCGGTGGTGGCACCTGCGGCCGTGATGAGCCCGACGCCGGTGACGGCGATCTCCTGATCTGTCATGTCATCTCCTGAAATAGGTTCGGCGATCTCGGTGATCAGGCCGATGCGCCCGCGCTGGAGCGCGAGAGCACCCGGGGCAGGGTGACGGTGACCGCGGTGACCTCGTCGATCGTCACGTCCAGCGCCGGAACGACGAACGGGTCGTCGAGTAGTGCGAACGCGAGCTCCTCGGTGTCGTTGCCTGCCGCTGCAGTCCAGACGATCGTGCCGATGCGCTCGCCGTCGGCGATGACCGGCGCTCCTGTAGCGATCCGGGTGCCGGGGGCGGTGACGACCGGTGTCAGTTTGGGCGAGTCGGCCGCCGGGCGAACGAGCTCGTCCGAACCGAGGAATTCGCCGATGCGCTCCCAGTCGACGATCCACGACAGATCTGCCTCGGCAACGCTCAGGGTTGCGAATCCGTGGTCGTAGTAGGGCATTCCGGCCTCGGCACGCACTCGTGCCAGTCCATCGGGACCGACCGCGCCGCCGTCGACCGCCGTGGCCAGTTCCACGAACTGTGCCAGATCGGCCTCGCCGTCGGTGGTGAGTAGCAGGTAGCCGTACTCGCCCGTCGTACCGACTCGGGCGAGCCGGCCCTGCCCGTCACCGGACTCACGCTCGACGTCGACCACCGAGTGCAAGAGCAAGTCCTCGATGTCGCCGTCGACGAAGTTCTCGGCGACGCGGGGTGCGAGCGGGCCCTCGACCGCGATGGCCGACCAGCCTTCGGGGGCCACGGTGACGTTGACGCCCTCGGGGATCTCGAGTGCGCCGACGTACTCGGTCACCTCGGCGTCGGTGATGGGGGTGCGCGGAATCAGCCACGTGTCCTCGTCGCCCTCCACCTGCAGGACGAGGGCGAACGGTGACCCGTCGGCCCGCAGGGCGAGTGCTTCGCGAGTGGTGTCCGGATCGGCGAAGTCGGAGGACTTGGACAGGAAGGTGTCGAGCAGTGCGAGACGCTCGTCGCCTTCGAGGTGAATCAACGGAGCGGCGATCGGGTACACGCCGGCAGCTTCGCGGACGATGCGGTAGTCGTTGGTGCTCATGGTCGTAGGCCTTTCGTTGCTGTGAATGGGTTCGGTAGTGCGGTCTAGCCGGCGAGCGAGAGGGTCGAGGCTGTTGCTGTGCAGTCGAATTCCCACAATGCGGGTAAGTCCGACGCGGCGGTGACGCATCCGACGAGGAGTCCGGACGAGGTGGCACGAACGAGGATTTCCGGGTCGTGGCCGGTGATGTTCCTGATTCGCAGAGTGACGCCTGCTGCGGTGGGAACCGAGAGCTCGTCGGTCCAGATTTCGAACCGACGGTCGAGATCGAGCAGGTTCTCGGGGCCCGATCCGTCGCGGACTCCGATGCGCGCTCCACGAGCGACGGTCGGTGTCGACCAGACGACAACGTCTCCCGATCCGTGAGCGTCGGCTTCGACTGCGAGAAGATCGTGACTGGTGTCGGTGTGGTGGCGAGCAGACCATCGGAGCAAGCCTTCGTGGCCTTCGAGCCACTGTCCGCACAGACTCCACCGAGTGGATTGTGCTGCACCCCAGCCTATTCCATGATCTCGATCTGTGCGACCCGGTTCGACGGTAACCCAGAGGCCACCCGAACGGGCAGGATTGGGTCCGATCGCCGACGTGCGTGGCCACGGGGTGGACAACACTCGGCTGCCGTCCCGCCGCCATCGTGCCAGTACGCCACGTTCGGCGTCCAGTGCGATCGTCGTGTTCGGAACCGCCTCGACCGGCGACGCGGCCTCGACGAGTGGCGAGGCAGGAAGCAGCGCCGTGGGCCTCGGTACCGAGGCCTCCACTGTGACGGCGATTGTCTGCGTGCCCGGTTCCACTCGATGGGTGAGCAGCGTGCCGGTCACCAATCCGCCGCCGCGGATTCCGTTGTAGCGCACTACGACCCCACGGGAAGAGTCGTGCCAGATCGGGTCCACGTCCGGATCGAGTTGTACTGCAGCCGAGGGAATCTCGGAGGAATCTCGCAGCTCCACACCGGATGCGATCAGGGCCGGACCGTCGCCGACATCTACGGTGCCGTGCCGGAGGCCGATGGTATCGAACAGATCTGCCTGCCACTCGGACCGAGAATCGCCGACGCAGTCCAGCGCGTACGTGCGGCGCACTCCGTCGGGAGAGACCTCGAATCGTGCCCGTAGCGTGATGTTCTCGCTGCGTTCCTGTACCAGGATGGTGTGCCCGAGAGCCTGCACATCGAGGGTGCGTGGCTGAGAGTCACGCCACCCGGAGAGATGATCGGCGTGCAGGTTCGGCAGGGTCGAGGTCAGCAGTGGGCCGGTGATGCCGGCTCGATCGTCGAACATCCGCAGTAGCCCGTCGCGGGTATCGACCGTTGCCCTGATCGACCCGGCGGTCACCTCGACCGACGTCGACGCGATCATCCTCGGCCGCGGCACGATCGGCAGGCTCAGAACCTGTTCGGACCCGCCCGGGTCGGTCACGACCGCTCGATCGACCAGGTTGTGGAGCGGATCCACGAGTGCGTCGACTGCATACCCGCCGAATCGCAGCCGGTATCGCACGAAGGACATTCCGTCGACCGTCTCGAGATCCTCACCGAGATCGGTGCCGCGTGGGGCAGTCACCGATCCGAACGAGGTGATCGCTCGCAGCGCCGCCCGCGCCGTGTCGTCGAGATGGGGAGCGACGGTACGCAGGACGAGCGGGACGTGGTTGACGAGTTCGACGTTTCCGTCGGCCCCGGCGACAGTGTGCCGCAGGCAGACGCTGCCGACGCGGCGGTAGAGCGAGAACGCGGTTGCATTGGCGGGATCGACCGTCAGACGTAGGACGTCGTAGCCGGCGTCGAACACCGACTCGAGGGCGGCGGCGAAGAGTCGGCCGGTGGCAGTCCCGCCGCGCCGACCCGGTGCGAGATAGAACATGTCGGCGATGACCTCGCGGGGTGCGGTGGTGCGTCGACCCGACGTGCGAAACAGGCCGAGGGTGCCGTACAGCTCGGTCGTATCACCCGAGGTGTCCTCTGCCACGAAAAACGCTACCGTTCGACGTAATTCGAGTTCTCGGAGGACATCTGCGCCGGCGATTCCCCCGGTGACGCGATTGGGTGAATCCGCTCGCGCGGTGAGCAGGGTGGCAACGCGATCCGCGTCGTCGGGGGTGAACGGTCTGATGGAGGTGTGCGAACCGGTGCTCATGTCACCCCCGCCCCTCGGTCACCACGAGCGAGCCTGCCGCCACTGGCTTGCCGTCCACCGACGCCGTGACATCGACGGAACGCAACCCACCGAGTTTGGCACCGAGGCGAGCACCGAGCTCGAGCATGTCTCCCGGCACGACGAGGCGATTGAACTTCATGGCCCGGATCGAACCGAGGTAGCCGACGCCGTCGGCCGGGTTCTCGTCGCCGATGGACTTGTCCAGACTCTCGGCCACGTACACGACGGCCACCAGCTGGGCCATGGCCTCGACGATCATGACGCCCGGCATGATCGAGTGCCCGGGGTAGTGGCCGGCGAAGTAGGGCTCGTTGACCGAGACGGCCTTGATGCCGCGGCCGGACTTCCCCGGTACGACGTCGTAGGCCCGATCGATCATCAACATCGGCCACCGGTGCGGCAGCATTCGCTGGATGTCGTCTATTCCGAAACTCAGTGTTCGCGTCTTCTGTGCGGGGGAACGCTGCGCGGTGGAATCGAGTGTGGGAGCGCTCATCACTGCGTCCGATCGACGATGTGATCGACCATGGCGTTGATGGAGCCGAACGCCCTGGTGTCGTCGTCGGTGATGTCGACCTCGAACTCGGCGGCCACGGCCACGACGAGCTCGAGCGTGTCCAACGAGTCGAGCTCGATACCGCGGCCGAACAGAGGCTGGTTGTCCGACACCAGTTCCGGCGAGGTCTGCAGACCCAGGCGGTCGATGATGAGTTCCTTGAGCCGGTTGTTCAGGGCGAGGCGTTCGGTGGCTGCGGCGCGAGTGGAGGAGCGGGTTGCGGTGGTCATGATGTTCCTTCCGGTTGGTGTGTCGAATTTCGGGGATCGATGGGGGAGTCGGGTCAGGCGGCGATCATGCCGCCGTCGACGGTGAGGACCTTGCCGGTGATGTAGGACGAGGTCGGCATGCCGAGAAATACGACTGCCTGGGCAACTTCGGCGGCAGTACCGAAGCGCTGCAGCGGGATTGCGTTGCGAGCACTCTCACGCATGGCCTTCGGCACCGCGCGAACCATGTCGGTCTCGATGAATCCTGGGGCGACCACGTTCACGCGAATCCCGCGTCCGGCTACCTCGGCAGCGAGGGATTTCGCCATCGAGATGATGCCGCCCTTGCTGGCGGCGTAGTTTCCCTGACCGGCCCTGCCGGCGACACCACTGGTGGAGCTGATCATCACGATCGCGCCGCCGGTGGAGAACATGAGCTTCGTGGTCTCGCGGGCGGTGAGGAATGTGCCGGTCAGGTTGGTGGCGATGACGGAGTCCCACTTGCGGGCACTCATCGTCGCGAAGTGCCCATCGGCGGTGATACCGGAATTGAGCACCGCGACGTCGAGTCGACCGAAGCGGGAACGTATTTCACGGAACATCGCGATCACGGCTGTCTCGTCGGATACGTCGGCGGCGATGGTGGTGGCTTCGCGTCCGCGCTCACGGACGGACTGGGCGACCTTCTCGGCGTCTTCGGAACTGCTGCGGTAGTTGATGATCACGTCGCATCCTGCCTCGGCGAGTCCGATCGCCACGGCGGCTCCGATGCCGCGCGATCCTCCCGTCACGAGTGCAACGGGCGGACGGTCGGTCACGGGGGTGTCGGTCATGAGCGTGCTCCTCTCGAATGGGTGGTTCCTGCCACGATGTGTTCGGGCGGGTCGAAGCCGGGAACCTCGGTCCCCAGACCGAGGCGACTCGATCGCTCGAGAACCAGAGCCGCGACGGCGAGGTCGAGGATGCCGAGGCCGAACGGAGAGAACACAACTCCCGCTGGATCCGGCCGATAGGTGCCGGTGCGCAGAATCGAACCGAGCGTTCCCTGCACGAAAGACAGGTCCGGTTGCTGCTGCGCCGCCAACGCAATCGAGGTGCTCTCCCGATTGACGTGGTCGACGTCGTCGACCACGTTGTGCGAGGACAGAATCGACGGGACCGTCAGATCTCGCAGCGAGACGTGCAGTAGCACTTGACCGGTCGGCCTGCCCGATGCAGCGAGGGTGAGCCAGGGGGCGGGTGCGGTGGTGGTGACGGCGACCGTGTCACCGCGCTGGATCACCTGCTCGGCGCGGTCGACGACGATGGGTGTCAACTGTGGGAATTCGCGACCGATGACGTCCCCGAATTGCCGGGCCCGGTGGGGGTCGTGGTCGAACAACAGTGCCGTGCGTGCCTCGGGATGAGCGACGCGAAGGAACCGAACCTGTTCGAGTGCAATGGTTCCGCAGCCGATCACTCCGATCGTCGTGACGGGTTGTCCGGCTCGCAGCGTCATGCTGGCCAGCGCCGCTGAGGCCGCGGTACGCCAGGCGTTGATTCTGCTGCCTTCCACGATTGCGCGCGGGTAGCCGGTGTCGAGACCCGACAGGAGCACCAGGGACGAGGCCCGCTGACGGCCGGTTTCCACATTGTGCGGAAACGACGACACCCATTTGACACCCGCGAGGGCCTGGTCGCCACCGAGATAGGCGGGCAGTGCGATGAAGCGTGTGCCCGGTTGGTCGATGGGCCGCACGAATGCCGAGAACGGCAGGTCGGATTGACCCAGATCATGTGCGATGTATGCAGATTGGACGGCATGCAGCACTGCCATCTCGGAGTCCGCCAGTGCGCGGTGAACATCGTCTGCGGTCATCAATTTCATCGTCGAAGCAACTCCTCGAGTCGGGTGGATGCGGCGAGTACCGCCGGTAGTCCTATGTGGTTCTGGACCCACGCGTCGTCGTAGATCGAGTGCAGGTATCGGTCACCGCCATCGGGGAGGATGGTCACGACGGTGCTGCCTGCCGGTAGTCGAGGCAGGTACGCGGCGATGGCCGCGATCACCGCACCGGACGAGCCGCCGGCGAGAATCGCCTCGCGCTCGGCGAGCAGCCGGCACGCGGCCACGCACTCGGCGTCGGTGACGAATACGACGTCGTCGGCCAGATCGTCTCGGAAATGACCGGGCACCATGGTGGATCCGTGTCCCGGGAGGGTGCGGCCGTAGTCGGGAGCGGGCGGTGCGACCGAACCGAATATGGCGCTGCCGCAGGCATCGACGGCCACGATGCGCGTATGGGCTCCGCTGCTGCGAAGGTGATCTGCGATGCCGCGGAGCGAACCGCAGGATCCGGCGGCCACGAACAACACATCGGGTTCTCCTATGGCGTCGACGATTTCGCGTGCTGTTCTCCTGTGTGCGGCCGCTCCGCTCGGATTGTTGTACTGATCGAGGCACAGTGCGCCGGGAATGGACGTCAGCAGCTCCTGGACCCGGAGCAGCCTGGTAGGCAAGAACTCGCCGGTGGCGTGGTCGCGTTCGGTGACGATCTCGACCCGTGCGCCCAGTGCCCGCATGATCGCGAGATTGGTGTGCGATGCCTTCGGATCTGTTACCACGTGCAGACCGAGGCGGTGATAGGCACAGACCAGCGCGAGCGCGACACCGAGGTTGCCTGAACTTGATTCGACGATCGTGGTGACCCCGGGAACAGCGCGTCCCTCTGCCAGGGCTGCCTCGACCATCTCACGCGCCGGTCGATCCTTGGTGCTACCACCGGGATTGGCGCGTTCGACCTTGGCGAGAACGCTGGCGGACACGGTGCGAAACAGTCGGTCCAGTCGGACCATGGGGGTCGCGCCGATTGCGGCGACGATGCCGTCGTGCACGGGGCTGGTCGGATGTCGGGTTGCCGTGCCGTCCAGAATTACGGTCATGATGCACCTCCGGTTCTCGGGGGAGATGTCGCCGGCAACATCTGCAGGCGGATCTCGCTGACGTAGCGGTGCCCGACAGCGTCGGCGAGCCAAGAACTGCCCGGAGCGGGCAGGCATTCGGTGACGACGATCGGATCGAGTCGGTGCTGCTGGCGCCGGACCTGATGGACGAACGCCGCCACGAGTGTCGGGCTGTCGAGGTCGAGATAGAGCGGCTTGGTCTCGCCCGGCACCTTCGCGTACACCCGGCCCGGCAATCCCAGCTGGCGGCGCCAACGGGTGACGGCCGCGAAGTCCTGCCATGCAACGGTTTTCGTGGACAGAGCGAGTTCGCCGAACGGACTGCGCCAGGTCTGTCGGAACACCACCGTACGATCGACCTCGAGCCGTGGGGTCCTCTGTCCGTGCAGCCCGACCTTGAAGCCGTCGGCTGCGACGATCGACAGTGGCACGGCGAAGGCTTCGGCGAGGGTGTATCGGCGTCCGTCGGGCAGCACCACGAACGTGTGCCCCTCGGTTCTGTCGAATCGAATGTCCGACGCCGCCACCACCGATCGAGGCTCGCGCGCAGCGGCATTGGTGAAGCCGATCGACGTCTCGTCGTGGCCGCACGTGGTGGGTACGAACCGGCCGGTGTTGCGCTCCCACGTCGAGGGCAGCAGCGGGACCAGTCTGCGGACCCCCGAGACTGCGTTGATGGTGTCGCGGAAGTCGTCGGCGGCTCCCACGTTCCACGTGAACACCGGCACGTCCAGCGAGACCAGAGCGGCGTGCATCTCGCCGAGAATCGCAGTGGAGTCACCGGCCAGAAGTCGATCGGCGTTCTCGGCGACGAACTGCAGATCCGGACTGTGCGGCAGATTCACCGCGGTACCGGTGAGATCGGTGAATGCTGCCCGTGTCGTCAGTTCGGCTGCGCTGCGCTTGATGACGGCACCGTCCAGCTCGCCCGGTTCGAGGGCGATCGACTGCGACCATCGGTCGGCGAGTTCACGGCGAGCGCGGTCGGCCCCAGTGCCCTCGCCCCAGAACACCGTCATGGTGCGGGGCCATACCTCGGCAAGGGTGATCGAGGTCAGATCGCCGCGGGCCGCGCGGTCGATGATCGCGTCGATCTCGGCGACGACGTAGTAGGCGAGGCGATCGGTGAACCACCGCGCGGCGTCGGCTATGAGTGCCAGAGCGTCGGCATGCGGGGCCAGCGCAGCGGTACCGATGGTCATGGTCACATCGCGGGCCGCGTCCTCGAAGCAGACGCTGCGGGCGGCGTACGACTTCGCCTCGGCGCGGTGTGCTTTCACCTCGGTGATTCGCTCGAAGTCGGCCGAGAGTGCGGTGAGAGCAGCGTCGAGAGAATCCGGGGTGTCGGCCTCCGAGACCGCCCGCAGCCCACCGTCGATGTCCGCGAGATCGCGAAGGCAGCGGGCCGCCACGGCGGCGTCGGCGATGGGGAGTACGCGGGACTCGAGGATGCGGTGAGCGTCGGCGGTGGTCGGAATTCTGGCGTCCCAGTTCAATACCTTGCGCCGAACGAGCTTGCGCACTGCCGTGTCCACCGTCGTGGCGTCGAGTGCGAGTTCGTCGGCTATCCGGTCGATGGTGGCGTGCCCGTCACAGCGGAGCACGATGCGGAGGTCGTCCTCGGCGAGCCGGATGCGGCGCGATCCCGATCGGGCCTGCGACCGATCCGTATCGACTGCGACATCGGGGCGCAGGTACGGCGGGAGCCAGCGTCGGATCTGCTCGTCTCGGGACCATGCTGCGCCGATCGCCGCCGCGGCCCAAGCCTCGAGGAAGGTGCGGCGTTCGCGGATCAGCTGCGGCCCGTGCTCGAGCTCTCCCTCGGTGCTCTCACCCAGTTCCACCCACGCTCCGGGACCGAAATAGCCGATGGTCTCGGCCTTCCCGCAGTAGCGCTGCCAGTACAGGGCAAGTGATCGCAGACGCTGTCGACGCTTGGACGGCGATCCACAGAACGGACTGGCGATCTGACGCCAGGCACCGCGGTTCTGCCACACCAGTGCGGTGACGAAATCCTCGCGTTCGACCAGGAGCGTCAGACGAGCTTCCTCCTCGTCGCGGGACGCGGTGAACTCCTCCTCGGTGGCGACGGACGGCCCACCGAAGACGTCGAGGCCGTCGGCAGAGAAGCCGGCGCTGCGCAGATTGGCTGTTCGCCACAGGTCCCAGTCGGTGGTGCCCAGAGCGAGGGTGCGGGTGAAGGGCGGGTCGGTCAGCGCGGCATGCCCGGTGGTGTGCGGAAGTTCGACGGCGGTCACGACGCTGCCCTCTCGGTCTCGTCCGCTCGCGCAGCCGTGACGCCTGCGGCGAACCGGGTGACCGCTTCGACCACGGAACCGTCGGGAACGTGGGAGAAGCTGAGACGAATTCCGTCGGCGTGTTCGTCGGCGAGCGAGAAGTGGCTGCCACCGACGACGGAAACGCCCTGAGCTGCAGCATGTTCGACGACCGATGCCGTCGGGTAGCCGTCGCGACGACGCAACCAGATGTAGAAGCCGCCACGTGGGGATTGCCATTCCCACTCGCCCTGATCGAGACGTTCGGCGAGTTGAGTGTCCATCAGTGCTGCACGACGCGCATACACGGTGCGGAAGGCGTCCACCAGATCGAGCCAGCCGTGCTTGGCGTAGTAGCGGCCGACGGTTGCTTGGGCCAGCGGCGCGGGGGAGAGAGTAGTGATCTCGGTTACGGTGCGTAGCTCGTCGGCGAGCGCGGCGGGCGATTCGATCCAGCCGCACCGCAGGCCGGGTGCGAGGATCTTCGAGAACGTTCCGAGGTGTATCACCCGCTGCGGATCGAGACTGTGCAGTGTCGGGGCGGTGCGGTTGTCGATCGTCACGCCCGGAAAGCTCAGCAGCGCATAGGGATCGTCCTCGATCACCGTCAGCTCGGCCGATGCTGCCGCCTCGACGATGCCCCCGCGTCGGTCCGCGGACATCGATCGCCCGGTCGGGTTGTGGAACGTCGGATTGGTGTAGAGCAGCACCGGGCGACCGCCCGTTCCGCGCACGTCGGCAGCGACCGTCCGGATGGACTCCGGAGTGGGGCCTTCGCGGTCCGATTCGACTGCGACGGTGTGCAGGCCGGCGGTACGAAACGCCGCCGCAGCACCCGGGTAGATCGGTGTCTCGCACAGCACGGTGGCTCCGCTGCCGGCGAATGCCAATGCGATGGTGAGCAATCCGTTCTGCGAACCGGCAGTCGGGATGAGATTTGCCGCGTTCACCGAGGCGCCGCGGAATTCCATGGCCCCGGCTATAGCGGTTGCAAGGGCGTCGGGCATGCGATAGGTGGAGTACTGCAGCAGGGTTCGCCCGCCGAGTCGCAGCATGCTGCGCATGGCGTCGCTGATGTCGCTGGAGGGAAAGAGCTCGGGATCCGGCAATCCGCCGGCGAGGTTGATGGTGTCGGCCACGGTATCGAACAGGCGGGGTAACGACGACCGGGTAGGTCGCGTCGGTGGCAGTGCAGTGGTGAGCATGTGAGATCCGTCCTCGAAGAGTCGGGTGCGATGAACTCCTGCAGCTATGCCGCAGCGAGATTCGATACGGTGTCGAACAGGACGTCTGGGCTCAGAGCCATACCTGCAGTGAGGGATTGCTCGTCGAACTCGACTCCGAATGCATCCTCGATGGCAACCAGGATGTTGACCACGCCGAGGGAATCGATGGACGACTGCGAGAACGGACGATCGGGTGCCACGACCGACTCGGGGGCGAGAGCGGCGAGAACGGAATCAAACTGCGAGCGCTGCATGGTGGTCTCCTGAAGGTGTCGAGGTGGTGGTGTCGAGTTCGGCGCGCAGGGCGCGCCGGTCGGGCTTTCCGTTTGCGGTGAGGGGGATGCAGGGGCGTTGGATGACGGCGTTGGGATGCCGGACGGGATCGAGCGCGGCGCGCAGCTGCTGATGCACCCAGCGCGGATCGGCTGACCCGGTGACGATCAGACGCAGGGCTCCGTCCTCGGTGACAACGGCAACCGCCTCGTCCACGGAGTCGAAGGACTCTGCACACGATTCGATTTCGACGAGTGAGATGCGAACACCGTTGCGTTTGACGACGTCGTCGTCGCGTCCCAAGAAGTAGAGCCGCCCGCGGTCGTCCACGTAGCCCCGGTCGCCGGTGTGCAGCTCGAGACCATCGGTACCGGGACGAAATCTGTTCTGTGCGTTCATCGGTACGTTCCAGTACCCGGCCATGACCGTCTCGCCGGAGACCACGATCTCACCGGGAGTTCCTGCCGAAACGGACGTTCCGTCGCCTGCGACGATGCGGATGTCGTCGCCGGCGATGGGGTACCCCACCGAATCCGGGTACTCGGTGAACTCCTCGGGCGGCAGAATGGAGATGCGCTTGCATTCGGTCATGCCGTACATCGAGGCGTAGCGGGATCCTGGGAAAGACTGGAGCAGGGTTCGAGCGAGTTCGGGTGCCAGCCGGGCACCGGTGTTGGTGAAGAGGCGAACTGTGGTGATCGAGGCTGTGCGGCGAGCCACGATGCGCAGGATCTGGGCGAGCGCCGGTACCAGTGGGATGACGGTCACGGAGCGGCGTACCACCAGGTCGAGGATGCGCAGATCCTGGATCCCCTCGGCAACCACCACCGAGGCTCCGACTGCGAAGGATAGAAACACTTGGTAGAGGCCGTAATCGAACGACAAGGGGAGACGGCACAGCACAACGTCGTCGGATCGGTAGCCCAGGCCGGTGCCGATGGCGCTGACCGCGGCAGCGACTGCTCCGTGTGGGCACACGACGCCCTTGGGACTACCTGTGGTTCCGGAGGTGTAGATCAGCAGTGCGATGTCGTCGGGTCGAACGGGTCTGGTGATCGGAGTTGTGGATCGGGAGCTCCCCAGGGCGGCAGTGACGCTGTCGACGGTGAGAACCCGCACCGGGCTGTCCTGGTGTCGCTCTGGGTGATCGGTGACGACGAGTCGGCAGCCACTGTCGCGGACTATGTGTGCTGCCTGGCTCGCGGTGAGTTCGTTGTTGATCGGTACGAACACTGCTCCTGCACAGACGGTTCCGAACAGCAGCTCGACGAATGCTGCACTGGACCGTCCGTGATGTACGACGCGATCACCGGGCCTGATGCCGTTGTCGATCAACCACGCCGTCGCACGCAGAACGCGTTCCCGCAGCGACCCGTAGGTGAGCTCGGTATCGCCGTCGACGATGGCAATGTCGGTTTCCCGACCCTGGCCGAGGAGCTCAGGCAGCAGCATCGGATCGGCCCTTCGTCGTGGACGACAGGCGATCGATGTCGCGCGGCGAGGTGATGCGCACGACGGTGGCCGATGGCAATGTGCGCGAGGCGATTCCGGCCAGAGTGTCGGCCGGTGGCAGGCAGATCGCGCTGGTGATCTCGGCTGCGCGGAAGGTCTCGAGGCAGAGGTCCCAGCGGACAGGTGCGGTGATCTGTTCCACGAGTCGCTCGCGCAGGGACGCTGCATTCCTGACGAACGAGCCGTCGGCGTTGGACACGATGGGGACGTTGGCATCGCGCACAGGAACCGACGCAATCGCCTCGGCGAAGACCTCGGTGGCCGACTGCATCGCGGCACTGTGAAACGCACCTGCCACGTGCAGACGGCGTACGGCGGTTCCGACGGGTGGTGCTGCGACGAAAGCCTCGATCGCGTCGATCGGACCTGCGGCCACCACCTGACCCGGGCCGTTGTGGTTGGCCACGGTGAGGCCGGCTGATTCGATTGCCTCGGTGACGGTTTCGAGATCCCCGCCGAGTACGGCCGCCATCGATCCTGTGGTGGCTGCACACGCGGCGGCCATCGCGCGGCCTCGCACGGCGGCCAGATGTACCGCGTCCGCCGGGTCGAGTGCTCCGGCCAACGCTGCTGCGGCCAGTTCTCCGACCGAATGCCCTGCCACCGCGGTGTGGGCCTGGCCGGCGTCTGCCAGGGCGTCGATCACCGGAAGCCCGGCAAGGAGTGCGGCGGTGACGAGGAGGGGCTGTGCGTGCTCGGTACGGGCGATCTGGTCTTTGCTCGCGGTGGTGCCGAGCGCGATCAAGTCGATGTCGGCGCGCTGAGACCAGTTCGCTACCAGTCGATGTCGATCGGGGTCCTTGAGCCACGGTGCGAGCATCCGCGGCGTCTGTGCTCCCTGTCCGGGGGCGAGAAGGGTGATCATGGTGGTCCTCGTGCTCGTAGGTTCGGGGCATGCTTTCTCGCGCGGCGGCCGGAGTGGCCGATGCGTCGGGTGCTGCTGGAAGAGGATGGGAAGTACACGTGAGTCACTGGCGGCCGGTTGCCCCAGCGAATCGTCGGACGGCGGCGAAGGAGAATCCGACGAACCAGGCTGCCACGTTGATGAAAGCACCTGCCAGTGAGGCGTGAGATCCGTCGAGGTTGTAGCCGTCGGTCAGCGCGTAGCGGGCCAGTGTCGCCACACCGTAGAGCGGTGTCACCTGCGCGACTGCGAGCATGCCGCCCGAGAGCGGGATGAAGATGTTGCCCAGGAAGGCGAGGCCGGTCATGACGACGCCGGGAACGTGGGTGACCACCTCGGGTGGCAGCAGCATCCCCAGCACCAGGCCGAGAGCGGAGAAGATGGCAGATCCGATCCAGGCCACGACGAGCCCGGTGATCCAGACGATCGCGTCGGCGCGGGCCCCGGTGAGTGCTCCGAGGATGCCGACCACGATGACCGGAATGGCCGCGTACACCTGGCAGGCGATGATGCGCGATGCGACGTAGCCGCCGGCACCCAAGGGCGACAGGCGAATTGTCCGCAGCCAGCCGTTGGCCTTCTCGTTCGAGATGCCCGCGGCCCGCGAGATGGTGCCGATCGACGCACCGTAGACGGCGATTCCGATCATCATCCAGGCCTGAAAGTTGCCGTGCGGCAGATCGACTCCGGCGCTGGGTTCCACGACGCGAAACAGGGCGAGGTAGAGCACGGCGGGCAGCGCGACGGTGAAGATCAGATTCTGTGGGGTGATCTGCCTACGGATGTCGTGCAGTACGAACTTGGGGTGTAGTCCGCGGCGGGGGCGTAGTGAGGTTGTAGTGGTCATCGAATGTCCTCAGTTCTGGTGAGTGCGGTCGGTCAGCGCCGAGAATGCTTCGTCGAGTGAGGCCGACACGATCGCGATATCGGTCGCGGAGGTCGACGTGCTCAGTGCGCGCACCACGGGGTCGGTATCGGTGCACACGAAGCGGAACCGGCCGTTGGCGAGTTCCTGCAGTCGCGAGCCGGTCTGCCCTGCAACGAATTCGGCCTCGGAGCGTGGCAGGTTGGCGTCGACGGTCCGATTGGAGACGGTGGCCTTGATCTGGGCCACCGTGCCGTCGGCGACGAGGGCGCCGTCGACGATGACGACGATTCGATCGGCGAAGTCCTGTGCCTCTTCGAGGTAGTGGGTTGCAAACATCACGGTGGTGCCGTTGGCTGCCTGTGCGTGCATCGCCTGCCAGAAGTGCTTGCGCGCAGTGACATCCATGCCGGCGGTCGGTTCGTCGAGCAGCAGTAGTTCGGGGTCGGACAGGAGCGCGAGAGCGAACCGCACCTTCTGCTGTTCGCCACCAGAGCATTTCGATACGCGTCGATTCACCAGTTCACCGAGCCCGGCCCGGGTGATCGCGGCGGCAGGATCGGCACCGATGTACAGCGAGCCCATCATAGTGACCAGTGCGCCGACAGTGACGTCCGGCAACAGTCCACCGGACTGCAGTACCGCTGCGCTGCGTCCTGTCGACGCGGCGGTCAGCGGATCGGTGCCGAGCACCTCGATGGTGCCGCCGTCCGGTTCGGTGAGTCCGAGGATCATGTCGATCGTCGTGCTCTTGCCTGCGCCGTTCGGTCCGAGAAACGCCACAACCTGCCCGCGGGGAATCGAGAGGTTCAGTTCGCGAACGGCGCGGAACTTCGAACCCGTGGAGTCGCTGAACGACTTGTGGACACCCTTGGCGTGCACCGCGAGTGCAGTCTCGGTACTCACCGCCTCGGCGCGAGTTGAACTCTGCGTGATCATCTGCAATTCCCTTCGCTCTTTCGTCAGTGGATCTTCAGCCGTGTTCCTCGGCGACACATCAGACTCTTCACCTCGGAGAAAGCGCAGGTCAACGCCAAATGGCACGTCGTTTCGGCCGTCACGATGAACTGTTGACAACTGTCACGTGCAATTACGGACCAGGTGTCACGTAAGCGCCCCGATGCAGGGATTCACGCCCCTCGCGGGGATTCACACCGCCTAGAGCGGGCGTGAATGACGATGAAGGGCGTGGATTGGGTAGTGGACTTATCGTGGCGTGATGGAAATCGGATTCGACGCGGGTTCGTATACGGTCCGTGAGGTCGATGGCGGAGACACCACCGAGCGGTTCCTGGCCGTGTTCAACAGCAACCCCGAGTTCCTCGATGCGAGCACGTTGCACACCGGCGTCACCGTCTTCACCGAGGTGGATGTCGAGAAATTTCTCTGGCACAACACGGTCATGGAGAACTCTCACTGCCTGGTGATTCGTGCAGCAGAACGAATCGTGGGGGTCATGACGTTGCTGGTTCCGCATCCCCGCGAAGGTCAACCGTGGGTGGGCAGTCTGATCGTCGACGGGGAACTGGAGCATGAGCGTGTGGCGAATCCGGTGCTGGCGGAGCTCGAGCGCATTCTTGTGGCACAGGGGTGGACCCATGTGTTCGTGGGTCCGATGGTGAGCATGGTCGAGAGCATCGGATGGTGGCGCTCACTCGGCTATCTGCCGGTAGAACGGCGACTGGACAACGACAAACGCGAAGTCGAGGTCCACCGAAAAGCGTTGCGGTCTATCAGTTCTCCGGAGTGAGCGCCGAGATGTTCGACGACGTCAGATCCTGAGCAGCCAGTGAGGAGCACAAGCGCCACTGCTGCCGTTATCGATCGACGTGCTCCACGCATTGCCTCACCTGTTCTCGCGAAAGCCCCATCTCCTTGGACGCAGGCCAGCTGTTTTCGGTTCCCGGGACGGGCCAGGTGCCAGCTACGCGCATGATGCTGGGATTGCCGCCCTTCGTGGGGATCCACACCCCGTCGACGGGGTGTGCTCGACGATCCCGGGCGTGGATCGAGGGCCCGGCCATCGTAGGCACATCGCCCGTCGCCGATGGTAGGGCTGACCCCCGAATATTGTGTAGTGCGTGCGGCACTGTGCCGCGTCGACGAAACAGATTCAATTGCTGCATGATTCGACACGAAGCACCTGCGGTCCGGCTCGACGATGTTCGGAAGGTACACGGCGAGAGTCATCGCGCAGTCACAGCTCTCGGCGGGGTGTCGATGGACTTCGCGCGGGGTAGTTTCACTGCGATCATGGGCCCGTCGGGTTCGGGTAAGTCGACGCTGTTGCACTGCGCAGCAGGTCTGGACCGTCCGACCAGTGGCATCGTCATGATTGCGGGCACCGACATCGCCCAGCTCGACGAGAAGGCGCGCACCGAATTGCGTCGCCGTCGAGTGGGATTCGTATTTCAGGCGTTCAATCTCGTGGATTCGTTGACCGCAGCGCAAAACATCGAGTTACCAACACGATTCACGGGTACTCGTGTCCCGGCCACGGAAGTGACGGCGGCACTCGTGGCAGTGGGGCTCGAGGATCGCGCGGGCCATCGTCCTGCTGAATTGTCGGGCGGTCAGCAGCAACGAGTTGCCCTGGCGCGGGCGCTCATAACCCGGCCGGACGTTCTCTTCGCGGACGAACCGACCGGTGCCCTGGACTCGCGCTCATCGAAAGATGTTCTGTCGCTGATGCACACGCTCGTCGACGATCACCAGCAGACCACTCTGATGGTCACGCACGACCCACTTGCCGCTTCTTACGCCGACGTAGCAATCTTTCTCGAGGACGGGCTCATCGTCGATTCCTTGGAGATCGAACGGGAGCGACCGGACATTGCGGCCGTGATTGCCGCTCGGATGGCAGGACTGGACGGATGATGCTGGCTTCGGCGAACCTTCGCACTCATTGGAGAAGCTTTCTGGCAACACTGCTGGCCACGACGTTCGGTGTTGCCCTGATGAGCGCAACGCTCATCATCTACGACTCCGCACGACCGACGGTTCAGCCGCGGCTGGAGGGTGCGGCGCTACTCGCATTGCCCGCGCAGGCCGTGAACGAATTCGGCGACACGGCGGACTTCATTCCCTGGAGTGCAGAGCGGGCTCGGCAGGTTGCCGCCGATCTCGGTGCCGTGCCCGGAGTGGAGGCGGTCGTCACCGACAGGTCTTTCTATGCCCAGCCGTTCATCGACGGTGCGCCGGTCGAGGACGAGGGAGCGCAGGACGCTGGACACGGTTGGGCAAGTGCGCAATTGACACCGCTTCGGTTGACATCGGGGGCTGCACCGACGAACCCCGACCAGATTGTCGTATCCGATTCACTGGGTCTCGCGGTAGGCGACACGGTCTCGGTGAACCTGGCGGCGGGGCTCGAGAACTTCGCGGTGGCGGGAACGCAGGACGGGCCGGGGCTCTTTTTCACCGACGAACGTGCCGCTCAGCTCGACCCCGGTGTACGCGCGATCGGCGTCGTAGCGACGTCCGATGCGCGGTTGGACGACCTCGAGACAGGGGTCGAAGAAAAGCTGGGTGACCGGGGACGAGTAGCCGCCGGCACCGATCGCGCAGCGCTGGAGCCCGAGTTCGTCTCGCACCGGCGGAATCTGGGCACTCAGCTGATCGTCGCGATGGCCACCATCGGACTGTTCACCACCGTCTTCGTTGTGGGATCGACATTCGCCCTCGCGACATCCGAACGCCGACGGGAGATCGCCCTGCTGCGAATCATCGGTGCTGCAACGGGACAAGTACGACGCTTGGTGCTCGGAGAGGCCGCGGTGATCGGCCTCGTGGGCGGTCTCGTCGGTGCAGGCCTCGGCATCGCAGCGTCACCTGCGCTGCGAATGTTGCTGCTGAAACTCGACGTTCAACCGCCGGACTTGCAGGTTCGGATATCGGCGTGGCCGCTACTGGTAGCGGTGAGCATCGGCATCGCCGTGGCGTTGATCGGTGCCTGGCTGCCAGCTCGATCGGCCGCCACAGTGGATCCCATCGAGGCCCTTCTCGATGCCGCCGTCGAACGACGTCCCATGACGACGCTGCGCTGGCTCATCGGGCTTGCCTCGCTCATCGGTGGTCTGGGTGCGACGGTGTCAACAGCAACAGCGGCTACCGACAGCAGAGTGAATACCGCGGTCGCTGCGGCCATGCTGCTGATCCTGGCTGCGGCGCTACTTGCGCCGATCGTGATCGGGCCGATCGCCGGCTTGGTGACTCGGCCGTTCACACGGCGCTCTCGGTCGGCCGCGTCGATGCTGGTCAGAGCGGAGTTGACCACGGGGTCACGCCGTGCGGCCGCTATCGTGGCTCCGGTGATTGCCTCCGTCGGCTTCGCTGTGCTGTTGAGCGGAATGGTGCAGACGATGGCCGTGGCGTATCCGGCCGAGCAGACCGAGCAATTGCGCGGACTGGCAGCCGTGACCCCCGATGGAACCGCGGGTCTGAGCGATCAGGTGGTAGCCGAAACAGCGGCGGGACCGGTAGGAACAACTGCCGGGCTACCGTCACGCGTATTCGTTCCGGGACCTGACGGCACCGTGACCGTCGTCGACGCCGTCGGCAGCCTCGACGAACGGTACGCCGCACCGGGGCGGGCAGTACTGGACGAGGCAACAGCGAGTCTGTTCGATGTGCGGGCCGGTGAGCAGATGTCGGTGACCTTTGCAGACGGTCGTTCCGAGAGCGTGGTGGTGTCGCAGGTGCTCCCGCGCGACCCCGCTCGTGGTGCATTGGTGCTGCCGCGCGCACTGGTACGCGATCATGATCCGTCGGCGTTGACCGAGGTCGTGTTCGTTCGGGAAGACATGGCACCGACACACTTGACTGCAGGTGCGAGGGTCGAAGACGCACACAGTTTCGCGTTGCAGGACTACATGGTCGACGCGCGACTCACCAATTGGTTTGCGGCCGTGCTCATCACAATGGGCGTCGGGTACAGCGGTCTCGCGGTGGCTAACAGCACGGCGGTGTCGGCGTACCGACGCAAGGCCGATTTTGCCGTCCTGAGAGCGTCCGGTGGAACCGACCGGCAACTGCTGACGACGGCCGTCGGCGAGACTGGTGTGATTGTTCTGATCGGCTCTGCGCTCGGGGTGATGGTCACCGTGCCTCCACTGTTAGCGATGGCGGCCGGCTTGTCTCAGGTGACCGAAACCGAGGTGGGTCTGCAGATGTCGTGGTCGACGGTGCTGTGGGTGGTCTCGGGATGTTGGGCTCTGGCGACGGCCGCAACCGTGCTGGTGACCCGACGGGGACTACGGGTACGGACCGGATAGACGTGGGTAACCGAGAATCTATGTGCGCATTCAGTTTTCTGGAGCGAGTGCACTGATGTTCGCGGATGTCCGGTCATCGGTATCGGCCGTCTCGTCGAAGTAGCGACGAAAGAGCATCCGCATCGATTCGATGACGTCGATGTGCTGCTGAAGAATGACATCGAGAGACCGATCGGTACCGGTGGCTTTCGCGAGGAACTTGTCACGCAACGCCTGTGCGGACGGCAAGTCACCCCAAGAAGTGACCACGGCGAGCTTCGTCGCGTCGATCTTCATCTTGTCGAGATGCTCGAGGTAGGTGACGCAAGCGGCGTCGCATTTCGCGGCCACATCGGCTGGAATGGTGATCATGCCGGCTTCCGCTTGGGCGTTTAGGCCCTGCCAGTGGGCGATGAGGTTCGGATCGGCGTCGGTCATAGTCTGAACTCCTCGGATCGCAGGTCTAGTTGGGTAGCTCGGAATCGAGGCTGGCGGTGAGTTCGCTGAGTTCAGTGCAAGGGTCGTACGGTACGAGATCGACCAATGCGCTCGTGTTCAGTGTCGTCATGATCAGTTCGGCCCCAGCAGTGAAGGCAGCGCCACAATTGAGGGACGCATCTGCACCTAGCTGCTGATACTGAGTGGCGTCGCGTGTTCCCACTCGAACGGACTGGAGTCGGTCGAACTTGCTCGTATCGTCGATGTAGTCGATACCTTCCAATCCGACGAATATCGAGAAGTAGTACTTGCTATCCGATGGCTGGCTCTCCCACCCACAGATCTTGAATCCATTCTGATCCCGCCCGAAGATTCCCGACTCCTTCGTCTCCACGTTCAATCCCGCTCGCTCGATGGCCTCGTCGGGGATGGTGCAGGGATCCCATGGCGTAGTGGGTGTCGCGACGGTGGTGCTTGTCTCCACCCGCGGCGACGCTTCCCCTTCGGTGGTGCTCGAGCAGCCCGCGATCAGCAGAAGTGTCGCCATCATCGGGATCCATCGACGTGCCCTGCGCATTGCTCTTGTCCGTTCCTCGAAAACACCTACGTTCTTGGACGCAGCACAACCAGCGTCGGTTCCCAAGTGTCAGCAATTCGGGAGTCTCAGAATCTGTGACAGGCTGGCAGACGTGGAGGATTGCGACGACGGCAACCCAGGCTTCACTACCGTGCTGGTCGAGACGGGTATCTACGGGGAACTGGATTTGATCTACCGGGACGACGAGGTATGCGGTTCGTATCGCGAGGGCGTACCCATGACCGTCACGATTTCACGCACCGGGCCTCGGTTCTCGGACTCGGCACCGATCGGGACGCGCAGCGCCGCAAACCTGCAGGCGAGCATCGACGGCCGCGACATTGTTCTCGATCCCGGCCGCGCGAGGCTCTTCAAGCGGTCCTACCGCGTCGGCATCCAGTACGGCGGACGTACTCTGTCGCTGCGCGCCAAGAACCTGGAAGACAGTGTGCTGTTCGATGGTTCGTCGGATCGGGGCGACAACGAGTTCGGGGTGTTGACTTGCGTTTTCGGTGGAGGTGTCGATGTGTTGTGGTCGCTGCCTTTCAAGATGGTGAACAAGACGATCGAACCGCCGACGCCGTCCCGCGAAGATGCCCTCGTCGGCATCGTCGTCGCCGCAGCGTTCGGAACCGGTGGGCTGTCGTTGACGACCATCGTGATGGGCGCACTCGAATCGATCCTTCCGTGACGGTCCCGCGGGCAACGCGCTGACAGATCGGCCTCGATTTGGCATGGTGGAGGGATGCAGCGGCGCGTGGGCGAGAGTTGGTCCGCGGGACCGGTCTCAGGGGTAACCCCTGGGTACATCACGAGAATCGAGCACTGCGTCCGAAGCAGCTCCGCACGCTACGCGTGCCCGCCTGCTCCGAGGACGAAAGATTTCGGTCGCCCCGTGCCGTTGCATGTCACAGCGCCGCACGTGATCGGTAAACATCCGTGACCGTGCGGGAGTTCACCCCGAAAGCAGCGGCGGCACTGGCACGCCTGGCTGCCGAGGCCGAATGGACGCGGTCCGGACTGGAGGAGGCGTTCGAGCCACTCGTCCCGGCCAAGGCGTCATGGTTGGCGGATCGGGTAATCAACTTGTATCCGAGTCCGCCGTTCGACGAGGCGTCGATTTTCGTTCTGCTGCGCGACCTTCCGTTCATTCCGGAACCGTCGGTTTCGTCACAGAGACCGACTCGTAACAGTGACAAGCCCTGGCGATTCGAGGTACCGCGGTACGAGACCACCGGCCAGCTGGCTCGGTCTCTCGACCTGACGATCTCCGAAATCGAATGGTTCGCTGACCTGCAGGGCCGGCTCCGTACTGCGCCGTTCCCGTTGCAGCACTACCGATCTGCACGACTCGACAAACGTCAGGGCATCCGACTGCTGGAGGTCCCGAAACCACGCTTGCGTGAGATTCAACGAAAGATACTGCGCCGCATACTCGATCGAATTCCTGCCCATCCAGCGGCGCATGGCTTTCGGAAGGCGCGCAGTCCGCGTACCTTCGCGATGCCGCATTCCGAACGCGACGTGGTGATCTCGGTGGATCTCCGACGCTTCTTTCCGTCCATCGGGTTCGATCGCGTGGTCGCGATCTTCGAGGCGGTCGGCTATCCCAGGAAGGTCGCTGCGAATCTCGCCGCACTCTGCACGACAGTCACCCCTGCCGGCGAATTGGTCGGGGTAGACCGTCCCACTGCGGCGCGGCTTCGAGCCACCCACTTGCCGCAGGGCGCGCCCACATCACCGGCCTTGGCGAATCTGGCTGCAAGACAACTCGATATCCGAGCGGCAGGCCTGGCCAGGTCCGTCGGTGCCCGCTACAGCCGATACGCCGACGATCTGGCGTTCTCGGGTGGTGCAGACATCGACGTCGACAGACTGCTGTGGCTGATTTCCCAGATCGCCCACGACGAAGGCTTCACGATTCATCCCGACAAGACCAGGGTTCGACGCGCTCATCAGCGGCAACAGCTGACCGGGCTCGTCGTCAATTCGTGGCCGGCAGTGCCCCGAGAGGAATACGACAATCTCAGGGCACTGCTGCACAACTGCATCAGCACCGGACCAGCCGAGCAGAACCTGCATGAGCACAACGACTTTCGAGCACACGTTTACGGACGCATCGCCCGGATCGGCGAGACGAACGAAACGCGTCGAGCAAAGCTGCTGAGCATGGCGGCCCAGGTCGAGTGGGCCTGAAGCCGCAGTTCAGACGGCCCGCACCCGCAGCAACACTCCGGTCTGAGGGAACAGCACCGGAAGAGCCACGCCTGCCTGCGCCAACATCGAACCCGACAACTCGACGATTCCGCCGTCGGCGATCCAGGGCGGAAGTTCGATGCCGTTGCCCAGGTCGCTGAGCTCCCGGACGAACTCGACGCGGTACCGAACATGTGGATCCAGACCAGGGAGGCGGACCCGATCGGTGCGGTCCTCGGGTGAGGTATCCATCCGCACTACCGAGAATGCAGCCTCCGACAGATCAGCTGCCACGACTCCGTGTACCCAGACGCTCGGGTCGGGATGGTCGGCGCGCACCACATCGCCGGTGTGCAACAGCCCGCGCAATTCCTTGTACAGCCCGGTCCACGACGTCAGGTACTCGTGGTCCTCGGACGAGAGCTCGGTGACGTCCATCTCCAACCCCGCGTGGCCGAACAGCGATGTCAAACAACGGAACTGGAGAGTGGACCACCGACCCGACGTATGCGCGATCTGCGGCCCGACATGCGAGCCGATCAGTTCCGGCGGCAGCAGCTGGGTGGTCCAACGCTGCAGCCGTTGACGTTCGAGCGGATCGTTGGTGTCCGACGCCCAGACGCGGTCCGTGTGCTCGAGCACCTCCAGGTCGATGCGAGCACCGCCCGATGCACAGGATTCGAATTCGACCTGTGGATGGCGGGATCGCAAGGCGTCGAGCAATCGATAGAACGCCGAGGTCTGTGCATGCACCGCAGCGCGACCGTCGGAATCGACCGCCAGCATCAGGTCCCGGTTGTGATCCCACTTCACGTAGTCCGGCCGCTCGTTGGTCAACACCGCATCGATGGCCGAGAGGAGATAGTCGAATACGTCGTCGCGGGTCAGATCCAGTACGTGCTGATGACGCCACTCCAGCGGGATGCGGGCAGGAGCGGCGAGCAGCCAATCGGGATGTGCCCGAGCGATATCGGAGTCCAGGTTGACCATCTCGGGCTCGAACCACAGGCCGGGGCTCATCCCGAGCGCTCGAACGTGATCGAAGAGCGGTGCCAGCCCATCGGGCCAGACTCCCTCGTCCACCTGCCAGTCACCGAGACCGGCTCGGTCGTCACGTCGGTGACGGAACCAACCGTCGTCGAGCACAAATCTCTCGACGCCCACGCGCGCGGCGACATCGGCGATACCGCGAAGCCGGGTGAGATCGTGGTCGAAGTAGACGCCCTCCCACACGTTGAGCACCACCGGCCGCGGCGACGAGGGATGCGCCGGACGGGAGCGCGTCCAGCGGTGCAGCGAGTGCGCCGAACCGTCAAGTCCAACAGCCGAATAAACGAAATGCACCCACGGCGTCGAGTAGGTCTCGCCGGTCTGCAGCACCACCTCACCGGGAGCGAGCAGTTCACCACCGCCCAGAACGCCAGAGGCCTGACCGGCCCGCTCGGGAAGCCGCTCGGCCAGGTGCAGGTGATCGCCGCTCCACGCGACGTGCGCACCCCACACCTCGCCGCTACGGAAGCCGAAGCCCTCGCTGCCTGCGGTGAGAACCAGGGTAGCGTCGTGCCCCGTTCGTCCGCGGCGTGACGCGCGCACTACCGCACCGTGGTCGAACCGTCGACGCTGCGGGGTGCGTTCGCGGCAATGACGGCCCGTCAGATCGAGGAGTTCGGTTGCGTTGTCCGGCAACGGCATCAAGGTCACAACGCCGTCGACGGTCAGGGGTCTACCGTCGACGTTACGGACACCCTGCCGAATGCGCAGTGATCCACCGACCTCGAGGGACAACTCGATCGACCACGAGATGCCCAGCGCGCTGTCGGAAGCGTCCACAGTGCAACCGAATTCGGTAGCGGAGATCTTCACGTCTGCCCAGCGCGGGTACTGCACCGAACCGTCACGATGCATCGCCAGAGCCGGGGTGCCCTGCCAGGCGTCGTCACCGCCTGGTGCGAGGGTGAGCCACCGCGGCACATCCACACTCGAATGCGGAACCGCCGGTATTGCGGCCCTGCGCAGTTCGGTGAGGTCGAAATCGGTGAGCTCACCGAGATCGGAGCCCCAGTGCAGCACTGCGGGAACGGCGGTGGACGACGGTCCGAGGATCACCATGACACCGTCACGGCGCAGGACTACGAAACTCACTTGTTGGCACCCATCGTAAGTCCGGAGACGAAATGGCGTTGCAGCGCAATGAATACCAACACCGTCGGTAGTGCGACCAGTACCGAGCCCGCGGCCAGCAGGTTGGTGTCGGTGAAGAAGCTGCCCTGCAGATTCTGCAGCGCCGTTGTCACCGGAAGCTTGTCACCGCTGACCATCAGGGCCAGAGCCCAGAAGAAGTCGTTGTAAATCCACGTCACCATGAGGGTGGCGAGGGCTGCCAGCGCGGGCCGGCACAGCGGCATGACGACCTGCCAGTACTGCCGGAACAACCCGGCTCCGTCGACGGTCGCGGCCTCGAGCAGTTCGTACGGCACGGTTTTCATGTAGTTGCTGAGCACGAAGACGCAGAAGCCCGTCTGGAACGCGACGTGCACGATGATCAGGCCCCAGTAGCTGTCGTACAACGAGCCCGAGGAACTCATCCAGTATGGAACCGGAATTGCGTTGTACAGCCGGAACAGTGGGGTCAGCAGAGTCTGCTGCGGCAGCAGGTTGCCTGCGATGAACACCGCCAGCATGAAGATGTTGAACTTCCAGCTGAACCGCGCCAGGATGAACGCCGCCATTGAGCCGAAGAAGAGGATGAGCAGCACCGACGGAACGGTGATGATCATCGAGTTGAGGAAGTAGTGCGGGATGCCGCCGATCTGCCACGAATCGATGTAGTTGTCCAACGTGAAGCCGCCCACCGACAGGTAGCCGTTGAGCAGCACGTAGTCGTAGTCGCGGAACGAGTTGTACACCGCCCACACCAGTGGGAACAGCCAGGCCAGCGCCATGACCGTCAGCAGCACGTAGATCGCGATCTGTGCGGTGCCCGCGCGTCGACGATTGGCGACGGCGGCGCGGTTGCGGGTCAGTGGATCGCGCTCGGGAGGTGCTGTGCGCGTGAGTGAAGTGGTCATCAGTCTTTGCTCCGAAGAACGATGGCGAGGTACAGGGCGATGAAGACGAGCGAGATGCCGAGCATGATGGTGGCCAATGCCGAACCGAATCCGATCCGGCTCGCCTCACCGACTACGTTCGCCGTCACGAGAGCCGAGATCAGCTCTAGACCGTTGCGGCCCTTGTTGATCACCCACACCAGGTCGAAAGCGCGCAGCGCCTCGATGACGGTGATGACGATGATCAACAGGTTGGTGTTCTTCATCAGCGGGAAGATGACGCTGAAGAACGTGCGAATCGGCCCGGCACCGTCCATCACCGCGGCCTCGCGGACGGACGGGTCTATGGCCTTCAGACCGGCCAAGTACAACAGCATGATGTAGCCGGTGTGACGCCAACCTGCTGCGACCATGACGGCCCAGAT
The DNA here is from genome assembly GCF_002258645.1 of Rhodococcus sp. 15-649-2-2. NCBI lineage: Bacteria > Bacillati > Actinomycetota > Actinomycetes > Mycobacteriales > Nocardiaceae > Rhodococcus > Rhodococcus sp. 15-649-2-2. The sequence goes on from NZ_NPFM01000016.1 coordinate 293,393, forward strand.
GTTGATGTCCGGATCGCCGAGCCAGTCGACGTCCGTGCCGAGCAGGCTGTTGAGGACGCCGCCCTCGGTGGAGTAGATGAGCTGCCAGATGAAGCCGATGAGGGCCATCGACAGCACCACGGGGATGTAGAAGATGCTCTGGTAGAGCCGAGATCCCTTGAGATTCTTGTCCAACAGAATCGCGAGCAGGATGCCGATGACTGTGGGGACGAGGAACAGGAAGACTAGCCACAGCACGTTGTTCTGCAGTGCTTGCTGGAACGGCGGATACGCCTGGACCGCGTCGACGTAGTTCTGAGTACCGATCCACTCGATACTCGACGTGCCGCCGATTCCGTCCCAGCGTGCGAACGAGAGGATCACCGTGAATACGGTGGGGATCCAGACGAGACCGATGACGATCATCGCGGGAACGCCGAGCATCAGTGCGATGGTCCACTTCTCGCGAACACTGCGCCGAATCTTCGGCGACTTGACCCGTTCGGGTGCGGTCATGGCATTACCTGATCTCGAGGTCGAGTGAATGATGGGGGCCGAATCACACTGCGCACGATCATGTTCCGAACACCGCCGACTTCTGGCGCTCGATGCTGCGGACCAATCCGTCGACATCGTTCGGGTTGCCGATGAACTGTTGCAGAGCCGGGATCATGACGATGGACGCGAAGTCGGGTCGGGTGTCGCGGTCGAAGAACTGAGTGATGGATCCGGCGTTCTGCACGAGGTCTGCCGATTTACGCACCAGCGCAGGGAAATCCGACAGGTCGGCGTCACGGTGTGCGGGGATGGCCTGCGGATCCTGCTTCGCATAGGCCACTGCAGGCTCGGGTCCGGTGAGGAAGGTCAGCAGCTTCTCGGCAGCGGGACGGTTGCGCGGATCGGCGCGCATCATGAAGCCGTCCATCGGTGCCTCGACCGCGGAACTGCCTATGGCGGAGTCGAGTTCGGGGAAGGGGAAGAAGTCCAGATCGTCGCGCTCGGCCCCGGCGGGGAAGCTCTGTGCGACGAACATGCCGGCGACCAGGGACCCGACGCTCTTGTTGAGCAACGCCGTCTGCGCATCGGCGATCTTGCGGCCCAGCGGCTGCGGTTGATGGAACGGCAAGAGCTCGCGCCAGGTGTCGAACACCGTGCGGACGCGGTTGTCGGTCCAGCTGACATCACCGGCCAACAGGGTGCGGTGGAAGTCGACGCCGTTGAGACGGAGGTTCAGGTAGTCGAACGTCCCCATCGGTGGCCAGCCGTCACGGGCACCGAAGCCGATCGGGGTGATGTTGTCGGCCTGCATCTGCTTGTTCAGCGCGACCCATTGGTCGTAGGTCTTGGGCGGTTCGTATCCGCGCTCGGCCCACAGGCTCGGCCGGTAGAACACTGCCCAGGGGTAGTAGAAGAACGGAATCAGATATTGGTTGCCGTCGGATCCGGTCGAGTTCTCCTTGAAGCTGTCGCTGTATCCGCCGCCGTTGCTCGCCCACACATTCGAGACGTCCTCCACCAGACCCTTGTCTGCGAAGTACTTCATTCGGTAGCCGCCCATCCAGGTGAACACGTCGTCCGGCGTCCCCTGGAGGTAGTTGTTGACGTTTTCCTGGAACGACGTCGAATCGACGGTGTTGACGCGGATGTCGCCACCGGTCTGTTGCCGATACATGGCAACGAAGTCCTCGACTCCGACCTTGGAGTTCTTGTCCGACAGCCGCGAGCCGAGCGTGACCGTGTTGGGATCGAGACTGCTCGAGCACGACGACAGCACGCCACCGGCGGTCACTGCGCCGGCGGCAACGAGCGCTGACCTGAGGAAGTCGCGCCGAGACGGCTGCCACGTACGCGGCCACTCGTGTGGGTTCATGAGAATCCTTCGCCGGAAAATGTCGATAACGATCAGAAATGAACATCCACGATGTTGAACGATGTGCGTTTACTGACCGTTCGGGGTGATGCAGGTTACAGAAACATGACTCGGCAGCGTCTGTCAAGCTCTTGGTGGTCCCTTCACCTGCGTCAGTGGGAAAATGTTCATTCATGTTGACATCTGAGAGCTGCTCGTTCATATTGTGAGCATGGACACAGCGCGACGTAGCACCTGGCCGACCCGGGGAATTTCTTTCGGAGGCGATTACAACCCCGAGCAGTGGCCCGAGGACGTGTGGCATCGCGACGTCGAGCTGATGCACGAGGCCGGTGTCGACTTCGTGACCGTCGGTGTCTTCTCCTGGGCGCGCCTCCAGCCGACCGCGACGACGTGGGACTTCGAGTGGCTTGATCGGGTCATGGACCTGATGCACCAGGGCGAGATTCGGGTCGATCTGGCCACGGCTACCGCGTCGCCCCCACCCTGGTTGGCCACGGCCTACCCGCAGATGCGTCCGGTCGACGATCGCGGCTACCGGTACGCCATCGGAAGTCGTCAGACGTGGAGCCCCAGTTCCACTGTGTACCGAGAACATTCACTCGCGCTGGTCGAGAAGATGGCGCACCGCTACGGTGAGCACCCCGCGCTGGCGATGTGGCATGTCTCCAACGAACTCGGCTGCCACAACGCCCTGTGCTACTCCGACGACAGTGCCTACGCGTTCCGGGAATGGCTCAGCGCCAAGTACATCGACCTCGAGACCCTCAACACCGCCTGGGGCACCGACTTCTGGAGCCAGCGCTACAGCGACTGGGACGAGATCGTTCCTCCATCGGTGAGCACCACGTTCGGCAACCCGACTCACCAGCTCGACTGGCGACGCTTCTGCTCCGACGCACTGCTCGAGCAGTACCGCGCCGAGAAGGCCGTGCTGAATCGCGTCACACCCGAGATTCCCGTGACCACGAACTTCATGGTGGGTATGGGACAGGGCCCCGCGCTCGCCGGCAACATGGACTATGCGTCGTGGGCCCCCGAGCAGGACATCGTCTCCACCGACCACTACCTCGTCGGACCCGAAACAGGCGACGCCGCAGCACATCACAAGCTCTCGTTCTCGGCCGATCTCACCCGTGGCGTGGCAGGCCGTCGACCATGGTTGTTGATGGAGCACTCCACCAGCGCCGTCAACTGGCAGCACATCAACCGCGCCAAGGTTCCCGGCGAGATGATGCGTAACTCGTTGGCGCACATGGCTCGCGGAGCAGACGGTATCGCCTACTTCCAGTTCCGTGCCTCCAAGGCGGGTGCGGAGAAGTTCCATTCGGCTCTGGTTCCCCATGCCGGTGAGGACTCCGCCCGCTGGCGCGAGGTCGTCGAGCTCGGCGCGGCTCTGCGTCGCATGGCCCCGGTGGCAGGCAGCACCGTCGATGCTCGGGTTGCCGTGCTCTTCGACTGGGCCTCGCAGTGGGCGTGCGAGCAGGAGGGCCATCCGTCGATGGCGATGCAGCCCATGGAGATTGCTCGACGCGCACATCGCGGATTCACTTCCGCGGGCGTGACCTGCGACGTCGTCCCGTCGTCGACGGACCTGAGCGATTACGACGTGATCGTGGTTCCGGCCCTCTACCTGTGCAGCGACGAGACCGCTGCGCGGATAGCCGACGCTGCCGAAGCAGGTGCGCAGGTGCTCGTCACTGCGTTCTCGGGAATCGCCGACGAGGACGATCACGTGCGACTCGGCGGCTACCCGGGTGCCTTCCGCGAGCTGCTCGGGGTCCGAGTCGAGGAGTTCTTCCCGCTCGCCGAGGGCGAGACCCTGATTCTCGACGACGAGACCCTCGGGGAGATCTGGAGCGAATACCTCACTGCGTCCGAGGATGTCGAGGTCCTCGCGCGGCATACGCAGGGCCACTTGCGCGGAGTTCCCGCGCTGACCAAGCGCGCAGTCGGCTCCGGCGCTGCCTGGTACGCGGCCACCGTCCCCGACGCGGCGGGCTGGGCCACGCTGGCCGACAAGCTCTGCGCTGCAGCAGAAATCGATACCCGACGCGACCTCGGATCCGATGTGGAGATCGTGCGACGATCGGCAGGGGAGCAGTCCTGGCTCTTCGTACTCAACCACGGGAGCGACAAGGTCAGCGTGCCGGCCACAGGTACAGATTTGGTCGGTGGGGCACAGGTCGACGGTGAGCTGATCGTGGCCGCAGGCGGCAGCGCAGTGATCGCCGAGACCCGCTGATGCTCGCCCATCAGCGTCAGCAGAAGATCCTCGACCAGGTGACGGCCTCGGGCGCAGTCAAGGTCGCCGATCTGGGTGCAGCGCTGTCGGTGTCGGACATGACCATTCGACGCGACATCAACGAACTCGTCGCCCGGGGTCTGGTCGAGCGGGTGCACGGCGGCGTCACGCTCCCCCGATCGGCGAGCGTGTTCGAGCCAGGCTTCTCTGCCAAGTCGGAACTCGATCGCGACGCCAAGGCCGCCATTGCGAAGGCCGCTGCGCGGTTCGTGCGGCCGGGGACATCCATCGGTATCTCGGGCGGCACTACAACGCATGCGCTGGCTGAGGAACTGCTCGACGTCCCGGACATCACCGTCGTCACCAATTCCCTTCCTGTTGCCGATCTGTTTCACACCGGCGGCCGGACGGATCAAACCGTGTTGCTGACCGGCGGGGAACGCACGCCTTCCTACGCGCTGGTCGGTCCGCTCACGGTCAGCGCATTGCAGAGCATTCACCTGGACATGCTGTTCCTCGGGACGCACGGGGTGGACATCGAATCGGGGCTCACCTGCCCCAATCTCATGGAGGCACAGACCAATCAGGCGCTGGTGGCGTCGTCCCGCCGCGTCATCGTGCTGGCCGACCACACCAAGTGGGGTGTCCGTGCGCTCGCCAACACCATCCCGCTCTCGCGCGTCGACGTGTTCGTCACCGATGCCGGACTCGACTCCGGCGTGCAGGACGCGTTGTCCGAGGTGGTCGACGACGTGGTGATCGCCGGAGGCCCTGTCGACACGAACGAGGAACGAGTACTCGATGACCGCGCATGACGCTACGACGCACGCACTGCGCAAGACGTCGACCACTCTGGCCGATGGTCGAGAGCTGATCTATTACGACGACACCGAGCCGTATGTGTCCGGTGGAGCCACCCGCGACCTGGTAGATACTCGTGCCCTCGCGCCGTCGATGTCGCAGTCGCAGATGCGATTCGACGTTCTCACCGGCGAATGGATCGTCATCGCCGCTCAGCGGATGGACCGGACGTTCTTGCCGCCGGCCGACGCGTCGCCGCTGGCTCCGAGCCTACCGGACCGGCCGGCGACGGAAATTCCGGCTGCGGATTACGACGTGGTCGTGTTCGAGAACCGATTCCCGTCACTATCGGAAACTGCTGCACAGCAGACGCTTCCGACAGAGGTGGACGGTGAGGCGCTGTGGCCGCTCGCGCCCGGCACCGGCCGCTGCGAGGTGATCTGTTTCGCCAGCGATCCAGATGCTTCTTTCGTCGCTCTGGAGCTCTCCCGGGTCCGCACCATCATCGACGTCTGGGCCGACCGCACCGCTGCGCTCTCCGCGATCCCCGGCGTGCAGCAGGTCTTCTGCTTCGAGAACCGTGGCAAGGAAATCGGTGTCACGCTGACGCACCCGCACGGTCAGATCTACGCCTACCCCTACCTCCCGCCCCGGACCGATGCGCTGATGCGACAGTCTCGCAAGCACTTCGAGAACACCGGACGAGTACTGCTGGCCGATGTCCTCGCTGCCGAACTGCGTTCGGGTCGACGCATTGTCGTCGACGCCGAGCACTGGGTCGCCTACGTCCCTGCAGCGTCGCGGTGGCCGGTCGAGGTTCACCTCGCCCCTCGTCGCGATGTGGCGGACCTCGCCGAGTTGAACGATGCCGAGCGTGACGAACTGGCCGAGGTCTACCGGCATCTGTTGCGCGGAGTCGATGCGTTCTTCGAGGGTGTGGACGAGGTGCCGTACATCTCGGCGTGGCACCAAGCTCCCGTGGGAGCCGGCCGCGAGCTGGGACGGCTTCACCTGCAACTGTTTTCGATGATGCGCTCACCGGGTCGGATGAAGTTCCTGGCTGGATCCGAATCGGCGATGGGTGCGTGGGTCAACGACACCACGCCGGAACGGATCGCCGATCGACTGCGCGAGGTTCTCGGATGACGTGGCTCGATGTCGTCGCCGAGGAAGATCTCGCCGACGGGGCCGCAGCGCTGTTTCGCAGCGCGTTCGGCGGTGAACCCGATGGCGTGTGGATCGCTCCGGGCCGAGTCAATCTGATCGGTGAGCACATCGATTACGCAGGCGGTCTCGTATTGCCGTTCGCGTTGCCGTACGCCACCGCGGTCGCGGTACGTCGTCGCGAGGACACGGTGATGCGCGCCGTGTCGACACACACCGACGAGTCGTGGACGGGTGAGCTCGCGGAAATCGGCCCTGGCACACCGTCGGGATGGGCCGCGTACGTGGCAGGCGTGGCCTGGGCGCTACAGGAGCACGGGATAGGCGGAGTCGATGTTGCCGTGCACTCCTCGGTGCCGGTGGGTTCGGGCCTGTCGAGTTCGGCAGCCCTCGAGTGCTCGTTCGCCCTGGCACTCAGCGAGTTGTTCGATCTGCAGGTCGATCGAAACATTCTGATAGACGCCAGCATTCGAGCCGAGAACGAGATCGCCGGTGCGTCGACGGGCGGCATGGATCAGAACATTGCGATGTCGGCTCAGCCGGGACACGCGCTGCTGCTCGATTGTCTCGACGGGTCGACGCGTCAGATTCCCCTCGACCTCGATGCGTCGGGAACCAGGCTGCTGGTGATCGACACCAACGCACCACATCGGCTGGTCGACGGTCAGTACGGAGCGCGTCGGAAGTCGCTCGACACCGCGTACGCCGAATTGGGGGTCACGACGCTGCGCGGCCTCGATCTCGAGCAGACCGCCTCGCGCCTCGTCGACGACACTCTGCTCTCCCGAGTTCGCCACGTCATCAGTGAGATCGGGCGGGTGGAGCAGGCAGCCGAGCTACTGGACCGCGGTGCCGCAGGCTCCGAACTCGGTGAGTTGATGACGGCCTCGCACGTGTCGTTGCGAGACGATTACGAGGTCAGCTCTCCGGAACTCGACAGTGCCGTGGACGCAGCGCTTCGCGCAGGTGCTCATGGGGCTCGCATGACCGGCGGAGGATTCGGCGGATCGGCCATTGCCCTGGTGCCGTCGGACATCGTCGACGCCGTGGTGGTCGAGATCGACTCCAGTGCAGCACGAGCCGGACTGCCACAGCCCACATTTCTCCGTGCCGAGCCCGCCGGCTCCGCGCATCGATTCTTCTAACCTCTACAAAGGAGCACTCCCATGGCACAGGTCACGTACGAAGGAGCGACCAAGCTGTATCCGGGATCGGATGTCGCAGCGGTCGAGTCGTTGGATCTCGCTATCGAGGACGGCGAATTTCTCGTTCTCGTCGGCGCGTCCGGCTGCGGAAAGTCCACCTCGCTGCGCATGCTCGCCGGGCTGGAGGACGTCGACTACGGTGCCATCAAGATCGGTGACCGCGACGTCACTTCATTGGCACCCAAGGAACGTGACATCGCGATGGTGTTTCAGAACTACGCGCTGTACCCGCATATGACCGTCGCGAAGAACATGGGCTTCGCGCTGCAGATCGCCGGTATGGACAAGGCAGAGGTGGGCCGACGCGTCGAGGAAGCGGCGAAGATTCTGGACCTGACCGACTACCTCGGCCGTAAACCCAAGGCGCTCTCCGGTGGTCAGCGTCAGCGCGTTGCGATGGGCCGTGCGATCGTGCGGAACCCGCAGGTGTTTCTCATGGATGAGCCGCTGTCGAATCTCGACGCCAAGCTACGTGTCCAGACCCGCACACAGATCTCCTTGCTGCAGCGCAGGCTCGGCACCACCACGGTGTATGTCACCCACGATCAGGTCGAGGCCATGACCATGGGCGATCGGGTGGCGATCATGAAAGCCGGTGTGCTGCAACAGTGCGCCAGCCCGAAGGAGCTCTACGAGCGCCCGGTCAATGCGTTCGTTGCAGGCTTCATCGGCTCGCCCGCGATGAACCTGTTCGAGGTGGACGTTGTCGCCGGTGCCGCGAAAATCGGATCGCTGACGGTGCCCATCGAGCGATCGATTGCCGACCGCATCGACGGCAGCCGCGTGACGATGGGCGTGCGACCGGAAGCGTGGACGCTGTCCGATTCCGGTACCGACATCGTCGTCGACGTCGTCGAGGAACTCGGTGCAGATGCCTACATCTACGGCCGCACCGTCGAGGACGCGTCGAATCTCGGCACGCTGGGGGCGCAGATCATCGCCCGGATCCCCGACATCGCGACCCCCTCCCAGGGAGACGTCATTCGAATTGCCCCGCGCGCCGAGACGGTGCACTACTTCTCGACGAAGACGGGATTGAATCTGCGCCCCTGAGCTGGTGGACTGATCAAAAACGGAGGCGGGTATCTGTGACGGTTCACTCGACACTGGCCGCTCCGACGGTCGACCTGCGCGAAGCTTGGTTGGAAGCGCACAGCGATTGGGGTCCGGGCCTCCACGAGGACGGGTTCGGCTTGACCGCAGATGACGATGTCGCCACCGAGCAGGGTTTCTCGGACTGGATCGATCGGCTTCGGGGCGACACGATGTGCACCTATCGCTGGATGGTGGAGGGCGAGCGAGTGCTGGGCGGAATTGCGCTGAGGCACGGCACTGAGAAGGACATCGAGCGGTTGGGTCACCTCGGGTATGGGGTGCGGCCGTCGGAACGTGGCCGTGGAGTTGCTACCGGAGCGCTCGCCGACATGCTCGAAGTGGCAGCGAGTCTTGGCTTCTCGGAGATCACGGCGGTGTGTGAGGTCGATAATTGCGCGTCCATCGCGACACTCGAGCATGCCGGTGGTGAGCTACTCGACCGCCGCGTGGCGGAGGTCAGATATCGAATCAGCGTCGCGCGCTGACCATCGACCCTCGATTCTCGGTAAGGCGGACACCCCTGGCATCGCATCCGCGATGGTAAGGTTAGCCTTCACTATTGGCTGGTTGCTCGAGGAGCCCACACATGACAATCACGTTGCCGTGCGCAGTGCCCGCCCCTTCTGTCGAGGCCGCAACGCGGCGTGAATTCTTGACTCTGCTCGGCGCAGCAGGGCTGTTGACTGCATGCAGCGCTACGGGGTCCGCCGAGAATTCGGCACCGACGACGCGGTCGTTCACTGGTGCCTTCGGCGAGGTCGACTACCCGCTGTCGCCCGAACGGTTGCTGGCGATCTACGCGACGGACACCGACATGGCGTTGACGCTGGGCCTTTCGGTCGCCGCGGCATATGCGACGTCGAGCGGCGGTGCCTTTCCCCCGTACCAGGCGTCACGCCTCGAGGGTGTGAAGTCGTTGGCCACCTATCCACCGAACTTCGAGGAGATCGCCGAACTCGGTCCCGATCTGATTCTGCACACCTCGGCCAGCTACAGCGGTGCGGAGGAATATGACACTCTGTCTGCGATTGCGCCGGTGTTCTCGCTGCCCGAGGAGTTCTCCGACGGCTCGGGATGGCGCAATCAGCTCCGACTGATTGCCGACGCATTCGATCGAGCCGACATTGCCGACCGCTTCATATCCGAATACGACGCGCGAGCAGCAGCGGTCGCGGAGCGCATGTCTGCCCGCTGGAACGGCGCTCGATTCGCGTACGTCGGACCGATGGATGCGGGAGTGTTCTACATCGCGCAGGCGAACATGCAGACCAATCAAGTTCTGCACGAGGATCTGGGCCTTGCCTTCGCCGATGCCGTACCGCCCGATGTCGAATCGCGTCGCTCCGACATCTCGTACGAAGAGATCGGCATGCTCAGCGACGCAGACATCATCGTTCTGCGCGTCAACCCCGTCGAGGGTGGAGTCGAGCCGAATCTGGCGCAGAGTGCCGGCCTGATCCAGTCGCCGCTGTGGCAAGCGTTGCCTGCGGCCCGCGCGGGCAACGTGTTCACCATCGACGGTGACCTGTTCTACGGCTCGCCGCTCACTGCCCAGGCCAACCTCGACTGGGCCGAGGCCAACCTGCTGTGAAGGTCGGTTCGATTCCGTTGGTTGCCGAGACTCCGCAGGCATGGCTCGAGCAGCACCTCGTAGCTCGGCAGACTCGCCACGACGACGGTTTCGAACCCGCCGACGAACGGCAGTGGGTCACCATTGCCGACTTACTCGACGACGACGCCCGTCTTCTCCGGGACGTGCACGCCCGGATCATGGTCGAGGACGGCGCGTCGGCGGCAGCCGCAACCAAGTGGGTGGCCTCGTGGTTTGCGGGACGCCTTGCCGACGCGGTCGGTTACGTCTTCGCCGCGGGTCATGCTGCGGTGCTGGTGCGTGCCGACTTTGTGAGGTTCGGTCTCCATCCCGACGGCTGGGCTCAGCTGATCGACTTCGGCAGCTCCCCGGTTGCCGTCGTCGACGGTCATCCCTGGGCAGGCCAGGCAGGGATACACGTCGTGGGCGACGATGATCGATTGGCCGAGATGGCCGTCGAATCACTCGTTGCGGCGTCGGAACCTGTTCTCGATGCCTGTCGCGGCCTGGGCAAAGTGGGCAGGGCCGCGCTGTGGGCCGAGATAGCCGACGAGTTCGGACTCACCACGCTGCACCAACTCCACGTGGGACCCGATCCAGATCTGATCGCTCGCGTGCGGCGTGCCCTCGCCGCCTCTGCCGCGCCATGGCGCATCACGCCCGAGATCAAGCTCGTCGACCATGTCGGTGGACCGAGCTACGTCGGTCGTAAAGGCGGCTGCTGCTTGGCTTTTCAGAGCACACCGGGCGAGGCCGGCGTGGATGCGGAGCCCGATCCCCGGCTCGATGCCTATCGGCGGAGATTTCCTCCCGAATCGCAACATCTTCGTTACTGCTCGACTTGTTCGTTGCGCGAGTTCGACGACTGCGCCGATCGGCAGTTGTTCTGGCTGGATCAGGAGCGCTCTGCGCGAGAAGCTTGACCCTCACACAGTGTGAGAGGGGATCGTCTTCAGGGTCATGTTCAGCATTGGAGAGTTCGCATCGATCGGCCGGGTCTCGGTTCGGATGCTTCGGCATTACGACGAGATCGGGTTGTTGACGCCGGCGCGGGTGGATCCGTTCACCGGATACCGCTCGTACGACGGCTCGCAGTTCGAGGTTCTGGGACGCATTCTCATGTTCAAGGACCTCGGGTTCCGGCTCGACGAGGTTACGCAGATCGTGCATGCCCAGGTCAGCGACGGCCGTCTACGCGAGATGCTTGCCGCCAAGCGCGATGACGTCGCCCGTCGACTCGATCTCGACGCCGCTCGGCTGCGTCGCATCGATGCGCGGCTCTCTCACACCGAAGGGATTTCGATGATCACCGTGGACACCAAATCGTTGCCGGCCACTCGCATCGCTGCCGTCACCGAGACCGCCGCCGGGTTCGGGCCCGCAAATATCGGCCCGGTCATCGGCCCGATGTATGCCCGACTCGCTCAGACGCTCGACGGGCACGGCGTGACGTTCGGCCCTTCGTCGATCGCCATGTACGAGGCCGTCGAAGACGGAGACGGCACGGGCATCACCGTGCACGCCGCGTTCGAGGTGGGGCCTGAGGTCGTGGCCGGCGAGGGATACGAGGTACGGGAACTGCCGCCGGTCGATCTGGCTGCCACGACCGTGCACCACGGGTCGATGGCCACGATCGGTGAAACGTGGGAGCAGTTGATAGCGTGGATCGAGGCCAACGGCTATGAGCTCTCAGGCGTCTGCCGGGAGTTCTACCTGGTGTCGGAGCCGCAGCCGCAGGAGAACTGGGTTACCGAACTCCAGCAGCCGGTGGTCCGACGTCAGGATGCCTGAGCGAGCTCGACGAGCGCGGTGCACTGGCAGCCGCCGGTGACTTCTTCGCACTCGAGCACCAGGAAGTGACGGACGTACTCGAGGTCCACGCAGTCCGGCTCCGTGCACTCCGCACCGCCGACCGCGTGGATCACGAGTGTGCCGTGGCAAGTATCGAAGCTGGTGGACACGCGAATTCCCTTCTGTCGTTTCTTCTACATCCTTGATATCACCGGGCTCCGACAAGTTCGGGAGAAGACCAGCGTGTTCGACGCCTGAGCTGGGTGACAACCACGACCGTCACGGCCGGAATCCAGGCGTATCCCAGAGCCGTCCGGATGGCTGTGTGGTCGCCCAGCCATGCGCCGACACTCACCAACGCGGTGGCCCAGACCCCGGCCGCGACGAGACTGATCACCGCGTATTCACGCCGTCGCAGGGTGGTGGCAGCAACGAGTCGAGGGGCGATGGTGCGGATGCCTCCGACGAGATGGCCTGCGGCCGCCACTGTGCGTGGTCGTGCTTGTGCCGAAGCAGTCACTCCGCGGACCACCCGGGTCAGCGTGCGCGGCAACGCGGATTCGATCCGGCCCGACCCGAGAATCGTCTTGCTGCGGCGACTGCGCCAGAGCGCCCACTGAGCTCCAGTGCTCGACGCCACCGCCGCAGTGACGACAGCGGGAAACCACGGTACGACGTCTATCGATGTCAGTACTCCGAGCGTGATCGGCACACTGTTCCCGGGCGTGAAAAGACCGAGCAGAGAGCCGGATTCGAAGGCCAGCAACACGACGACACCTGCGAGGACGACCCAGACCGGCACGGTCGAAAGGCGATCGACGTCGAATAGGTTGAAGTTCATACCCGTCGAATATTCTCGCCCGCAGAGCGGGAAACACCACGGTCGTCCCACCGATCGATGGTAGTGCGTGCCCTACCATGCGCCGTGGGTTCACAGTGGGGACAAGTCGACAGGCGCCCACTTAGGCTGATCCGCATGAACGAGGCACTACCGATTCCCCTGAATCCGCTCAGGGCCTGGATATCTCCGAACTGGTGGCTGGCGCTGGGCTCGCTGCTTGCGTCGATGCTGGCCGGCCTCGGCGGCTGGATGATCCTGGGCCTGCTGGTACTCGCTGTGTGCGCACTCCCGTTTGCGCTGAGCGGAGTGCTGGTCTTCGCGCTGACGATAGTGGTGCTTCGATGGATGGATATCGCCGCTCGAGCCGGAATCGGTTTCACCAGGGGTATCGCCATCGCGGGACCGGCGGTGACCGTCTATCCCACCAGCTGGCGCAAGCTCGTCTGGTGCGTCCGCGACGTCGGACTATGGAAGTCGTTGTGCTACTGGCTTGTTCGCATTCCGATCTCGGCTGTCCTGGTGTTCCTGCTGCCCGCGCTCTTTCTGGTTCTCCCCGTTCTCGCAGCGGCACCGTTCGCGTGGATCGTGACGAACCCGGTCGGTAATCAGCTCGAAATCGGTGATCGGGTGGGCTACCCGCTCGTCGCACTGGTCGGCGTCGCTGCCCTGGCCACTTTCGTTGCGGGATTGCCCTTGCTGGTGACCGGCTTGGCGAGACTCGACTGGTGGAGTGCCGCAGCGCTTCTCGGACAGTCCGAATCGAGTAGGAGGGTGGACGAGCTGACGGTGAGCCGGGCACGGGTCGTCGACGCCGCAGATGCCGAGCGCCGCCGCATCGAACGCGATCTGCACGACGGCGCCCAACAGCGCCTGGTCTCGGTGGCGATGTCACTGGGGCAGGCGAAGTCGCGCGTCTCTGCGGACGACGATGCGGTGCTGAAGGAACTGCTGGACGACGCTCACCGGGAAGCCAAGAATGCGATCGGCGAGATCCGAACCCTCACCCGTGGTCTGCATCCGCCGATCCTGACCGACCGAGGACTCGATGCGGCACTGTCGTCTGTCGCGGCCCTGTGTTCGGTGCCGGTGACGATCGAGGTGGACCCGGCTCTGTCCGGGCCGCAACGACCGGACGCCACCGCCGAAGCGACCGTCTATTTCGTCGTCTCGGAGGCCCTGACCAACGTCAGTAAACACGCGAGCGCCGGCCGCGTTCGAGTCGACGTCACGAGGAGTGAGTCCGCTGTGCATGTGAAGGTGGTCGACGACGGTTGCGGCGGTGCGCATATCGCTCCGAACGGAGGCTTGGCCGGTCTCGCGGACCGACTCAGCGGAATCGACGGCACCCTGTCGGTCATCTCACCGACCGGCGGCCCGACAAGTCTGGAGGTGAGCATCCCGTGCGAGTGATCATCGCCGACGATTCGGTTCTGTTGCGAGAGGGTGTCGCTCGACTGCTCACCGACAGTGGAGCCGACGTCATCGGCAAGGTGGGCGATGCGTCGGAGTTACTTGCTTCGATGTCTGCTGCCGACCCGCTCCCCGACGTGTGCGTGATCGATGTTCGGATGCCGCCCACCTTTCTGGACGAAGGTCTGCGCGCGGCGTTGGTCATTCGCCAACGATGGCCCGCCGTAGGTGTTCTCGTGCTCTCGCAGTACGTGGAGGAACGGTATGCGGCCGAGTTGATCCGGCAGAGTACCGACGGCGTCGGGTACCTGTTGAAAGATCGTGTCGCCGATGTGGACGACTTCGCCGACGCCGTGCGGACGGTTTCGGACGGCGGTACCGTCATCGATCCCGAGGTGGTGCAGCAGATTCTGGCACGCGCACCGCGATCGGATCCTCTCGATTCGTTGACGCCGCGGGAACGAGAAGTGTTGACGGCTATGGCCGAAGGTAAGTCCAACGCCGGCATCGCGGCCGCGCTGGTGGTCGGTCAGGCAGCCGTCGAGAAGCACATCGGAAATATCTTCGCCAAGCTCGGTCTGCTCGGCGACAGCGCTGATCATCGCCGCGTCATGGCCGTTCTACGATACCTGGGAGCTATTCGATGAAGAAAGTGTTGTGGCGCAACATCGTTGCCGTGTCGGTTGCCGTAGTTGTCGTGGGCACCGCCGGTGCAGCTACGACGGCAGCGATTGCATACGGCTTCACCACGCCGAAGATGCAGTCTTTCGACTACACCGAAGACCATGCCGTGTCCGGGAACAACCTTGCTTTCACGACGAGGTTTGCCCATGTGACGGTGTCGATGAGCCCCGATTCCGATGTGCACGTCCGGGCCGACGGGTCCTACCGGGGAGATATCCCGACGGTCGATATCAGTGACGACGGATCGAAGATCGCGGTGGAATGTTCGTACCGAGATCGTGGCAGCTGCGACGTCGATGTCGAGCTTCGGATTCCCGCGGGGTCGATACTCGATATCAACGGAATGGCGGGCGATGTCGTTCTCTCGAACGTGGATGCGCAGACATCGGTGACAACCGCGTCCGGGGCGGTGATCGCTCGTGGTTCCGCAGGAACCCTGGATGTGACCACCCGATTCGGTGATGTGGACATCACCGACGCGGCGGTGTCTGCGATCGAGGTCGACACGACATTCGGGCAGGTCGTTCTGGACTCGCGAGTTCCACCGGATTCGGTGCTCGTGCAGAACACGATGGGAGACAGCACGATCCAGCTTCCGGCGGCCGAATTCTACGACGTCGATGCGTCGTCGGAGAAGGGGGAGGTCGAGACGGACGTGGTCGACGATCCGAGTTCGCCGCGATCGGTGTCGATCACCAGTGAGGAAGGCCAGATCTCGGTGCAGCGTAGATAGTTCCAGTCAACGGCTGCTGTTCGATGGCTGCTGTTCAATGACTCCGACGCCATGCGCTGAACGAACGGACCGAGGATGTGGTGGGACGCGTCAGCCAGGGCCATGGATGCAACTCGACCGGGGCGATGGCGTCGGCGATGCGGGAGAAGCCGGGAACGGGTGCCCAGGTGGCGGCCAGCGATCGTCCGGAGAGCTCGTCGGAGACTCGGCCGCGACGTACCTCCAACGCTCGGGTCGACGCGATCTCGCCGAGTGTCTCGGCGAGAAACACCAGTCGCTTGCCGGAGAGTCGCAGTCTCCGCAGGAGTGGTTCGTCGAACACGAAGACGGCAGGTCGCTCGGGATTCGCAGCCAGTGCTGGGTCTGCGGTGCCGAGCGATTCGGCCGTCAGCCAGACCTGTTCTGCACCATCGCCTTCCATGTGTGCCGGGCCCGCGGGAATCGGAGCCTTGTTCAGATCAGGCCCGTCGACCGTCGGCCCGAGATCGTCGTCGGGCCAATTCTCGATGGGGCAGGCATCTTTCAGCGCGCAATTGCGGCACAGCGACGGGGCGCGCTTGTTCACCTGCCATCGGCTGAATCCGTAGACCTTCCCACTTCCGGTACCGACGGTCCACTGCCAGCCGAGGCGGTTCGCGGCACGAGAGCCGTCGAGCAGGTGGGCGAACATCTCGTCCTCGCCGTCGCGCCACGTCGCTCCGGCACGGACTGCCCACTGGGAGGCCAGCCACATGCGTGTTTGGTTGACCAGCCAACCGTCCTCGTGCAATTCACCCACCACCGAAGACATGCAGTTCATCTCCTCGGCCCAGGGCTGCGCCGTCCAGTTCTGCTGCCGCGGTTGCTCACGCCGTAGCGAACGCCCCAAGTCGGTACCGACTCGTGCGTAGAGATGGCGGGCGTACTCCTGCCACATGAGCTCGTCGCGGTACCGGGAACGGTCGCGTGGGGGAGCGTCGGCGACCGCGTCCCAGACTTCTCGAAGCGTCAGCAGCCCGTGGCGAATGTACGGCGACATGCGGCTTGCACCGCGGCGATTCACCGGGAGGACGGTGCTGCGGTCGCGGGCATAGCCGGTGATGTCCAGCCCAGCCAGGGCGGTATCGGCAGCGGACTGCCCGCCGCGGATGCCCCCCGCCGTGATGCCATCCGGCCCCTCGCGCGTCAGATCACCCAGATACTCGGCAACCCAGGCGACGACATCGTCGGTGGCGGCGCCGTCGGCGATGGACGGGGGAGGGGGTAGCTCGGGCATGCCGTCGGACTTCCCCGTCGGCCCGGAAGGGAAACGCAGCTGTCAGGGGCGGGGCAGGCGGCGGTGGAGCGGGTTCGATGTCGTCCTGGTTGCGGATCGGCCCGCGGCCGGCAGAGACGAGACGACGGCAGGCTTGTCCGCGGTGGCGCGTGAGGCGTCGTGTGCCTTCATTGCAGCGCTGTTTCCTCTGCCGAGGGCCGGAGAATAGATCTGTCGTGCAGCTGCCTCGCCACAGTCAGGGCACGGCACCTCGCCGGGAACGTCGGCCATGGTGAATCTCTGCTCGACGGGGGCGCAACGCTGTGCGCAGCGGAAGCTGTAGGTGGGCACGCATCCGAGAGTAGCGCGAGGTGCCGAATCAGTGGCGTTCCGGCGCAACGTCATACAAGATTTACACGGCATATCGAGCCGGATACTTCACGACGGTGCAATGATCGAGGGAGGAGAATCCGCGCAACCGGAGGTGTCCAGTGCCCGAACTGCTGTTTCCGCTCGACTCGTCGAAGAGCTTCACCGAACAGGAGATCGTCGGCCACAACCGATGGCATCCCGATATCCCGGCGGCGGTTACGGTCAAACCCGGCACGTCTTTTCGAGCGCATTGTCGCGAATGGTTCGACGGGGCCATCCGCAACGACGATTCGGCCGAGGACATCCTGAATGCGCCGCTCAACAACGTGCACACGCTGTCCGGGCCGTTCCATATCGAGGGAGCCGAGCCCGGTGATCTGTTGATCGTCGATATTCTCGACGTCGGTCCGATCCCGCAGGAGGATTCGGGTCCGCTGGCCGGCCAGGGCTGGGGTTACACGGGCATCTTCGCCAAGCAGAACGGCGGCGGGTTCCTCACCGATCGATTCCCCGATGCGTACAAGGCGATCTGGGATTTTTCCGGGCAGACCACTACATCTCGCCACGTCCCGCACGTGAAGTACACCGGAATCACCCATCCCGGCCTGATGGGGACCGCACCCTCGGCGCAATTGTTGGCGAAGTGGAACGCTCGTGAAGGTGCGCTGATCGCCACGGACCCCAACCGTGTCCCGCCGCTGGCTCTCGCTCCCGAACTCGATGGTGCGATTCTGGGATCGTTGAGCGGCGACGAATTCTCCCGCGTTGCAGGCGAAGCCGCGCGGACGGCACCGCCCCGCGAGAACGGCGGAAATCAGGACATCAAGAACCTCACCAAGGGCACCCGCGTCTTCTATCCGGTGTTCGTGCCGGGGGCGAAGCTGTCGTTCGGAGACTTGCACTTCTCGCAGGGAGACGGGGAGATCACGTTCTGTGGAGCAATCGAAATGGGCGGCTTCATGGACCTGCACGTCGACCTGATCAAGGGTGGCATGGAGACCTACGGGGTGAGCGAAAACGCGATCTTCATGCCCGGCAACACTGCACCGCAGTACTCGGAATGGATTGCCTTCTCGGGCATTTCGGTGACCGTCGACGGTGAGCAGAAGTATCTGGACTCCGACCTGTCGTACCAAAACGCGTGCATGCACGCGATCGACTACCTCACCAAGTTCGGCTACAGCCCCGAGCAGGCGTACCTGCTGCTGGGCTCGGCCCCGATCGAAGGACGCCTGTCCGGGGTGGTGGACATACCGAACTCCTGTGCCACCGTGTACATCCCCACTGCGATCTTCGATTTCCCGATCGCGCCCTCGGCAAGCGGTCCGTTCCAAATCGACCCGGGAATGGGAGCGCCGAGAGCGCAGTTCTGATCTACTTCGCTCGAGATGTCGCAACTGTGGATGCTGGAGGACATGGAACCGTGGCCTGACGAGCCTGCCGTGGGCGCGGTGTTCACACCTACGACGTACTGGGCGTCACCCGAGCAGATGGAACTCCCCGCGGAGGTGTGCACCGAGGTGCCGGCTCGGGTCGAGGCCGTGGATATCGACGGCAGAACTGAGTGGGTGGCTCATCTCGGCGACGGCTTCACCACGATGATGAGCGACAGTGCCGTGGTTGGTGACGTGGTGCTGCGTGGTTGCTTGGTGTGGGACAGGTATCTGTGGTTGGACTTCAAGACAAGACCGCAGGGCAGTCTCCGCATCCTGGATCGGGCGGGTCTTCTCGTGCAACGTGAGGAGTGGACCGCCACGCGACACCCGGGCATGTTCAGCGTGACGTACAGCGGTGCGCTCAAGTATCACCAAAGGGATTCAGGACCTGCGGGATTCGGGGTTCGATGGAAGGCATCGATTGTCGAGACTGTTACGCCGGATAGTTGAGGCATCTCAGTAGTTGTGCTCGTCGTGGCCCGCGGTGACAATCTGGTCGACGCGGACGGAACAGGTTTCGAGCTTGTCGAGCGCCAGAATGTCGGTAACGGTCTTCGTGCTGCCTCCGAGATACGCACAGGGGAAGTCGAAGTGTTGAGCCATGCACCACGCGTGATCGGCGGGCCACCACAAATTCGGTGACAACCCACCGAGGGTGTCCGTTGCGCGTGCGACCGGTCCCCTCAACAGGAAGTAGTTGTAGCCGGCGATGTTTGCGGTCGGTGCCGCGTCGCGAATGACGTCGAGAACGGTGTTGCCTTCCCAGACGGCGTACCAGCAGTCATTCGGTGTTGTCGTATTTCGAGTGAGTACCTCGAGGACGGGTGCCAGCTGATCACGTGAGGGTGCAACGGGTTTCGCCGGAGTCGGACGAGGCGCGCTACCGAGAGGGGGATACAGGATCCGGGCATAGGAGTCGAACACAGTGGGGACAAGCGAGCCCACCGTCGTCGTCCGGACGACGCCCAGGTTGTCGTCCACCCACAGGGCTTCCGATACATCCTGTTGCAGCGAGTCTTTCGACCACTGGGCGCGATGGTGTCTCAATGGCTGTACCAGGGTTGTGGGCGGGCAGGATCGTCGCTGACAGTGTCGACTCGACGATCAGCGAGAACGTCCTCGATCGCTGATGAGCTGGCACCGATGGTGGCGAAGTGGGGGTCGACGTCGTTGGCGATGCACCAGGCGCGGTCGGAGGGCCAGACGAACGAGGGAATCGGCAAACTCTCGGAACCCGGGGGATCGAGCGCCTGCTCCCAGTTGAGCAGGTCCAGCGCAGGTCCTCGGAACAGGAACGCTCCCCGTTCGGGCAAGTTGATTCGTGCGGCACCCCGAACCGTTGGAACGCCCCATCCCTCCCACACACAGAAGTAGCAGTCCAGTGGTGTCGTCGTGTGCTTCGCCAGTGTCGCGACGACTATCGCCAATTGGTCTGTCTCCGAGCGCTCGTCGTATGGAACGTCAGCCTCGCCCTCGCGTTGAGTCGGGTGTTCCGGATCTGGGATGAACCGTAGCCGCGCGTAGCTCTCGTACCCCAGTGGGCCCCTGGTGACAAGGTCCCACCAATCGCGGTCAGCGTGGACGAGCCAATCGGCGGCAGTTGCATCGTCGGACGGTCGCACGGTCATGCTGTGCACTTCCTGTCGATACCAAGCTTTCTGATCCTGGGCGCAATCTGATGCGTTGCCACGACGCTACCGAGCAACCCGGTGGATCGGACTACTCGCGGTGGTGTAACCGTCAATTGGGAACGTGTGTTCGAAAGTGTGTCGGTGGGTCGCGATAGATTCTGTTCATGCTTTCGGGGGACGGCGGATCAGGGGTGGACGGCATCGAGACGGTGCCGCCTCCCCCTGTCGTGTCCGATCCCGAGTTGTCGGTGTTGGTGGACCGGGTCGAGTCCGCGGTCGCCGAACTGGCCGGGCAGGGGTCGGTGTCGTGGACGAACGCCGACCGGCGTGCGGTGATCCAACGCATGGAAACACTCACGAGGTCTGTGACGGCGTACTCGTACACCTGGCTCAACGAGTTGATCGCTCAACACGGCCTCGATGTGTACCCAGGCTCGGTGCCGTCGTCGGTGGCGTGGATGCTGCGGATCACCCCACGAACAGCCGGGGCTCAAGTGCGTCTGGCTGCGGAGTTGGGTGATCGCACCGCACTGTCCGGTGAAGTCCTCCCTCCGTTGTTGCCGCATACCGCGGCAGCATTGCGGGCGGGGTTGCTCGATGCCAAGCATGTGCAGATGATCCGCGAATTCTTCAAGCACTTGCCTGCCAGTGTCGACCCGCAGACCCGTGATCTCGCAGAACAGCAATTGGTGGGCTACGCCTCGACCAGACTCCCCGACGACTTCGCACCGCTGGTGGCGCACCTGGACTCGATCCTCAACCCCGACGGCGACTACGACGAGGACGAGGACGAGGACGGGAAGCCCAAGCCACGCAAACGACGCGATGCGTTCTTCTATCTCGGTGAGCAGGGTGCCGACGGGATGTCGGAAGGAAGCTTCTGCGTCGACCCCGAACTACGGGCCTACCTCGAGGCTTTGTTCTCCAAAGCCGCGAAGCCGGGAGTGAACAACCCGGCCGACCCGACGTCGGTCGTCCACGGGGGCGAAGGCGACAGCAAGTCCACTGCATCACGGCCCGAGCCGACGTCCGGTGATGCAGGGTCGAGCGATGCGGGGTTGTGGGATGGAACGGACTGCAACGAGGCCAGCGACTGCAGTGACGACAACTGCGGTGATTGCGACTGCGGTGACGACGAATGCTGCGAAGGCGACTGCGGAGTCGGTGCCGACTGTGGTTGCCGCACAGAGCCCGACGACACGCGCGACTCCGACGGATACGACGGCTCCGACGACACTGCAGGCACTGCTGAACCCGGCGGTCACTCCGGATCCGACGCCGTCGGTGACGATGACGATGATGCACCGGACACCGCAGTGCGGGACGCTGCCGCCGCGCGGGATACGCGCACCCAGAACGAACGTCGTCACGACGCCCTGAAACTGGCACTGCGGCACACACTCGCCTCCGGAACTCTCGGCACCCATCGCGGCCTGCCCGTCACCGCGATTGTCACCATGAGTTTGAAAGATCTCGAATCGGGTTGCGGCTACGCCATGACCGGCACCGGATCCCGCGTGTCCATCCGCGATGCGATCCGTATGGCGTCCCACGCCCACCACTACCTGACTATCTTCGACGACGACGGACGCGCCCTCTACCTCGGCCGATCCAAACGCATCGCCTCCGCCGACCAACGCATCGTCCTCATCGCCCGCGACCGCGGCTGCAGCTTCCCCTCCTGCACCCGCCCTGCGACCTGGTGCCAAGCCCATCACGTCGACGACTGGGTCGAGGGCGGCTACACCGACATCGACTCCCTCACCTTCGGTTGCGACATGCACCACGCACTCGTCGGCACCGGCCCCGGCAAGTGGGCGACCACCAAAACCGGAGCAGGACATCGCTATCCGGGCCGCACCCTGTGGCATCCACCATCGGGAATGGACCCCAAGCGCCGTGGGCTGATCAATCACGCACACCATCCAGAAGAAGTCCTGTATCCGCCCGAACACCACGACGACACTGGCGACACCGGAGACGAGGAGCCACGACAACCCGCGTGACGACCTACAGCAGCATCACGGCAGAGCTCTGTCTGTCTGTCGTCGGTACATCGCGCCCGCACCGGCCGTGCGCGAAAATAGAAGGGCTCCCTAGTCGGTACCTGCGTACGGTGGGTCGATGATGGTTCTCGCGAGCAGGACTGCGGTGTTGTCGCCGCCGGTCTTCTTCGTCTGGAAAGCACTCATGCGCCCAGATCTGCATCCGAAGAATCAGGGGTTCGCCTGGCCGGTGATGTTCGAGGATCAGCCGCTACCTCGCATCGTCGAGAGCAGCGAGTTCGACCGCGTTGTCTGGAGCTCGCCGTGGCAGAGTCTCCCCGACATCCTGTTGCAGTTCGACCTGACTCCAGAAACTCGTCTGCGCTGGACGCTGTTGGCCCACACGCCGGCACCCGATCAGCAGGCGGTCGAGTGGCTTCGCGACCAAGTGAGGCATCTGGTGAACATCGACCTGCGCAACGCGATCGAATATTGAACTGTCATCTGTTGCCGCCGCTCGGTCCGTAGGGATAGCGCTTGCCGACGGCGAACCACATGATCGGCCCGATGATCGGCAGAATCAACGCGGCGAATGCCCACGCCAGCGTGGCCACAAGCCCCGTGCTGGGGTCACGGAGGATCGAGGCAAGTGCCATGGCGTACAAAGCGATTGCAATCGCGACACCGGCAGAAACCATGGCTCCTAAGGTAGCTCAATCCGCGTTGCGAACAACCTCGATCAGCCTGTTCGCGAAACTGGTTGCGGTGATGACCAATCCGTTGTTCAGCTGTGGATCCACTACCGCACTGCGACCCGCGGCGACAGCGGGGAGGTTCTGCCACGCGGCGATTCCGTCGATCTGGGTTGGATCGGTCGTCTGGTGGAAGATGAACTCCGCATCCGCGATCTGGTTCAGATTCTCGACCGACAGGCGATAATTTCCCTCCTCGTCCTCGGGGTTGTTTTGCAAGACAGTGAATCCCATGTCCGTGGCCACCGCATTACCGAGGTAGTTGGTCCATACGATGACGTATCCCTTGGCAACCGGTTCGCTGGTGATGAGGGCGATTCTGCGACCGTTCGTGACCGCGGCCGCGTCGTCGATGGTCCGCTGGTACTCGTCCAGACGCGGCTGCACAGTGTCGAGTAGACCGATGGCCGAGAACTGGTCGACGGTGTACCGCTCGAAATCCGGTTCGTTCACGTCGACGGGAAGGACAGGCGCGATCTTGGTGAGCTGTTCGTTTCCGTACCAGTCGAGTCGCCATCCGTTGGCACGCATCACGATGAGGTCAGGCGACAGCGCCGCGATCTCCTCTGCCGTCGGACCGTCGGGTCCACCGATGACCTGGGTCTGCGCGTCGAGCAATCCCTCGAACTGTCCCGCGGGACGCGCGCCGGGCTGGAAGGTGTTGCCGGTAGCAATGATGGGATATCCGGCCAGCAGAGCGAATTCGAGATCTCCCCGTCCCTCCATCACGACCACGCGGGTGGGGCGCGCGGGAACGGTGACATCGAATCCGTCGCCCGTCATCCGCACTGTCTGCGAGGTCGCGGCCGCCGCGTCCTGGCCCCGAGGCGAGCAGGCGGTAGCGAGCGCAACCGCCCCGGCAGCCAGGAAGAACCCACGGCGGTCGAGCATTGCGGACGTCAAAATTCGAGAGCGCATTGGGATAGGCTACCCTTTGTTCTGGTGGCCCTAAAACCGTCCCCTGTCGACGTGCTCGTCCCGCTCATGCGCGAGTTCGTAGCGGGCCAGCCACAACCCTGGCAGTACCTGTTGATTCTCGGTGTGCACGAAGCCGAACGATTCGTAGAGTCTGCGCGCCGGTGAATTGTCTCGCCCGGTAGCCACCTGTATACGTTGTCCCGCAATCGATTCGATCACCACCACGACCAATGCTCGTCCGATGCCCTGGCGATGTGCGCGTGGTGCCACCACCAGCCGATCGATCTCAGACTCGGACCACGCTGCGGCACCTAGGATTTCGTCACCCTGCCGCGCGACGAGCCAGTGGACCTGTGCAGCACACAGCTCGTCCACCGACTCGTGCAGCAGCGGGATGCGGTCGTCGCCGATCAGTCTCGCTTCGACTGCGTACGAACTCTTCTGCACCGCGAGGATCTGCTCGGCGAGGCCCAGATCGGCCGCAGGGGCGACGCGAACTATCTCAATAGCGACCACCGGCGGGAGCCGGCAGAGCGTCGAGGGCAGCCAGGTGGTTCGGGCTCAAGGTGAGCGAGGCTGCGCCCGCGTTCTCGTCCAGACGCGAGGTGCGTCGGGTGCCGGGAATCGGGACCACGTGCTCACCCTGCGCCAGAACCCAGGCCAGGGCCACCTGCGCCGGCGTCGCACCGAGCTCGTCGGCGACGGCTGCGATGGCGTCGACGATCACGAGGTTCGCGTCGAGGTTGTCCTGGCTGAAACGCGGCAGGCGAGCACGGAAATCGTCTGCGGCGGGCGCTGTTCCGCGGAAGTTGCCGGTCAGGAAGCCGCGGCCAAGGGGTGAGAACGGCACGAATGCCGCGCCGTTGTCTTGCGTCCACTTCAGCGACGTGGCGAGGTGATCGCGCGTCCACAGGGACAGCTCCGACTGCACGGCAGAAATCGGGTGCACCTGCTGGGCTCGATCGAGCTGCTCGACGGTGAACTCCGAGACACCGAGCGCTCGAACCTTTCCGGCGTGCACGGCCTCGGCCATCGCGCCGATGCTGTCCTCTACGTCCACCTCGGGATCCGGACGGTGGAGGTAGTACAGATCGATGTGGTCGACGCCCAAGCGGCGGAGTGAATCGTCGATTGCCGAACGTAGGTGATCCGGCTTGCCGTTGGGGCCCGAAATGACCGGCTCTCCGGCGTCGCCGACGTGGGAGACGAGACCACCCTTGGTCGCGAGGATCACCTCGTCGCGTCGGCTACCGATGGCCTTGCCGACGACTTCCTCGTTGGTGAACGGTCCGTACACATCGGCCGTGTCGATGAAATTCACACCCAGGTCCAAGGCGTGCCCGATGACGCGATCGGGGGACTCCGTCCGATCGTCGGCCTTGTATGCCCAGGTCATTCCCATGCAGCCCAGGCCGATGGCACCCACCTCGGGGCCGTCGTTCCAGAGAGTTCGGGTCGGTATGGTGCGTGCGCTCATGTACTCGACACTACGACGGGAAAACCGTTGTCGCTCGGACTTGCCCCACGACTAGCATCACCGCATGGCTCTTCCGCACTCGAAGGTGTATTTCGGCGATCGCTTGGTGGACGCGCAGGACGCAACGCTCGGGGTTGCTACCTCGGCCGTTCTGTATGGGCTCAGTGTCTACACGGTGTTCCCGGTCCAGGTGGACGGTGAACGGCGTACCGCTTTCCGGTTGCTCGATCACTATCAGCGACTCGTCGAATCCTGCAAGATCATCGGCATCGACACGTTTGCCTCGCAGTGGACGTTCGAGCGATTCGTACAGGCAACGCGGGACGTGGTTGCCGCCAACGCTCCGACGACCGAGGTCTACGTTCGAGCTACCGTCCACGTCGACGAGTCGATCCCTGGAACGCGGGTGCGTGGCCTGCACACCACGGTGTCCATTTTCCTGTACGACGCCAATCCCATTGTCCCGCAGGACGGGATGCGATTGAAGACCAGTGTGTGGCGGCGTATCCCGGACAACGCCATTCCGTCCCGCGCCAAGGTGAACGGAGCGTACGTCAATTCCGTTCTGGCGAAACAGGATGCGATCGACAGTGGCTTCGACGACTGCATCTTTCTCGACATCAACGGCCACGTCTGCGAGCTGAGTGCCGCGAACATCTTCCTCGTGCGGAACGGAGTGCTCGTCACCCCCGACGTCACCAGCGACATTCTCGACGGTATCAATCGTCGAACCATCTTGACGTTGGCGCGCGAAGAAGGACTGACGGTTCAGGAGCGAACCGTCGACCTCACCGAGCTGTACATCGCCGACGAAGTCTTCGTCTGCGGCACCTCGGCCGGAGTTGCCCCGGTGTACGAAATCGACGGTCGTGCAGTCGGATCGAAGGAAAGCGGGCCAGTGACGCTGACTCTCCGTAAGCGTCACCAGGCCGCGCTCACCAGCGACGAGGTCCACGGTTGGGTGAGTGTGCTGTGAGTGCTACGCCGGGCAGGTCGAGGCGAGTCCGGTGATCAACGCGTTCGTGGCCGGCTGCTCGAGAGGGTCGGCGGCCGGATTCGGAGCCGCCGTGGTCCAGGCCAGCGATACCTGACGGTGTCCGTCGGGACTGGAGAACTGGAAGGTGCGGTAGCCGAACCCGTTGCCGCGCTGGCCGAACACGAGCTCACCCGCGCCAGGATTGCAGGCATCGCCGCCGAGCAGCAGGCCGAGTCCGTAGGTGGACGGTGTTATCACCTGCATCTCGTCGATCAGGTTCTGCGGGATCAACGTGCCGTCGAACAGCGCTCTGAAGAAGGTGTTCATGTCGGCCACGGTGGAGACCACGGCAGCTCCCGACGACCAGATACTGGCGTCGTAATCGGTGACGTCGGTGTAGTTTCCGTTCTCCAGCGCGTAGCCGTGCAGAGCATCGGGGTCAAGTGTGGAATCGGTGGGGTACGTCGAGTCGGCCATCTCCAGCGGATCGAAGATCCTGTCCTGCAACGACTGTCCGATGGACTTGCCATCCAGGTCGGCGATGATCTGTCCGAGCAGGACGTAATTGGTGTTGGCGTAGTTGAATTCCTGACCGGGCTCACTCGTCCAGGGCATGGCCAGTGCCTGAGAGACCAACTCGTCGTCGGTGACGGCATCGTTCGCGCGGGCGGCGATCTGCTCGGCGGAATCGAATCCGGTGAAGTAGTCGGGAACACTACTGGTGTGATCGAGTAGTTGGCGAACGGTCACCGGCCTGGGCAGGACACCGGGAAGCAGCTCGTCGACCTGCTGATCGAGCGCGAGCTTCCCCTCGTCCACGAGCTGGAGCACCACTGCGGCAACCATTGCCTTGGTGACGCTGGCGATCCGGACGGGGTCGTCGGCTGACGCAGCCTCGGTTCCACCGCGTTCGACCAGACCGGCCGCTCCCGACCAGGAATCCTCGCCGTCGCGCACCTGCGCAACAGCGGCGACGGACCCGGCGTCGACCAGGGCGTCCAAGGCTGCCTGGACGTCGTCGGTCTTGATGGTTCCGCTCGAGGGCGTCGTGGTGGTCGGCTCGACGGCTGACGGCTCGTCGGATGATGTGCATCCGCTGACCAGCAGGGACGTCGAGACGGTGAGGGCGGCGAGGATTCGTTGCTTGCTCATGTCTTCGACGCTATCGCCACCCTGCGAAGGTTTTCAGTGTCAAATGTCAGTGATTTTCGATGAGTCAGCGATCGACCTGGCAGAAGCGGAGGTTGTTCGAGAACGGGTCTATCACTGTCATGGTCGGCCCACCCGGCGCATCGCGATCGATTCCGGGTCGGCTGCGTGGGTTCTTCTTGTGCAGGAGTTCGGCATTGAACGACACGACATCCGCGATCGGTATCCAGACGGACGATCCCGGTGTGCCGTCGCCGTAGTGCTGGGACAGATCCAGGATGCACTCTCCGCGTGAAATACGAATGTACAGCGGCAGATCCGGCTCGAATCGATGTTCCCATTCGACCGAAAAGCCCAGATAGTCCAGATAGAACGCACGCGCTTCGACGTCGTCGAAGATGCGGAGAATCGGAACTGCGGAGCCGAAAGCCTTCATGACATCGAGTGTGGCATGTCCAGCGCCGCCCGCGCCAGGGTTGCGCTACCGTTGGCTCGAATCCAGAAGCACCCCGGCCGCAGCCTTTGCTGCAGAAGCAGATTCGGCCAGTTCGGTAATGGCTGCGGTAGTTTGAGCGCCTTCGGCGAGCAAGGCGATCTGCAGCCCGACGGTCGGCTCGCATCCGGCTTCGACGGCCAATGCAGTGACGTACTCGATGAAACTCTTCTTGTGCTGATGTGCGGCGTCGGCGACCTCGGGCATGGTTGCGCCCAGTTCGCCGAACGAGTTGATGAAGGCACACCCGCGGAAGTCGTCCTGGCGAAACCAGTGGTCCAAGAAGTCGAAGATCGACAGCAGTTTCTCACGAGGGGATCCGTGTAGCTCTGCTTCGGCGTGGATGCCGTCGGTCCACTGCCGGGTGCGACCACGAAGAACCTCGGCGACGATGGCGGTTTTCGAGGGAAAGAGCGTGTACAGGCGCTTGAGCGAGATGCCGGCCTTGGCACGCAACTCGTCCATGCCCACCGCCTGGATGCCGCGCGCATAGAACAGTTCGTCCGCGGCGTTCACCACCTGTGCCCGTCCGATTTCCGTACTGGTCATCGCTTACCCCTTGCCGAGAGAACCAACGTTCTCTACAGTAGTCCACATGCCGAGAGAACGACCGTTCTCCCGCTCGATGTTCAGGACACAGGAAGGCAGGATCATGGCGTACATCAACGTCGGAACCGAGAACTCCACCCCCGTCGAGGTCTACTACGAGGATCACGGCTCCGGACAGCCCGTTGTGCTCATCCACGGCTACCCGCTCGACGGCAACTCCTGGGAACGTCAGTCGCGCGCACTACTGGACGCCGGCTACCGCGTCATCACCTACGACCGTCGTGGGTTCGGGCAGTCGAGCAAGCCCACCGTCGGCTACGACTACGACACCTTCGCTGCAGACCTGGACAAGGTGCTCACCGAGCTGGATCTGAACGATGTCATCCTGGTCGGATTCTCCATGGGCACAGGCGAACTGGCTCGGTACGCCGCGAAGTACGGCACCGACCGCGTGGCGAAGTTTGCATTCCTCGCATCTCTGGAGCCGTTCCTGCTGCAGACGGACGACAATCCCACCGGCGTTCCGCAGTCGGTGTTCGACGGTATCGAGACCGCTGCCCGCGAAGACAGGTTCACCTGGTTCGAGAATTTCTACAAGGACTTCTACAACCTCGACGAAAACCTCGGCAGCCGAATCAGTGAGGCCACGGTGCGCGCGAGCTGGAACACCGCCACCACCAGCGCACCTGTCGCGGCCTATGCCGTCGTACCCACCTGGCTCGAGGACTTCCGCGCGGATGTCGCGAAGGTACGTGAATCCGGCAAGCCCACGCTGATCCTGCACGGAACCGCGGACAACATCCTGCCGATCGATTCGACGGGCCGTCCGTTCCACGAGGCGTTCCCCGAGGCCACGTACGTCGAGGTCGAGGGCGCACCCCACGGACTGCTGTGGACGCACTTCCAGGAAGTGAACGACGCGCTACTCGCGTTCGTGAAGTAAGAGCCGACGGCGGCAGGCATTACGGCCTGCCGCCGTTCGTGGGCTAGACCGCGACGACGCCGTCGTGGTCGCTGTAGACGATCTCGCCCGGGTTGAACGTGACGCCGCCGAAGCTGACCGGCACGTTCTTCTCACCCGAGCCGGTCTGCGTGCTCTTGCGCGGGTTGGTCCCCAGCGCCTTGACGCCGATCTCGAGTGTGCGCAGGATCGCGGAGTCGCGCACCGCACCGTTGACGATGACGCCCGCCCAACCGTTGGTGACACCGCGGCCGGCGATGATGTCGCCGACGAGCGCGGTGTGCACGCTGGCATCGCCGTCGACCACCAGGACGCCACCGTTGCCGGGCTCGCTGAGCGTTTGCTTGACCAGAAGATTGTCCTGGAAGCAGCGGATGGTGGTGATGGGTCCCGCGAACTCGGTGTGCTTGCCGAACTGGATGAACTGGGTGTCGCAGCTGCGGATCTCGGGACCGATCTCGTCGGCCAGATCAGCTGTTGCCTTGAATTCCACAGGTGAAGTCATGCGGCACAGACTATCGCTCGCTCGTCAGCCGCGGCCGTGACGCCGTTCGTAGTCGTCGCGAGTGCGGTCGACGCGGCTCTGCGCCTTGGCGTTGATCAGTTGCGGGTCGAGGCCGTGGATCAGCAGACGATGCCGCCGATAGACGTTCATCAGGGCGATAGAGAAGTACACCAGCGGGATGAACAGCAGCGACATCATCGCGAGCGACATCCACAGCGGACCCGGAATCAGCAGGAACAGCAGCAGTAGCGGAATGATCGGCACGATAAATCGGGCGATGTAGCGGACCTGCGCACCGTTGCCCACGAGATCGTTGCGAACCCAGTCCTGCATCGACTCGGGCAGGGTGCGTCCGAACGAATAGCCCAGAAACTGCAGCGGGGTGGGCGTCGTACGTTCGGTGGTCATCGCGCAATGCTAGTCCCGTCTTCGTTGGTAGATCTCACCGTTGACTGCGGTTTATCTCATATGTGACGATAACGTCAGTTGAGTCGGAGGCGTCGACAAGAAGGACTTCCACTGTGATCGATCGCAGAACCCTGCTGGGCACCCTCAGTGCCGCGACGATCTCCGGGGTTGCCCTCTCGACACTTACCTCCGCTACGACACTGACCTCCGCTACGGCATCGGCCTCCACCGGCCCGGCCGCAACCGGGGTGATCGACGTCCATTCGCACATGGTTCCCGACTTCTACCTGCGCGAAGCCCTCGCGTCGGGCATCGCATTTCCCGACGGCATGCCGAAGTGGCCGAGCTGGTCGGTGGTCGAACACCTGCAGATGATGGACGGCTGCGGGATCGACAGAGCGATCCTGTCCGTCTCGTCACCGGGAGTGCATTTCGGCGACGACGGCAAGGCGGCCGATCTTGCTCGACGCGTCAACGACTTCGGGGCCGGGGTGGTCGCGAGTCGACCCCGACTCGGATTCTTTGCGTCGCTACCGCTCCCGAACGTCGTCGACTCGACGGTCGAGGCAATTCGTGCGCTCGATCAGCTCGGTGCCGACGGAGTGACGGTGATGTCGAACGCCGGTGGGATGTACCTGGGCAACGCCGTGCTGACGCCACTGCTCGCCGCGTTGGATGCGCGATCGGCAGTTGTGTTCGTGCATCCGACCTCTCCGCCGAATTCCGCTGCCGTGTCTCTCGCGCGCCCGGCCCCGATGATCGAATTCCTCTTCGACACAGCGCGAACCGTCGTCGACCTGATTCTGTTGGGTGTGGTCGACCGATTCCCTAACATCCGTTGGGTGTTCACTCACGGCGGCGGAGTACTGCCGCTACTGGCGGATCGGGTCGACTTCTTCCGGACGCAGGTCGGCCTGGGGACACCGACGACGCCGGATGTACTGCAGCGCTTGTGGTTCGACCTCGCCGGTACGCCGGTCCCGCGGCAGCTGCCCGCGCTGTTGTCCACCGTCGGACCCGATCGGCTGGTGTACGGCAGCGATTACTGCTTCACGCCGATCACCGGCGTGCAGGAGCAAGTGCGATCACTCGACGCCGGTGCTGCGAACGGCGGACTCGAGAACTGGCGCGCGGCCACATCCGTCAACGCCCGCCGACTGCTGAAACTCTGATCCGAAGGAGGCGGGTAATGCCGATGAAAGCGCAAGCACTGCAACCGATCTCCGAACAGTGGGATTGGCAGATGAATGCTGCCTGCCGCTCGATGCCGGTCTCGATGTTCTACCCGCCCCGGGGGCTGCGGGGATACTCGTTGAGAAACCTGGAGCGACAGGCCAAGCTCGTGTGCGATCGATGCCCCGTGATCGCGCGCTGTCTGCAACATGCACTCGATACGGACGAAAGGCATGGAGTCTGGGGTGGATCGACCGCACACGAGCGGTCCGCGATGGCCCGCGTCAACCCTGACGGGCAGCGTTCGCGACAATGACGTCGCGAAGGTACTGCGCCAGTCCCGCGGCAATATCGTTGTAGTGCTTGGCAAATCGCTCGTCGGCGATGTACATCTCCGCCAGGTTCACCTGCATCTCGTAACCGCAGTCGTAGTACCGCTCGATCGATGCCCGATGACGCTCGGCCAGTTCCCCGGCCTCGGTGGAGTCCGGCGACACACCCCGCTGCATCGCGGCAGCGAGATCCGCTTCCAGTAGGTCCGTCTCTTCCTTGACGGCCTTCCAATCGTCCTTGGTGAACGACGCCGTTCGCTGCTGCGACTGCTTCCACTCGTCCGTCTCGCCCCAGCGTTGCTCGGCCTCCTCGGCGTACTCCTCGCCGGGCCAGTTGTCTCCGAAAATCTC
Source organism: Rhodococcus sp. 15-649-2-2 (assembly GCF_002258645.1). NCBI lineage: Bacteria > Bacillati > Actinomycetota > Actinomycetes > Mycobacteriales > Nocardiaceae > Rhodococcus > Rhodococcus sp. 15-649-2-2. The sequence continues at coordinate 325,504 of NZ_NPFM01000016.1, forward strand.
GCGCTGCTCCTCGGGAGTCAGTTGCATACCCATCTTCTTCGCCTCCATCATCTTGTCCACGGCCGCAGCCATTGCGTGCAAGTGATCGATCCGCTCGCTGAGCAGGTCGCGCTGCCGACGTAGATGCGACATGGCGTCGACCGCCGGGTCGTCGAGCAACGCTGCAATGACCTCGAGCGGAAACCCGAGTTCGCGGTAGGTCAGTACCTGATGCAGCCGTTCGACATCGGCCGACGAATACGTCCGATAGCCCTTGGGGGTTCTCCCAGATGGCAACACCAGCGCGATCTCGTCGTAATGATGCAGCGTTCTGACGCTGACACCCACCAACTTCGAGACCGCGCCGACCTGCATGCCTGCCGAATCACTCACGAAGGACACTGTGCTGCCTCCCGTGGCGTGAGGGTCAAGACGAAGCTCGAGTCTACTAGCGAATCACGCGTTCGCAGCCGGAGGTCGGCACGCCGGCGAGACGTTGTGCGAGCCAATCGTATGCGCCGGGACGGCCGTTGGACTGGGCGAGTGTGTGGTCTCCCGGGACCTCTTCGAGATGGACCGAAGCGCCTGCGGCGCACCACTGGTCCTGCACGGCCTCGGCGCCTTCCTTGGGGATGAGGAAGTCCTGTAGGCCCTGGTAGATGTACGTCGGCGCGTCCGGCTTCTTCTGGCCCATCCGGTTTTCCTCGACGACGGCCTTGGTGATCGGGTGCTCGAAGACGTCAGGGACGCTGGAGAGGTTTCGCTGATCCAACAGCAGTAGTCCCGTGTAGGACAACACATCCACGCATTGATCCTTCTGCGCCAGAGCCAGTCGCTTGCCGTTGTCGTTGGCGAGCTGCCGCATCTCGGGGTACTCCCGGGACAGTCCGATTGTCGCCGCCGTGAACAAGCCCGATCCGATCTGACCGTTCAACGAGGTCTGCAGAATCTTGTAGTCGGTCGGCGGACCGCCGAACGCGACGCCGGCGATGTTCAACTCCGGTGCGTATTCGGGAGCCAACTGCGCTGCCCAACCCGAGGCGATGGCACCGCCGGAGTAGCCGGTGATGCCGATCGGTGCATCCGCGCCCACTCCCGCGCTCTGGGAGGCGCGCAGGCCGTCGAGCACGGTGTGTCCGGAGACGAGACCGGCCGAGTAGGCCTGCCGAGGTCCTTGATAGTCGGTGACGACGACGGCGTAGCCGCGATCGAGCAGAATCCGTACCTGATCGATCTCCTTGTTGTTGCCCCGCGGGAGGGTGTACGACGGCGCGCACTTGTTTCCGAGCGAGTCCGTTGCCTCGTTGTACGCGATGACGGGCCGGTCACCGCCTCCTGTCCACGGTGCGTTGGGAGTCAGCACCGTCGTCGACGCCGCGATGGGCTGGTTCTTGGAGTCGGTCGAGCGGAAGAGCAACTGCACCGACGACGCCCCGGGTGTCACCGCGACATCACGACGGTTGAGCACTGCTCCCGGCTGGAGATTCTCGTATCCGGCAGGCGGATCGAACCATGGATCACCGAGTGAGGTGGGGAGATATGCATCGGGATCGCTCGGCGGCGAGATGAAGTCCTGAAGTGGATCTGCTTGAGCCGACCCTGCGAACGACAGCATCAATGCTGCAGCTCCGGCCAAAACGAATGCCTTGCGCATGTATTTCCCACCCCAGTAGCTCCGTACGCCCCGACGTCCGGTAGACCACTGCCCATCGTGCCACAGGATAGGCCGACTTCGACCCTGTGAACTGAGCCGAAGACCAGGTAGGTTGTCTGTTACTCCGAACACTACTCACCAGTAGGGACATCGAAATGCCTGCACCGTCCGCCTCGACCTTCTCTCGGCTCGCTGATCTCATCGCCATTCCCGACGCCGAAGCGCGTCCGACGAAAACGATCACCGAGGTCTTCACCGGCAAGGAGCTGGCGACCATCCCGGTCGGTACCGCTGCTGATGCGACGGCAGCGATTGCACGCGCACGCGCAGCTCAGGCGGCATGGACCAAGCGCCCGGTGTCCGAGCGCGCGGAGATCTTCCACCGCTACCGAGACCTCGTGCTCGCCCATCGCAACGAGCTGATGGACATGGCGCAGGCCGAGACCGGCAAGTCTCGTGCCGCGGCTCTCGAAGAAGTTCTCGACATTGCGATGACCTCGCGGCACTACGCGCGCACCGCCGCGAAGCTGCTGGCACCCAAGAAGGTCACCGGCATGCTGCCGGTGCTGACCAAGACGCGAGTTCGATACCAGCCCAAGGGAATCGTCGGGATCATCTCCCCATGGAACTACCCGATGACCCTCGCAGTGTCCGACGCCATTCCGGCCCTGCTGGCCGGCAACGGAGTGGTACTCAAGCCCGACAGTCAGACGCCGTACTGCGCCCTCGCCTGTGTCGAACTGCTCTACAAGGCAGGTCTTCCTCGTGACCTGTTCGCCGTGGTGCCGGGGCCGGGTTCGGTGGTGGGAACCGCATTGGTGGAGAACACCGAGTACGTCATGTTCACCGGCTCCACTGCCACCGGTCAGCTGCTGGCCGAGCAGGCGGGGCGTCGACTCATCGGGTTCTCCGCCGAGCTCGGCGGTAAGAACGCCATGATCGTGGCCAAGGGTGCGAACCTGCGGGAAGTGTCCGACGCGGCCGTCCGAGCCTGCTTCTCCAACTCCGGTCAGCTCTGTATTTCCATCGAACGTATCTACGTCGAGAAGTCGATCGCCGCGGAGTTCACCGAGAAGTTCGGTCAGCGGGTGCGCAACATGACCCTCGGAGCCGACTACGAATTCGGCGTCGAGATGGGCAGCCTCATCTCCGAGGATCAGATCAAGACCGTCTCGTCTCACGTCGACGACGCAAAGGTCAAGGGCGCGACCGTGATCGCAGGCGGCAAGGCTCGCCCCGACATCGGCCCGCTGTTCTACGAGCCGACGCTGCTGGCGAACGTCACCGAGGACATGGAGTGCGCGGCAACCGAAACCTTCGGGCCACTGGTGTCGATCTACCCCGTCACCGACGTCGACGAGGCGATCGAGAAGGCCAACGACACCGAGTACGGACTCAACGCCAGTGTGTGGGCGAAGACCAAGGCGCAGGGTGAAGCCATTGCGGCGCGGCTGCATTCGGGCACCGTCAACGTCGACGAGGGCTACGCGCCGACGTGGGGAACCACCGGCGCGCCGATGGGCGGCATGGGTGTGTCCGGGATGGGCCGCAGGCACGGCACCGAGGGCCTGCTCAAGTACACGGAATCGCAGACGATCGCCACGACGCGTCTGCTCAATCTCGGTGGACCGCGAGGACTTCCGCCGAAGTTGTGGGCGAAGATCATGCCGCCGTTCGTCAAGGCGCTGAAGTACATCCCGGGTCGGTAGACCGGCCCCGCGGCGTCGACGACGGGGGAGGTTCTACGTAGCTCGTAGAACCGACATGCTCAGTGCCCTGCTGTAGACCGAGTCGGTTCCGACTCGGTCGAACGTCGGCCACGACTGCAGATCGATTCCCTCGTCGTCGAGTGCGGTCGTGGGTATGTCCCACACGGTGTTTCCGGTTCTGACGTCGATGCCGCGTAGTACCTCGGGGCCGAAGAGAGTGGCGACGTCGCCGTCCAGTGCGCCGACCTCGGCGAATCCGCCGGACTCGCGACTCCACAACGTGGCTCCGGTGTCGAGGTCGATTGCGGATTCGGTGGCCGTGTCGTTGTTGCGGAGCAGCGCCACCGAACCCGCGACGGCGTAGGCGAGCCCGTTCGTTTCCAGGAATCGCGCGGCGGGTTCGGAGACGTCCGCTGGAACAGCCCAGACCAGACCGTCGTTGGTCCACACCGGATCGGGAACCGACGGTCGGTATCCGCCGGTGCCGAGCAGTATCGGTGTCGACTCGGCCGGAGAATCGAACGACGGCTGCTGCAGGGTGACGGAAGCCGTTGCAGCGAGCGCGGTTCCATCGGTATCGACGACCTCCGAGCCCGTGACAGTGCTGGGGTCGGAGCAGTCGGTCCGTACCACCCGAACTCTGCCGTCGAGCGAGGCAGCGCCGGACCGAACGCAATCGGGAGCTGTTCTGGACCAGAGATTGTCGCCGGTGTCGAGGTCGAAGGCGAAGAGGCCTTGATCGTCGTCGAACAGTCCGATTCCGTTATCCGTGTGCAGCGTGGAGGCGTGAAGCGACTGCGCCGAGTCGAACTGCACCGACCAGTCGGCGTCGAGAGCGTCCGCGGTGCCGCGCGATACTGTTGGCTCGGCACCCTCGTCCGCCGCATGCGAGGTGTAGACGCGGCCGCCGGACGTCGTCAGATTCGTGATGGGGAATGCTGCGTCCCGAGTGGTCGACTCTCCGGATTCGCCGCTTACAGTGAGGATTTCGGAACCCGACCCGTCGTTGCCGCGATAGCAGACGACGTCGCCGTCGACGAATTCCCTGCCGCAGCCCACGATGTCGTCCGCCGGAACACGCCAGCGCACCGCCCCGTCGGCGATGTCGAGACCCACCAGGGTGGCATCGAGGTACTCTCGTCCGTCCGGACGGCCGACGAGGGTGACGACCGTCGACCCGTCGGTGATGGAGCCGGATTCCATCGAGTCGGTCGTGCTGCCTCGCACGGGATCGCGGAACTGCCCGTCCGACACGTCGAGGTCCGAGGGCGACAGGGTCCATCCCAGACCGGGTGCCGCTCCGGTGGCACCGTCGACCGGTGTGCCGGCCGGAGGCGGCTGCTTCTCGGCCGCGCACGCCGCGCAGACGATGGCTGTTGCCAGGAGCACCGCGGCGGCGGACAACTGGGAACGTCGTGTCATGGAAGGTGCTCCCGGGAAAAAGGTGGGCGGTCTGTTCCGCCAGCATAGAGAACGAAAATTCCCCGCACTCCTGACGGGGTGCGGGGAATTCTTCGTCGTGCTGGGCCTAGTTGACGCTGTGGCCGTTCAGTCCGGCATTGGCGTAGTGATTGCGACTGTCGGGAATGTGGTTGTCTCCCAACACCCGAGCGATCTGCTCCTCACTGAGTCCGAGGCGACGAAGCCGCTCGCACACTGCGTCGAAGTCGATCATCTTCGCATCGAGTTCCTGTTGCAGTGCAACAACTTCGGCGCGAATGGTCTCGGCCTCGTCGAGTGCGGCCAACGTGTCCTTGGGTTCGGGCAACAGCAGGGCGAGCAGTCGATCACGTGCGTCGGTGCTCAGACCCTCGAAGGGGCGCTGCCCCGGCTGGGCCTCGTGCCGACCCTCGATGCGGCGACTCTCGATGCGACGATCGGTTTCGTACTCTGTCTCGTAGTCGGTCGAGACGTACTCCTGCGTTGCACCGAAGGACGGGATCTCGGCGAACTGATCCTTCGACTCGTCCACCGGTCCTGTTGCGGGAGTCGAGGCGATGTCGATCGTCTGGCGCAGTGGGCGATTCGGGATGAAGATCACTGCGATCAGCGTGACGATCGCAACGAAGCCGGCGATCATGAAGATGCGTCCGGTCGCATCACCGTAGGCGGTGCGGATGACGCTGACGATCGGTGCGGGCAGTGACGTCAGATCGAGTGAGCCGCCGCCGCTGGCCGAGCTGTCCACGCCGAGCTGAGTCAGACCGGACGCCGACTTCTCGGCCACTCGGGTAGCCAGCAGGGAGCCGAGAACCGAGACGCCGATCGCGCCGCCGAAGGTACGGAAGAAGGCAACCGTCGACGATGCTGCACCGACGTTCTGCACGCTGACCGTGTTCTGCACTGCGAGAACGAGATTCTGCATCAGCATGCCGGTACCCAGGCCGACGATGGTGATGAAGATTCCGACAGTGACCAGGCTGGTGGCGTGATCGATCGTGCCCAGGAGCAGGAATCCGACGACCAGCAGAACGGAACCGGTGACGATGAACGGCTTCCACTTTCCGAACTTGGTGATGAGCTGACCCGAGCCGACGGAGGCGACGAGCATGCCGAACACCAGTGGGATCGAGAGCAATCCGGCTTCGGTGGGGGTGTAGCCGCGAGCGGTCTGGAAGTACTGGCCGAGGAAGGTGGTGGCTCCGAAGAGGCCGACACCGACGGCGATGGACGCGACGATGGCCAGGCCGGTGGTGCGCTCGGTGACGATCTTGAGCGGGATGATCGGCGACTTGTGCCGAGCCTCGACGATGATAGTCAGGACGAGCAGCAGAACTCCGCCGCCGACCAGGTAAGCGGTCTCACGGGAGATCCAGTCGTAGTAGTCCGCCTTGCCTGCGAACGAAACCCACACGAGGAGAACGGAAACGCCCGCGGTCAGCAGCAGTGCGCCGAGCCAGTCGATGGAGACGTTGTCCTTGCGGACGGTCTTGATGTGCAGTGTCTTCTGCAGCAGGCCGAGGGCGATGACAGCGAGCGGCACGCAGACGAAGAAGCACCAGCGCCAGCCGAGGGGGCTGTCGACGATGACGCCGCCCAGGATGGGGCCACCGGACATCGACACGGCCATGACAGCGCCGGTGTAACCCGAGTAGCGACCGCGATCACGCGGGGAGACGATGGTGCCGATGATGGCGATGACGAGTGCCGTCAAACCGCCCATGCCGATGCCCTGCACCACACGAGCGGCGAGCAGCAGCGGAACGTTGTGCGCGAAGCCGGCGATGAGCGAGCCGGCGACGAAGATGACGATCGCGCTCTGAACCAGGACCTTCTTGTTGAACAGGTCGGCGAGCTTGCCCCAGATGGGCGTCGACGCGGCGTTGGCCAGCAGTGCGGTGGTGATGACCCAGGCGTACGCGGTCTGCGAGCCCTTCAGGTCACCGATGATGGTCGGGAGTGCGGTCGAAACGATGGTGGTGCTCAGCAGCGCGGTGAACAGCGCGGCCAGCAGACCGGTGAGGGCCTCGAGGATCTGGCGATGCGACATCGCATCGGGATCGGCGACTGCCTGATTGGGCGGATTCTCCGCTGTTGTGGTCATGTCTTATCTCGCAATCAATTCAATGCGGGCCACGTCCTGGTGCTGGGCGTGGGCGTCTTCGGTGAACGTGTCGTTGAGCTTGCGGATGGAATCGAGGGCATCGAGGGCCTCGGTTTCACTCCACTCGCTCAACATCTCTGCCAGGCGTCGTGCTCGCCTGTCCCAAATTTGTTTCAGTCGAGCCTGACCTTCGTCCGACACGCAGACCCGGGACGCCCTTCGGTCGTCCGGATCGGGGTGCCGATCGATGTAGCCGAGGTCGACGAGGTCCGCGATCTGCCGGCTGAGGGCGGACTGGCTGACGCAGAGCCTGCTGGCGAGGTCGGTCTGTCTGCATTCACCTTCGGTGGCAAGGATGGCCAGAACTCCGGTCAGCGCCTGTGGCAACGGTGAATCCTCGACTCCGGTGGTCACGGCCCGCTTCAGCGTGCGCCCGAAGAGGAAGACCTCTTCGACCAGCGACTCCGCCGTCGTGGATTGAACTGCCATGAGTACTCCAACACTGAGTTCGATTTACTTGCTGTCTGCAACCATATATATACATACATGCGCTAAGCAAATAATATTCCTGTCTGGTGCATCACAGTGACGGGTCTGCTGGGGCTCGGGGGGAGATCCGAACGGTCCGCGGTCCAGGAGAGCTAGTGCGGGTAGAAGAACGACCGCCGGACGGTCATGGCGACGGTGTCGCCCACCTGTGGACGCGGTCCACGAACCGAGCAGCGGAAGTCGACGTCGTCGCTGCGCACCAGCACATCGCAGGCATCACGTCCGAACAGCGAGGAGGTCACGGTGCCGCTGATCCCGCCGTCGGGCACGATCTCGATGTCGGTCGGCAGGACCGCGAGTGTCCCGGGTCCGGTGCCGTCGGATGCCAGTGTGAGGGAGCCGGAGGTGAAGGTGCCGTGGGCAACGGTGCCGTCGATGAGGGTGGCGTCGGACAGGAAGCGGGCGACGAACGCCGACTTCGGGGCACGCACCACGTCCTCGGGTGTACCGACCTGCGCGATGGTGCCCTGATCGAGGACGACCACCCGGTCTGCGAGGGCAAGGGCCTCGGTGCGATCGTGCGTCACATGTACGACGGTCAACCCTGCTGCGCGCGTCATCGCCCGAAGCTCGAGGCGAAGGCGATCGCGTAGAGGCTCGTCCAATGCCGAGAGAGCTTCGTCGAGGAGCAGCGCCCGCGGCGACGAGACCAGAGCGCGAGCGAGCGCAACGCGTTGCCGCTGGCCACCGGAGAGAGTGGCGGGGTCCCGCTTCTCGAGCCCCGGCAGTCCGACGAGTCCGAGCACGTCGGCGACCTTCTTCGTGCGCTCCGCCTTGGATGCCTTGGACAATTCGAGTGGGTAGGAGACGTTCCTGCCGACGGTGCGGTGCGGCCACAGCGCATGCTGCTGGAACACCATCCCGAGCCTGCGGGACTCGGGAGGCGTCGAAACGCGTTCGCTTGCCACCACATCCGGGCCGATGGAGATGGAACCGGCGGTGGGCGTCAGGAAGCCGGCAACTGTGCGCAGCAGTGTGGTCTTTCCCGAGCCCGACGGCCCGACGAGTGCAACGAACTCTCCGTCGGCGATGTCGAGATCGATTCCCTCCACGCCGACCGTGCCGTCGTGGTACCGGAGGCCGAGATGTTCGATCGTGATGGCAGACATCGGGTTCCTTCTTATCGGCGTCGGATTTGCGGGCGTCCGGCTCGGGTGGAGGCGACCAGGCCCAGACCAGCGAATCCGACGAGCGCGACGAGTAGGGACAGGGCAGAGGCGGCGTTGTAGTCGCCGGCCTGCTGCAGGTTGAATATGGATACGCCGAGGGTCTGTGTGCCCGGAGCGACGAGGAGCACCGACATGGTCAGCTCGCGCACTGCAGTGAGGGCTACGAGCACCGCTCCGGTGACTGCGGCGGGGATCGCCATCTTCCACGGCACGTCCCAGAGCGACCGAAGATGTGATGCGCCGGAGGATCTCGCGACTTCTTCGAGGGCCGTCGGCGTGGAACTCAGAGGCGCACGGACGGCTTGAACGACGATCGCGAGGAACGCCATGACGTAGGCGCACAAGATGACCCACTTGGTGTCGAACAGTCCGGTGTAGCGTCCGATGATCAACCAACCGACGGCGATGACCAGGCCGGGAATTGCCTGCGGCAGCATGGCAGCCAGGTCGAGGCCGACGTTGTCGCGGGATCGGGTGCGGGTGGTGAGCACGCCGATGGCCAAGCCGAGGAATCCGCAGACGAGAGCCGCCCCGAGGGCCAGCGTCACCGAATTTTGAATGCCCACCAGGGTTCCCGGTGCAGTGACGGCACTTTCGATACTCTGCAGCGTGAGATTTCCCCAGGTGAGCGGTACGCCGGGGGCCGGCAACAATGCCTGAGTTGCCAGCGTCAGGATCGGCAGCACCGTCAGGGCCAGCCCAAGGATCCATGCAGCGACGCCTGCCAGAATTCGACTGCAACCCAGCGGAAGTAACTGTGGGGCCGTGACTGCGCCGTCCAACTGAATCGACCGGCGGCCGAGAATGCGATCGATCGCGACTGCGACCACGGCGAGTGCGAGGAGTCCGATGCCGATGGTCGAGACCACTTCGAGCGGTCGATCGACGGTACCCGACTGGATGTATCGGTACACCATGGTCGAGAGCGTGACGTAGCGCTCGGGCAATCCGATCAGGGCCGGAATGCCGAAATCCGCAAGATTGGATACGGCCGTCAACGTCAGTGATGCCAGCAGGGCCGGGCGCAGCAGTGGCAGCGTCACGTCGCGCATGGCCCGGAACGGTGATGCTCCGGCAATGCGAGCCGCCTGTTCCAGATCGCCCGGTACTCGTCGCAGTGCTGCCGAGATGATCAGGTACGCAAGCGGATACGAGTGCACGGTCAGCAGGAAGATCACGCCGTCACCGCCGTAGATGTTCCACAGCGGTCCGCCGCCGAACGTCTCGTTCCAGAACGAGTTGATCATTCCGCTCGGGCCCAGCAGTCCCGTCCACGCGATCGCGCCGACGAACGGCGGAATCAGCAACGGGCTGAGCAGAATCAGACGTAGTACCGAGCGACCGGGCAGATCGGTGCGATCGAGAACGAGGGCCATGATCGTCGCGATCGCCACCGCCGCTGCCGCCGACAGACCTGCAGATACGACACTGTTGGCCGCAGCCGAGGCGATTCCTCCGTCGAGCAGCTCCTGAATGTGGTTGCCACCGAGTCCGATCGAGACCACGGCGGCCAGCGGTGCGCCGATCAGAGCCAGGACGGCCAGCCACAGGCAGGCGCGTACCCAGGTGACGCGGTCAGCCAAGAAGATCGTTGAACGTAGCGACGGCATCGGGCTGCGAGGCGGTGATGGTGTCGAGGTCCGGGTTCAGCAGTGCGATGTCGTCGAGAGCAGGCGCGCCCTCGGGCGTGCCGACATCGGACCGGACCGGCAGGTACTGCTGCTCGACGGCGATCTCCTGACCGCGCTTGCTGACCAGGAAGTCCACGTACTTCTGTGCGGCCTCCTGATTGGCCGAGTCCTTGAAGATTCCGGCGGGCTCGGAGATGTACGGGACGCCATCGGTCGGATACGAAGCGGCGATGGGCGAGCCCTTCTCGGCCAGTTCGCGCACCAGGTAGTCGACGACTATCCCGACCGGCTGGGTGCCTGCCGCAACCGCCTGAGCGACGGGGCCGTTGCTCTCGGCGACCACGGGCTCGTTGGCAACGAGGTCGGTGAGCCACGGAAGCCCGAGGTCTTCCTGGCCGAGCCACACCGCGGTGTTGAACGCTGCCGCGCCGGACACGTCGGGATTGGGCAGCGTGATCTGGCCCTTGTACCGCGGATCGGCCAGTTCTTTCCACGACGTCGGAGGCTGCGAGACGGCCCCGGTGTTGTACGCGATGACCGTCGGAATGATGCGGGTGCCCACGTAGTAGCCGTCGGGATCGACGACGTCGGGATCGAGCGCATCGACGTCGGCCGGGGTGTACTGCAGCAGCAAGTCGTCGGCCTTGTACTTCTCGAAGGTCGGAGCGTCTGCGGCGAGCAGAACATCGGCACCGATGGAACCGGTCTGCCGTTCGGAGGCGATGCGCGCGTTGAGATCGCCGGTTCCTGCACGGAACACCTGCACGTCGATGCCAGGATTCTCGGCGGTGAACTCGGCGTTGAGCGCATCGATCTTGGCCTGCGGCTCCGAGGTGTACACCGTGAGGGTGCCGCTCGCACCGTCTCCGCCGGCCTCGGGGGCCGCAGGCTCGGAGCATGACGCAAGGGTGAGAGCAGCTGCGAGACCGAGGATTCCACTGGCGGCGACGCGAGAAACGATGTTCACTTCAGACTTCTCCTGAGAAATATCGAGCACGGAAGCTGCTCATGCTTCCGACCGTAACCGACGCGCTGACGTGTGTTGTGGGAACCGCACATGTCGTCGGGGTGAACGAATCGATGGTTTCAGGGGGTGCCGATCTGGACCAGTTCTTCGATGCCTCGAAGATCCTCGACTTTCGGGTCATCGGCCGAGCACCGTGGATCAGATCGCCCGCAAGGGCCGGGTCGTGTTCCGAGTCGAGACGTCGGCTACGTCGACGAAGTTGTTCCATTGTCTTCGCTCTGCCGGACCCAACAAGGTGCTCGGTCGTCCTGCGACCGTAATCAGCAGCGACTCGCCGGCGTCCGCTCGCTTGTCGTACCCCTCGCCTACTCTCTCGACCACACACATCCGGGGGGGGGGGGGGGGGGGGGAAAGAACTAAACACCCGGAGTGGGGAAGAAAAACAACCGGGGCGTGGTGGCTGCTTACGTGAGAGGAAGAAAGGACCTTTTTTTTTTTCGGCGCCCCCTTTTTCCCGTTCG
>NZ_NPFM01000043.1:0-819 GCF_002258645.1 Rhodococcus sp. 15-649-2-2
TACGCCTCTATGAGTGCGCCCATGAAGCCTGGTCATGGAGCTCCTATCGGTACGCCGGTGCCGGGTGATGCGTTGTTTGTGTTGGATTCCGGTTTGCGGCGGGTTCCGATCGGTGTGGTTGGTGAGTTGTATGTCGCGGGGCGGGGTGTGGCACGCGGTTATGTGCGACGGCCGGGCTTGACGGCATCGCGATTCGTCGCGTGTCCGCTCGGCCCTTTGGGTTCGCGGATGTATCGCACCGGCGATCTGGTTCGTTGGAATCACGACGGCGAGCTGGAGTATGTGGGTCGCTCTGACGATCAGGTGAAGATTCGTGGTTACCGCATCGAAATCGGTGAAGTGGAAGCAACACTCGCTGCCTTGACCGGAGTGGAGCGTGCGGCAGTGGTGGCCCGTGATACCGATACCGGCAAGCAGTTGATTGGCTACGTCGTACCTACCGAGGTGTCTGCGGGAATCGATGGTGGGGCGCTGCGCGAACGAGTTGCCGCGCGATTGCCTGCGTACATGGTTCCGGCCGTGGTGATGGTCATCGACGAGTTGCCGTTAACTGTCAACGGCAAGCTGGACAAATGGGCGTTGCCCGAGCCGCAATTCGCCAGCGGCGTTCACAGAGCGCCGTCATCTCCGGTTGAAGAAATTATCTCCGGCATTTTCACGAAGGTTCTCGACCTGCCGCGAGTCAGCGTGGACGACTCCTTCTTCGACCTGGGCGGCAACTCGCTCTCTGCGATGCGTGTCGTAGCCGCCGTGCAGGAAACCTTCGACTGTGAAATCAGCGTCCGTGCACTCATGGAAGCCCCCACCGTAGCGGGCCTG
>NZ_NPFM01000030.1:0-281280 GCF_002258645.1 Rhodococcus sp. 15-649-2-2
TCACCTCAAAGAAGAGATGTTTCATCACATCCGATATCTCGACCTGGGCACCTTGCAGACCGCGATCGAGGACTACATCGACTGGTTCAACAACGACCGGATCTCGCTACGCCTAAAGGGCCTGAGCCCGGTGCGATACCGAGCTCAGGCCCTCGCGGCCTAGGCTTTGCATGAACAGTCCAACCCACGGGGTCCAGTGCAATTGAAGTACCTTGCCGTTCAATCGACCATCTGCTACCGATCGGCTGGAGTGGCTGACGTCAACAGGTGCTCTCATCTGGGTGTGGCGGCCGACGAAGCTGGCACCCTTCTTCAACACCACTCCTATTGTAATCGGAGTTTCCGCACGATCTGCTGCGCCCGGTGTTCGTCGGGCAGTCGGTCGCCTCTGTCGAAGAGCTTGTGGCGCAATGTGCCCGGCGTGTATTCGGTGCGATAGACACCCCGCCGCTGCAATTCGGGGACGACATACTGCACGACGTCTTCGAAGGTGCCCGGGGTGATGGCGTAGGCGAGATTGAAGCCGTCGACGTCGGTCTCGTCCACCCACTCCTGCAATTGGTCGGCGACATCGCCGGGGGAGCCGACGATGCGCGGACCGGCACCGCCGATGCCGCCCCACTCGGCGATATCGCGCACCGTCCATTCCTTGCCGTCGGCCCCGATCGACTGGAACGACGCGACGAACGACTGAATCGCGTTGCTCTCGACGTTGCCGAGCGGCTCGTCCAGTGCATACCGCGACAGGTCGACGCCCATCCAGCCCGACATGAACACCAACGCACCCTCGGCACTCGCATACGACCGATACTCGTCGTGCTTGGCATGGGCGAGTTCGGATGTCTCATCGGTGACGATGGTGAGCAGCTGATAGATCCGTGCCGAATACGGATCGCGGCCGGCATCGCGCAAGGCTCGACGGATACTCGAAACCGTCTGCGCCAGAATCTCCTTGGTGGGTGCGCCGACGAAGATCGCTTCGGCATTCTGCGCCGCGAACCGTACGCCACGCGGCGACGCGCCGGCCTGGAAGATCACCGGCGTCCGCTGCAGTGACGGCTCGGCCAGATGGATACCCGGCACCGTGAAGTGTTTGCCGCGGTGGCTGATTCGATGCACCTTGGCCGGATCGGTGAACACACCGGTCTCACGATCGCGGATCACCGCGTCGTCGTCCCACGATGCCTCCCACAACTTGTAGAGCACCTCGAGGTACTCGTCGGCGTGGTCGTAGCGATCGTCGTGTTTCAGCTGATCGTCGTGTCCCATGTTCTGCGCCGCTGACGGCAGGTAACCGGTGACGACGTTCCACCCGATGCGGCCGTTGGTCAGATGGTCGAGCGTGGAGAGCCGACGTGCGAACGGATACGGGTGCTCGAAACCGGTACCTGCAGTGATGCCGAAGCCCAGATGCTCGGTAACCGCGGCCTGGGCACTGACGAGCAGGAGTGGGTCCGACACCGGAATCTGCGCGCCGTGCCGAATGGCCGCGTCGTGGTTCCCGCCGTACACGTCGTACGTGCCGAGGACATCGGCGATGAACAAACCGTCGAACAGTCCTCGTTCCAACAGCTTCGCCAGATCGGTCCAGTAGCCGAGTTCCTTGTAGCGCCACGACTGATCGAGCGGATGACGCCACAGACCGGGGGACTGATGCGCGACGCAGTTCATGTCGAAGGCATTGAAACGAATCTCGCGTGACACGGGGGAACTCCTTCGGCAGGACGACCTGTCTTCGATATCGACAGCGGTGCGACGCTACCGACGGCCAAGGCCGGTGGGAACAGTTCGGATCGTGATGAGTCGATAGCTGGTCAGCAGCGCCCCGATACCTCAGTGTTGCGCCGTCACATCAGCGAAAAGAGCGTCGGAGCATGATCGAAATAGCGCAATTGACCAAGACGTACGGGACGGGGGAGAACACGACCGTCGTCCTCGACCGGCTGGATTTCACGGTGCAGTCCGGCGAGATCCTGGCCGTCGTCGGCCCCAGTGGTGCCGGCAAAAGCACGCTGGCCCAATGCATCAACCTCTTGACGCGTCCCACCTCGGGCTCGGTGATCGTCAACGGGGACGATCTCGCGCAGTTGAATGCCAAGCAGCTTCGAGTCGCGCGTCGCCGCATCGGCACGGTGTTTCAGTCGTCGAGCCTGCTCTCGCGTCGAACGGTGGCGGAGAACGTCGCCTTGCCGCTGGAGTTCCTCGGGGTCACGAAGGCTGAGACGGCCAGGCGTGTGGGAGAGCTTCTCGACCGAGTAGGTCTGTCCGACAAAGCCGCTCGGTATCCGTTTCAGCTCTCGGGCGGACAGCGTCAACGAGTGGGAATTGCGCGAGCGTTGGCGCTGCGGCCGTCGGTGCTGCTCTCCGACGAGGCAACCTCCGGCCTGGATCCGCAGACCACCGAATCGGTGGTCGAATTGCTGCGCGAACTTCGTCGCGACCTCGACCTCGCCATCGTGTTCATCACCCACGAGATGGATACCGTTCTGCGAGCCGCCGATTCGGTGGCCAGGCTCGATCACGGCCGCATCGTCGAATCCGGGAAGCTGGTCGATCTGTTGACCGACCACACGTCGGCGCTCGGCAACGAGCTGCGCCCCAGGCGAGACGACGCACAGGCGGCAGCCGGCGACGTGCAATGGAACGTCACCTACGACTCGCCCGATGTTCCGCAGGACTGGATCGGGCGGCTGGGCCAGGATCTCGGTGCGCCCGTCGCGCTGTTGGGAGCCTCCGTGCAGGTAGTGGCCGGAGTGGCTGTCGGCAGCGCGTCGATCGGCATAGGTGGCCACTTGAGTCCACGCGTCCCCGGTGCGCTCACGGCTCTCGGATTGTCCGGATCTACGAATACCGAGCAGCCGATCCTTGAGGTCGCGTCGTGATCGCGGTACTCGCGGCAGGCAACAAGGTTCCGGTAGACGAACTGCCGGCTCTGCTGTTGCCCGCGTTGGGCGACACCCTCACGATGGTCGGGATCGTGATGTTCATCGTGGTTCTCGTGGGTGTGCCCCTCGGTGCGGTGTTGTTCAACCTCGGCCCCGGCGGGTTGTTCGAGAACCCGGTACTCCATGCGCCGATCAGCTGGATCGTCAGTATCGGTCGGTCGTTGCCGTTTCTGATCTTGATGGCTGCACTGGTTCCGGTCACGCGGTGGATCACCGGAACCAACATCGGTATCGCGGCCGCTGTGGTGCCGATGTCGTTGGCGGGTATTGCATTCTTCACCCGCATAGTCGAGAACTCCCTGCGCTCGGTTCCGACGTCGGTGGTCGACGTTGCCCGGGCGTCGGGTGGCTCCACACTGCAGGTCACCACCACACAGTTGTCCGAGGCGGTGCCGTCGATCATCGGTGGACTGACCATCAACGTCATTGCCATGATCGAGTACTCGGCTATCGCCGGAACCATCGGTGCAGGCGGAATCGGTTATGTTGCAGTTACATACGGCTATCAACGATTCGATCACACCGTCATGATCGCCACGATCGTCATCCTGATTCTCACCGTCGCCGCCGTCCAGCTCGTCGGCGATGCACTTGTTCGCTACACCACACCTCATCAGCGTGCCTTGCGCACTGCCTGATCCGCATTCGAAAGGTCCCATCCATCATGACAACGTCCACCGAAGCGCACGGCTTCGAGCTGAAGAACCGTCGAAAAGCGCCCTGGATCATCGGTGCCGTCGTGGTGCTGATCGCACTCGCCGTGGTTGTCCGCATCGCGTTCTTCGGCGACACGGCATCGGCCAACGACACCGAGGGTGCAACGCTCGTCGTTGCCACGGCCGAGGGGAACGCGTCCGAGCAGGCCCTCGTGAATTTCGTTGCAGAGCAGGTCGCTCCAAAGTACGGCATCTCGGTCGAGTTCCGCGGACTCGCAGACAGCAACACCATCAACCGCGCCGTCAGCGAAGGGGAAGTCGCGGCAACCGTCTACCAGCACAAGCTGTGGCTCGGCCAGGTACTCGAATCCAACCCCGACTTTCAGGAAGAAGCCGCAACCCCGGTGTTTCGTTGGGGCTTCGGATTGTGGTCCGAAAAGTACTCGGACCCAGCTCAACTGCCGGACGGCGCAACGGTCTCGCTCTACTCCGATCCGGCCAACGAGGCGCAGGGTCTGTGGGTACTCGAACGGGCAGGTCTGATCACCCTCGACCCCGCCGTCGACAAGTCGACGGCCACGCAGAAGGACATCGTCGGGAACCCGAAGAACCTGAAGTTCACGCTGCTGGACTTCGCTGCGCAGTCACGGGCATTGCCGGATCTCGATGCAGCAGTGGGCTATACCGAGTACTACCTCGCGGCCGGCATCCCCGTCGAGAAGCAGATCTTTGCACCGCCGGCACCGGACGAGTTTGCCGGACAACTCACGATCGGTAGCCGTTGGGCAGATACCGACAACATCAAGAACCTCGTCGCTGCGTTCAAGGACCCTGCGGTGCAGGAATTTCTGGCGACCGACCCTCGGGTGAAGGACATCCTGCTTCCTCTGCAGTGAGCAGTGCCCGCCCGACGGTCCAGCGCATGACCGTCGGGCGTGGCCGTGGTGTTACCTTCGATCCGCACCCGACAGCACTGACACGAGGCGGACGACGTGACCCGGTACGAAGCGCTGACAGAATTACTCGACGAGAGATATTCGTGCCGGCAGTTCCTGCCGAAGCAGGTATCTCGGGAAGTGCTCGAGCAGTTGTTGGCGGCCGCTCAGCGCACTCCATCGTGGTCGAACACTCAGTCGTGGCAGGTCATCGTCACCGAGGGCGATGCCACCCGGAAGTTTTCCGAGGCACTGGTCGAGCACGTCGCATCCGGCGTCCCGCAACCGGACTTTCCGTTCCCGGCCAGCTACAACGCCCTGCACCGCGCGCGGCGACGCGAATGCGGCGGTGCACTGTACGAGAGCATCGGTGTGGTCAAGTCCGACACCGAGGCGACGACGCGTCAGTTCATTCGCAACTACGAGCTGTTCGACGCCCCGCACGCGGCCATCATCACCACCGATGCCGATCTCGGTGTCTACGGGGCTGTCGATTGCGGGTTGTATCTGCAGACCTTTCTGCTCGCGGCGCAGAGCCTGGGTCTCGGGGCGATCGCGCAGGCAGCATTGGCGGCCTACTCACCGTTTCTGCACGAGTGGTTCGACATCCCGGACACCAGGCGAGTGGTGGCCGGCATTTCCTTCGGCTACCCGGACGAGACCCACTCGATCAACGGATTTCGTACCAACCGAGCGCCTTTGGACGAGACGGTGAGATTCGTCAGCAGCTAGGGCGCAAGGTGTGGCCCGAACTTGACTTCGATCTCGGCGAAGTAGGCGTCGGCCAACTCAACGAACCGCTCCTCGTCGAGCGCGATTCGATCGCCGACGGCGTATCCCAGAATGCTCTTGGCAGGATCCAAGTTTATGGTCGGATCGCTGGTCATGATGTCCTCAGCTGCTGTCATCGAGGCGGCGAGCACGCGGACCTCGTTGAGCGGATTGCCGTTCTTCTTCTCCTGCCCACGCATCCGGTGCAAGAAATACACCTCGAGCGTCAGCACGAGATTGTTGAAGAATGCGACGTCGAACGCCTCGTCCGCGTCGGTGGTCGTCGTTCGATTCGATGCGACCGCACGATAGGCGGCAAGCTGAGAATCCAGGCGCGCACGGCAGGCGTCGATGTATTCGCGTGGGTACGACTTGACGGACAGCACGGGGGAGATGTTAATCGGCGTCGTAGGTGGACGCAGGGCAAAAGTCATCCCTGAAGGCGACGAACCAGCTCGGTACCGACATCCGTGCCCGAACGCCATGCGCTTTCCACCCGGGGCGCTCCGGATGCACACCATTGATCGCCGGCGAACCCGACGAGTCGTCCGTCGCGCTGCTCGAGCGCAAAGGTGGAATCGTGCTGCGACGCAGGCTTTGCGAACGTCCATCGATGGGCGTGCGTCCAGCTGGGTGCCGTAGAGACGACCGACAGTTCGCGCAGCGCGTCGAGAACCGGGGCAATCACCGCGTCGGGATCGGCGAGATGCTGCTGTGCACGCTCCGAGGTCGTGTGCACCACCAGCACGGGTGCAGCGTCACCCCGCCGGGCACCGTCGTCGACGACGAACGCGATATCGGGATGATCGTTGACGAAGGCCGCGTCGCGGAACGGCGCATTCAACCCCTCGAATCCGCACGCGACCGCGATGACCGGTTCGTACTCGACGGCGTCGGGGACCGCGGTCAGTCGCGTCGCCTGAGGATCGGGCATCGCCACCACGACGTGGCCGTCAGGTAGGTCGGTCAACTCGGAGGATCCCTCGATGTCGAAGTCTCCCAGCAAGTCTCGTACCAGAGAACGAAGCCCGTTCGGGGTGGCCCAACGAACCGGGCCGGTGGTGGTGCACGGTGCCGTCTCGGGCTTGAGAATGCCGAACGTATTGGCCCACTGGCGCGCCAGCCCCCTCGACTCCCAGTCGGCTACCACCGTCGAGAATTCCTGATCCCGAACGGTGAAGTAGCCGGCACCCAGATCGACGCGTCGTCCGTGCAACTCGGGGGAGGACATCCGTCCGCCGGGAGCGCGTCCTCTGTCGACGATGCGAAACGGCACTGCTGCGTCGTGGAGAACCCGGGCACATGCCGCGCCGGCCATTCCGGCACCGACGATGGTGATCGAGTTCGTGGAGCGCTCAGCGTCGACATTCATGTCGTCAGTATGCCCGGAGGCGGCTTTTCATAAGCTGACCGTATGTACCACTAACTGTCTGGACAATTCGGTCACCCGCTGCGGTATGCCGGACCTTGTGTTGGACTATCTGGATGGCAATTACCGATAAGCCAGATACCGGAGAGCACGGACTCGGCACCAGTCTCAAACCGCGGCACGTAACGATGATCTCGATAGCCGGAGTGATCGGCGCCGGATTGTTCGTCGGCTCCGCCAACGCCATCGCAACCGCAGGACCTGCGGTGCTGTTGGCCTACTTCTTCGCCGGACTCCTGGTGATCCTAGTGATGCGCATGCTCGGGGAAATGGCCACCGCCAACCCCGACACAGGATCGTTCTCCACGTATGCCACACGCGCACTGGGGCATTGGGCCGGCTTCTCCGTCGGCTGGCTGTACTGGTGGTTCTGGGTACTGGTGATCCCCGTCGAGGCGACCGCCGCAGCCGCCATCCTGACCAACTGGTTGGGCGGCGCGCAATGGATGTGGGCACTGATCATCGTCGTTGCCCTCACCGCGACCAATCTGATCAGCGTCGGCAACTACGGTGAATTCGAGTTCTGGTTCGCGCTGGTGAAGGTGGTGGCCATCATCGCCTTCATCGGCCTCGGCATCGCAGCCATCCTGGGATGGCTGCCGAACTCCGAAGTCAGTGGCGTGGACCAACTCTGGGCTTCGGGCGGCTTCATGCCGCTCGGCTTCGGCGCGGTGATAGCCGCAATGCTCACCACGATGTTCTCGTTCATGGGATCGGAGATCGTCACCATTGCCGCGGCAGAATCCAAGGACCCGGCGAAGGGAATCACCCGCGCGACGAACTCGGTGATCTGGCGTATCTCGATCTTCTACTTCGGGTCCATCTTCATCATCGTCGCGTTGGTGCCGTGGAACGAACTGGATCCAGCAACGGGCTCGTACCAGTACGTACTGTCCAAGATGGGAATTCCCCATGCAGAGACCATCATGGACATCGTCATCCTGACCGCCGTCGCGTCCTGCCTGAATTCGGCGCTCTACACCGCGTCGCGCATGTTGTATTCGCTCGGTGATCGAGGGGATGCACCTCGGGCGGTCAAGAAGATCACGTCCAACGGAGTGCCGTGGATCGCAGTGATTGCATCGATGGTGCTCGGGTTCCTCGCCGTTGTCGGTAACTACATCCTGCCCGAGAAGCTCTTCACCTATCTGCTGGCAACCACCGGTGCCGTCGCACTGTTCGTCTACCTCGCCATCGCCAGCAGTCAATTGGTGCTGCGACGTCAACTCGACCGCGACGGAGAACGCCCTGCCGTTCGAATGTGGCTGTACCCGTGGCTCACCTACTTGGCCATCGGGTTCATCGTCTTCGTCCTGGTCATGATGGTGGTGCGGCCGGAGCAGCGTTCTTCGATCCTGCTGTCGGCCGTGCTTGCAGCAGTGACGGTGATCGGTGGAGTCCTCGTTCAACGCCGAAACACGCGGCGCGACACTGTGGCCGCCCGCGTGCCCGGTGACTCGGCCTAGATCCCGGCGTACACCTGGCGGTACAGATCGACGATCTGCTCCGCCGTCGGGACGACCGGATTGTTACCTGGGCTGCCGGAGGCGAGAGCCTGCTCGGCCATCAGTGGCAACAGGTCGTCCCACTTCGACTTGTCGATCCCGAACGTTTCCGGTGTGGGAACCTCGACCTCACGGCACAGGGTGACGATCGCGTCCTGCAACTTGCCCCCGGCGACCTGATCCGAATCGCCTTCCGACGCCGCACCGAGCGCGCGAGCACAGTCGGCGTAGCGAGCCGGTGCCCCCGTGATCGAGAACGCCGTGACGGCGGGCAACAGCATTGCGTTCGACAGCCCGTGTGCCACATGAAAATGGGCACCGATCGGCCGGCTCATACCGTGCACCAGACAGACGCTTGCGTTGGAGAACGCCATGCCCGCTTGGGTCGAGGCGTGCATCATCGATTCCCGCGCTTGTCTGTCGTCACCGTCTCGATACGCCCGCAGCAACGACGTGCCGATCGTGCGAATCGCACTGAGCGCCAAACCGTCGGAGATGGGGTTGGCCTTCTTGCTGACGTATGCCTCGATGGCATGCGTCAGTGCGTCGACGCCGGTATCGGCGGTCAGGCGTGCCGGCATCGACATCGTCAGCTCGAAGTCGATGATCGATGCGATCGGCAGAAAGGACAGGCCTGGGCACAACATCTTCTCGTCCGAGGCGACATCGGTGATGATGGTGAACTGGGTTGCCTCCGAACCACTTCCGGCTGTGGTGGGAATGGCGATGATCGGCAGGGCCGGGCCGGTCGAGAGTACGGGGGCTTTGAAGTCCCGCATCGTCCCGCCCTGCACCGCGAGAATGGCCAGCGCCTTGGCTGTGTCCATGGGACTGCCACCACCGAACCCGATGATCGAGTCGGCCGAATGCTGCCGCACCGCCTCGAGGCCGGCGACCAACGAGTCGGTGGTCGGATCCGGGACGGTGCCCGAGAACAGTGCCGGCGTCTTCCCGGCCTCGGTCATGATCTGCATCAAGCGATCCGCCGATCCGTTGCCCGCCATGAACGCGTCGGTGACGAGCAGGGGCCGCGATACGGCGAGATCGCTCAGGACCGTGCCCAGCTCTTCGACTGCACCGCCGCCCAGCTTGAGAAACCGAGGAAACGAAATATTGGCAACCATGGTGTGCTCCTTCCGCTCAGCTGTTTTCAGGGCTCAGCTATTTTCAGGGAAACCGAGATTGATGCCGCCGTGGCTGGGGTCGAGCCAGCGGCTGGTGACGGCCTTTCCTCGGGTGAAGAAGTGCACTCCTTCGGTGCCGTGTGCGTGGCTGTCGCCGAAGAGGGAGTTCTTCCAACCACCGAAGCTGTAGTACGCCATGGGAACCGGGATCGGCACGTTGATGCCGACCATGCCGACCTCCACCTCGTTCTGGAAGCGTCGTGCTGCGCCGCCGTCGTTGGTGAAGATGGCGGTGCCGTTGCCGTAGGGATTGTCGTTGATCAGCTCGAGCGCGTCGGCGTAGGTGTCGACGCGGACGACCGAGAGAACCGGTCCGAAGATCTCGTCGGTGTAGACGCTCATCTCGGGGGTGACGTGGTCGATGAGCGTGGGGCCGAGCCAGAATCCGTTCTCTCCACCATCGGCCTTCACACCGCGGCCGTCGACGACGAGAGTAGCTCCGGCCGCTTCGCCTGCATCGACGTAGGAGGCGACCTTGTCTCGGTGGGCCTTGGTGACGAGCGGTCCCATGTCTGCCCCGCGGGTGCCGTCGCCGGTGACCAGCGGCGTGGTGCGTTCGGCGATCTTGGCTACGAGTTCGTCGGCAATGTTCCCGACGGCGACGAGTGCGGAGATGGCCATGCAGCGTTCGCCTGCGGAGCCGAAGCCGGCGTTGACCATGGCGTCGGCGGCGAGGTCGAGATCGGCATCGGGGAGGACGACGGCGTGGTTCTTGGCACCGCCGAGGGCCTGGACGCGCTTTCCGTTGGAGGTGCCGGTGGAGTACACGTACTGGGCGATGGGGGTCGAACCGACGAAAGAGATCGACTTGATCTTCTTGTTCTCGAGCAGCTCGTCGACGGCCACCTTGTCGCCCTGCAGCACGTTGAACACGCCGTCGGGCAGTCCCGCCTCGGCCCACAGCTTCGCCAACCAGATGCTGGCACTCGGATCCTTCTCGGAGGGCTTGAGGACCACGGTGTTACCGGCCGCGATGGCGATGGGGAAGAACCACATGGGGACCATGGCGGGGAAGTTGAAGGGCGAGATGATGCCGACGGGTCCGAGCGGCTGACGGATCGAGTAGACGTCGACCCCGGTCGACGCGTTCTCGGTGTATCCGCCCTTGAGTAGATGTGCCATGCCGCAAGCGAATTCGACGACTTCCTGGCCACGTGAGATCTCACCGAGGGCATCGGAGAGAACCTTTCCGTGCTCAGCGGTGATGATCTCGGCGAGCTCGTTCTTCTTGGCGTTCAGCAGCTCTCGGAACGAGAACAGGATGGAGGTTCGCTTGGCCAGAGAGGTGTCGCGCCACGCCGGGAATGCGGCGGCGGCAGCGTCGATGGCCGCCCGAGCGTCGCCGGTGTCGGCCAGGGCAAGTGTGCCGGTGACCTCGCCGGTCGCGGGGTTGGTGACGGGGGAAGTCCGGTCGGACTTGCCGGAGTAGGTCTTGCCATCGATCCAGTGCGCAATGACGTCGGTCAACGTTCGATCCTTCCATCGGTGTGTCTCGAGTCTCACTGGTATCGATGCACATGTCAAAGGCCAAAGTCGCAGATTGCCGTGCAGAAATGCACAGAGGGATAAGCTGGACGAGTGTTCAACCCAGACCACCTCCGCTACTTTCTCGAAGTGTCGAGGACGGGACGCCTGACCGACGCGTCTCGCACTCTCGGCGTGGACCACACCACCGTCGGCCGTCGTATCACGGCACTCGAAAAGTCGGCCGGACAGCGGCTTTTCGACCGAACCCCGTCGGGTTGGCGATTGACCGAGGCGGGGCGGCGGCTCGTCGGATACGCCGAAACCGTGGAGTCGACGCTCATCGCGGCGTTCGAGGATCAGACGTCCGACACCGGATCGCTGCGTGGCACCGTCCGTATCGCGGCTCCGGACGGCTTCGGAGCCTTCGTCCTGACACCGAAACTCGGCGTACTGCGAGACAAGCACCCTGATCTCGATATCGAATTGGTCACCGCCACTGAGCACAACTCCTTGGCGACAAGGGAATTCGATATCGCAATCACGCTGGAACGGCCGTCGCCGAGATTTGTCGTCACGCGCAGGTTGGCGACGTACTCGCTCGAGCTCTATGCCGCCGAGGAGTATCTTGCGGCGACGTCGCCGATCCACACCGTCGACGACCTCCGGGGCCACACGCTGATTTCGTACGTCGATGCGCTGCTCGATGTTGCGCCCCTGCGAATCCTGGACTCGATCCTGCCCGAGGGTCGCGCGCAGATTCAGACCAACAACATCACCGGGCAGTGGATCGCGGCGAGATCCGGTGTGGGAATTGCGCCGTTGCCCAGCTACATCGGCGAGCCGGACGTGGCGCTCACGTCGGTGCTGCCCGGCGTCGTCTCGGTCGAGCGGACGTATTGGACGGTGGTGCCGCGAGAGCTGACCGGTTTGGCGCGGGTGAAGGCCGTCGACGAATTTCTGCGCTCGGTCGTGACCGACGAGCAGCATCTCTTTCCTGTGCCGCAGTAACTACGGGAGAACTGCACAGCGCGAGATAGCCGGTGGCCGTTCGATTTTGGACGTTTCGATGAGACGGGCGTCTCGTGACGACCGACACACGTGACGGCCACCTCAAACGAGTAGGAATTGGCCTACTGGCGGGTAACAATCGGGTACAGCCAAGTCCGCACTGCGGATCCACTCGAGATTCTGGGGGAATCATGACAATGTTCGTAATGGCAGCCGTCGGCTTCGTAGGAATGGCAATCGCCCTGCTCAACGACGGAAGCGACATCGACTTCCGCAACCGTCAACTCGCGAGCGCATACCGCCAGCGCTGGGCCTGACACACCGGTTCTCTGCACCGGATGGGCAGTTGGCAAGATTCGTGGGATGTGGACACACCCCCGAGCGATCGGCTTACTGATCGGCTACGGTCTCGATCGCGTGTTCGCAGACCCGAAGCGCTGGCATCCGGTCGCAGGGTTCGGCACGACGGCACTGCACGTGGAACGAGTTCTCTACCGTGACAGCAGAACCGTCGGAGTCATACATGCGTCGACGCTGATCGGTTCGGCGGCCGCTATCGGTATCGCCTCGAGCCGCGCCGCCGCCCGCCTGGGTGCACCTGTCGAGACGGTTCTGGTCGCGGCTGCCACCTGGGCAGCGCTGGGTGGAACGTCGCTGTCCAGGGTGGGTGGGCAGATGGCCGATTGTCTCGACAGCGATGACCTGGCGGGTGCGCGCGCACTGTTGCCGTCGCTGTGCGGGCGCGATCCGGAATCACTCGACTCCGACGGGTTGGCGCGCGCCGCTCTCGAATCCATCGCAGAGAACACATCCGATGCCACCGTGGGTGTCCTGGTGTGGGGCGCGTGTGCCGGCGTGCCCGGTGTTCTGGCCTACCGCGCGAGCAACACGCTCGACGCCATGGTCGGCTATCGGTCCGAGAAGTATCTGCGCTTCGGTTGGGCCGCAGCGCGAATCGACGACGTCCTGAATTTGGTGCCCGCCCGGGCCACCGGACTGGCGACGGTACTGGCAGCACCTCTGGTACACGGCTCGCCCGTCGAGGCAGCAAAGATGTGGCGTCGCGACGCGTCGAAGCATCCCAGCCCCAATGCCGGTGTTGCCGAGGCCTCGGCTGCAGGTGCGCTGGGACTGCAACTCGGAGGCAGAACGCAGTATCGACACGGCGTCGAGAACCGCCCGACCCTGGGGGACGGGGCCTCGCCCACAGCGCGCGACCTTCGCCGTGCGGTCACGCTGTCGACCCGGGTGCAAGAACTGTCGGTGATCGCGTCAGCGATTCTTGCCGTAGCGATCGGCCAGGCGAGGATCCGACGGCACCGTCGGACGTGACGCAGCGCGCGCTCTGGCGCGCTTCTCGCGTCGGGTGGGAAGAGTGAATTCTTCTTCTTCGTCGGGTGCGGGCTCGTTGTCGGGAGCGGGATCCGGTTCGCTGGACATCGCGTCGGCCATCTCGGCACGAGACATGCGACGCTCCCTGATCTCGGCGCGAACGAAGTACGCCAGACCCAGCGGTGCCATGATGCCGAACGCCAGCCACTGCAGACCGTAGGAGAGGTAGGGCCCTGCATCGGTCTGAGGCAATTCGATCAGGCCCAGTCCGCCCGGTTGATCGTCGTCGAGCTGGAGGTACCCGTCGATCGCATCGACGCCGACCGCTGTGCCGATCTGCTCCGGATTGATGTTGTAGACCTGCAGGTGACCGTCTTCCTCGATCGGTTCCCGCGACGTGCCCTCGGCCTGGCGCACACGGGCATTGAGCGTTACCTGTCCCGTAGGTGCGGGCGCGAAGTCGGGTGGTCGTGTGCCCTCCACCGGCAGCACGTACCCGCGGTTGACCAGCACGGTGGGCCCACCGTCGATCTCGAACGGGGTGATGACCTCGTACGCGGGCTGTTCACGAATGCTGCGCAGCCGCACCAGTGCCTCGGAATCGACATCGTAGGAACCCGTCGCGATGACGCGGCGCCATTCGTCGTCGGCCGGGAAGCCGTTGGCGGTGAGGATGTCCGAGATGGGTACCGGATCAGCATCGACCGACCGGGTGATCAGGTCGTTGCGTGCAGAGGTCGAGGTGTTCTTGCCGAGCTGCCACGGAGCGAGCACGCTGAAGCACAGAAATGCGAACGCCAGCGCGACGGCGGCCAGCACCAACCACTTCGGACGCAGCAAGAACCCTAACTTCTCCACCCCACCACGGTAGCCGGGTCAGCCGGGGAGCTGAGACCGTGCCCAGTTCAACAGCCCGGGAACCGCACTTTCGATCTGCTCGCGCACCTCGGTGAACGCTGAGTCGGACGAGTAGTACGGGTCGGCGACCGACGAGTCGTCGGCGTCGGGATCGAACGATCGCAGCAGGGCCACTCGATCGGCCGGCGCGCCGAGCTGCAGCAGCGCCTTCGCGTGGCCGGTGTCGAGCGCGACGATCAGGTCTGCCTCCAGATGGTCCGGTCCGACCTGCGCGGCCTCGTGCTCACCGTCGTAGCCATGGGCAACGAGCTCGGCGACGGTGCGGGGATCGGCACCGTCGCCCACATGCCAGCCGCCGGTGCCCGCACTCGACACCCGCACTTCATCGGCGAGACCGGCATCGCGCAGATGCGCGGCGAAGACCTTTTCTGCCATCGGCGATCGGCAGATGTTGCCGGTGCACACGAATGTCACATGCAGTGGCTCGTTCACTGCCCTGCCACCGTGTTCTGCTCGAGCACCGCAGCCAACTCGTCCATGTTCGATGCGGTGAACGTAGCGTCGTCGCTTTCGCCGTCGATGCCGTAGCCCCACTCCACGTACACCGTGGGAATGCCGAATCGTGCTGCACCGTGCACGTCGTGGTCACGATCACCGATCATGATCACCCCGTCGGTGCCACCGTCCGCGTGTTCCACCGGATCGATGCCGAGATTGGACAACGAGTGCGCGATGACATCGGACTTCGCTCGTCGGGTGCCGTCGTTGCTGGCACCTCCGATGAACTCGAAGTATCGAGACAAACCGAAGTGGTCGAGAATGCGAACGGCGAAGCGCTCCGACTTCGACGTCGCCACACCGAGGCGCACTCCTCGGTCCTGCAATCGAGTCAGCACCGTCTCGATGCCGTCGAACGCGGTGTTCTCGGCCCAGCCCCGCTCGTCGTACCGCTCGAAGTACGCCGCCAACGCGCGCTGTGCGGCGTCCTCGTCCAGACCCAGCCCGCGCAAGGTGTCGATCAACGGCGGCCCGACAACCAGTGACAGCTGCTCTTCGGTCGGCTCGGGGGCGTCCACGGAGGCCAACGCATGGCGAAAACCGGCATGAATTCCCGGTGCGGAATCGGTCAACGTCCCATCGAGATCGAACAGGACAACGGACGCGGGGGTAACGGCAGACATGTTCGAAGCCTATCGGTGCGGCCTGCTCGGGAAAGCCTGCGGCTACGCTCGTCGCGATGTCCGATACAACTGCCGAACCCGACGCGCTCCTCCGTCACAGGCCGGATGAGCTCCTTCGTCACCATGGTGATGTGGAGGTCGAGTCCGGATTCGTCGACTTCGCCGTCAACGTGCGCGGCGACGGCCCGCCGGCATGGCTTCGGGACCGGCTGGCCACGGCACTGAGTTCGCTGGGTTCGTACCCGAGCGCTGCGGCCGAGTACGCCGCACGAGAGCAAGTGGCCGCACACCACGGCCGCTCCCCGGACGAGGTGCTGCTGCTCAGCGGCGGGGCCGAGGGCTTCTCGATGCTGCCGCGCTTGGAGCCCTCCCTCGCGGCAACGATTCATCCGTCCTTCACTGAGCCCGATTGGGTGCTGGAACAGGCGGGTGTACCGGTGCATCGGGTTGTCTTGCCGCCGCCTTTCGAGCTCGATCCGATGCTCGTGCCCGATGCAGCCGACATGGTGATCATCGGCAACCCCACCAATCCGACGTCGGTCCTGCACCCATGCGAAGCGGTCCTGAGCCTGCGTCGGCCCGGCCGAACGGTGGTGGTCGACGAGGCCTTCGCCGACGCAGTGCTCGGTGCCGGAGAATCGGTTTCGTCGCAGCGCTCGGACGACGTGGTGGTCCTGCGCAGCCTGACGAAGACGTGGGCGTTGGCGGGGTTGCGGTGCGGATATGCGCTGGGGCACCCTGACGTTCTCACGCGGATGCAGCACGGACGCGCGCACTGGCCGCTGGGGAGTCTGCAAATCGAAGCGATCCGCGCCTGCACAGAACCGTTTGCCATCGATCAGGCACGTGCCGAATCCGAACGAATCGACCGCGAACGATCTGCGATGATCGGCCGACTGGGCGCTCTCGGTTTGGACGTCACCGGCCCGGCCCGAGCGCCGTTTCTGCTGGTGCGCTTCGAGGGTGCCGATCTGGTTCGAGAACGCCTGCGCACTATGGGTATTGCGGTTCGGCGCGGCGACACCTTCCCAGGGCTGGATCGCCACTTTCTACGCGTGGCGGTACGGGACTCGCAGCAGGTCGACATACTGGTGAATGCGTTGAGCACCGTTCTGTGAGGAGAGCAACGAATATGGCAGTGACACTGGCGGATGTCATCGAGGTTCTCGACAATGCCTACCCACCACGGCTGGCCGAGAGCTGGGACTCGGTGGGTCTGGTGTGTGGAGACCCGAAAGCTGTTGTGCAGCAGGTTCTGTACACCGTCGACGTCACCGAGGCGGTGGTCGACGAGGCCATCGCATGGGGTGCCGATCTGATCGTGGCGCACCACCCGCTCCTGCTCAAAGGCGTCGACACAGTGGCGGCCGACACTGCAAAGGGTTCGGTGATTCATCGGTTGATCAAAGCCGACTGTGCACTGTTCACCGCCCACACCAATGCGGACTCCGCCGATCCGGGTGTATCCGACGCACTCGCAGCCGCGCTCGGCGTGATCGACACCAGACCACTGGACCCCATTCCCGCACCTGCACACGACAAATGGGTGGTCTTCGTACCGACCTCCGACTCGGCCGCGGTACGGCAGGCCCTGTTCGACGCCGGAGCCGGACAGATCGGCGACTACAGCGAAGCCAGCTGGCAGGCGACCGGTCTCGGCCAGTTCCGTCCCGGCCCGAATGCGCACCCGACACTGGGCGTTCTCGGCGAGGTGCACACGGAGACCGAGGATCGCATCGAGGTTGTAGCACCCAAAGTGCTACGCGCGCAGATGCTTTCGGCTCTACGTCACGCCCACCCCTACGAGGAGCCCGCGTTCGACGTCTTCGAGTCCGCGGCTCTGCCATCGTGTACAGGACTGGGGCGCATCGGAAAACTGTCGAGTCCGATGACACTCGCCGAGTTCACCGACGTCGTTCGGGACGCGTTGCCGGCTACCAGCTGGGGCGTGCGGGCCGCCGGTGACCCCGACGCCACGGTCTCGGTGGTCGCGATGTGCGGGGGAGCAGGCGATTCGTTCCTGTCTGCCGTCGCGCGAACCGACGCCGACGTGTACGTCACCTCGGATCTGCGGCACCACCCTGTCGACGAACATCTGCGCGCGGGTGGACCCGCGGTGATCGACACCGCGCACTGGGCGTCGGAGTTCCCGTGGTGTGAACAGGCGCGCACCATCGTCGACGCCGCGTTCGGTGACACGGACGGGTGGAGAAGCAGTGTCACCGATGTGCGCACCGACCCCTGGACGCTGTGATCGGTGACCATCGTGACTTGTGAACCCCTGGCGACAGGCGGTCGGAGTCGATCCGGCTTTCTCGGTTTCGAGCAGCCGGTAGGGTGATCTCTTACCAACTTCCATAGTCGCAGGAGTCATCAAGCGTGAACGTCGATCCCAAAGTCCAGGCCTCGCTGCTCGAATTGGCCGGTGTGGATACCGAACTCTCGCAGATCGCCCACCGCCGCAAAAGCCTCCCCGAGCAGCAGGAGGTGGACAAGCTCGAGACCGAGCGCATCACCCGCAAGGACGCGGCCGTGACGGTACAGATCTCGATGGACGACCTCGATCGGGACATTCGCAAACTCGAGGGCGAGGTCGACGCGGTTCGTCAACGCGAGGCTCGCGACAAGAAGATGCTCGAGAGTGGCACCATCGCACCGAAGCAGATGACGGAGTTGCAGCACGAGCTCGGCAGCCTCGAACGTCGCCAGGGCATCCTCGAGGAGGAATTGCTCGAGGTCATGGAGCAGCGTGAGGCCAGTGAGCGGGACTACGAGCACGCCGGTGCGCAGCTGACGCAGATCGAGGACGAACTCGTCGACGCCGGCCGTCGCCGCGACGACGCCGTTGCAGACCTCGACACCGCCGAGAAGCGAAGCGCCGAGCGCCGCGAGTCCTTGGCTTCGGGGTTGCCTGCGGATCTGCTTGCTGTTTACGAGAAGCAGCGAGCTCTCACCGGGCGCGGTGCGGCGTTGCTGCAGGCTCGCCGCTGCGGTGCTTGCCGGATCGAGCTCGACCGCAACGAGATCGCGAGCATTGCCAACAAGCCGGCAGACGCTCTGATTCGTTGCTCGGAATGCAACGCAATCCTGGTGCGCACCAAGGAATCCGGAATTTGAGCCAGATGTCGCGGGTTGTCGCCGAGGCCGACGGAGGATCGCGAGGGAACCCCGGGCCGGCTGGATACGGCGCAGTGGTGTTCAGCGCCGATCGCTCGCAGGTGCTCGCCGAGCGCCGGGCGTCGCTGGGCGTGGCCACCAACAACGTCGCCGAGTACAACGGCCTGATCGCCGCACTCAGTGCCGCACGTGACGTCGGGGCCCGCGAGGTTGCCGTCCGTATGGACTCCAAACTCGTCGTCGAGCAGATGTCCGGGCGCTGGAAAGTGAAGCACCCGGACATGATTCCGCTTCAGCGGAAAGCAGCCGAACTGGCTCGCGGCTTCGATTCCGTCACCTACGAGTGGATTCCGCGCGCGCAGAACTCGCACGCCGATGCGCTGGCCAACGAGGCGATGGACGCCGCGGCCGAGGGTGTGGACCTGTCGGAACTTCCCGATGCCGAGCCGGCCGCGAAGGAGGCCGAGTCGCCCGGGTGGACCGGTGCGATGGGGGAGCCCACGCGCGTGCTGCTGTTGCGGCACGGGCAGACCCCCATGTCGGTCGATCGACGATACTCCGGCCGCGGCAATCCTGACTTGACGGAACTGGGGCAACGCCAAGCAGCTTCTGCCGCAACGGTTCTCGGTTCACGGACAGACATCGACGCGATCGTGGCCTCGCCGCTCGCGCGCGCCCGACAGACGGCCTCAGCGACAGCCGACCGCCTGGGATTGCCCGTCACCACTGTCGACGGTCTCATCGAAACCGACTTCGGCGACTGGGAAGGACTGACGTTCACCGAGGCCATGGAACGTCACCCCGAGGTTCACAAGGCGTGGCGCGGCGACACCTCCGTGGCACCACCGAACGGGGAGAGTTTCGACGCCGTACGCGTACGCATCGAAGCGACCCGCGACCAGTTGCTCACCGAGTACGCCGGAAAGACCCTTCTGGTGGTCACCCATGTCACCCCGATCAAGATGCTGCTGCAACTTGCTCTCGACGTCGGCCCGTCGCTGCTGTATCGACTGCACCTCGATCTCGCGTCGCTGAGTATTGCCGAGTTCTACCCCGACGGCGGGGCCTCGGTGCGATTGGTGAACGACACCTCGCACCTGGCTTCGCCGGCCTGAACCGAGGCTCGGTTCCGTGCACGGGATCCGGGCGACAACAGTGACAACAGTCTGGACTCATCTCGTGAGCCGGGTGCTGCGGTGTAGACGATCACCCGCACGTCGGAGCCTGCCGGCTGGAACACGTCCCCATCGAGGAGCATCGACCCCACCAGGGGATGGTCGATGTTCTTGCGTGCTCCTCGGTAGACGGCAGGCCGAGCGTGGTGCCAACGATCGGAGAATTCGTCGCTGCGCGCTCGAAGGTCATGGACGAGGTTGTCGAGCTCGGCGTCGTCGGGATGCGAGATTTGTGCCACGCGGAGGTCGCCGACCAACGCGTCTCGATACTGTTCCCGTTGCCCGGGGTCGACCCACATGGTCGACGTGTCCTCGGTCATCTCGAACCAGACCTGGTTGCGTGAATGTCCGGACAGGTCCATCGGATTGCCCATCAGAGCGGACCATGCCGCGTTCCATCTCAGCAGCCACCAATCGGCCGCGTACACGGCCGTAGGCCAGTCGTCGGCTCGGGCCAGCAGCCGGTCGACGCTGTCCGGTACCGATCGATCGACGCCCGGCGACGGTGCCGCGAGTCCGGCAGCTCGATACAACACTCCGGCGTCGGCGAGGTCGAGGCTCAATGCCCGAACGAGAGCAGCGACCACCGCCGCCGACGGATTCGACGCGCGACCCTGCTCCAGCTGGACCAGGTAGTCCACCGAGATTCCGGCGAGTGTGGCGAGTTCCTCGCGGCGTAAGCCCGAAGACCTCCGAGTCCTGACGGCCGAGTCGGAGGGGACGGGTGCGCTGCGGTCACGCCAGCCGCGGAGCACCGACGAGAAACCCGCCGGCCGGCGTCCCTGCTGGTCTACGGTCATCTCACCACTGTGCCACCCCGGCCACGGGCGTCTTCTCGATGAGGACGTGGGTGGTACTGGCAGACCTACCGACAAGCGGCATCTTCTCGAGCGGGCCGCCGCGCCTTAGCGTCGACGTCATGAGCACAATCACGATGATCACCGGCGGCAACAAGGGAATCGGTCACGAGACGGCGCGGCGCTTACAGCGTGCCGGCCACACCGTGGTCATCGGTGCCCGCAACCGTGAGCTGGGTCGTGCTGCTGCCGCCGACCTCGGCGTCACGTTCGTTCAACTCGACGTGACCGATCAGGGCAGCGTCGACGCTGCTGCGCGCCAGGTGCGTGCGGACCATGGACGCCTCGACGTCCTGATCAACAACGCAGGCATCACCGGCGCGTTCGTTCCGCTCGAACAAGGATCGGCGGATGACGCCCGAGACGTCTTCGACACCAACGTCTTCGGCGTCATTCGAGTGACCAACGCATTCGTGCCACTGCTGAAGGTCTCGAACCATCCACGAATCGTCAACATCTCCTCGGGTGTCGGATCCATTCAGGACACCATCGAGCACGACTACTTCGACTGGCAGGTGGTGCCGCCGATCTACGCGTCGTCCAAGACCGCCCTCAACATGCTCACGGTGAAGTACGCGCGCGCCCTCCCGATGATGCGAGTCAATGCCGCCGACCCCGGCTACACCCGCACCGATCTCAACGCAGGCAAGGGTGCACACGACGTCACGCAGGGCACCGACGAAATAGTCCGACTCGCCACGATTGCCGACGACGGACCTACCGGCACCGTAGGAAACAAGCAGGGTCTGCTTCGCTGGTGAATCGTGTACCGAGAACACACAGTGCCGCGGCTCGCCATCACGGTCGTCACCGCGGTAGTGCTTCCGGCGTTGCGGACATCCGCTCTATGGTCGAGGTGTGGGAGATATCGAAATCCGGTTGGCGAGGTCCGACGAAAACGAGACGGTCTCGGCACTCGCACTTCGGTCGAAGGCCTATTGGGGATACTCCGAGGACTTCCTGCAGGCATGTCGTGTGGAGTTGACGTACGACTCGGCGGTGTGCGGATCGGGTCGGATGTGGGTGGCCGTCGTCGGCTCGTCCGAGCCTGAAAGCCCCGTCGTCGGTTTCAGCTTGCTCGGGGGTGAAGCCCCCGCCGGTGAACTGACGGCACTCTTCGTGGACGCGAGTTCCATCGGAACCGGCTGTGGTCGAAAATTGCTCGAGCACACGATCAGTGAGGCTCGTGCGCAGGGATTCGAGCGTCTGACGCTCGACGCGGATCCCGGAGCCGAATCGTTCTATCTCCACTTCGGTGCCGTCCGCATCGGTACTGCTGTGAGTGGGTCGATCCCCGGGCGAGAACTGCCACGGCTCGAGATTGTCTTGTGACGAGGAGCGTGCGGGCACCGTTGGCAACAGTCGAGAATCCTCGGCCGGTCGACAACTGAAGATGTAGGCACGGTGCCCCGGCTCGTTGGGGGCCGGTTCGGTCACATCAGCACACCACCGGGCACCTCGATGCGCTCACCCGTTGCCCAGCGGAACTCGTGGGATACCGAGGCCGAAATTGCGTCGTCGATGTCATCGGGTTGCCGACCCGCGCGAGCGCGGTGTGCTCGGACGACCTGTGCTCCCGGGGATGGCCGGATGGCACGACGAGGCTTAGATCTGCAACGCGAGCCACAGGCCCGCCACTGCGCCGACGATGGTCAGTGGAGTGGTGATGACGCCGAGAACGGTGAAGGTGCGCAGGTCTGCCGGCTCGTCGTTGGCCGATGCGACGCGTCGCCACAGCATGATCGCCAGCGACCCGACGTAGGTGAGGTTGGGGCCGAGGTTCACCCCGATCACCATGGCCAACAACAACGCTGGGGGAGCGTCGGCACCGAACGCGGCCAGTAGCAGCAGGGTCGCGGGCAGGTTGTTGACGATGTTCGACGCCACCGCCGCAATGGCAGCCGCGGCCAGCAGGGACACGAAGGTGGTGTCGGACGGCAGAATTCGCGCCAGCCAGTCGCCGATCGGGCCCGTCGTCACGCCGAGGACGACGATGCCGAGCAGAAAGACGAAGCCACAGAACGGCAGATCGGCACCGCGCAGAATGGCGCGAGGTGTGGTGTGCCGAGCTCGAAGTGCCGGGATCGCGAGCGCAATGGACCCCACCGCAGCCACCCAGAACGGTTCGATGTCGAACAGTCCCGCCACGGCGAAGCCGACGAGTGTCGCACCGAGGATGAGGAGCGTACTGCGAGGTGCGGGCACGTCGTCGGTGCTCTGCGCGGTCGGGGTGTCCGTCGGTGTCGCGGTGCCGGTCAGATCCTTGCGGAAGAAGATCAGGAACACCGCCAGTTCGATGGCGACCGCGAAGATCCACGGCAGTGCCATCAGGGCCGTGAAATGCAGGAAGGTCAGTCCGGTCGCAGCGAAGGCCAGCAGGTTGGTCAGATTGGACACCGGCAGCAGAGTCGACGCCGAATTGGACAGGTGCGCAGTGGCATAACTGTGCGGACGCGGCGACATCCCCAGGATGCGAGCGGCACCGATGATGGCCGGTGTCAGTAGAACCACGGTCGCGTCGAGGCTCAGTACGGCTGTGGTTGCCGCAGCAGCTGCGAACACGAGGGTGAGCAGTCTGCGGGGGCTGCCCTTGGATCCGCGTCGTAGCTTCGCGGCGATCCAGGTGAACACGCCGAGGGCATCCGACAGATGCGCCAGGATCAGGATGAACGCCAGAAAAACGACGGTGGGAGCGAGTTCGAGTACCTGCTCCCGAGCGGCGTCGAGGCTGACGAGCCCGACGAGAAGAACAACTGCTGCCGCTGGAAGTGCGGCGACGATTTCGGGGAGACCACGCGGGCGAACGATGGCGAAGACGAGAACGGCGGCGACCAGTGCCGCAGCGAGAACGGTCACGCGAGAATTTTCACGAGAGTGCGAACGTTCCGTGTGGTGGTCGTGGCCCTGTACTTCGCCTTCGCCGTGGCTTTCCCGAACGTGCTGTCGGTGGTGTTGCCCTTGCGCACCTCCCAGTAGAGCACGCTGTTCCCCTCGGCAATCCTCTCGAGCTCGGGGTCGAGTTTTCCTGCAAGAGCGGACAATTCGGTCAAATGGGTATCGTCGCTACCGAACACCACATAAGGATGCCAGCCTTCCCGTTCGGCGTCGAACGGGTATGACTCCACTATCGCCCCCAGCGCTGGGACGTCGAGTACGACAACCCAGGCTTGGTAGCCGAACACCTCGGCGAGCGTGCTCTCGACTTGTGCCTTCAAAGCGGCAGCGCTCAGCGGCGACTGCAGCAGTACATTGCCGGTCGCCAGAATCGTGCGGACATTCGTGAAGCCGGCCGAGGCCAAAGCAGCACAGAGATCGACCATCTTGATGTTGATACCGCCGACGTTGATGCCGCGCAGCAACACGACCCATTCACTCATGGACAGAACTGTAGTGATGCGCTCGAGAAAACCATTGAAGTCAGTAGTTAGTAACCAGTAACTTGAAGGCATGGCGCAGCGAGGACGGATGACAGGCCCGGACCGACGGCAGCAAATACTGCGGATAGCGGCAGACGAATTCGCTTCGTCCGGACTGCACGGCGGTTCGACCGACAGGATCGCCCGCGAAGCAGGGATCACCCAGGCCTACATCTTTCGAATATTCGGAACCAAGAAGGCACTGTTCTCAGAACTGGTCGTCGCGTCCTTCGATCGGTTGGCGGACGGAATGCGCGAAGCTGCGGGAACGGACACCGGGCAACAGGCGTTGGCCGCGATGGGGGAGCGCTATTACTCCATGCTCGAGGATCGAACCTCACTCCTGCTTCAGCTGCAGGGGATCGCCGCGTGTGGCGACTCCGAGGTGAGGGACGCCGTTCGAGAGGCATTCGGCCGGATGTGGAACACCGTCGTAGAGGTCACCGGTCTCGACGCAGTGACCGTCAAGGCATTTCTGGCGTTCGGCATGCTGCTCAACAGCGGCGCAGCCATGCAGATTCATGAGGTCGACCAACCCTGGGCGAACGGAGTGGGCACTCGCATCCACGCCGGATTGTTCGACCACATCACCAGCGATACGAACCGATGACCGCGGACGCCGACGGCCGCGGAGAGCGCCTGTTGGTACCCGCGCTGGTGTTCGTCGGAGTGGTCGTCGCTGCTGTCGGTAGCCTCGGTGCCCCGCTGATCACCAGTGTCGCAACCACATTCGATGTCTCGCTGTCGAGTGCACAGTGGACGTTGACGCTGGCCTTGTTGACAGGCGCCGTGACCACGCCGCTGCTCGGTCGGCTGGGTTCCGGTCCGTATCGACGTGCGGCCATCCTCGTCACGCTCGCCGTCGTGTCGGTCGGCGGAGTTCTGACTGCACTGCCGCTGTCCTTCGCTTGGTTGCTCCTCGGCCGCGCGGCCCAGGGAGTGGGGCTGGCACTGACCTCGATGCTGATGGGTGTTGCACGAGATCTTTTGTCCAGCAGTCGGTCTGGTTCCACCATCGCGCTGCTGTCGGTTGCATCGACCGCGGGTGTCGGTGTGGGCTACCCGATGTCCGGGTTTCTGACCGACCACGGTGGGATTCGCGCCGCCTACGGATTCGGTGCTGCACTGACGGTCATGGCGCTGGTGGTTGCTCTGAAGGTGATTCCACCCTCGCCGCAGAAGCGCTCGACTGGAATCGACGTTCCAGGTGCACTGCTGCTCGCGGTCGCCCTCTCCCTGGTGCTGATTCTTGTCAGTGAGACTGCGCTGTGGACGAGCCACCCATGGGCGGTGGGGACACTGGCCACAGTCGCGGTCGTCAGTGCGGGAATGTGGGTCCGCGTCGAACTCGAGAGCTCGGCACCGCTCGTCGATCTCCGGTTGCTCCGCCATCGAGCTGTGGTCGGTGCGAATGGAGCGATGTTTCTGGGCGGCATCGGCATGTATCTCCTGCTCACCATCGTGACGCGGTTCGCGCAGACGCCTGCCGGCGCCGGATACGGCTTCGGGCTCGACGCCTTCGCCGCCGGACTGGTCCTGGTTCCGTTCTCGGTGTTCGGGTTTCTCGCGGGCAAGCTGGTTCCCCGCGCATTACGTCGGGTGGGGTCTGCCCACGCTCTGACGTTCAGCGCGCTCGTCGTTGTGGGAGCCCTCGCCCTGTTCGCTGGAACCCGCACCAGCGTCCTGGAACTGTGTGCGGCGATGGCTGTTCTGGGCTTCGGCGTCGGTAGCTTCTCGGCTGCGCTGCCGGCCGTCGTTCTCTCCGTCGTACCTTCCGAGGAGACCTCGAGTGCCATGAGTACCACCCAGGTGGTGCGCAGTGTCGGATTCGCGTTCGGTAGTGCGATCGGTGGGCTCGTTTTGGGCACGGGGACCAGTGCAGGGTCCATCTTTCCCTCGGAGGGGGCCTACACGTCGGCGGCCTGGGTAGGCGCAGCTGTCACCGCTGCCGCGGCCGTCGTGAGTGCCACTGTTCTTCGTGGCCGGGCAGTCGCCGGACATCCGACGTGAGCCGGGTAGAGTACGCAACCGCGAACGAGTTGGCCGGACGGCTGCGGCTCGGAGGACCGGCGGATCAGTTCCGTCGCGCTTCGGGCCGAGGAAAGTCCGGACTCCACAGAGCAGGGCGGTTGTTAACGGCAACCCGAGGTGACTCGCGGGACAGTGCCACAGAAAACAGACCGCCTGCGGATCGGTTCTTCGGAATCGAACTGCAGGTCAGGGTGAAACGGTGCGGTAAGAGCGCACCAGCATCCCAGGTGACTGGGGTGGCTAGGTAAACCCCGCCCGGAGCAAGGTCGAAGGCTGCACCGCGCAAGGGGTGCAGCTGCGCAGGTGCTCGAGGGCTGCTCGCCCGAGCCTGCGGGTGGACTGCTCGAGGTACCCGGCAACGGTGTGCCCAGATGGATGGTCGTCGAAGTCGAACCTGCGAAAGCAGGAACGGCAGACAGGATCCGGCTTACAGGCCGACTCGTTCGCACTCACTTTTCTCGCAGTTCTCCTGCCGCGTCGCTCCATGGGGCACACTGGAAGTCATGACCGACGACGACACCTCCTGGTACTACGACATCAGCACCAAGCAGGTTGTGCAGGGCAAGGAGACCAACGCCCTCGACCGCATGGGCCCGTATCCGGACAAGGCCACTGCAGAGCAGGCGCTGAAGATCGCAGCCGCGCGCAACAAGGCCGCCGACTCCGACGACGACTGGAACAACTGACGGTGCTGCTCACCCGGCTGAGGGCTCCGAACTTCGATTTCGAGGCCATCAGATCCGAGTTCGGTCTGTCCGATGTCTTCGAGGCAGCGGTGTTGCGCGAAGCGCAGGACGCCCGAGATCTGCACGCCGACAACAGGATCGACCGCACCGATATTCCCTTCGTCACCATCGACCCGCCCGGCTCGAAAGACCTCGATCAAGCCGTCCACATCGAGAAGACGTCCAACGGATTGGTGGTGCACTACGCGATCGCCGACGTGGGTGCGCTGGTGATGCCGGGGGGAGCGCTCGACGTGGAAACCCGCCGACGTGGCCAGACGTTCTATCTGCCCGACGGATCTGTTCCGCTGCACCCACGCGAGCTGTCGGAGGGCTCCGGAAGCCTGTTGGAGGGACAGACTCGCTGCGCCGCGCTGTGGACCATCGAACTCGACGACGTCGGCGAAGCAGCTGCCTGGACGGTCACCCGCGCGCTGGTGCGATCTGTCGCCCGGCTGGACTACGCCGGAGTGCAAGCCGACGTCGACGCGGGAACTCCGCATCCCTCGATCGCCGCCTTGGCAGAATTCGGATCGCAACGGGCGAACGCGGCCAGACGCCGCGGAGCAATCGACATCACGCTGCCCGAGCAGGAAGTGGTGCCCGACGGGCCGGGCTGGCGGATCGTCCTGCAACCACGCACTGCGGTGGACGGTTGGAACGCCGAGGTATCGCTGTTGACGGGAATGTGCGCCGCCAGGATCATGCTCGACGCCGGAATCGGCATCGTTCGTACCCTTCCGCCTGCCTCGTCCGAACCCGTGGACACACTGAAGAAGACCGCCAAAGCACTCGGAATCGACTGGCCCTCAGGAGCATCCGCCGGATCTGTGCTGGCCGGCCTGCCCGCCGACGAGCCGTCGACACTGGCGATGATGACCCAGGCGACCGGGTTGCTGCGCGGGGCGGACTACCTCGCGTTCGACCGCTCGACGAACCCCGCCGACAGTGACGCATCGGTCGAGCATTCGGGAATCGGTGCGCCGTACGCCCACGTGACAGCACCGCTGCGACGGCTGTCCGATCGCTTCGCCACCGAGGTATGCCTGGCCGTCGTAGCCGGATCGGCGGTGCCGGAATGGGCGACGCAGGCCCTACCCGAGCTACCGGCGATCATGCGTGGATCCGATTCTGCAGCGTCGAAGGTCGACCGTGCATGCGTCGACCTCACCGAGGCACACGTACTGAAAGATCGAGTGGGCGAGACATTCGATGCGGTCGTACTTCGCGGTGCCGAGGGCAAGCGAGATGCCGAGGTACTCGTGTCGGATCCCATCGTCATCGGCAAGTGCGACGGCGAACCTCCTGCGGGGGAGTCGGTGACGGTCCGGTTGACCCAGGCCGACACCGACTCGCGCAGGATCGCTTTCGGCTACGCGCCCGTCACGGCCTGAAGCGGTCGGTCGCCTCGACGAGGTGGTGCACGATGCCTGGCTCGGCCGCTGAGTGCCCTGCGTCGTCGACGATCACCAGATCTGCACTGGGCCATGCTTTGTGCAGGGCCCACGCACTCGTTGCGGGGCACACGACGTCGTAGCGGCCCTGCACGATGACGCCCGGAATGTCGCCGAGCAGGTGCGCGTCGCGCAGCAATTGATCGTCGTCGAGAAAGGCATGGTTGCGGAAGTAGTGGTTCTCGATGCCGGCGAATGCGCGCGCAAATCGGGGGTCCGAATTGTCCTGCACTGCATCCGGTTTCGGCAGCAAGTAGCTGGTGGCTGCCTCCCAGGAGGACCACGCCACCGCGGCCCTCGTCGCTACCTCTGTGTCCTCGGACATCAGCTGTCGGTGATACGCCTCGACGAGATTGCCGTCGCGCTCGCTCTCCGGAATGGGCGCGAGGAACTGCTCCCACAGATCGGGGAAGATGTTGCCGGCACCGCCGCCGTAGTACCAGTCGATCTCCGACGGCCGTACGAGAAAGATTCCTCGGAGGATCAGTCCGCGCACGCGATCGCGGTGTGACTGGGCGTACGCCAGTGACAGAGTCGAGCCCCACGAACCGCCGAACACCAACCACGTGTCGATGCCCAGATGCTCCCGGAGCTTTTCCATGTCCGAGATCAACCGATCGGTGGTGTTGACCGACAGATCGGCACCGTCGGCGATGTGCGGGGTCGACTGCCCGCAGCCCCGCTGATCGAACAACACGATCCGATAGGCCTTCGGATCGAAGTAGCGCCGCTGCAACGGATTGGTGGCACCGCCCGGACCGCCGTGCACGAATACCACCGGCGCACCGTCGGGATTGCCAGAGGTTTCCCAGTAGATCCGTTGGCCGTCGCCGACATCGAGGTGGCCGGTCTCGGTGGGGTCGATCTCGGGGTAGAGAGAACGCATCCTAG
Source organism: Rhodococcus sp. 15-649-2-2 (assembly GCF_002258645.1). Classification (NCBI taxonomy): domain Bacteria; kingdom Bacillati; phylum Actinomycetota; class Actinomycetes; order Mycobacteriales; family Nocardiaceae; genus Rhodococcus; species Rhodococcus sp. 15-649-2-2. The sequence goes on from NZ_NPFM01000030.1 coordinate 28,938, forward strand.
AAGCCCACCAGACCCGACGCCAGGTCCGGAATGTCGAGCGAGCGGATGGCCTCGTCTCGAACGTCCGAACACGTTTCCTTCGTGACGTCGTCGACGATCGCTCGGTTCTGCACCACCTGCAGGTTGATGACGCCACTCTGCGCCGCCCACGTCTGCACCAGAATGTTCAACCCGCCGCGGCCGAGCGTGGGCCCCTGCACGCGCCAATTGGACAGCTGCGCTTCCAGATCGGTGCACAACTGCTGCTTCTGGGCATCGGTGATCACCGCTTCCGCGGGAGTCGTGGTGACCGTGGTGGTCGGCGCGACCGTCGTCGTCGGGGACGACGAACCGGTGTTGGTGGTATCGGTGCTGCAGGCGCCCACGAGAGTGAGCAGCGCAGCCGCACCGGCCAGTGCGACTGCGCTTCTACCTGCGATGGACGTAGTACCCCGTCTGGTTGTCATGGCCTCGAGTGTGCCATCCGAACCGGAAAGATCAGTAGCTGTGTTCGGGTCCGGGGAACACGCCCGAGCGCACCTCGGACAGGTACGTGGTTGCCGCAGTGCGCAGTGAGTCGCCGACGTCGGCGAACTTCTTGACGAACTTCGCGGTCTTGCCGTTGGTGTATCCGGCCATGTCCTGCCACACCAGGACCTGTGCGTCGCATTCGTTGCCCGCGCCGATGCCGACCGTGGGAATCGTCAGCTTTCGGGTGACCTGACCGGCGATGTCTGCGGGAACCATCTCCATGACGACGGCGAACGCACCGGCCTCCTGAACCGCGATTGCGTCGGCCACCAGCTGCTCGGACGCGTCGCCGCGGCCCTGCACCCGGAAGCCGCCGAGGGTGTTGACACTCTGCGGGGTGAAGCCCACGTGGGCCATCACCGGAATACCCGCAGCGGTGATGGCGGCGATCTGCCCGGCGACGCGCTCGCCGCCTTCGAGCTTGACCGCGCCTGCGAGGCCTTCCTTCATGAACCGAACTGCCGTCTCGAGAGCCTGCTGCGGTGAGGCCTCGTAGGTGCCGAAGGGCAGGTCGGCTACAACGAGAGCGTGCGGCGCACCGCGGACGACTCCGCGGACCAGCGGAAGCAGTTCGTCGACCGTGATCGGGACGGTGGTGTCGTAGCCGTAGACGACGTTCGCTGCGGAATCGCCGACGAGGAGCACCGGAACACCGGCTTCCTCGAAAATGCGCGCACTGGAGTAGTCGTACGCGGTGAGCATTCCCCAGCGCTCACCCTCTGCCTTCATCTGCAGCAGGTGATGGGTGCGGGTCTTGCGGGTCAAACCGGTGGCGGGTACGTCCTGAGAAGAGCCGCCGTACACAGCAGTTTCGGACATCTTTGTCCCTTTCTGGTCCTCGAGGCCCGCTCGGCGGGTCCCCGGGATGGGGTGTGATGACATCGAGAAGTCTGCCACCGCGCACGACCTGCCGGAGCGCTCCGGGCAGTGCAATTCGTCACACTCGATCGGCTTCCGCGTAGTCCCGCCATCCGTTGGTGATCGGCATCCGGCGATCGCGCCCGAAGGCGCGCGAGGTGACCTTGCTGCCGATCGGATACTGACGCCGCTTGTACTCCGACGCATCGACCTTGCGGAGAATGTCCGCGACCACCACCGCGTCGAAACCGGCCGCGACGATGTCGTCGAACCCCTGATCGTTGTCGACGTACCTGAACAGGATCGCGTCGAGTTCGTCGTAGTCGGGCAACGAGTCGGTGTCGAGCTGCCCCGGTCTGAGCTCGGCGGACGGCGGCTTGTCGATGCTCGATTCGGGGATCGGAGGAATGTCTCCGCGGTCGGCAGCGGACTTGTTCCGCCACCGCGCCAACTCCCACACGAGCGACTTCGGTACGTCCTTGATCGGCGCGAAGCCGCCGACCGCATCGCCGTAGATGGTCGAATAGCCAACGGCCAGTTCGGATTTGTTGCCGGTGGCCAGAACCAGATGGCCGAATGTGTTCGACAGTGCCATCAGTGTCATGCCGCGGCAGCGCGCCTGAATGTTCTCCTCGGCCAGTCCGGTCAGGTGCAGCTGGTCGACGAAGGAGGCGACCATGTCGGCAATGGGCTCGACGCTGAAGTGGATACCGGTGCGCGACGCAAGATCTTCTGCATCGGTGCGGGAGTGACCCGAGGAGTACGTCGACGGCATCGCGACGGCGTGCACTGCATCGCTACCGAGGGCGTCGACGGCGATGGCCGCAACCACCGCCGAATCGATTCCACCCGACAGTCCCAGAGTCACCGAACGAAAGCCGTTCTTGTGCACATAGTCTCGCAAGCCGGTCACCAGAGCGCCCCACACCTGTTCCTCCGCGCAGGCAACGTCGGAGAGGAACGGCTCGGCTCGCTGCCAGCCGGTGATCGCGACGTCGGGAAGCGGTACCCGATCGATGCTCCAACCGGGTACAGCTTCGGCGTTCGGACGTGGGTCGGTGGGCGCGTCCACGTCTACGATCAGCAGATGCTCGACGAATTGCGGGGAGCGTCCCCACGTGGAACCGTCGGGACCGATGACGAAGCTCGCCCCGTCGAACACCAGCTCGTCCTGTCCGCCGACCACGTTCACGTAGGCGATCGGGACGCCGATCTCGTTGGCCCGGCGCGCGGCGATGGAGTGCCGTACCTCGTTCTTGCCCTGTTCGAAGGGGCTGGCGTTGAGGCAGAGCAACATGTCGACACCCGCTGCCCCGTAGGCCGCTACCGACCCGCCTGACTGCCAGATATCCTCGCAGACAACAACTCCGAGCCTGAGCTCGTTCACCTCGACGATGCTCAAGCGCGATCCGGGAGCGAAATAGCGGGCCTCGTCGAACACTCGGTAGGTGGGGAGGGAGTGCTTGTCGTAGCGAGTTGTCACCCGTCCGTCGACGATCACCGCGGCGCTGTTCCGCGAGCCCTCGGCATCGCGATCGAGGTAGCCCACCACCACGATGCGGTCGCCGCATCCGGCGGCATCGAGCGCAGTGGCCAATTCGGTGAGTGCTCGGGCGGATGCGACGGCGAACGACGGCCGCAGAGCCAGATCCTCGACCGGGTATCCCGTCAGAGCCATCTCGGGAAACAGCACCACGTTGGCACCGTCGTGAGCGGCGCGGACCGTCCACTCGACGATTGCGGCGGAGTTCGCCGCGAGATCGCCGACGACGGAGTTCGTCTGGGCAAGGGCGAGTCGGAGGGCCTGCACCACGTAGACGCTAGTGCTCGGCGGCCGTCCCTGCCGGGCAGCGAGAATGGAGTGTGGTCGGAAAGACCTGGCACGATCGTGCCATGAGAACGCGCACCAGGAACACGGCCGTGGCGCTGTCCGCAGTTGCCGTGTTGCTCGCAGGCTGCTCCGGCTCCGGCTCCGAGCCCACCGCCGCACCGGAGTCCTCCGCCGGGCCCGAGGCATCATCGCCGGCATCGGTTGCCGGTCCGGTTCCCGCAGGTCTCGAGGCGTTCTACAACCAGACTCTCCAGTGGGAGTCCTGCGATCGGTACAACACCGACGGTAGCGAGCTGGGCGACTCCGTCGAGTGCGCGATGGTCACCGTGCCGCTCGACTACGCCGATCCCGCGGGCACGACCATCGAGGTCGCCATATCCCGGACCCGGGCGGGAGGCGAGAAGATCGGATCGATCCTGATGAACCCCGGCGGTCCAGGCTCATCGGGTTTGTATCTGGCCACGCAGGCAGACGGCACCGCCGTTGCGGACCGCTTCGATCGCGTCGGGTTCGATCCTCGCGGAATCGGGGCCTCCGAACCCGAAGTGCGCTGTCTGACGTCCGAGGAGGTCGACGAGGAACGCCGCGAGCCGGACGTCGACGTCAGCCCCGAGGGCATCGCGGCCACCGAGGCCGAGCATCGGGACTATGCGGCCCAGTGCGTCGACCGCACCGGAGCCGATGTGCTCGAGCACGTCGGCACCAGGGAAGTGGTGCGCGACATGGACGTCATCCGGGCAGTTCTGGGGGACGAGAAGCTGACCTACGTCGGCTACTCCTACGGCACCCGCATCGGCACCGCGTACGCCGAGGAATTCCCGTCGAACGTTCGGGCGATGGTGCTCGACGGTGCGCTCGACCCCGATCAGTCACCCGTCGACGAGGCAGTCGCCCAGGGCGCGGCGTTCCAGACCGCGTTCGATCAGTTCGCCGCCGACTGCGCACAGACCGACACCTGCCCGCTCGGAACCGATCCGGCTCGAGCTGTCGCACAGTTTCGATCCCTGGTCGACCCACTGATCGACCAGCCCGCCGAGACGACCGATCCACGTGGCCTCAGTTACGACGACGCGATCACCGGGGCTCAGCAGGCTCTGTACTCGCAGCAGCTGTGGCGGCTGCTGCGGGCGGGATTGAACGAACTACGCGACGGTCGAGGCGATACCTTGCTCCGTCTCGCCGACACATACTCCGGGCGGTTGGAGGACGGTAGCTACACCAACATCGACGACGCGTTCAATGCCGTCCGATGTGTGGACGGACCGCCGACCACGGACCGAGCAGCGGCCGACGAGGCCGACGCCAGGTTCCGCGCCGCCGCGCCGTATCTGGACGACGGCCGAGCCACGGGCAACGCGCCGCTCGACCTGTGCGCGTTCTGGCCGGTGCCGAATACGAGCGACCCGCACATCGTCGATGTCGAGGGCCTGCCGACGCTGGTGGTGGTGTCGACGACCAACGATCCGGCCACTCCGTATCAGGCCGGAGTGGAACTGGCTGCGCAGCTGCGAGGCAATCTCGTGACCTACGACGGCACCCAGCACACGGTGGCGTTCTCGGGCGTGGGCTGCATCGACGATCCGCTGGTGAATTACCTCGTCGATCTGGTCCCGCCGGGTGACGGATTGCGCTGCTGACCTGCTACCTCACCTGCCGCGATGTGGGCAGAGAGTTTCACGAAGTGAGACTGAATTCACGATGTAACACAGATTTAACTCCGTTTGCTTACTCTCGCGTTCATGGATCGTCAAAAGGAATTCGTGCTCCGGACTCTCGAAGAGCGCGACATTCGTTTCGTCCGCCTCTGGTTCACCGACGTCCTCGGGTATCTGAAATCGGTGGCCATCGCCCCAGCCGAGCTCGAAGGGGCGTTCGACGAGGGGATCGGCTTCGACGGTAGTGCCATCGAAGGGTTCGCTCGAGTCTCCGAGGCCGACACCGTCGCCAAGCCCGATCCGTCGACGTTCCAGATCCTGCCGTGGTCCACCAGCAAGGGCCACCAGCACTCGGCGCGGATGTTCTGCGACATCGCCATGCCCGACGGTTCGCCGTCCTGGGCCGACTCTCGCCACGTGCTGCGTCGCCAGTTGAGCAAAGCCGCAGACCTCGGATTCAGCTGCTACGTGCACCCCGAGATCGAGTTCTTTCTGCTCAAGGATGCCCCGCAGGACGGCTCACCGCCGACCCCTGCCGACAACGGCGGTTACTTCGACCAGGCCGTGCACGATTCGGCCCCGAACTTCCGCAGGCACGCCATCGATGCGCTCGAGTCGATGGGCATCTCGGTCGAATTCAGCCACCACGAGGCCGCGCCAGGACAGCAGGAGATCGATCTGCGGTACGCCGACGCGCTGTCGATGGCCGACAACATCATGACCTTCCGCTACGTGGTCAAGGAAGTCGCCATCGAGGAGGGTGTGCGTGCGACGTTCATGCCCAAGCCGTTCAGCGACCAGGCCGGCTCGGCGATGCACACACACATGAGCCTGTTCGAGGGCGACGCCAACGCCTTCCACAACCCGGACGACCCGATGCAGCTCTCGGAAACCGGCAAGTCTTTCATCGCCGGCATCCTCGAGCACGCCAACGAGATCAGCGCCGTGACCAACCAGTGGGTCAACTCCTACAAGCGGCTGGTGCGCGGCGGCGAGGCACCGACCGCCGCATCGTGGGGACCGGCCAACCGCTCGGCCTTGATCCGCGTGCCGATGTACACCCCGAACAAGGCGTCGTCTCGGCGCGTCGAGATTCGCAGCCCCGACTCGGCCTGCAACCCGTACCTCGCCTTCGCGGTGCTGCTCGCGGCCGGTCTTCGCGGAATCGAGAAGGGGTACACCCTGCCGCCCGAGGCCGAGGAAGACGTGTGGGCACTGACGTCCGCCGAGCGTCGCGCCATGGGATACAAGGAACTGCCGGGCAATCTCGATCAGGCGTTGAACGCGATGGAAGGGTCCGAACTGGTCGCAGAAGCGCTGGGCGAGCACGTGTTCGACTTCTTCCTGCGCAACAAGCGTCGTGAGTGGGAGGAATACCGCAGCCACGTCACGCCGTACGAGCTGAAGGCCTACCTGGGTCTGTAGAGCAGCGGGGTCTTTTGACAGACCGGCGTCGTCATGGGCTACGTTCTACTCGATCGTGAATGTAGTTCCGATGCCGGCGCGGGCACCCTCGCGTCGCATTACCGACGACGGGGTAAAACTGTGGCACGCCGAGGTGGACTGTAGATGGTGCGTCCTCCGACTTCCAGATCCGTCGTTCCTGGACCGGGCCGTCTCGGTTTGGTCGAAGAAACTGCGCCGTCCGATCTGCGCACTCTCGGTTGGACCGATGAGGACAGCCTCGAGCTGCTCTGGTCGCTGTCCCGCGCGCCCAATGCCGACCTTGCGCTCCGCACCCTGGTGCGCTTGTACGAGTCGCTCGGTGCCGGTTGGTCGGAGTTCGACACGGCGCTGCGCACGGACAAGGGATTTCGCGGGCGCATCCTCGGGCTCGTCGGCGCATCGAGTGCGCTCGCCGATCACCTCGTTGCAGACGACAGCACCTGGCGTTTGCTGCTGACCAAGGAAGGTCAGGGCACGGGGGTCTCGGCGAAGATCGAACTCCCCAGCAAGGCGACACTGGTTGCGGAGCTCCTCGAGGTGGTCGGGGCCGAGCCCGAGACCGGACCCCATGCCGCACCCGATCTGTACCGGGCGTCGATCACCGGACCGCCCGCCGTGATCGCTCTGCGCAAGAAGTACCGCGACCAGATCATGGTGTTGGCCGCGTACGACCTCGCCGCGACTGTCGAGAACGAGCCCGTCCTGCCGTACACGGTGGTCGGATCGCAGCTCTCCGACATGGCCGACGCGGCCCTCACCGCGGCACTTGCCGTCGCCGTCGCAACCGTGTGCCCCGATGCGCCGTGTCCGACGCGCTTGGCCGTCGTCGCGATGGGCAAATGTGGTGCGCGCGAACTCAATTACGTCTCCGACGTCGATGTCGTGTTCGTCGCCGAGCCGGCAGACTCGCAGGCGAGCCGCATCGCGGGTGAGATGATGCGCATCGGATCCTCGGCCTTCTTCGAGGTGGATGCCGCGCTGCGACCCGAGGGCAAGCGCGGCGAACTTGTCCGCACCTTGGATTCGCATGTGGCGTATTACAAGCGGTGGGCCAAGACCTGGGAGTTCCAGGCTCTGCTCAAGGCCAGGCCGATGACCGGTGACATCGCACTGGGCAACGATTACGTCGACGCGGTCAACCCGATGGTGTGGCTGGCGAGTCAGCGCGAGGACTTCGTTCCGGAAGTGCGCGCAATGCGTCGTCGCGTCGAAGAGATGGTGCCGCCGGAGCTCCGCGAACGCGAGATCAAACTCGGACGCGGCAGTCTGCGAGACGTCGAATTCGCCGTCCAGCTACTGCAATTGGTGCACGGTCGAACTGACGAGTCGCTGCGCGTGCTCGGTACGACCGACGCCCTGACCGCGCTCACCGAGGGCGGGTACGTCGGCCGCGACGATGCCGCGAATCTGACGGCGTCCTACGAGTTCCTCCGACTGATCGAGCACCGCCTGCAGATGCAGCGAATGCGGCGCACACACACCCTGCCTCCGCAGGACGACGAGGAAGCGCTGCGGTGGTTGGCCCGTTCGGCGCACATGCGACCCGACGGCAATCGCGACGCTCTCGGGGTGCTGAACGCCGAGATCAAGAGGAATGCCCAGCGCATCAGGCGGCTGCACGCCAAGCTCTTCTACCGGCCGCTGCTGGACTCGGTGGTCAAGTTCGACTCCGAGACAGTGCGTCTGACACCCGATGCGGCGACGCGTCAGCTCGCGGCCCTCGGCTACGCCACCCCGCAGAACGCACTGGGTCACTTGCGGGCGCTCGTCGGCTCGGGCACTCGTCGCGGCCAGATTCAGGCCGTGCTGCTGCCGACGCTGCTGGAGTGGCTCGCCGATACCCCCGATCCGGACGCCGGTCTCCTCAACTACCGCCGACTGTCGGAATCGGCAGGGGAGCAGACGTGGTTCCTGCGCGTGTTGCGCGACGAAGGCGCAGTTGCTCAGCGGCTGATGATCGTGCTCGGATCCTCGGCGTACGTACCGGATCTGTTGATCAAGGCCCCCGAGGTCATTCGGTTGTTCGCCGACGGCCCCACCGGCCCGCGCCTACTCGATGTCGAGCCCGAAGAGACCTATCGCGCCATCCTGTCTTCCTCGGCTCGCTACGAGGATCCGGTACGGGCGATCAACGCGGCTCGGGCGCTGCGACGCCACGAACTGGCCCGAGTGGCCTCGGCGGACATCCTCGGCATGCTCGACGTGCCTGCGGTGTGCCGGGCGCTGTCTTCGGTCTGGGCCGCCGTCATCAATGCCGCTCTCGCAGCTGCCATCCGGGCCAGCGAGATCGAGCGCGGCGAACCGGCACCGGCAACTCTGGCCGTCATCGGTATGGGAAGACTCGGCGGCGGCGAGCTCGGATACGGCAGCGACGCCGACGTGTTGTTCGTGTGCGAGCCGGTCGACGGGGTCGACGAGACCGTTGCGGTCAAGTGGGCCAACACCATTGCCGACCGCATCCGGAAACTGCTCGGCGCGCCCAGCACCGACCCGCCCCTCGAGGTCGACACCGGACTGCGACCGGAAGGCCGCAGCGGACCGGTGGTGCGCACCCTGTCGTCCTACGCCGCGTACTACTCGCAGTGGGCCCAGGCCTGGGAAGTTCAGGCCCTGCTGCGGGCGCACCAGGTGGCCGGCGACCAGGATCTCGGCATTCGGTTCCTGCTGATGGCAGACAAGGTGCGGTACCCCGAGGGTGGGGTGTCCGCCGACGCGGTCCGCGAGATCAGACGCATCAAGGCGCGCATCGACTCCGAGCGTCTGCCCAAGGGCGCCGACCCCGCCACCCACACCAAGCTCGGGCGCGGGGGATTGGCCGACATCGAGTGGACCGTCCAGCTGATTCAGCTCCGGTATGCGCACAAGGTTCTTTCGCTGCACAACACCTCGACCCTGCAGTCGCTGGACGCGATCGGTGCGGCCGAGCTCATGAGCGAAACCGACGTGGAGTTGCTGCGCGAGGCGTGGATCCTCGCGACGAAGGCCCGCAACGCACTGGTTCTGGTGCGCGGCAAGCCGACCGACCAGCTACCGGCACCGGGCGCGGTGCTCTCCGCCGTGGCGCAGGTCGCGGGCTGGGAAGACGGCGACGCCGGTGCGTTCCTCGACAACTACCTGCGTGTCACGCGTCGGGCAAAGGCAGTGGTGGAGCGGACCTTCGGCGGCAGCTGATCGCTGTCTCACTCTAATCACTTCCGACGGTGACGAATCCCTGCTTCACCATCCAGTCGCGCGCGACATCCGCCGGCTCGCGTCCGTCGATGTCCACCTGCCGGTTGAGCTCGGTGATCTCGTCGTTGGTCAAGGCCGCGGAGATCGGAGCGGTGACCTCGGCGATCTCCGGGTATTGCTCGGCAACGGGCGTGCGAATCACGACCGTGGCGTTGTAGCGGGGAAAGAAGCTCTTGTCATCTTCGATCACGACCAGGTTCAGACCTTTGATACGGCCGTCGGTGGTGAACACCTCACCGAATGTGCATTGCGAACCGTCGGCCGTTGCTTGATAGATGATGCCGCCCTGCAACACCTGCCGCGGAACGACGTTGGGGTCGAAGCCATAGGCAGCGGCCATACCCGGAAACCCGTCCTGTCGTGAATTGAACTCGGTCTCCACGCAGGTCTGTGCCGCTGCCGGGTCGGTCGTGGCGAGCGTGGCGTAGTCCGAGAGCGTCTTGATGCCGGTCGCGTCTGCCGTCGCCTGATTCACCGCGAGTGCGTACGTGTTGTCCATCGGTGCAGGGTTGACCCAGGTGAGTCCGTTGGCTGCGTCCTGGTCGCGCAAGGCTTCGAACTGCCCGGTGGCGTCCGGGATGGCTGTTTCGTTTCCCAGGAAGTTGATCCAGGCCGTACCCGTGTATTCGTAGGTGACGTCCACCTGGCCGGAGACCATGGCTTGGCGGGTGCTGTTCGACCCCGAAATGTTGGTGAGGTCTCGGACGTCCGCTCCGGCCGCCACCAGCCCGAATTCGAGTATGTAACCCAGGATCACCTGCTCGGTGAATTCCTTCGAGCCGACGATCAATTGTGCGCCTTCGAGACCCGGTACAGGTTGGATGCTGCCGGGTCCCACGGACAGCGGCACCGCACTGCCCGACTGCAGACCGCAACTCGTCACTGCCGTCATCATGACGGCGCACAGGGCAATCAACCCTCGTGTCGTCTGCCGCATCAGCTTCGGTCCTCACGGCTCGGTGGAAGAGACGGCTAATCCGCGCCTGCGGTGACGAAACCCTCTTTGACCATCCAGTCACGTGCGACGTCGGCCGGTTCGCGCCCGTCGACGTCGACCTGTTTGTTCAGTTCGGTGATCTCGTCGTTGGTCAGCTTTGCCGAAATCGGCGCCGTCACCTCGGCAATTTCCGGATACTGCTCGGCGACCGACGAGCGGATCACGACGGTGGCGTTGTACCGGGGGAAGAAGCTCTTGTCGTCCTCGAGTACGGCGAGATTCAGACCCTTGATTCGGCCGTCGGTTGTGAACACCTCACCGAACTTGCATTGCGAACCCTCGGCCGTCGCCTGATAGATGATCCCGGTCTGCAGAATCTGACGGGGAACGGCATTGGGGTCGAAACCGTACGTTGCCGCCAGGCCGGGGAATCCGTCCTGCCGAGAATTGAACTCGGTCTCCACGCACAACGCCGACGCGGCCGGGTCGCGGGCCACGAGAGCTGCGTAGTCCGACAGTGTCTTCACTCCGGTCTGGTCCGCAGTCGCCTGGTTCATCGCCAGGGCGTACGTATTGTCCATCGGTGCGGGATTGACCCACGTCAGCCCATTGGCGACATCGGCGTCGCGGACCGCATCGAACTGCTCGGTGGCGTCCGTGATGGGACTTTCGTTGCCCTGGTAGTTGATCCAGCCGGTCCCGGTGTATTCGTAGGTGAGATCGACCTGCCCTGAGACCATGGCTTGACGCGTGCTGTTGGACCCCGAAATGTTCGTCAGGTCGCGAACGTCTGCGCCTGCAGCCGACAACGCGAATTCGAGGATGTAGCCCAATACGATCTGCTCGGTGAAGTCTTTGGAGCCGACGGTCAGTTCCGCGCCCTCGAGACCTGGCATCGCTTCGATGCTGCCGGGCTCCACCGACAGCGGCACTGCGCTGCCCGATTGCAAACCGCAACCTGCCAATGCGATCGTGCTGATCGCGCACAGAGCTATGAGTTGTTGTGTCGAGCGCCGCATCAGCGGAGTCCTTTCGGGCCGAGATAGGCCTCGGCGAGTGCCCCGAGCCAGTCCACGAACAACGCGAGGGCTACGGCGAGAACGCCTCCGACGACGAGGATGAGTGGCTGGTAGAGCTTGTATCCGGTATCGATCAGAACTCCGAGACCGCCCGCTCCCACGAGGAAGCTCAAGGTGGCGGTACCGACGGCGAGCACCAGCGACGTTCGTAGACCGGCCAACATGTACGGCACGGCGAGTGGAAACTCGATACGCCAGAGGATGCCGCTACTCGACATGCCTTGTCCACGTGCAGCATCGATGTAGCTCGGGTCGACCTGCTGGAAGCCGAGCATCGTGTTTCGGAGAACGGGAAGCAGCGAGTAGAACGCGATGGGCAGTACGCCGATCCAGAAACCTGTCTTGCCGGTCGCGAGGAACAGCAACACCAACAGGCCTACCGCCGGAGCGGCCTGACCGATGTTGGCGATACCGATGAAGATCGGTGCCAACCTTCGGTAGCCGTTGCGGGTCAACAGGATTCCCAGAGGAACCGCTATGGCAAGCACGAGCGCCGTGACGACGATCGTGATCAAGACGTGCTCTTTCAACGCCTGGAACAGCGTGGCCGCGTTCAACGTCTCCGCTTGTGTAGCAGTCAGATCGCGGGTGAACGTATAGGCAAGAAGCGCGACAACCACTATCGCGATGAGGGCCGGTTGCACCAGTAGCCGAACACGTTCCGCTCGCTTGGCAGCCTGCTTCGCCGCCTGCACGCCGCTGTCGTCCCCTGCTGCATCGACGACCGAGGAATCCGCAGCGGTCGTCACGACGGACTTCCTGCAGTCACGTCTTCCGCTGAGGTGTCCTTGTCGTGGTCGTGAGCATGCTGCGAACGGATGGTCTTGATGGTGTCGATCAGTTGCTCGATGGTGATCGTGCCGGCGTATTCGCCGCGCTGACCGGTAACTGTGGCGGTCGCGTTGCCCTCGGCGAGAAGCGCTTCGAGTGCGTCCTGCAGCGTCGACTGAGTCGAGACCATTTCGCCCATCGGAACACCGACATCGCGCAGGCTGCCTACCCCCGCGAGATGACGGCGATCGGTCCAACGAATGGGCCGCTTACGCGCATCGAGAATGATTCCCCATGCCTCCGGGTCGTTTCCGAGAGCCGCGTTCATCGACTCGACCGGCTGGTCTTCGCCCATGACAGGAACATCGGACAACTCGATGTCGCGCACTCTCATCAGTGTCAGTTGCTTGAGAGCTGCACCGGCACCGACGAATCCGGCGACCGTCTCGTCGGCTGGGTTGGCCAGCACCGCTTCGGGGGTATCGAACTGCAGGATTCGGGACTGATTGCCCAGCACGGCGATTCGATCACCGAGTTTGACGGCTTCGTCGAAGTCGTGCGTGACGAAGACAATCGTCTTGCCCAGTTCGGCCTGCAGACGCATCAATTCGTCCTGAAGCAAACCGCGTGTGATGGGGTCGACGGCACCGAAAGGCTCGTCCATCAACAGAACCGGCGGATCGGCGGCCAGGGCACGCGCAACACCGACACGTTGCTGCTGACCTCCGGACAGCTGGCGTGGGTAGCGTTCGCGGTACAACGCTGGATCGAGACCGACGAGATCGAGCATTTCGTCCGTGCGGTCCGAGATCCTCTTCTTCTTCCAGCCGATCAGCCCTGGAACCATGCCGACGTTCTCGGCAATGGTCATGTGCGGGAACAGCCCTGCTTGCTGGATGGAGTATCCGATGGTGCGGCGGAGCTCGTTCGGGTTGATCGACAATGCGTCCTTGCCGCCGATGGTGATGCGGCCCGACGTCGGTTCGATCAATCGGTTGATCATTCGCATGGTCGTCGTCTTGCCGCAGCCCGACGGTCCGACCAATACGACCACTTCGCCGGCCGGGATAGTCATCGACACGTTGTCGACGGCGGCGTCCTTCTGGCCCGAGTAACTCTTGGTCACGTTCTCCAGCACGATTTCTGCACCGGATACGGTCGTTTTCTCACTCACGGATACCCCTCGAGGTGGTCAGTTTGCCGATCACGACGTAGATCCCATCGAGGATCAACGCCAGCAGGACGATGAGGATGGTGCCGGTCAGTGCCTGTGGAACGGCGGTGGGGCTGCCGACCCGTGCGAGCCCGGAGAACAGAAGATTGCCCAGGCCAGGGCCTTTGGCGTAAGCAGCGATGGCCAGGATGCCCATGGCCAGCTGTGTACTGACTCGCATCCCGGTCAGAATGGAGGGCCACGCAAGTGGAATCTCGATGCGCCGCAACACGAGAATGCGGCTCATGCCGATTCCGCGGGCGGCATCGGTTACTGCCGGATTGACCGCGTCCAGGCCGACCACCGTGTTTCGGATGATCGGGAGCAGTGAGTACAGGACCAGAGCGGTGACTGTCGGTCGAACACCCAGCCCCAGGATGGGGATCAGCAGACCCAACAGTGCAAACGACGGAATCGTGAGGACGGTGCTCGCCAGGGCCGTGGCGATAGCGGAGCCGGCCGGACTGCGATAGACGAGCACACCGATGGCGACGCCGATGACGGTAGCGATGACGACGCATTGGATGACGGCCGACACGTGTAGATAGGAGTCGATTGCCAACTGCCTTCGCCGTCCGACGATGAATTCCCACAGTGCATCCATGCAGTTGTCGTCCTCTGTTCGCCGGTAGCGGATAAATATCTTTACCCCGCCTACCACTTATCAAACGCCGACCGGTCTGAATTCTTTGCGGATTGCCGCAAAAGTTGCCGATCGGAAACCATGGAGAACGCACAAACGCCCGGCCGAAAAGATTCGGCCGGGCGTTTTGGGTGTGAAATTTATCGACTCACACGTCGTAGTACAGCGAGAACTCGTACGGGTGCGGACGCAGGTTCACCGGAGCGATTTCCTGCTCACGCTTGAGCGAGATCCAGGTCTCGATCAGGTCGGTCGTGAACACGCCACCCTCGGTGAGGTAGTCGTGATCGGCCTCGAGACGGTCGATGACCGCGTTGAGCGAGGTGGGTGCCTGAGGAATGTTCTTGGCTTCCTCGGGCGGCAACTCGTAGAGATCCTTGTCGACCGGAGCCATCGGCTCGATCTTGTTCTTGATTCCGTCCAGGCCCGCCATCATCTGAGCAGCGAAGTTCAGGTACGGGTTGCCCGAGGAGTCCGGCGCGCGGAACTCGAGGCGCTTGGCCTTCGGGTTGTTGCCGGTGATCGGGATGCGCACCGCCGCGGAGCGGTTGCGCTGGCTGTAGACCAGGTTGATGGGGGCTTCGTAGCCCGGCACCAAGCGGTGGTACGAGTTGATCGTCGGGTTGGTGAAGGCCAACAGCGACGGCGCGTGGTGCAGGATGCCGCCGATGTAGTGGCGTGCCAGATCCGACAGTCCGGCGTATCCGGCCTCGTCGTGGAAGAGGGGCTTTCCGTCCTTCCACAGCGACTGGTGCACGTGCATGCCCGAGCCATTGTCGCCGAAGAGCGGCTTCGGCATGAAGGTTGCCGACTTGCCGTTCTGCCATGCGGTGTTCTTGACGATGTACTTGAACAGCTGCAGATCGTCGGCCGCGCGGAGCAGCGTGTTGAACTTGTAGTTGATCTCCTGCTGCCCGCCGGTGCCGACCTCGTGGTGGGCACGCTCGAGCTCGAAGCCCGCGTTCTGCAGGTTGGTGGAGATCTGGTCGCGCAGGTCCACGTAGTGGTCGTACGGAGCGACGGGGAAGTAGCCACCCTTGAATCGAACCTTGTAGCCGAGGTTCGGGCTGCCGTCTGCCTCGGTCTCGGCTCCGGTGTTCCACCAACCCGAGGACGAGTCGACCTCGTAGAACGCGCCGTTGGCCTGCGAATCGAAGCGGACGGAATCGAAGATGTAGAACTCGGCCTCGGCACCGAAGTAAGCGGTGTCGGCGATGCCGGTGCTGGCCAAGTACTCCTCGGCCTTGCGAGCGACGTTGCGCGGATCGCGGCTGTATGCCTCACGCGTGAACGGATCGTGGACGAAGAAGTCGATGTTCAGCGTCTTGGCGTTGCGGAACGGGTCGACCTGAGCGGTGGCGTAGTCCGGAAGCAAGATCATGTCGGACTCGTGGATGGACTGGAAGCCGCGGACGGACGAGCCGTCGAACGCGAGACCGTCTTCCAGGGTATCCGCCGTGAACGCCTTCGCGGCGATCGAGAAGTGCTGCTGTGCACCCGGCAGATCCGTGAATCGGATGTCGACGTATTCGATTCCTTCATCTGCGATGAACTTGATGACCTCTTGGGCCGTGGAAAACGCCACGCTTTTGCTCCTTTGTTGAGTCCGTCGAACTGACGGTATGGACTTGGTGTTGCCCGCCCGTCAAGGTCGTGTTTCGCCCGTGTTACGCGTCCTGGTTCACGAGTGGCACGAACAACAGTACGTCCGCGTGTTTTCCCGTGTGTCCGGTCGCGCCTATCCTGGAAATCATGGCACGAATGACAGGGTCCTGGTTGTCCGGACCGGCGGCCGCGAACCCACGACAACCACAGAACTTTCGCGGCGAAGAACTGGGCCTGCCTCAGCAGGGGGTCGGCGCACTGGCAGGTGCAGGCCGCAGAATTCTGGCCCTGATTCTGGACTGGACCATGGCGACCGGCGTCGCGTCGCTGATACTCGGCGGTTACACCACGAGTGGGTTGATCTCGACGATCGTGCTTGCGGTGTGGTTCGCAGTTGGACTGGTGACCGTCTCGCTGTTCTCGTTCACCCCGGGGCAGTTCGTGGTCGGTATCCAGGTCGGTCGCATCGACGCCCATGCCCGAGTCGGCTTCGTCCGGGCGCTGGTTCGTCAGCTGATTCTGCTGTTCGTCGTGCCGGCCGTCATCACCGACATGGACGGACGCGGAATGCACGACCGCGCAACGGGAACAGCCCTGCTGCGGACCCGCTGAGGGCGCGCACCAGGGCTGCTGCTGTGGAGTGTCGATCGGGATCTAGCGGCGCTTCATGGTCCGCTGGACGCCCTTCATCTTGGCCCCGCCGGGAACGGGTCCCTTCGGCATTGCCGGGCCGCCCTTCGTGCCGAGCGCGGAGAGCCGTGACTCGATGGTGTCCATGCGCTTGCCGTCGATGTTCTTGGGCAACTTCGACAGATACTTCTGGAGACCCGACAGAGGAATCTGGTTCTCTTCGTTTCCGACGATGACGTCGTAGATGGGGGTGTCACCCACCAGGCGGGCGGTCTTCTTCTTCTCTTGTGCCAGCAGTGCTTTCACGCGCTGCGGTGCACCCTCGGCAACGAGGATGACCCCGGGCTTTCCGATCACCCGGTGCACGGCGTCGAGGTGAGTGGTGCCGGCGATCGCGTTGGTCACCCGCCACGAACCCTGCAGGTTGTCCAGGGCCCAAGCTGCAGCACCGGCCTGGCCGTCGGCCTTTTTGTACACCGACTTCTGCACCCGGCGACCGAAGATGATGAAGGCGACCAACACGCCGAGCAGCAAGCCGATGGGGAGCAAGAACCACTGGAAGCCGAAGGCGAGGCCGATGAGGAAGCCGACGAGCCCGAGCCCGACCACCGCCCCGATCATCAGCGGAAGGAGAGCCTTGTCGTCCTTGCGCTGCATCTGGAACGCCTGCCACAGCTGACTGCGGCGTTCCTTCGATGCCTTCTTGCGGGCCGCTTTCGCGGCTGCTTTTGCTTCCTTGCTGGGCTTCCCTGCTTTGCCAGCCTTACTGCCGTTCGCCATACCTCACAGGATACGTCCTGTGCCGACGCTCACGTGCACCCCTCCGGATTGGGAACGAGGATCAGCGAGCGGCCAGACGTGCCATCAACGAACTGGCCTCCTGTGAGGCTTCGCCGCCGTCGGTCAGATGGCTCATGCTCTCGGGCAGTTCGCGACCGTGGTGCGCCATGGCCTGCGCGTACAGGCGCCCGGCACGGTAGGACGAGCGGACCAACGGGCCAGCCAGCACACCGGCGAATCCGACCTCGGTGGCGTAGTCGGAGTGCTCGACGAACTCCTCCGGCTTCACCCACCGCTCGACGGGGTGGTGCCGCGGTGAAGGCCGCAGGTACTGGGTGATGGTCAGGATGTCGCAGCCCGCCTCGTGCAGGTCGCGAATCGCTTCCTGCACCTCTTCGGGCGTCTCGCCCATACCGAGGATGAGGTTGGACTTGGTGACCAAGCCGTCATCGCGCGCCGCAGTGATGACGTCCATCGACCGCTGGTATCGGAACGCAGGACGAATGCGCTTGAAGATGCGCGGCACGGTCTCGACGTTGTGGGCCAGCACCTCCGGTCGCGAGGAGAAGACCTCGGCCAGCTGATCGGGCTTGGCGTTGAAATCGGGGATGAGCAGCTCGACACCGGTGTTCGGGTTCAGCTTCTTGATGAAGCGCACCGTCTCGGCGTACAGCCATGCTCCGCCGTCCTCGAGATCGTCACGGGCGACGCCGGTGATCGTGGAGTAGCGCAGACCCATGGCCTGCACGGACTCCGCCACACGGCGCGGCTCGTCTCGATCGAGGTCGTCCGGCTTGCCGGTGTCGATCTGGCAGAAATCGCAACGGCGGGTGCATTGCTCACCGCCGATGAGGAAGGTCGCTTCGCGATCTTCCCAGCATTCGTAGATATTCGGGCAGCCGGCTTCCTCGCACACCGTGTGCAGACCCTCACGCTTCACAAGACCTTTGAGCTCGGTGTATTCCGGGCCCATCTTGGCTTTGGTCTTGATCCAGTTGGGTTTGCGTTCGATGGGGGTCTCCGCGTTTCGGATCTCGAGGCGGAGCAGCTTGCGTCCTTCTGGGGCCACAGTCACAGATTCGATGCTACGCGCCGAACCGAACGGTGGTGAACTGCGGGTTGAACGACGCGCCGACCGTCGCCGGATGCTCTATGTCGTGGTCCTGCACCGGCATCGAACCGTCGAGGGCAGCCAGTATCGCGGAGGTGACGGCGGCGATGACGTCATCGGTCGTCACGTCACGTCCGAGCTCGAGCGACAGTGACGTGACGCCCGCATCGGCGATACCGCACGGCACGATCGCATCGAACCCGGTCATGGCTGCATTGCAGTTGAGCGAGAAGCCGTGCAGTGTCACCCCGCGCTGGACTCGGACCCCGATCGCGGCGATCTTGCGCTCGGGAAGCCAGATGCCGTCGCGCATTTCGGCTGCAAGCCACACCCCTGAGCGGCCGTCGACGCGTCCGCACACGATGCCGTATCCGGATACGACGGAGATCAGCGCTTCTTCGATACGGCGCACGTACTTGACGACGTCGATGGGCTGCGCGAGCTTCACGATGGGATATCCGACCAATTGGCCAGGACCGTGCCAGGTGATCTTGCCGCCGCGGTCCACCTCGACGACGGGAGTGCCGTCCCGGGGCATGTCTTCCTCGGCGGTGCGCCGTCCCGCGGTGTAGACGGACGGATGCTCGAGCAGCAGCAGTGTGTCGGAGCCGACGCCGTCGGCCCGGGCACCCGCAAGATCGCGCTGCAGAGCCCATGCCTCGGTGTACTCGACGGTGCCCAACTGGCGCACCACGACAGGCTCGGTGCTCGCGCGTGCCGATGCTCGGACCGACGAAGAGTTCGCGTCACTCATGATTCGGAACGGTACGCCGCGTCAGCTACCCACAGCTACTCGCAGTGCCTCTCCCACGGTGTTGTGCTCGAACGAGTACCCCGCGTCCTCCAGAGCCTTCGGAATGGCGCGCGGACCGGTGAGAATGGCTTCCTCGGCGAATTCGCCGATCACGGCCTTGAGGGCGAAGCCGGGGACGACCCACGGGGCTGGGCGGTGCACCGCACGGGACATCGCACTGTTGAACTGCGCGTTCGTCACCGGGGTCGGACCCACCATGTTGACCGGTCCACGCAAGGAATTGCTCTCGATGCCGTGGACGATGGCACCGATCTCGTCCTCCAGAGAAATCCACGGGAAGTACTGACGTCCACTGCCGAGCCGCCCGCCGAGGGCGAACAAATACAGCGGACGAAGCTTGCCCAGCATTCCGCCGCGCTGCGACAGCACGACGCCGCTGCGCAGCATGATCGTGCGTACACCCGCATCGGACGCCGCAGACGTGGCGTTCTCCCAATCACGACACACCTCGGCCAGAAAACCCTCACCGACTTCAGCGGTCTCGTCGACCACTCGGTCGCCCGTGTCGCCGTAGAAGTTGACGCCGCTGGCGTTGATCAATGTCGGTACTCCCGCATCGGCGGCAGCGCCTGCGAGCACCTCGGTGGGAGCGATTCGACTGTCGCGCACCAACTGCTTGTAGGCACCGGACCATCTCTTGTCGCCGATTCCGACACCACACAGGTTGACGATCGCGTCGGCACCGTCGAGGGTGGCCGCGTCGATGCTCCCGCGCGACGGGTCCCACTGCGACTCGTCCGGGCCTGCCGGTGAACGCCGTACGAGGCGGGTGACGTCGTGGCTCCGACCCCGCAGTGCTGCGACCAGGGCTGTGCCGATCAATCCCGATGAACCTGCAATGACTACGCGCATATGAACGAAAGCCTCCTTGACGCAGTCCGGGGCATCATTCGCGAACGAATGATGCCCCGGATGCTCGGTTCGTGCCCCACTTGTCGAGACTCCGATGCGAATGTGTCGCGCTCCTACGAGAATACGTGAGGCGCGAAACTCGCCGGTTGTCTACAGGCCGAGATCGGCCTCGAACGACGCTACTTCGAGACGCTGCTTGATCGTCGTCAGGAAGCGCCCTGCGTCGGCTCCGTCCACCAACCGGTGGTCGTAGGTGAGCGGCAGGTAGCACATCGAGCGAACACCGATCGACTCGTTGCCCGAGTCGTCCTTGACGACCACGGGACGCTTGACGATCGCACCCGTACCCAGCATGGCCGCCTGCGGCGGAACCAGGATCGGGGTGTCGAACAGCGCACCCTGGCTGCCGATGTTGGTGATCGTGAACGTGCCACCGGACAGCTCGTCCGGCTTCAGCCCACCCGAACGTGCGCGGGTCGCGATGTCGTTGATCGCCCGAGCCAACCCGGCCAGCGACAGGTCACCGGCGTTGTGGATGACGGGGGAGAGCAGACCCTGCTCGGTGTCCACGGCAATGCCGAGGTGGACATCGGCGTGGTAGGTGATCTCCTTGGCGTCCTCGTTGATGCTCGCATTGACGTTGGGGTGCGCCTTGAGGGCCTCCACGACGGCCTTCGCGAAGAACGGCAGGTACGTCAGATTGACGCCCTCGTTCTCGGCGAACTTCGCCTTCGCCTTCGTCCGCAGACCGGCGATCTTGGTGACATCCACCTCGAAGGTCTGCGTGAGCTGAGCAGAGGTCTGCAGCGACTCGCGCGTCTTCTTCGCGGTGATCTGACGGATCCGGTTGATCTTCTGCGTGGTGCCACGCAGATGTGCGAGCTCCGGGCGAACACCGGCAGTAGCCGGCGCAGCAGGCTTGGCGGCAGCTGCGGTCGCAGCCTCGGCGGCCGGAGCTGCCGGAGCCTTCTTGGCCTCGGCAGCCGCGAGCACGTCCTGCTTGCGGATGCGTCCACCGACACCGGTGCCCTTGACCGTGGAGAGATCGACGTCGTTGTCCGACGCCAGCTTCCGGACGAGCGGTGTGACGTACGGGCTGGAATCACCCGACGGTGCCGACTCCTTGGCCGGAGCGGCCTTGGGAGCCTCCTGCTTCGGCTCGGGCTTGGGCTCGGCCTTCGGGGCTTCCTGCTTGGGAGCCTCCTTCTTCGGCTCTTCCTTCTTCGGCTCTTCGGCCTTCGGGGCCTCGGGCTCCGGGGTGGCCTCGGGCTCGGGAGCCTTCTCGGCGGGCGATCCGGATCCGATGACGGCGAGCTGGCCACCGACGGCAACCGTGTCGTCTTCCTCGGCGGAGATTTCGAGCAGAGTTCCGGCGACCGGAGACGGGATCTCGGTATCGACCTTGTCGGTGGAGACCTCGAGCAGCGGCTCGTCGACTGCAACCTCGTCGCCGACGGCCTTGAGCCATCGGGTCACGGTGCCCTCGGTGACGGACTCACCCAACTCGGGCATCGTCACGGGCGTACCGGATCCTGACGAGTCGGACGATGCACTCGCTGCGGGTGCCTCCTCCTCTGCCTGGGGCTCGGGCTCGGCTGCGGGAGTGGGCTCCTCGGCAGCTTCCTCGGGTGCCGATTCCTCGGCGGGGGCAGCGTCCTCGGCCGGTGCGTCGGACGAGGGGGCCTCGCCTGCGTCACCGATCTGGGCGAGCTCGCCACCGATCTCGACGGTGTCGTCTTCCTGAGCGACGATCTTGGTGAGAACACCGGCAGCAGGCGACGGGATCTCGGTATCGACCTTGTCCGTGGAGACTTCGAGCAATGGCTCGTCGACTTCGACGGTGTCGCCTTCTTGTTTGAGCCACCTCGTGACAGTTCCCTCGGTGACACTCTCACCGAGAGCTGGCATCTGGACGGAGAAGGCCATGTCTGTTGACTCCTCGACAGTTGTATGCGGGTGATGTAGTTCTTACGACTTGTGGTCGCAGACCATTGTGCTGGCGGAACAGGGTTCATGGACGAGAGTTGGGTGATTCGATTCGACGGAGGCACCGGTGCGATCGACACTCACCGAGCATGTTCGGCTCGATCCAGCGCCCACGTCGACACTCCCTCTCGGCAACTCACTTACTCACTTCACGAGCCTTGGTTCACTATCAAGAGAGCTGAACCCTCTACAGTCATCCTTCCATTGTTGTCGCCTCGCCGTTCCCCTAGGGCGCACAACACGCCTGGCAAACTGGCGGGTAACAACATTTCCGGCATCCGTGCCGGCGATCCATAGGCCGTACGAAAAGGATGTTCTCGTGGGATTGTTCGATCGACTCAAACGAAGCGGCGGGGCCGCCAAACGTGGCCCCGAAGGGTCGGTCGCCCAGTACCTGGCCGATTGGACCGCCGCGCGAATCGGTGTCGAGGCCTACGTCGAGCCCAAGACGACGGTGACCCCGCTGACCGTCGTACTGGTCGCGAACGACGGCGAATGGACCCGGCGGCCGCTGGATGAAAAATATGCACGAAAGATCGGACCCGACCTGAAGATCCCGGTGTACGACGTCCGCAAGACCGGGTATCCCCAGCGAATGCGCGACCACGACGCGCGCCAGAAGATCATCAAGAAGCGCGAACAGCAGCAGCGCGACGTGTGATCGAAGTCCGTGCGCGAGGACGTTGCTCCTCGCGCACGGACGGTCCGAATCAGCCGTTCTCGACTATGTCTTCGAGAACCGCGAACATGGTCCGCACGGGAACTCCGGTGCCGCCCTTGCCGGTGTAGCCGAAGGGGCCTCCGGTGTTGTAGGCCGGGCCCGCGACATCGATGTGTGCCCATTCGACGCCGTCGGCCACGAATTCCTTCAGGAACAGAGCTGCTGCCAGCATTCCTCCGGCCCGGCCGTTGGTGACGTTCGCCAGATCGGCCACCTTGGAGTCGAGTTCGCGTCGAATCTCCTTCGGAAGCGGCATGGCCCAGCCGTTCTCGCCGATGGCCTGGGAGATTTCGGCAACCCGGTCGCGGAAGTTGTCGGTACCCATCACGCCCGGCGTTCTGTTGCCGAGCGCTACGACCTGAGCCCCGGTGAGCGTTGCTGTGTCGATGAGGTAATCCGGATCGTCCTCGCAGGCACGCACTATCGCGTCGGCCAGCACCAGTCGACCTTCGGCGTCGGTGTTGATCACTTCGACGGTGATGCCGCCGTACTGCGTCAACACATCGCCGGGACGCTGCGCGGTGCCCGACGGCATGTTCTCGGCCATCGGCACCGTCGCGATGACATCGAGTGGCAGGCCGACCTTCGCGGCGAGGATCACCGTCGCGATGACCGCAGCCGCGCCGCCCATGTCCGAGGTCATGTTCTCCATGCCCGCAGCGGGTTTGATGGAGATGCCGCCGGTGTCGAACGTGATTCCCTTGCCCACCAGGGCAACCTTCTTGGTGCCACGCTTGCCGCCGGCGTGGGTCAGGCGAACCAATCGCGGCAACCGCGAGGATCCCTTACCGACTCCGTGAATGCCGCCGTAACCACCCTTTTCCAAGGCCTTGTCGTCGAGGATCTCGACTTTCAGTCCTGCTGCGGTGCCGAGCGATTTGGCTCGGTCCGCGAATTCCTCCGGATAGAGGTGGCTCGGTGGGGTGTTCACGAAATCACGTGCCACCGCCACGGATTCGGCAATGGCGACCGAGCGCGCCAGCTCGTTCTTGGCATCCTTCGAGCGAGAGTCGGCAACGAGCAATTCGACGCGGGCGAGGGGAAGACCGTCGGCCTTCGGTGCCGACAGTGCGGACTTGAATTCGGTGAACTGATACGCGCCGAGGAAGAACCCCTCTGCGGCCGCTCCGAGATCGAGTGCGGACAACGTCGTCGCGACCGTATCGACACCCTTGAGCGAGCGTGCCGCGGTACCGGCCGACTGACGAATGCGTTCGCTGTCGATGTCGGCAGCGTTGCCAAGGCCAACTGCCAGGACACTGGAGACGGGCAGTCCGGACGGAGCCGGTATCCGAACGAGCTCGTCGGCTTTGCCGGTGGCACCGACGGATTCGAAGGCGTCGAGGAGTTCGGAAGCAACGGCGTCATCCGAAATGTCGTCGGTGATGGCGAGCTCGAGGCCGTCGTCACTGGTACTCAGCGCGACGACGAGAACGTCGACTTTCTTGCCGAGCTTGCCCGCGAGGACCAGGTCGGGTCCGAGAGTGCGGGATAGCGTCGAAGGGGAAGGCACGTGGCTGCTCCTGTAGGGGTTGACGTGTAGGTACCTCGATCCTAATGACGATCGATGGCGCAGCGGACCGAGGGACGAACTCGGTCCGCAGGGCCCGCACGAGCCGTGATGTGAGCTAGCGTGACCGCCATGACCGACACCGACCTGATCGAGGGACCGCTGCACGCCGTACACACCGAATTGGGTGCGACATTCGCGCCTTTCGGCGGTTGGACCATGCCGGTGTCGTACGCCGGTGTGGTCGTCGAGCACACCGCGGTGCGGGAAACCGTAGGTCTGTTCGACGTCGGCCACCTGGGCAAAGCGTCGGTCACCGGACCCGGCGCTGCCGCCTTCGTCAACTCTGTTCTGACCAACGATCTCGGCCGCATCGAGCCGGGTAAAGCGCAGTACACCCTGTGCTGCACGGAATCCGGCGGGGTGGTCGACGACCTCATCGCGTATTACGTCTCCGACGGCGACGTCTTCCTGGTGCCGAACGCGGCCAACACGGCCGAGGTCGTCGCCGCGATGGCGGCGCAGGCACCCGACGGCGTGTCGGTGGTGAATCAGCACCGCGAGTTCGGAGTGCTGGCCGTGCAGGGGCCGAAAGCGGCCGAGGTGCTGCAGGAACTGGGCCTGCCGACCGACATGGACTACATGGCGTTCGAGGACGCAACCTGGAATTCGGTGGCAGTGCGGGTGTGCCGAACCGGTTACACCGGCGAGCACGGCTACGAACTCGTTCCACCGGCGGGCGATGTGGAACCGCTCTTCCGCGCACTGCTGGCCGCCGTGCGGTCTCGTGGGGGACAGGTGTGCGGGCTCGGAGCACGCGACACTCTGCGCACCGAGATGGGATACCCGCTGCACGGACACGAACTGTCACTGGACATTTCGCCCCTGCAAGCCCGGTGCGGTTGGGCGATCGGCTGGAAGAAGGACGCGTTCTGGGGCAAGGAGGCACTGACCGCGGAGAAGGCCGATGGGCCGGCGCGAACACTGCGCGGACTGAAAGCTCTCGACCGCGGCGTACTCCGCCCCGGTCTCACCGTGCGGGCGTCGGGTCAGGACATCGGGACGACGACCTCTGGAACTTTCTCACCGTCGCTCAAGGTGGGTATCGCCCTGGCCCTGCTCGACGCCGAGGCAGCTCCGGCGGTCGGTTCGGAGGTCGAGGTCGATGTTCGCGGGCGTGCGTTGCGCTGCGAAGTGGTCGCGCCACCGTTCGTCGCTGCCAAGACCAGGTGACCGCGCGAGAGCGGGTGACCTCCACGATAGGATCTCGGGCATGACAGGTGTTTCCGAATTCGCGTACGTGCAGCATCCCTCGCCCGCTACACCGGCGGAGCGCGACGCCGTGCTTGCCGCACCAGGATTCGGAAAGCACTTCACAGATCACATGGTGTACATCGACTACACCCGAGACCGTGGCTGGCACGACGCGACGATCGCTCCGTACGGCCCGATCGAGCTCGACCCGGCGGCGATGGTGCTGCATTACGGACAGGCCATCTTCGAGGGCCTCAAGATCTACCGTCAGCCGAACGGTGACCTCTCGACGTTCCGGGTGGAGTCCAACGCCGAGCGGTTCCGGTCCTCGGCTCGCCGGCTCGCGATGCCGGAACTCTCGGACGAGCTCTTCGTCGGATCGATCGAGAAGCTGCTCGAACTCGACCACGAGTGGGTGCCCGCGGCCGGCGGTGAGGACGCGTTGTACGTCCGTCCGTACATGTTCTCCACCGAAGCCGGCCTGGGCGTGCGCCCCGCCGACTCGTACCGGTACATGCTGATCGCCTCGCCCGCGGGCGCGTACTTCCCCAGGGGAGTCAAGCCGGTGAGCGTCTGGCTGTCCACCGAGTACGTCCGGGCGGCACCGGGCGGTACTGGAGCTGCGAAGTTCGCAGGCAACTATGCCGCGTCACTCCTCGCCCAGGCGCAGGCCAGCGACGAAGGATGCGATCAGGTGGTCTGGCTCGACGCCACCGAGCGCCGCTACGTCGAGGAGATGGGCGGGATGAACCTGTTCTTCGTCTTCGGCTCGGGCTCCGATGCGCGACTGGTGACGCCATCGCTGTCCGGATCGCTCCTCCCCGGCATCACGCGTGACTCGCTGCTGGCGCTGGCGACGGACGCCGGCATCCCCGTCGAAGAACGCCGAATCTCCACCGAGGAGTGGCGCAAGGGTGCCGACTCGGGCGAGATCACCGAGGTGTTCGCCTGTGGCACCGCAGCCGTCATCACCCCAGTGGGCAGCGTCAAGTCCACCGAGGGCGCATTCGAGATCGCAGGCGGCGAGCCCGGCGAGATCACGCTCGCACTGCGAGACACGCTCACCGGCATCCAGCGCGGCACGTTCGCCGATACCCACGGTTGGATGACCACACTCCGCTAGCTCCCGACGAGAATGCCGATCGCGGCCAGGGCGGTGGTGGTCTCGATTCCGGCCCCGAGCACGTCGCCGGAGAGACCGCCGAAGCGTCGGACGCAGTGCCGAGTCAGAACCACGGCAAGGGCGAGCACAACGACGACCACCAGAGGGCCGTGCCACGGGCGGTCGGGCCTGATGTATACGGACATGGCCGTTGCCACGCCTGTCCACAACGCCACGAGTGCGGTCGACTGAGTGCCTGCCACCAGCGCGCCGAAGCCGGTCGGTGCCGCCGCGTCGATCCCTCGGCGGCACGCGAGCACCACCGACACACGTCCGATGACCGAGACGAACACGATGGCCCACCACATGTGCAACTGAGCGAGCTGGCCCACGCTTGCAGCCTGTATCCCCAACACCAGAGCAAGCGCTGCCACTCCGAACGGGCCTGCGCTGCCGGACTTCATGACTTCTCTCGCGCGCTCGGGCGGGCCGTAGCAACCGAGTCCGTCTGCGGTGTCGGCCAGGCCGTCCAGGTGCATCCCCCTGGTCAGCAATGCAGCAGCCGCGACGCCGACCAGTCCGCTGAGCAGCGGCGACAGTCCGACGGTGATCGATGCCCACACCAGCGCCGCGCAGGTGCCGCCGAGAGCGAGACCGACGATCGGAGCACGAGCTATCGCCCGTCCGGCCGCGTGTCGATCGACGTTCTCGGGGCCGCGTACGGGCAGTACGGTCAGCCAGGAGAACGCGAGCAACAGTCCATCGGCTCGCCCGCGCACCGTCAGTGGTCTTCGGTAGTGCTGTCGGCTTCGTTGTCGCCGGTGCTGACACCGGAGTCGGCGAAAGTCGCCATCGAGTTCAACGTGCCGACGCCCGCACGAACCAGAGGCAGTGCCGCGAGGGCACCGGACCCTTCACCCAGTCTCATGGCCAGCTCGACGATCGGTTCGAGACGCAAATGACGCAACGCAAGTGTGTGAGCGGGCTCGGCCGAGCGGTGCCCGGCAACCCACCAGTCCCGTGCCCCGGCCGCGCCGTCCTCTGCCACCAACGCGGCCGCGGTCACCACGAGGCCGTCGAGAATCACCGGGGTGCGACGATGCGCGGCCTGTGCGAGAAATCCGGCCAGCGCCGCGAAGTCGGCACCGCCCGCTACCCGGAGCAGATCGGTCGGGTTCTTGGCGACCGGTCGCGCTCGACGCATGGCGTCCCGGATTGCGGCGGTCTTCCTGATCCACCCGGCGTCGTCGATTCCGGTGCCTCGGCCCACGGCCGCAACAGGTTCGGTGTCGGTAAGGATCGCGGTCAATACTGTTGCGGGAGTGGTGTTTCCGATACCCAGATCGCCCGCGATGAGCAGATCCGCCCCACCGTCGACCTCCTCGTCTGCGATGGCTGCTCCCGCGGCGAGCGCTGCTCGAACCTCGGCTTCGCTCAGTGCATCCTCGCGGTCGATCGATCCGCTGGAACGTCGTATCTTGAACGCCGACACCGACGAATCGGTCTCGGCGTCCACCGCGATATCGACCACCCGCACCGTGGCGCCGGCGATGTCGGCGAGCACATTGACTGCCGCCCCGCCGCCGCGAATGTTCTCGACCATCTGAGCTGTCACCTCCGGCGGGTACGCAGAAACTCCATGCGCTGCGATCCCGTGATCGCCGGCGAAGACGACGACGCGCACCCGATCGAGCGAGCGTGGAGGGCAGCTGTCCTGGCACGCCGCGATCCATTCACCGAGCTTCTCCAGGCGGCCGAGGCTGCCGGCGGGCTTGGTGAGTTCACGTTGGCGATCCTCGGCGGCCGAGCGAGCCGAATCGGACGGAGCGGTCACCGGACGAAACGGCGACGACGCCGAATCTTCTGCCGAAAGAGTTGTCACACTTCGCCTTTCGCGGTGATGAAGTCTGCCGGTGGTTCCTTGAGGGTCATCGCGAGTCCCGCGACGACCAGCAGAACCCTGTCACACACTGCGGCGAGTCGAGAGTTCAGCAGTCCGAGCTCGTCTCGGAAGAGGCGTCCGGAATGCGATTCGGGAACCACGGACAGACCTACCTCGGGACTGACCAGCACAAGGGTGGACGTGCAGTCCGCAACCGCCCCGACAAGATCGTCGACGGCCGGCGTGATCGTGCCGCGCGGTCGCTCCCACGCCCGAGCGTCGTCGAGCATCCCCGTCAGCCATGTTCCGAGGTCGTCGACCAGGGTGGTGCCGTCCCAGGGCTCCGAAATCGATGAGGCCAGCGCGGTCACCGTCTCGACGGTGGACCAATGCTGCGGTCTCGACGCCCGATGGAGGTCGATGCGACGCTGCCAATCATCGTCGGTGTGGTCGCGCCTACCGGTAGCGAGGTAGCGAACCGGCTCCGTGACGGCACACGACTCGGCGTGCGCGGACTTACCGGAGCGGGCACCACCGAGTACGAGGGTTCGAGTCGGTTCACCCACCGACGTCAGACAGCCGCGCCGGCGCTGACTCGCGGCTTGGGTGCGCGCATCTTGCGAATCTGGGACGCGCGGACGAATGCGTACCACCCGATCTTGAAGCCGCCGTCCGTGGTCTCGGGGAATCGGACTCGGATCTTGTTGTTGATCATCTTGCCGAGGTAGATGCCCTCGCCGACCATGAACAGCATCATCACGAACATGCCGAGAGTGACGTACTGCTGCACCGCAGGCTGCAGGAACAGTGCGAAGATCAGGATCAGTGCGAGCGGCATGAACAGTCCGACGAGATTGCGCCGCGCATCGACGATGTCGCGAACGTACGCGCGAACCGGACCCTTGTCGCGGGGGAGTAGGTACTTGTCGTCACCGGCCAGCATGCGCGCACGGCGCTCGGCTGCAGCGGCGCGGCGCTCGTTGGACGCGGCCTTGCGGTCTTCCTTGCTGCCCTTGTTCGCCTTGCGGCGCTCGCGAGCCTCTTTGCTCGTCAGGGGAGCCGGAGCGACCGGACCACGCCGACGGGACTCGGCGTCACGGCGCTTGGGTGTCGGCCGGCCCTTGCCGAGGGACACCGGAGATGCGGCCTCGTTCCCGGACGCAGTCGACTCGGATTCGTTCGAGTTCTGTTCGTCCGAATTGTCGGAGTTTCCACGGCGTAGCAGCTTCACGCATCCAGAGTATGGGATGACGTATCGATCTCGAACACCGGCCAGGTCAGCTAGCAGATCAGCAGATGCCGTTCGCATGGTGCGGCCCTAGACTTTCCACGATGCGAGTGATGATTGCGCCCGATTCCTTCGGAGACACCCTGACCGCCGCGGACGCGGCCCATGCAATCGCGAAGGGATGGGCGTCGGTTCGACAGCAGGACCAACTCGAGCTCGCCCCCCAATCCGACGGCGGGCCCGGATTCGTCGAGGTGCTGGCCTCGCGCATCGGCACTGTGCAGGTCGCCGACGTCGACGGACCGCTCGGCACCCCGGTTCGGGCCCGCTGGCTGCTCGACGGCCAAGCGGCATACATCGAATCAGCGCAGGCGTGCGGGCTGCATCTGCTCGACGGTCCGCCGAGCCCCCTGTCCGCACTGAAAGCCAGCAGTTACGGCGTCGGGCAACTGATCGATGCAGCGATCGGCAGCGGGGCTCGAACGATCTTCGTCGGGCTCGGCGGCAGCAGTTGCACCGACGGCGGCCGTGCGCTGATACGCGCGCTGGGCGGACTGGGATCGGCGGTCGCTCGATTGTCGGGGATCGACCTTGTCGCTGCATCGGATGTGGAAAATCCGCTGTTGGGCGAGTGGGGTGCGGCTCGGGTGTTCGGCCCGCAGAAGGGTGCCGACATCGAGACGGTCGAAAGACTCGAGGAGCTGAACACCGACTGGGCCGCAGTTCTGTCCGCAGCGGGTCACGACGTGGCGAAGCGGCCGGGTGCAGGAGCCGCGGGCGGCCTCGGTGCCGCCTTGTTCGCACTCGGCGGCACCCAGCAGTCGGGGGCCGTCGTGGTGGCCGAGCGAACCGGACAGCAAGAACTGCTCGAGACCGTCGATCTGGTGTTGACGGGTGAGGGAAAGTTCGATTCACAATCGCTGCGCGGCAAGCTGGTGACCAGAATCGCGGCCGCCGGTGGCGCGACCGGGGTGGAGACGATCGTGCTCGCGGGACAGGTCACGTTGACCGAGGACGACCTGGCCTCGGCCGGTATCGAGGCCGCACATTCGATCAGCGAGTTCGCGGGATCGGTGGAGTTGGCGATGTCCGATGCAGCCAACCAGCTCGAACTGCTGGCCGCACGTATCGCCGGCGAGGTTGCCGACTCTGCCGTGAATCCGAGGCGGCGAGCGTGAGGAATAGAGGCACCGAGAGTACGGTTGAGTAGTTCACGGGTTTTGTACGACTGATAGGGAGAGCCCATGACCGTTTCAAGCGAGACCACAACAACCGAAACCACGGCGCACAAGGTCACCATGACCGACACCGCGTCGGCCAAGGCCAAGGCGTTGCTGGATCAAGAAGGCCGCGACGACCTCGCGCTGCGCATCGCGGTGCAGCCGGGTGGTTGTGCAGGATTGCGTTACCAGCTCTTCTTCGACGATCGAAGCCTCGACGGAGACCTCGCGGTCGACTTCAACGGCGTCACCCTCGCAGTGGACCGGATGAGCGCCCCCTACGTCGAGGGTGCATCCATCGACTTCGTGGACACGATCGAGAAGCAGGGCTTCACGATCGACAACCCGAACGCCACGGGTTCGTGCGCGTGCGGCGACTCGTTCAACTGAGCTGACCCGTTTTCGACTGTGACCGATACACGCATGCGTGTATCGGTCACAGTCGTGTCTGCCTGTCAGCAAACCAGCACCTCCATTCGAAAGGCTCTCCTTCGTGACTCTCGCGGTATCCGGCTCGATAGCGACCGACCATCTGATGCGATTCTCCGGACGGTTCGCCGAGCAGATCGTCGCCGACCAGATCTCGAACATCTCGTTGAGCTTTCTGGTCGACGACCTGGTCATCCGCAAAGGAGGAGTAGGCGGCAACATCGCTTACGCGCTCGGGGTCCTCGGCGGCTCACCGCTGCTCGTGGGGGCTGTGGGACCGGACTTCGCCGAATACCGCGGCTGGCTCGAAGAACACGGCGTCGACTGCAGTGGCGTGAGCATCTCCGCAACCGCCCACACTGCGCGTTTCGTCTGCACCACGGACCAGGACATGGCCCAGATCGCATCGTTCTACCCCGGGGCCATGAGTGAGGCTCGCGATATTTCCATCGAAGCGCTGGCGACCCAGCACGACCTGGATCTGGTTCTGATCGGTGCCAACGACCCCGATGCGATGACAGCGCACACCGCCCAGTGCCGCGCTGCGGGCATCCCGTTCGCGGCCGACCCGTCTCAGCAGCTCGCTCGCCTCGATGCTGCACAGGCAATGGAGATGATCGACGGCGCCGCGTATCTGTTCACCAACGAGTACGAATGGGCTCTGCTCAAGCAGAAGACCGGCATGTCCGACGAAGACATCGCCGCGAAGGTGGATCTGCGTGTCACCACATTGGGCAAGCGCGGCGTGGACATCGTCACCAAGGACGGTGCGCATACCCACATCGGTGTCGTACCGGAAACCAGCAAGGTCGATCCGACCGGCGTCGGCGACGGCTTCCGCGCCGGTTTCCTCACCGCGCATCTGGCCGGAGCAAGCATCGAACGTGCAGCGCAACTCGGCTCGCTCGTCGCAGTTCTGGTTCTCGAAACCACCGGAACGCAGGAGTGGAGCCTGAACCGCGACGAAGCGATCAAGCGTCTGAGCGCGGCCTACGGCACCGAGGCAGGCGAGGAGATCGGCGGGCTGCTGCCGGCCTGAGATCGGCCTCCCTCAGCGGGATCAATGCGGCTTTGTTGCAATCTGAGCGACTGGAATCCACATTGATCCCGGGGGAGACGGGTGTACCGGTCAGATATTGACCGGGTATTCCGGTTCGGCGATCTGCGGCACGATGCGCTTCTCGACGAAGATGCCGTGCCACACCATGAAGATCAGCAGCGTCCACAGACGTCGGCTGTGATCGGATTTTCCGGCGCGATGGTCGTTGAGCATCGCGACTATGGCGGGCTTGTTCAGCAGGTGATCGGTCTGCGAATCGGCGATCTGCTGGTGCGCCCAGTCGAAGAGTTCCGTGCCGCGCAGCCAATGGCGCAGTGGCACAGGGAATCCCAGTTTGGCGCGATGCAGTACGTGACCGGGAACGATCCCCTCGAGCGCCTGGCGCAAGGCGTATTTGGTGGTGTCCTTGGTGATCTTCTGCTCGAGCGGCAGCTTCTCGGCGACCCTGTAGACCTCCGAGTCCAGGAACGGGACTCGGAGTTCGAGCGAATTCGCCATGGTGATCTTGTCGGCTTTGACCAGGATGTCGCCGCGCAACCACGTGAACAGGTCCAGGTGCTGCATGCGAGCCACCGGATCCCAGCCCTGCGACTGCGCGTAGATCGGCGCAGTGACGTCCTGGTGGGTCCATTCCGGTCGGAATTCGCGCAGTACGGACCGCAGTTGTGCGTCGTTGAAGCTGCGAGCGTTTCCGTAATACCGCTCTTCGAGAGTCATCGATCCACGGTTCAGCAGACTTTTTCCGCGGGTACCTTCCGGAATCCGCTCGCTCAACGACCCGGCAGCGCGTCTGAGGAATGCCGGAAGCGACTCGAACGGCTTCAGTGACAGCGGCTCACGATAGATTGTGTACCCGCCGAACAATTCGTCCGCGCCCTCGCCGGACAGCACGACCTTCACGTGCTTGCGCGCCTCCTTGGCGACGAAGTACAGCGGTACGAGGGCCGGATCCGCCACCGGGTCGTCCAGGTACCAGACGATCTCGGGGATGGATGCCGCGAACTCTTCCGGCCCGACGACCTTGACGATGTGGCGAGCACCGATGGCAGCCGCCGACTCCGCGGCGACGTCGACCTCGGAGTACCCATCACGCTCGAAACCGGTGGTGAAGGTGATCAGATCAGGATTGTGGCGGATTGCCAGCGCCGCGATGGCCGTCGAATCGATGCCGCCCGACAGGAAGGACCCGACTGTCACATCGGCGCGCATGTGCTTGGCGACCGAATCTTCGAGCGCCTCGGCGATCTCCTGGTAACGAGCCTTCTCGCTGCCGGGCGCGAAAGGTTGGACCGGAAACTTCGGCGTGAAGTATCGGGTGACCTTCGGCGCGGTACCGGGGGAGAGGGTGGCGTAGCAGCCGGATTCGAGCCGACGGATCCCCGCGTGGAGGGTCTCGGGCTCGGGGACGTACTGAAGCACGGTGTAGTGCTCGATGGCGCGCTGATCGAGATCGTCGTCGACCCCGACCAGGTCCATCAACTCGAGCACGCTCTTCTTCTCACTGCCGAATGCGGTGCCTCCCGGGCCGGTGGCCAGGAACAACGGCTTGATGCCGAAGGGATCGCGTGCAATGAACATCTGGCGGGTCTCGGTGTCCCAGACCGCGAACGCGAACATGCCCCGCAGTCGCTGCACTGCGGCAGGACCCCAGTAGTGGAATGCGGCGACGATCGATTCGCTGTCGCCCTCTGTGGCGAACTCTGCTCCATGATCATGCGCCAACTCCGCGCGCAACTCGAGGTAGTTGTAGATCTCGCCGTTGAAGACGAGTGCGTACCGGTTCGGCGACTCGGGCGGACCCCATCGCATCGGCTGATGCGAGTGTTCGATGTCGATGAACGACAACCGGTTGAAGCCGTAGACGACGTCGTCGTCGTGCCACGTGCCGCCGGGCTCGTCCGGGCCTCGGTGTCGCATGCAGTGGGTTGCCGAGCTCACCAGCTCGACTCCGGCGGCGGTCGTTCCGTGAGACGTGAGTACTCCGAGCAGTCCACACACAGCGTCTGCTACCTCTTCTCGCAGTTGGGGACAATGCAGCGGTCCGAGTCTCCGCGAGCGGCGTCAGCGGGACGGCAGATCAGGAACCGAGTATGCCGCAGACACGCGCGAGCGTAGGTAACGACCCAAGGATGGCTATCCGTCGGCTTTGGTCTACGCTGCGTAGTACTCGGGCATCTCCATGTGGAAGCCCTTATTCTTCAGTGGTGGGCAATCAGGAAGGCGTGAACGTGGCGCATAGTCGGATCCTTCGGCGAGCGGGGCTGACAGCATTTCTCGGTGTAGCCGCGTTGATGCTGTCGGGCTGTTCCATCAGCAGCGACAACGTACTCAATTTCGGTTTCGCCTCTGGCGTCACTCCTCAGGGGCGACGCATCGGCGACCTGTGGACCTGGTCGGTTATTGCCGCCTTGGTCATGGGCATCGTCGTGTGGGTCCTGATCTTCTGGGTGGTGCTCTTCCACCGTAAGAAGAAGAGCTCACCGGAGTTCCCCCGCCAGACGGCGTACAACGTTCCGCTCGAGCTGTTCTACACGGCCGTGCCGTTCGTCATCATCGCCGTCCTGTTCTACTTCACCGTCGTGGTGCAGAACTACGTCGACGAGAAGCAGGCCGACCCCGACGTGCAGGTCGACGTCACTGCGTACCAGTGGAACTGGAAGTTCGGCTACCGGACTATCGACCTCAAGGACGGTGCTGCCAAGTACGAGGGCACCGACGAAGAGCAGCAGGCCGCAGCGGAAGCCGCCGCTACTCCCGGCGAAGGTGCCGAGGGAAGCGAGGACGGCGAATTCGTTCCAGGAGCGATCCATGGAGCGATCCCGCAGGACCTGTCCTACCTGCACTACAACAAGATCGAAACGGTCGGATCCAGCGACGAGATCCCGGTACTGGTTCTCCCGACCGGTAAGCGCATCGAGTTCGTGCTCGCGTCCTCGGACGTCATCCACGGCTTCTGGGTACCGGAATTCCTGTTCAAGCGTGACGTTCTTCCTAACCCCGAGGAGAACCACTCCGACAACGTGTTCCAGATCAGCGAGATCGAACGCGAAGGATCGTTCGTCGGTCGGTGCACCGAAATGTGTGGCACCTTCCACTCGATGATGAACTTCGAGGTTCGCGCTGTGTCACCGGACAAGTTCGAGCAGTACATCGAGCTGCGCAAGCCGGTGTCCGAGGGCGGCGAAGCGCTCACCAATGCGCAGGCGCTCGACGCCATCGGTGAGAGCCCGCTCGCAACGAGTACCTCGCCGTTCGAGACCGATCGCACCGTCCGTACCGCCACTGTCGCCGAAGGCAACTGACCAAGGAAGCATGCTGATATGAAAATCGAAGCCAAGATCTTCGAGATCCTCACTGTCTTCTTCCTCCTGGTCGGCATCGTGTACGCGTTGTTCACGGGCCTGAGCCGCACCGGAGTGGAATGGGCCGGCGTCACCGCGATCTTCCTGTCGGTAGGTTTGACGTTGATCGTCGGTACGTACTTCCGGTTCGTCGCCCGACGCCTCGACACCCGCCCCGAAGACTTCGACGATGCCGAGGTCAGTGACGGCGCAGGCGATCTGGGCTTCTTCAGCCCCGGCAGCTTCTGGCCGATCGTGCTCGCCGGCGCTGCGTCCATCACGGCTCTCGGATTCGCTTTCTTCCAGCCGTGGCTCATCGCTGTGGGCGTCGTCTGCGTCATCGCAGCGGCCGCTGGTTTGGTGTTCGAGTACCACGTCGGAGCCGAGCGCCACTGATTGCCTTCGTCAGAAAAGGGCCCCGATCGTTCGCGAGAACGATCGGGGCCCTTTTTTGTACCCGTGTGAGTTCAAGAGCCTCCGCGACGGCACGTGTAGCGATGACGGCCCAAGAAAGGTGCGCGACGAGGGGTGGGGGGCGACCAGGAGTGGGCGTCCGTGACGTCAGGAGGCGTCGGCCTCGGAGTGTCTCGCTATCGAGTCCGAGGTCGAGTCCGCCAAGGCGTCCAACGAGATGCTCAGCGCCTCGCACAGGGCCGCGACGGTAAAGAATGCTGGAGTCGGTATGCGTCCGGTCTCGATCTTTCTGAGCGTCTCGACCGAGATGCCGGCGGCGTCGGCGACATCGGTCATGGTGCGGCTGCCTCGGTAACGACGCAGTGTTGCGCCGAGCCTGGCACCGCGAGCGAGTTCGCCGGGGGTGAGGGGGATTCGGACCATGTGCCGATAGTAATACCGGTGAGGCCGATCTGTTGCGACCCAGTGGTGCGCTCGCACTGAGACGGTCCGCCGACTGTTCGAGCTCGGCGTGTGGGGACGCCGGAGGCCGGGGGAGGGGAGAGGCACGAAGGTCCCTGTCCGTCGGTGTGGACGCTTCGTCTTGTCCAAGTGCAGTGGACGCAAAGAAGGGCGGCACCGTTGCCGGTGCCGCCCTTCTTTCGTGCTGTGTCAGATATCAGTGATCGCTGTCGCTGTCCTGACGACCCGACGTGATCGCCGCGTCTTCGTGCCCGTTGCCATTCGCGTGGCCGTTGCCGTTCCCGTTCGAGTGGCCGTTGCCATTTGCGTGGCCGTTGCCGTTCCCGTTCCCGTTCGAGTGGCCGTTCGAGCCGTTGCCGAGAATTCCCGCCTGGTAGTTGCGGAGCATCGCGAGCTGCTCGTGTTCGCCCTTGTGCAGTGCATCTTCGAGTGCCTTGCTCTGAGCCACAGGGTCCGGGGTGAACAACGATCCCGAGCCGGGCTTACCGGCCGAGCCGAGCTTGTTCATCTTCTTGGGTACCGGTGCGCCCTGGTAGTCGAGAGGAACCGGATGTCCGTGATCGTCGACCGGTCCGAGCGGCTGGTGGATTTCCACGTACTGGCCGTGCGGGAGGCGCTTGATGATTCCGGTTTCGATTCCGTGCTCGAGTACCGCCCGGTCGCTGCGCTGCAGACCGATGCAGAACCGGTAGGCAACGAAGTAGGCGATCGGAGGCAGGATCAGTACGCCGATTCGACCGATCCAGGTCATGGCGTTGAGCGAGATGTCGAACTTGTACGCGATCAGGTCGTTGACGCAGGAGAGCGTCAGGACGACGTAGAACGCGATGGACATCGCGCCGATGGCCGTGCGGACCGGCACATCGCGAGGACGCTGCAGCAGGTTGTGGTGTGCAGTGTCACCGGTGAGGCGCTTCTCGATCCACGGGTAGGCGATCATGACCGTGAATACGAGACCCATGATCACTGCCACCCAGAACACGGCCGGGATGGTGTAGCGACCGGCGATGTAGATGTCCCATGCGGGCCAGAGTCGAGCCAGGCCGTCGGTCCACATCATGTAGAAGTCGGGCTGCGAACCTGCCGAGACCTGCGACGGGTTGTACGGACCCAGATTCCAGATGGGGTTGACCTGAAGCAGACCACCCATTGCTGCGAGGACACCGAACGTCACGGCGAAGAATGCGCCGGACTTGACCGCGAAGACCGGGAGAATACGAACGCCGACGACGTTCTTCTCGGTACGTCCCGGTCCGGGGAACTGCGTGTGCTTCTGGTACCAGACCAGGGCGAGGTGAGCTGCGATCAACGCCAGGATGATTGCCGGCAGCAGCAGGACGTGAGCCACGTACAGGCGAGGAATGATGATGGTGCCCGGGAAGTCGCCGTCGAAGATCAGCCAGTGCATCCACGTTCCGACAATCGGGATGCTCATCGTGATGCCGGAGAAGGCGGCGCGAAGACCGGTGCCCGAGAGCAGGTCGTCGGGAAGGGAGTATCCGAAGAAGCCCTCGAACATCGCCAGGATCAGTAGCAGGCAGCCGATGACCCAGTTGGCCTCGCGGGGGCGACGGAACGCACCCGTGAAGAAGATGCGGGCCATGTGCACGATGATCGACGCGGCGAACATCAGTGCAGCCCAGTGGTGGATCTGTCGCATGAACAGACCACCGCGGACCTCGAACGATATGTCGAGGGCAGTGGCGTACGCACGAGACATCGTCACACCGTTGAGTGGGAGGTACGAACCGTCGTAGACGACCTCGCTGAGCGACGGATCGAAGAACAGGGTGAGGAAAACGCCGGAGATCAGCAGGATCACGAAGCTGTAGAGCGCGATCTCACCGAGCAGGAACGACCAGTGGGTGGGGAACACCTTGTTGATCTGACGGCGCAGTCCCGGCGCCAAGTGGTAACGACTGTCTACGTCGTCGGCCTGCTTGGCTGCGAGAGTTTGCAGTGAAGGACTCATGAATCACGCTCCGGTCGACGTTCCCAGAAGGCGGGGCCCAGTGCTTCGTGGAAATCGGCTTGTGCCACTAGGTATCCCTCCTCGTTGACTGTGATGGGAAGCTGGGGCAGCGCGCGCGCGGCCGGTCCGAAGATCGGCTTGGCGTACTCGAGCGCGTTGAACTGCGACTGATGGCAAGGGCAGAGAATGCGGTTTGTCTGCTGCTCGAACAACGATGTCGGGCAACCCAAGTGCGTGCAGATCTTGGAGTAGGCGTAGTAGTCGCCGTAGTTGTAGCTTTCCTGGCCCTTGCGCTTGACGACCGTGCTCGCATCGTCGGGACGCAGGCGGATGAGCATGACGGCGTTGCGAATTCCGCGTAGAGACACGAGGAGTTCGTGCTCGCTCTCGCGGTCCGATTCGCGGAACGGGAATACAGTCTCCATGGCACCAGCGTCCAAGTCCTCGGGCCGAACGAGAACGACATCTTCCGGTCGCCCGGTGTCTCGTCGGAGGTAGATGGTCTCTCCATCGTAGCGAGGAGTCCAACCGGATACCCACAACGGAGAATCTTCGCCCTTGGCCCAAGGGTTCTTGATCAGGCCGCCGAGCGGGAGAAGTGCCATGATGCCGAGTGCGCCACCGCCGAAGAACAGGGAACGCTTGATCACCTTGCGGCGACCGATGGTCGACGTGTCGAGAGAGTCGCCCAGTTCGGCCACCAACGTCTTGCGGTCCGTCTCCGACGAACTTCCGTCGTGGCGATCCTGGATGGAGACCTCTTCGGGAATGAACTTCTTGGTGAACTGCACCGCACCGACGCCGACGGCGAGGATTGCCAGACCCATCGTGCCGCCGATCAACGGCGTGTACAGCGAGTAGAGGTGGTAGTTCTCGTCGCCGATTCCGGCGTACTGCCAGGGCCAGAACAGGTAGACACCGATGAACGCGACGGCCGAAAGACCGGCGATGGCGAACCAGATCGCCACACTGCGCTCAGCGCGCTTCTCTGCCCGGGTGCCCTCGACAGCCCAGCGGTTTCTGCGGAAAGCGACGTCGACGCCGTCGAGGTTGGTACCGAGCTCGACCAACTGGTCGCGGCTCAGTGAAGCCAGTTCCTCGTCGGTGTACTTCTTGTCGGCATCCACACCACTGGTGTTTGCCGCGTCCTTGCGGCCGGAATCGCCGTCGCTCATGACCTAGCTCCGATCCACAGTGTTGCGCCGACGACTGCGGCGATTCCGACAACCCAGAGTGCAACCATCTCGGTACCGGGACCGAAGCCCGCGAGACCCCAACCGCCCGCGGCCTTGGTTTCCTGAGCCGACTTGACGTACGCGATGATGTCCGACTTCTCCTCGATCGTCAGCTGACGGTCGGAGAACTTGGGCATGTTCTGGGGGCCGGTGACCATCGCGGTGTAGATCTCCTGCTCGTTCGCAGGACCGAGGTCGGGTGCGAACTTGCCTGAGGACAAGGCACCGCCCTGGCCGGTGAAGTTGTGGCAGGACGCACAGTTCAACCGGAACAGCTCACTGCCACGTGCGATGTCGTCGCCGCGCAGAGATTCCTGGGCAACCTCGCCGTTGTCGTCGAGGATGACCGTGGGTCCGCCGCCGTTGGCCTGAATGTAGGCACCGAGGGCGTCGATCTGCTTGTCGTCGAACTTCGGTGGCTTGCGGAGTGCCTGCGCCTCGTTACGCACAGCAGGCATACGGCCACTGGACACCTGGAAGTAGACAGCCGCTTCGCCGACGCCGATGAGGCTCGGTCCGCGATCCTGAACGCCCTGCAGGTTGGCACCGTGGCACGTCACGCACGACGTGTCGTACAGCTGCTTGCCTTCGCGAATGAGCGCAGCCGAGTCGGTGTCGGCGGTAGCGACCTGCGGAGTCGGTGTGAGGGCCGAAGCGAGGAAACCCGCGCTCAGAAGGCCCATCATCAGAACGAGAGCACCTGTGATGCGTCGGCGCGTCTTACGCTGCCGTCGCGTCTTGGCGGCGGCCTTGTCGACGGATGCTGCTGGGGGAGATGTACTCATCTTCTATCCCTTGTCGTGTCGGGACGGACCGAACGTCGGGGGCTGAATCCGTTCGTTCGTTATCTTTGGCGTGCTGACTGTCACTAGCGGATGAAGTAGATAGTCGCGAAGAGGGCAATCCAGACGATGTCGACGAAGTGCCAGTAATACGAGACGACGATGGCGGCGGTGGCCTGCGCCGGAGTGAACTTACTGACCAGGGTTCTGGTGATCAGGAAGACGAACGCGATGAGTCCGCCTATCACGTGCAGTCCGTGGAAGCCGGTCGTGATGTAGAAGACCGATCCGTACACGCTGCTCGACAACGTCGTGCCCTCGTGCACCAGGTGGTAGTACTCGTACGCCTGGCCGGACACGAAGAACGCGCCCATGGCCAGCGTGATGATGTACCACCGTCGAAGGCCGAAGACGTCTCCGCGCTCAGCGGCGAACACGCCCAGCTGGCACGTGAACGACGACGCGATCAGCACGGCCGTCACCGGTACGGCCAGAGTGAGGTTCAACTCGGTCGGTTCCGGCGGCCAATTTCCGTTCGCCTGGGCTCGCGCGACGAAGTACATCGCAAACAGCCCGGCGAAGAACATGAGTTCACTCGACAGCCACACGATCGTGCCGACGCTGACCATATTGGGACGGTTCAGCGAGTGCACGCGTTGGGTGATTGCCGATCCTTGAGTCCCTACAGCGCTCGTCACAGAAAGAAGTATGACCCGTCGTAGTACGGAAGGCATATCCGGGTCCGCTCTGGGCGCGTCGCAACACAACGAATCCAGGAGCGTCCTTGTTCCCACGCTGGTCAGGAGGGCTGTACGGGCCGGTAGGGTCCAGTCGTGCAAGGCTGGCCTCATGGCAAAGAGCACCGAAGGTGGGTGGTTTCGGCGGCTGTTCTCGCGGTCGACCGCAGAACGTCTGGACCCCACGCGCGAGGATCTGGTGATAGTGGCGAGTTGCTTCGACGACGCACAGGCGTGTTCGGCTGTGCTCGAAGACGCAGCCCGAACTCCGCCGGTGTGGACGGCGGCGTCGGATGTGTTGCTTCGGCATCATCTGCTGCTGCCGGCACACGAAGTAGAGGACGCTGCCGCGGTCGCGGCCCAGGACGACTACGAAGTGGGGCCCGCGGCCGAATTGTCGGACATCGATGGATACCGCCCACACGTGGACGACGGCGTTCCTCTGGTTCTGCAGCGCGTGCAGGTGCTCGACGCGCTTCATTGTTCACAGGAGCGATCTCGAATGGCGGGCCTCGCCCAACGCCGGGGTGGCGCTGTGCTCGGGTGGGATGCGCTGCAGCCGGCGCAGGCCGACCCGGCGTCTGGCTAAGCTTCCACCGCACCAAGGCCGCGGCCACGGATCGACGAACGGAACCAGCCATGAACGCACCGACCGCAGACGAGCAGCCACGAACCTGGCGTCGAATTCTCGGCGCGTTGACGACTCGTACCGACCTTTCCAGCGCAGACACCGGCTGGGCGATGGACGAGATCATGGCCGACAACGCGACGGCGGCACAGATCGCAGCGTTCGGAGTGGCCCTCAGGATGAAGGGGCCGACTCCGGCGGAGGTGAGCGGTCTCGCCGAATCCATGCTTTCGCATGCGGTGTTGGTGGACACCGATACCGACGCCGTCGATGTCGTCGGAACCGGCGGTGACGGAGCCGACACCGTCAACATCTCCACCATGGCCGCCATCGTCGTAGCCGCCAGTGGCATCCGGGTGGTCAAGCACGGCAACCGCGCGGCGTCGTCCAAGAGCGGCACGACCGACGTGCTCGAAGCGCTGGGCGTCCGGGTGACTCTGGGAGCCGACGCAGTCGCGGCGAGCGTCGAGCAGGTCGGTATCGGGTTCTGCTTCGCGCCGATGCACCACCCCGCACTGCGCTTCGCCGCGGCACCGCGCAAGGAGATAGGCATCCCGACGGTCTTCAACGTGCTGGGGCCTCTCACCAATCCGGGCCGCCCGCGCGCAGGTCTGATCGGCTGCGCCTTCGAGAGTTTGGCTCCCGTGATGGCCGACGTGTTCGCCGGCCGTGGCAGCTCGGTGCTCGTCGTGCGCGGCGACGACGGACTGGACGAGATCACCCTGTCCACCACGACAACGGTGCACGTGGTGTCCGGCGGCTCGGTGACCATCGAGACGATCGATCCACTCGACTACGGAATCGACCGGGCACCCATCGAGGCCCTCGGAGGCGGCGATGCGGAGTTCAATGCCGCAGTGGCGCATCGTGTGTTCGCCGGCGAACACGGACCGGTCCGTGATGCCGTGCTGCTCAACGCCGCCGCGGCCATTGCCGCGCATCAGGGCGTCTCCGGGAACCTACACGAGCGCATCGAAGCCGGATTGGCAACTGCTGCAACGGTTGTCGACAACGGTTCCGCGTCGCGGCTACTCGCCGACTGGGCTCGCTGCACCACTGCATTGGCAGACTGACGAACTGTGCCCTACTCGCCGATCGAGAACCCTGCATCGACGTCGGCGCTCGAATAAGACTGGAACGCAATGTGAGTCGTGGTGCTCCGAACGCCACGCACACGATTGATGTGTCTGGTGACGACGTCGGCGATCGAGGCATGGTCGCGCACTTTGACGATGGCGATCAGATCGACATCCCCAGCGCACGAATAGACCTCCGTCACACCATCGACATCGGCAACGGCCTGCGCCGCCTCCGGAATCAAATCGGCCTCGGCGTCGATCAAGACGATGGCATTGATCATCTGTGCTCCTCATGCATCTCGAGCCCGATGTACGACGAGCTCCCACCCAACCCTAGTTCCACCGGTCGGTCCGCGGGCTCCACTCCTGCACTACCGGTCGTTCCGCTAGCTCCACTCCTGCACTACCGGTCGTTCCGCGGGCTCCACTCCTGCCGCGCGGCTTCTCTCGCCGTTCGGCACCAGTCCTCCCACGAACCCGCAGCGCGAGCCGGGCTGCAGTAACCACTGCTGGTGCGCACGATGCGAACCCCATCGGTGCGTAGCCAGGATGCGATGAGGCCGACCTCTTCCGGCGGCGCACCTCGCAGCGGTGTCGGATCGGGCATCACCGTCTCGGCGGACGCGGTGATGGCATCGACGACGGGCATCGGGTGCACTCCGCGGGGAGCCACCGCAGCACCGGCCAGACGGCCGAATCGCACCACGATCAACTCCCATCCTCCGTCCGCGGTCCGTCGCGCCGCCACGAGTTCCGCGATGGCGGCCACGGCCGCCGACCGATGCATCCGGCGTAGCGCCTCCACGGTGATCGCGATCCGGTCGCGCAGGCGCGCGGCAGTCTCGTAGAGCTCCCTGTCCGCGAGTTCGGCGACCCGCCGGCGCATGGAATAGAGGATCGCGTCGTCCTGGCCACACACGAGCGCAAGAAACTGCGCAGGTGCGCCGGAGTACTCGTCGGCCGTCATCGGCCCGGAGAGCG
The DNA here is from genome assembly GCF_002258645.1 of Rhodococcus sp. 15-649-2-2. Taxonomy (NCBI): domain Bacteria; kingdom Bacillati; phylum Actinomycetota; class Actinomycetes; order Mycobacteriales; family Nocardiaceae; genus Rhodococcus; species Rhodococcus sp. 15-649-2-2. The sequence continues at coordinate 72,927 of NZ_NPFM01000030.1, forward strand.
CCGCTGGGCAGCCGCCGACGTCGGTTGCCGGGCAGTCGTCACCGTGCCGAACCGAACGAGCCAGCCGGCGGGTGCACGTGCGCAGACGGCAGAACTCCGCCACGAGCGCCGAAGCCTCCGCGGCGTCACCGCGAACCGAGAACGGTCCGAGACTGTTGGGCGTCGGCGTCCGGACTATCGACAGTCGTGGGAACGCCTCGTCGGTGAGGGCGATCCACCAGCCCTTCTTGGGAAACTTCGAGCGGCGGTTGTACGGCGGGATGTGCGCCGAGAGCAGGCGCAGCTCTCTGACACCGGCTTCGAGTGCGTGCGCGCACTCGACGTGGTCGACACGCGTGGCGAGGGAGACCATCTCCTTCATCCGGCCCCTGGTCTCGGACCCGGTGAAGTAGTTGCGTACTCGGCGCTTGAGGTTGTTCGAGGTGCCGACGTACAAGACCTCATCGGACGGGCCGCGGAAGAGATAGACGCCGGGCGTGCCGGGCAGGTGAGCGGCCAGCCCGCGTTTGGCGCGCTGGCCGGCCGACACCGCGGGAAGGTAGTCGACCAACTCGGCATAACTGTGAACGCCCTGATTGCCCACTCGTTCGATGAGGCCGTGCAGAACGTCGACCGTTGCACGGGCGTCGTCGAGTGCCCGGTGAGTCGGCCGGGTGCCGGATCGGAACAGTGTGGACAGCGCGGAGAGTTTGACCGAGGGTGCCTCGTCGCGCGTGAGTACCCGTCGAGCCAGCTTGACGGTGCACAACACCTGGAACCGGGGCCACGCTATGTCGAGACGACTGGCGGCGGCCTTGAGGAACCCGGTGTCGAAGCCCGCGTTGTGGGCCACGAGCACCGAGCCGCGGGCGAACTCGAGGAAACCGGGCAGCACTCGTTCTATCCGAGGCGCGCCGATCAGCATCGCCGACGTGATTCCGGTGAGTTCGACGATGTACGGGGGAATGGACCTGCCCGGATCGACGAGGGTGGCGAATTCGCCGAGAATTTCGCCTCCTCGAACCTTGACCGCACCGATCTCGGTGATGGCCTCCGTGTCTGCGCTGCCGCCGGTGGTCTCGAGGTCGACGACGACGAACGTGGTCTCGTGCAGTGGGGTGTCCAGTTCGTCGAACGTCAGCTGGATGGGCAGGCTCACCGGGACGACGGTAGGTCCGACCTCCGACAAGAACGCGCATGGCGGCGTCGTCGGTGACCGTGTCGTCGCGCCCGGACCGTGAAGTGTCACGAAACCTGTCGGTGGCGCGCGCTACCTTTCGCTCGATCGGCTGATTCGGCCGCCTGAAACAGCAAAGAGACAAGGATCACAATGATCATCGACTGCAGTGACTGCCTGGTCCGTGACATCGCCTGCGCCGACTGCGTCGTGACGGTGCTTCTGGGGCCGCCGGGAATGCCATCGAGGTCGGACGGACGGTGGGTCGGACCACCCTCGCCGATAACGCTCGAGCAGGAGGAACTGGGTGCGATGGGTGTGCTCGCGGATGTCGGTCTCGTCCCTACGCTCAAGCTCGTGACGAACGCGGTCGAGACCGCCGAAGTTCCGTCGTTACCGACTCGTGACGCACCGGGGGATCAGCGCGCTGGTTAGCGAAATTCGGGTCGAATTCGGTTGCGTCGGCGCGTTGGGGTCGACACAGGGGTATGCCATTTCGTAACCTTCCTGAGACCTTGCGGAGTCTCGCCAGTCCAAACCGGAGTGGCGTCGCAAGTCACCGCCTAATCGATCACTCGCGAGAGTGTTCGTACCGGGAACCCGATATCTACTGGGGTGAATCCCGCTGAGCCACCCACGGTGGCCGGTGGGTAGGGCTGCTCTTCCCAGCCCGAACCCGTCAGCTAACTCGGTCGGCGGACGATAGGAAGAAACGGAGCACCATCTTTCGTGGCGTCACAACTTTCCAACCGATCATTGCGGCGAGTTCTCGTAGCCGGAGCGCTCACGGCAGGCGTGGTCATTCTTCCCGCTGCACCCGCGATGGCGGCCCCCCTCACCATCCCCGGCGTCGGAACCTTCGAGATTCCCGACATCCCGGGCCTCCCTCCCCTCAACATTCCGGGTATCCCCGCACCGGGCGCGCCGCTGGCTCCCCAGGTCACGCCCGCAGCGAAGGCCGTTCAGGCTGCTGAGTCCAAGATCGGCGCTCCGTACGTGTACGGCGCCTCGGGTCCGGATTCGTTCGACTGCTCGGGTCTGATCCAGTGGGCGTACAAGCAGGCCGGCGTCAGCCTGCCCCGCACGAGCTACGACCAGGCAGCCGCGGGCACTCCGGTTTCGCGTGACAGCCTGATGCCCGGCGACGTCGTCTCGTTCTACGGCGGCTCGCACTCGGGTATGTACATCGGCGACGGCAACGTCGTGCACGCATCCACGTCCGGCGTGCCGGTCAAGGTTGCTCCTGTGGACTCGATGCCGTTCGACGGTGCTCGTCGTTACTGATTCGAGCCGCAGACGTTCGCTGTGATCGACCGACAGGGTCGAGCCGTACCCCGGCTCGACCCTGTCGTCGTCTCCGGACACGGCATGCGACACGCCGGTCCGGTGGACAGCGGACGCCCCAGTTCGTAATCTGATCGAGACCTGGTCGATGTTTACTTTGTGACCTGTCACCGACGAACCCCATCGATTTCAGACGGTGTTCACCTCCGCGCCCGCAAGAGCATGGGTATGGTTCGTTTCCGGACTGCTAATCCAACCGTCGCCTCGTGTAGGCGACAGATGTAAGGACGGAGAGTCGCTTTCCGTGGCGATATCGAGATCGAACCGAGTGTGGCGGCTGGCCCGTAACTCGGTGGTTGCTGTCGCGTTGGCCGCAAGCATCGCCGTAGTGCCGACGCACACTGCGATCGCTCAACCGGGATTCGACTCGGCGTCCGACGCCCAGACCAAGCTTGCGGAGCTCTCCCGAGATTCCGAGCAGACGAACGAATCTCTGCACAACGCTCAGATCGACCTCGATGCCAAGACTGCGCAGCAGCTCGATGCCCAGGCCGCCGTCGATCGGAGCCGCGCCGCTCTCGACGCAGCGCAGGCGCAGCTGACTCAGCTCAAGCCGGCCATGGACAAGGTAGCCAACGTCAACTACCAGGGCGCGCGTACGAACCGCCTCTTCGCTGTCATGGTCAGCGACTCGCCTCAGCAACTGCTCGACCAGATGTCGGCTCTCGATGTGATCTCGGCCGAGACCGCAGGCCAGGTCGCCCAATTCCAACAGGCGAGTTCGGATGCCGCTGCGGCCGAACAAGCGGCAACGACGGCCGCGGACCAAGCTCGTGTCGCGGCCGAGCAGGCCAAAGCGGTCAGTGACGATCTCCAGGCCAAGCAGAGCGAACTGCAGGGCCAGATAGCCGAGGTGATGGCCGCCTACGGCGCGCTGTCGTCGTCCGAGCAGCTCTCGCTCGCTGGATCGGCATTGCCCGACGGTTTCGATCCCACGACAATTCTGCAGAATCTGACGCCAGGGTCGGGTACCAGCGCGTTGCAAGCCGGTCTGACGCAGATCGGCAAGCCGTACGTCTGGGGTGGAACAGGCCCGGACGGCTTCGACTGTTCGGGGCTGGTGGTGTGGGCGTACAAGCAGGTGGGAAAGACGCTCCCTCGGTCGAGTCAGGCTCAGGCCGAAGGCGGTACACCGGTGGATCAGAAGGATCTGCAGCCGGGAGATGTGGTGCTGTTCTATCCGGACGCCTCGCACGTCGGTATCTATGCAGGTAACGGCAACGTGTTGCACGCGTCGACATTCGGGGTCCCCGTCAAGGTGCAGTCGATGGCATCGTTCCCGTACTACGGGGCGCGTCGATACTGAGGTGTGCCTCGACGATCGACGCCTGCGCGTATGAGCGGGCCGAACCAGCCCGCGGGGATCCGCCTCCTGGTCCGATCGGCGCGGCTTCGGTGGACGGCACTTGTTCTCGTTGCTGCAGTAGCGCTCTCGGTGGTCGTCTTTCACAACGTCTACAGCACTGACGGTGAATCCCGAGCTACGTCGACCGACACGTCCGTCGGCCAGGCCCCGCCGACCTACGATCAGCAGCGCCGCGCCGATGTGACCGTCCTTCTCGACCGATGGGCCGGCGCAGTTCGCGCTGGAGACGTCGACGGTCTGCGGGAATTGATGGATCCGCGGGCCGATCCTGATTTCGTCGAGGCGCAGCTACGTCGGGCCGCGTCGGTTCCGGGCGTACCGTTCTCCGAATTCGGATACGTCCTGGGCGACGAGCCGGAGACACCGGTCCCTCCTTCGATCGCAGAGCCACTGGACGCCACCGACATCTGGGCACCGCCGGTGTATCTGCGCTACGCCGTGGCAGGGCCGGACGCGTCGCCGACGAGTCGCCCGGTCTCGCTCGTCGTAGCCGAGCGAGACGGTCGATGGCGGCTCGTCGACGATGCGGACCTGCCCGAGTATCGACGCCACACCTGGCGTGGGCCGTGGGACTTCGGATCGTTGACGACACGATCGGTTCCCACAACTTCGGGGACATCGGTGGTCATGGGGCATCCGGACCGGGAGCAGTTCGTCGATGCCCTGGCAGCCGAGCTCCCGTCGGCAATCGATGCCGTCACCGACTTCTGGGGAGACGACTGGGCGCGAGACGGTCTGGTATTCGTTGCATCCTCCGCGGAGGAGTTCGCCGAGCTGACCGGATCCGATCCGTCGACGGACGTGGCTGCGGTGACCGTGTCCGACGCGGTGGCGGGGGACGGTTCGCGTCCGACCGGCCAGCGGGTGGTGTTCGGTCCCGATGCCGCGGCCCGATTGACGCCGTTCACCGTTCGCTCGGTTCTGCGGCACGAGTTGACCCACGTGGCGGCCAGGGCGCGGACGGCGGACGGTACGGCCTTGTGGGTGGCGGAGGGGTTCGCCGACTACTCCGGGTACCGCAATTCCGGTGCCGATTTTTCGCAGCTCGCTCCTACCCTCGCCGCGATCGTGGCGTCGGGTGGACCGCCGACGGTGCTGCCGAAGGACGAGGATTTCGGTGCCGGAGGGGCACGGTCGAGTGTGGCCTACGAGTCGGCATGGTCGGTGTTCGCCTTCGTGGCCGATCGGTTCGGCGAGCCGACACTGCGCAGGCTGTACGAGGCGTTGGCGTCTGGACCTGCCTCGGACGGCTCCACCGATGCCGCCTTCGCGTCGGTACTGGGATTGGACCGCACCCAGTTCGTCGCCTCGTGGGGCAACTGGGTGGCTGATCGGGCGCGCTGACCTCGAGCGCTACGGTTGACGCCATGCGTCGTACTCTTCTCGTGACGAACGACTTTCCGCCTCGCCCGGGTGGAATCCAGTCATACCTGCACAGTTTCGCCTCGCAACTACCCGCAGACGAGCTCGTGGTCTATGCACCGCGGTGGCGCGGTGACTCGCACGAGAAGTTCGATGCCAAGCAGCCGTTCGAGGTGATCCGGCATCCGACGACACTGATGCTGCCGACTCCGCTCGTGGCGCGCCGGGCAGCTCGAATCCTGAAGTCGCATCGGTGCGACTCGGTGTGGTTCGGGGCGTCGGCCCCGTTGGCCGTGATGTCGTCGCACCTGCGCAAGGCTGGGGCAGAGCGCATCGTGGCCAGCACGCACGGTCACGAGGTCGGTTGGTCGATGGTGCCGGGCGGACGGGCGACCCTACGCACGATCGGCGAGAACACCGATGTGGTGACCTACGTCAGCAAGTACACCCGGGGTCGGTTCAGCTCGGCGTTCGGTCGGACCGCAGCCCTCGAGCACCTGCCGCCCGGTGTCGATACGGATCGTTTCGTTCCCGATGACGCCGCGCGAGCGGAACTTCGCGCGCGCTACGGCCTCGGCGACCGACCCACCGTTCTGTGTCTCTCGCGGCTCGTACCCCGTAAGGGACAGGACTTCCTGATCCGAGCGCTCCCGGGAATTCGGCGAGCCGTCGACGGTGCCGTTCTCGTGATCGTCGGAGGAGGGCCGTACGAGAAGACTCTGCGCGAGCTCGTTCGATCCACCGGAATGGAGCAGCACGTGGTGTTCACCGGCACGGTGCCGTCCGCGGAGCTTGCCGCCCACCACACCATCGCCGACGTGTTCGCCATGCCGAGCCGCACCCGTGGCGCGGGTCTCGACGTGGAGGGCCTCGGAATCGTCTACCTCGAAGCGTCTTCCTGCGGTGTGCCCGTCGTAGCCGGAACGTCCGGGGGTGCGCCGGAAGCTGTGCAGCACAACAAGACCGGGCTCGTGGTCGACGGAACTTCGGTCTCGTGCATCACCGATGCGATCGTGCGAATCCTGTCCGATCGCGCGCTGGCAACGCAGATGGGCAATGCCGGCCGTGCGTGGGTCGACGCCGAGTGGCGTTGGGACGTGCTGACGGAGAAGTTGCGATCGTTGATCTAGCGTCCGTAGTTAGAGGCCGTTGGCCTCACCGGGCGTAGATCGATTCGATCTCGTCGGCGTACGCCTTGGTGATGACGTTGCGCTTGAGCTTCATCGTCGGGGTCAGCTCGCCGCTTTCCTCCGAGAAATCATGGGGGAGCAGTCGATACTTCTTGATGGACTCCGCGTGCGAGACGGACTTGTTGGCGTCGGCGACGGCAGCATCGATCTCTGCGACGAGATCGGGGTCCTTCTGCAGATCCGCCGCCGTGGCGTCGGCGGCCTTGCCGTGCGCGGACTTCCACCGATCGAACGCCTCCGGGTCGAGAGTGATGAGCGCCCCGATGAACGGTTTCTGATCGCCTACGACAACAGCCTGGCTGATCAGAGCGCCCGCACGAAGTCGGTCCTCCAAACCGGCGGGCGAGACGTTCTTGCCGCCGGCCGTGACGATCAATTCCTTCTTGCGACCCGAAATCGTGATGTACCCGTCGTCGTCGACGCTGCCGAGATCTCCGGTGCGGAACCAACCGTCGTCCAGTGACTCGGCGGTTGCCTCCTCGTTGCGCCAGTAACCGTCGAACACCACCGGCCCGCGCAGTTGAATCTCTCCGTCTTCGGCGATGCGAACGGTGTTGCCGGGCAACGGACGCCCGACGCTGCCCACGCGTTGGAATCCGATGGTGTTGACGGCGAACGCCGCGGTGGTTTCGGTCAGCCCGTAGCCCTCGTAGATCGTCACACCGATGCCCCGGTAGAAGTGGCCGAGACGGGAACCGAGAGGCGCGCCGCCGGAGATGGCGAGTTCGCACTTGCCGCCGAGCGCTGCCCGCAGTTTGCCGTAGACCAACTTGTCGAACACGGTGTGCTTGGCGCGCAACACGATTCCCGGTCCGCCGGTGTCCTGTGCCTCGCTCCATTCCACCGCACATTCGGTGGCCAGATCGAAAATCTTGCCCTTGCCGTCGGCGTGCGCCTTCTGCTTCGCAGTGTTGAAGACCTTCTCGAACACTCGCGGCACCGAGAGGATGAAGTCCGGCTGGAACGTTCCGAACGTCGCGACGAGATTCGGGATGTCGTTGGTGTGACCGAGCGTGACCCCGGCGTCGAACGACGCGATACTCACTGCCCGTGCGAGTACATGGGCCAGGGGGAGGAACATCAGGGTGCTTCGACCCTGCGTCATCAGTGACTTCAGCGACGTCTCGCGAATACCGAGAGACTCCGCGAGCAGATTGGCGTGGGTCAGTTGGACGCCCTTGGGGCGACCGGTGGTGCCCGAGGTGTAGATCAACGTTGCCGGATCGGACGAGCTCGAGGCCGAAACCCGTCGGTGCACAGAGTCCTCGGTGACATCTGCGCCCCCGTCGATCAGTGCCTGCACCGCGGCGGTGTCGGTGTCGGCCGACTCGATCACGAACGTCCGACGCACGGACTGTGCCGCTGCCACAACATCTTTCGTTTCCTGCACGTGCGCGTCGTTCTCGAGCACGAGCAGTACCGGCTCGGCATCTTCGAGAATCCACTCGACCTGCCCGGCGGAGGATGTCTCGTAGATCGGCACGGTCACCCCGCCCGCGGCCCAAATCGCATAGTCGACGACAGACCACTCGAACCGCGTCGACGACATCAATGCAACGCGATCACCCTGTTCGATGCCTGCTGCAATCAGACCTCGCGCCACCCCGACGACCAGTCGCTCGAACTCGGCCGCGGTGACGTCGGTCCAGCTGCCGTCCACGAGCCGTCGGAACACAACGGCATCGGGCGTGTTGCGAGCACGGAGGAAGACGGTGTCGACAGCCGAGTCGGTGTCCTCGATGGCGTACTTTGCGGCGGCGGTGTACTCGCGCACGGGATTACCTCCGGATAGAACTGGGAGAACGAAAGTCGATAGCTCGGCTTCACAGATACTCTAGACCCGGCTCGAGGACGCTTGAATGCGCCTCGAGCGGAGCCTGCAGGAACGAGCCGTAAAAGAGGTGACGGGCGCGGCCTGCGACCCGATATGTGAAGCTCTGTCGATGAGCAGTATTCAAGTTGCGGATCAGACATTCGTGGCCGCCCCCGGGGAACGGGTGGCGCAGGCGTTCGCCTCACCCGAGCGGTGGCGTCGGTGGTGGCCGGATCTGAACCTGACCATCACCGAGGACCGGGGTGAGAAGGGGATCCGCTGGGCGGTGCGCGGCGGTGTGGTCGGAACGATGGAACTGTGGCTCGAGCCCGCGCTGGACGGAGTCGTCGTGCACTACTTCCTGCATGCGGAGCCCTCCGGTTCCGGCGAGATCGCGTCGCAGCAGCATGCTCGTCGGGTGGCGGGCCGCGCCATGACCTTCGAGCTCAAACGCGAGCTGGAGGCCGGTCGGTCTGCGGGTGAGGCACCGAGCCACGTAGCGTCGAGTTCAGCTCGCGATTGAACCGCGCGGTACGGTCGGCCGGTTCGCGATTGTGCGTCCGCGGATCGATCGTGTGAGATAGATCTGCCCCCTGTTCCACGGCTCAACAGCGAACGAATCGATCGAAGTACCCGAGAGGAAGCGGACGAGAAGTCATGGCGGAGAAAACCCAGAGATCGATCGTCGTCGAAGCCCCGCCGAACCAGGTCATGGACGTCATCGCCGATTTCGACGCGTACCCCACGTGGGTCTCGGCCGCGAAGTCCGTCGAGGTACTCGACGTCGATGCGGACGGACGCGGTAAGCGCGTGAAGTTCGTGCTGGACGCCGGGATGGTGAAGGACACCTACGAACTCGAGTACGACTGGGCCGCCGACGGCAGCTCCGTGTCGTGGAACCTCGTGTCGGGTGAAATGCAGAAGTCACAGAAGGGCTCGTACACGCTGCGCGCAACCGGTAGCGGCACCGACGTGACGTACGAGCTCACCGTGGACCTGAACATCCCGATGATCGGCCTGTTCAAGCGCAAGGCAGAGAAGGTCATCACCGACACTGCACTCAAGGAATTGAAGAAGCGGGTCGAAGGCTGAGCGAAGCTCGCACCGAACCCCGCACCACGGTGATGCTGTTCCTCGGCAAAGGTGGTGCGGGGAAAACCACGCTGGCGGCGGCGTCGGGCCTGCGACTGGCGAAGGCCGGACAGCGGGTGTTGATTGCCTCCGTGGATCAGGCACAGTCGCTCGTCGACGCGTTTTCGGGGCTGCCCGACGGCGCTGTCGACGACGAGTCCGTGGAGCTGTCCCGAGTCCGACCCGTCACGGCGGGCCTGGACATCGTCGAGATCGACACGCTGAGACTGCTCGAGGCGCGGTATCGAGGACTCGGTTCCGTGGTGGCCATGGCGTCGGCGGGCCACGAGCACGGGGTGAGCTTCGGGGCGATAGAGCCGGAGGAACTACTGGGCTTTCCGGGAATCGAAGAGTTGCTGGGGATGCACGAGATCTGTCGTCTGGTGGACGAAGGTCGCTGGGACACAGTGATAGTGGACATGCCTGCATCGGCTGATGCGTTGAAGACTCTGCAGTTGCCCGACACCGTGGCCGCGTATGTGGAGCGGATCTGGCCGCACCACGATCGGATGGTGGCCGGCACCGGTTCCGACGTGCGGCTCACGCTCGTGGTGGCGATGATCGAGCGAGTGCTCGCCCAGGTCGACTCGGTTCGATCGCTGATCACCGACCCTGCGCGCACCGGCGCAACCGTGGTCGTCACTGCCGAACAGCTCTCGGTCGTCGATGCCGAGCGAACACTGTCGGCCGCGGCACTGCTCGGAATCAGAATCGATCGGGTTCTCGTCAACAAGATTCTGCCGGGGCTCAACTCCTCGTCGATCGGTCTGGTCGGTGCCCATCCGGCGGTGTTCTGGTTCGAGAGCTGGCGGGCAACGCAGCTCGCCGCCGTCGCCGAGCTGCGACGACGTATCGGCACCGTACCGATAGTGGAGGTGGAGCGAGTTCCTGGTGAACCGGTAGGGTTGGGGCCCTTGCAGGACGTGGCCGATCGCCTTGAACCGAGCTTGCTCGAACGGCGCGCGCCGGAGCGGGGTGAGCAGCCCTCCGTGGTACTCGAGTCCGGGAGCGGACTCGAATCCGTATATGCGATGAGAATGCTGCTGCCGGTAGTGGATTCGACGACCTTGGGTGTGGGGCGAGTGGAGGACGACTTGATAGTCACTGCCGACGGGAGGCGACGACGCATCAGGTTGGCGTCGGTGCTTCGTCGGTGCATCGCAGACTCCGCCGAGCTCGACGGGCCCTGCCTGGTGGTGCGCTTCCGCCCGAATCCCGACGTGTGGCCACTGTGACAGAACGTGTAGCCACGGTGACAGAACGTGCGGCCACGGTAACGACTCCGCTCACTACGTTCGGGGTGCAGCGATGACCTCCGGGCATTCCGAGCTGGGGGCCGATCTGTTGGCCCTGGCCGACACCGTGCTCACTCGGCTCGACCCCATCCTGCGCCGGGTTGCAGAGACTCAGCAGGAACGTGATCAACAAGGCTGCAGTTGGTGTCCGGTATGTGCACTTGCTGCACTGGTGCGCGGCGAGCGGCACGATCTGGTCGAACTCGTGGCCTCCGAGGGCACGGTGATCATCGCGTTGCTGCGTCAACTGCTCGCCGACCACACGAACACCGGAACCGGTCACACCGCCGCGGCTCCCGCGGAAGCCTCTCCGCCAGAGCCCGGGCCGGAGCCAGCGTCGACCGAACCGGTCGACCTCTCGAACGTGTCGGTCGACACGAATATCCCGGGCGAACGTCGGGCGGCGTTCGTTCCGATTACCGTTCGAGTGAAGAATTCACGATCGGACACGCAGGATCGTCCGTGACGGGTGAGCGCGCGGATCGATCGGTGACAGCCGTGTGGGGGACGGCGGAGAAAGGCATCAACGAATGAAACGACACCAGCAGCGACTGACGGTCGGCATCGACGTGGGCGGGACGAGCCTGCGGGCCTCCGTCGTCGACGCCGAGGGGCAAGTGCTGGATTCGACGGCTGCTCCTACTCCGCACACCGCGCGGGCACTCGAGCGCGGGCTCGACCGTGCCGTGCAGGAGCTGGCCGGGCGACACGACATCGCCGCCGTCGGGCTCGCGGTTGCAGGATTCATCGATTCCGAGCGCACGACAGTGCGGTTCGCTCCGCATCTGCCGTGGGTGAACACCCCCGTCGCAACCGAGATGAGCAAGCGCATCGGACTGCCGGTGCTGCTCGAACACGACGCCAACTCGGCGGCGTGGGCCGAATATCGATTCGGAGCCGCATCCGGTGGTCGAAACGTGGTGATGGTGGCCATAGGTACCGGAATCGGCGCGGCGCTGCTGATCGACGGCAGGATCTACCGCGGCAGCCACGGCGTGGCACCCGAGCTCGGCCACATTCAGGTGGTTCCGGACGGCCGGGCGTGCCCCTGCGGCAAGCGTGGCTGCTGGGAGCGGTACTGCAGTGGCACTGCGCTGGTGGATACCGCAGTCGAGTTTCTCGCCGCCGACCCGTCGTCGTCTACGACTCTGGCCCGTGAGGTGTTCCTCGATCCAGGCTCGTTGACAGGTCGTCGGATCGCCACTGCCGCGCAGGACGGTGATTCGATCGCCCGCCGGACGATGGAGGATTTCGCGCAGTGGCTCGGGGTCGGCCTGTCGATGGTCAGTGACGTGTACGACCCCGATCTGATCGTGCTGGCCGGGGGAGTGGCCACGTCGTCGAGCCAGTTTCTCGCCCGTGCGACCGACAAGTACGCGGAGCTGGTGACCGGCACCGGCCATCGACCGTTGGCTCGTATTCGAAGTACGCAACTGGGCGAAGCGGCGGGCATGATCGGGGCAGCGGAGCTTGCCCGGGCCCAGTTCGTCACCGGCGTGCGCTGACCGTATCGACCCATATCGTGTGAGCTCGGTCCCGGAGTCGCAGATGATGTGGCTGGTGTCATAAACCGTGGGTACAGTTCACTACGCGGCACGGTTCCAGGACGCACGGCCGCGGTCGATTCTCGCTCGCGGGAGCAGGCACCAAATGATTTCCGGACCATCATCAGGGAGCGCGTCAATGTGGTACTGGCTGTTCAAATTCGTCATCGTCGGGCCCCTGCTCATCGCCTTGGGTCGGCCCACGATCGAGGGTGCGGAGAACATTCCGACGCACGGTCCGGTCATTCTGGCGAGTAACCACAAAGCCGTTCTCGATTCTTTCTACCTCCCGCTGAAAACGCCTCGCCGCATCACCTTTCTCGCCAAGAGCGAATACTTCACCGGTCCCGGACTCAAAGGTGCCTTCCAGAAGTGGTTCTTCACTGCGGTGGGGCAGGTGCCGATCGATCGCACCGGAGCCGACGCGGCACAAGACGCTCTCAACGCCGGTGTTCGCGTGATCGAAGCGGGCAAGGTTCTCGGCATCTACCCCGAGGGCACGCGCTCTCCCGACGGCCGGTTGTACAAGGGCAAGACCGGCATGGCGCGTCTGGCACTGCAGACCGGAGTCCAGGTCGTACCGGTCGCGATGGTCGGTACCGAGAAGATGAACCCCATCGGTTCGCGCGTCTGGCGGCCGGCCAAGGTCACCATCCGCGTCGGGAAGCCCATCGACTTCTCACGGTTCGAGGGAATGGCAGGCAATCGGTTCGTCGAGCGCGCCGTCACCGATGAGGTGATGTACGACCTGATGCTGCTGTCCGGTCAGGAATACGTGGACGTGTACGCCGCGTCTCTGAAGAAGGCTGCACCGGTGGAAGATTCGGCTCCCGCGGCGCGCCGTATCCCCGACTCCAAGGCCAGCTGAACCCGCTATCGCTGAACCGCAGCGGCTTCGTTCGATGTGTTCGAGCGGTCGGAGAAGCTGATCGCGGCCAGGGCAACGATCGAAGCCAGAGCCCACCACACGTAGGCGGAGGCCGCGAATTGGTCCAGCAACGGCCAGCCGAGCCCGCTCCATCGTCCCTCGCCGAGCTTCCAATGTGGCGGATACACCATCAGCGCCAGTCCGACCGCAACCAGAGTCAGTAGCAATGCACTGCGGCGGCGATAGCCGAGGACGGCCAGCACGATGGTGAACGGAACCGCCCACACCCAGTGATGCGACCAGGATACCGGTGAGACCAGCAGGCCGAACATGGCGTTGATCGTCAGGGCCAGCGCAATCTGCCCGGCCCCGAACGCCTTTCGCATTGCGACCGCCGCTATGCCGAGTACCACCACCGACAATGCGATCCACAGGATCGACCGGGGCAGCTCGTCCAATCCCAGGCGCGCGAGTACGCCCGTGATCGACTGGTTCGGCGGGTAGGCCGGGCCACCGATCCGGTCGGAATCGACGATGGTCTCGGTCCAGTACTTCACCGAGTCCGACCACGTCAGCGCGAAGCCGATTGCGGTGAACACGGCAAAACTCAGAACCGAGATCACAGCGGCGCGAAAGTCTTTGCGCAACAGAAAGAACAACACGAACACGGCGGGAGTGAGCTTGACGGCGGCCACGAGACCGATCAGAACCCCTCGCGGCCACGGAGTCTTCTTCGGCAGGCAGTCGAGTGCCACGAACGCCATCAGCACGATGTTGATCTGTCCGTAGTTCAGGGTCGAGGTGACCGGCTCCAGTACGAGCACCGACAACGCGAACACTGCTCCGGCAGTCCACCACACGAGCGTGCGAGGACGAAGTCCGAGCGAAGTGAGGGTGACTACGACGGTGACCAGCAGCAGCAGCATGGACAGCACCGTGACCGCGATCGACGCGGCGTACAGCGACACCGACGACAACGGGCTGAAGATCGCCGCGGCGATCGGGGGATAAGTGAACGGCAGGGTCGTACCGGTCGCGATCGGCGGCAACTGCCCGTAGAGGTCCCCGCCCTCGGCGAACACCTGACCACCGAGTCGATACACGTCCAGATCGAGTCGGTAGTGCTCGCCGAGAGCCCGCAGACCGGGAAAGCCGTTCAGGTGGAACAAGACGCCGACCGCGGCGGCGATCAGGACCACGATCCTGCTCGACGCGGTAGCCCACCACGGCCACCGACGTGGCGTCGGCCCGGCCGGCTCCGATGCCTCGGCGATCGGACGGTTGGTGTCGGGCGATGTCACAACGTGGGCCTTTCGGGGCTGTTCGGATTCGGACTACCGGTACGTGGGGAGGTGTCGGGGCACGCGCTAGGGTGAGCCGCGTGCGCTACTTCTACGACACAGAGTTCATCGAGGATGGTCGCACAATCGAGTTGGTCTCGATCGGTGTGGTTTCGGAGGACGGTCGCGAATTCTATGCGGTGTCCTCCGAGTTCGATCCCGAGCGCGCAGGCCGCTGGGTTCGGCGCAACGTGCTGCCCAAGCTGCCACCGTACTCGTCACCGCTGTGGATGAGTCGGTCTCGAATCCGGGACGAACTACTCGAGTTCCTGGTGCCGCACTACGGTGCCGAGGTCGAATTGTGGGCGTGGGTGGCTGCGTACGATCACGTAGCGCTGTGTCAGCTGTGGGGTTCGATGACCGAGCTGCCCCGTTCTCTGCCGCGGTTCACCCGGGAGTTGCGCCAGCACTGGGAGGATCGAGGCAGCCCCGAGCTGCCGTCGGTTCCCGACGATGCGCACGATGCACTGGCCGATGCACGGCACAATCTGGCGAAGTTCCAGGCGATCGAGGAGTACTCGCACCGCGGGTGAACACCCGTTGTCCTGCGATGACAGTGGTGCGAATATCCTGTACCCGTGAACTGGACTGTCGACGTACCCATCGATCGCTTGCCCGACCTGCCGCCGTTGTCGCCGACGATGCGCACTCGATTGGACGATGCGTTGGCCAAGCCGGCTGCGCAGCAGCCGCAATGGGACCCCGAGCACGCAGCGGACATGCGCAAGGTGCTCGAGAGCGTTCCGCCCATCACCGTCGCCGGTGAAGTGGAGGCGTTGTCGGACAAGCTTGCTGCCGTTGCGCGCGGTGAGGCCTTCCTGCTGCAGGGCGGCGACTGCGCCGAGACGTTCGTGGACAACACCGAACCTCACATCAAGGGCAACATCCGCACGCTGTTGCAGATGGCAGTGGTGCTCACCTACGGAGCGAGCATGCCGGTGGTGAAGGTGGCGCGGATCGCCGGACAGTACGCCAAGCCGCGCTCGTCGAACATCGATGCGCTCGGTCTCCAGTCCTACCGCGGCGACATGATCAACTCGCTGGTGGCCGACGAGAGCGTCCGCGGCCACGACCCGTCGCGACTGGTGCGCGCCTACGCCAACGCCAGTGCCGCGATGAACCTGGTTCGCGCACTCACCGGCGCGGGCATGGCGGATCTGCACAAGGTGCACGATTGGAACCGAGAGTTCGTCGCGCAATCGCCTGCCGGTGCGCGCTACGAGGCGCTCGCGGGTGAGATCGATCGCGGGCTGCGGTTCATGGATGCCTGCGGCGTCTCCGACCCCAACCTGCACACAGCGCAGATCTTCGCGAGCCACGAAGCGCTCGTTCTCGACTACGAGCGGGCAATGCTGCGCCTGGACAACACCGACGATCACCCCAAGCTGTACGACCTGTCGGCTCACTTCCTGTGGATCGGCGACCGCACCCGCCAGCTCGACGGGGCGCACATTGCCCTGGCCGAGCTGATCTCGAACCCGATCGGTCTCAAGATCGGACCTACGACGACCCCCGAGATGGCCGTCGAGTACGTCGAGCGCCTCGACCCGACCAACAAGCCGGGCCGTCTGACGCTGATCTCGCGCATGGGCAACGGCAAGGTCCGCGACATCCTGCCTGCCATCATCGAAAAGGTGCAGGCCACCGGACACCAGGTCATCTGGCAGTGCGACCCGATGCACGGCAACACCCACGAGGCGTCGACCGGATACAAGACGCGGCACTTCGATCGCATCGTCGACGAGGTGCAGGGCTTCTTCGAGGTACACAACGGTCTCGGTACGCATCCGGGCGGAATCCACGTCGAGCTGACCGGCGACGACGTCACCGAGTGCCTCGGCGGCGCGCAGGACATCTCCGATCTGGACCTCGCCGGCCGCTACGAAACGGCCTGCGACCCGCGGCTGAACACGCAGCAGAGCATCGAACTGGCCTTCCTCGTAGCCGAGATGCTCCGCGACTGATTCGGTCGCTACATCCGGCTCAGGGCAGCGAGACGACCATCACCTCGGAGCCCGGTTCCACGTGGGAACCGGCTCCGGGGCTCTGGGTGATCACCAGCGAGCCGTCCGTGTCGACCACCTGACGGACGTCGATGGTCAGGCCGAGGGCTGCGAGCGTGGTACGCGCCGAACCGACCGAACGCCCGAGCAGCGAAGGCACGGTGACGGCGTTGGACACCTCGAGCACGGCGGTGGTTCCCGATCTGACCGTCTGCCCGGCTTCCGGAGTCGTTCCGATTGCCTTGCCGCCGTCGGTCTCGTCGTCGAACGTCTCCCGAACCTCGCCGACGGTGATTCCCACCGATTCGAGCGTTGTGCGGGCCTGGTCGACGCTCTGGCCGCGCACGTCGGGCACCTCGACCGGCGGTGCGCCTTTGCTGCGCAGTACCGTCACCGAGCTTCCGGTGGTCAGAACAGTGCCCGGTGGTGGGTCCAGTGCTGCGACCCCGCCGATGGGAGCGGTGGTGCTGAAGGCCTCGCCGCCGTCGACGGGAGTGAAGGTCCGGTCGCGGAGTTGCTGTTCCATATCGTCGACGGACGCGCTCGCGTCGATCGAGGGGACACTCGGGCTACCCAATGAAACCAGCAGAAACACTGTGTCGCCCTTGGCGATTCGTGATCCACCGGTGGGGTCGGTGCCGATGAGAAGGTCGGTGTCCACCGAGTCGGAGTAGGTTCCGCGCACCGCCGCCTCCAGTCCGGCGGCCTCGACGGCGCTGGTGGCACCGGTGGTGTCGAGCCCGTCGACCATCGGGACGGCGGTGTAACGACCTGATCCCATCCACCAGCCGCCGAAGCCGACGAGCACGGCGAGCAGGGCGACGACGAGCAGCCAGATGACGATCGCACGGCGCGAGCGCTGTCGATCCGCCTCGAAGTCCGGGAAACGGTACTGCCCTCGGCCCGTCGCAGGTGGCTCGGCGGGCGTCGCATCGTCGTCTTCCGGGGCGTACTCGACACCGCGGGAGGTCGGTGACGTCACCACACGGGTGTGCTGTACCCCGTGTTGCGGGGGCGGGGGCGGGGAATCCTGGACCACCTGGGTGCGAGCGGACGGCGCACGATCACCGGCCACCGTCGTCGGTGCTCCTGCGGCCGCGGAGCTCAGATGCTCGGCCGACCGCTTCGGCGCGGGTACTCGGTAGTCGGGCAGCGCCAGCGCCGACGCGGCCCCGCGCAGCGCGCGCGCCATGTCGTCGGCGTTGCGATACCGGTGTTCCGGGGCGCGGACGGTCGCGTGCTGGACCACCTCGTCGAACTGCGGCGGAACGCCCGCGATGAAGGTGGAGGGAAGCGGTACGTCGTTGTCGATGCGCTGATAAGCGATGGACAGCGAGGTGTCGCCGGTGAACGGGGTGCGTCCGGTCAGCAGCTCGAAGAGCACGATTCCGACGCCGTAGACGTCGCTGCTCGCGGACGCCGAGCCGGTGGTGACCTGTTCGGGAGACAGGTACGCGGCGGTGCCCAGAATCACACTGCTGGACGTGACCGTCGAGGCTGCGATGGCACGCACGAGTCCGAAATCGGCGATCTTCACGTCGCCGTCGTCGCTGATCAGAATGTTCTCGGGTTTGATGTCGCGGTGCACCAATCCTGCTCGGTGGGCGACCGCGAGCGCCTCGAGAACCGGCCGAACGACGGCGACTGCCGCGTGTGGTGGCATGGGGCCACGCTCACGCAGGAGCTCGCGTAGGGTTCCGCCCTCGACGAGTTCCATGACCAGGAAGGCGTGCTCGCCGTCCCGCCCGTGGTCGTAGACGGCGACGAGGCCTGGATGGCTGAGCCTGGCCACGGCCCGTGCCTCGAACTCGAATCGCTGGACGAACTGCGGATCCTCGGCGAACTTCGGATCCATGATCTTCACCGCGACCGGGCGATCGAGCCTGGTGTCGAGGCCGCGATAGACCGTCGACATACCGCCCCGTGCGATCGGTCCGTCGATACGGTATCGACGATCGAGCATCGAACCCGGTATCACCGAACCTCCTCTCGTCGTCCACTGCTCTGGCTGCTGTGCTGTCCGCTTCGGTGCCGGACCTCTTCTGTGCGGAACTACGACGCCGATCGTATCGGTGCGTCGACCGGCCATCGGCGATCGTGTCGTGCTGTCCCTGCCGGGTCTGCCGTTTTTGAAGTCTGGACGCCGGACCCGTTAACGTTACCTGCGTGAGTGCCATTCCCTATGCCGACGACGTGCTCGATCCGTCGGTGTCTTTGCTGCAGTTCGCCGACGTCGCGAAGATCCTCGACGTCCCCAAGACCCGCGTCGAGCAGCTCGTTCGAGACCGCCAGCTGCTGGCTCTGAAGCGTTCGCGTGTGCCCGGCGTTCCCGAGCAGTTCCTCGACGCGAGGACGGGCTCCATCGTCAAGGGTCTGCCCGGCTTGTTGGCCGTGCTGCACGACGGCGGCTACGAGGACGAAGAAATCCTGCGGTGGCTGTTCACCGAAGACGAGAGCTTGCCCGGTGCTCCCGTGGCCGCACTGCACGGTGATCTGATGCGCGAAGTGATCAGGCGCGCACAGGCCATGGCCTTCTAGCGAACGGTCGCACGCTTGAAGCCGGTGACCGCGAACTGTGGAAGTGCGATTCGAGCTCGAGTCCACTGCGGCACCGTCGCCCGCTGAGAAAGCACGCGGTAGCCCTGCGACTCGACCTCGTCCAGAATCCGGCCGTAGAGAATCGACGCCGTACGCATCGACGGACGCACTCGCGGGTCGAGCATGTCGATACCGGCATCGGACGTGCGATAGATCGAGCGGGTGACGGCGATCAGGTGCGCGAGAGCTCGGGTGACCCGGGCATCGACAGTGCCCTTCGTGCGACACCACCGGAGCAGTTCTTCGTCGACTCCGAAGGCAGCCAGCTCGTCGGTGGGGAGATAGATTCGATCGCGATCGAGGTCCTCGCCCATGTCCCGAATGAAGTTCGTCAGCTGGAATGCCTCGCCCAGGGCTGCGGCAGGAGGCTCGGCCTCGGACCGTTCGACGACGGTTCCCAGGATCGGCAACATCTGCAGTCCGATGACCGCAGCGGAGCCGTACATGTACTCGCGCAGTTGCTCCATCGTTCGGTAGCGCGAGACGAACACATCGCTGCCAGGAATGTCCATGCGCATCGAGTGCATGAACGCGAAGAAGTAGTCGTGCGGAATGTCGTACCGCAACACGGTGTCGCACAGTGCGCTCAGTACCTGGTCGGTCACGCTGTGCGGCAACGGCTTTCCGGTCAAGGCGTCGCGTACTCGGGATTCGATCGCGTCGAGCTCGACGATGCGGCGAGCGTTGAGCTCGTCCGATCCGACGGCGATGTCGGTGCCTTCGAGGTCGACGATGTCGTCGACCATGCGGGCGAATCCGTACAGCGCGTGCACTGCTGCGCGCTTGTCCGTCGGCAGCAGGCGGGTGGCGAGGAAATAGGTCTTACCGTGCTGGGCGTTGAGCTCGCGACAGATTCGGTACGCCTCGTGCAGCGCCGGATCGATGCCGTCCAGTTCCTTCATCGCGGGAGTCTCATGACGTGGACTCGTCTCCGGATGGTTCGGGTGCGGTGTTCTTGGGCGCGTTCGGCACGGCACGGTGTTCCCTGGATCGGTCCGATCGTAAACGCAGCGGGTCGACGCGCGTCAACGCGAGGGCGGCAACCACGGCCGCGATGACGGCCAGTGCCACGTGCACGATGTTGTACAGGCCGATGGCGCCGTCGGGTTGGAAGACGAGCATGAGCCATGTCGACAGCCCGGTCAGGACCATGAGCGTCGTTCGAGACAGTGCGAAGCCGGCGGCGATCGCCAGCGGCCACGAGTAGTACCAGGGCAGGGCAGCGGGGGAGAGAACGACCGTGGCGACGAGGGCGATCAGAATGCCCTTGACGGCGTTTCGCTCGGACTTGCGGCCCCACCACCAGGCTGCAGCGAGGATGACCACCAGGGCGATCGAGCACAGCAGCCGCATGACGTAGAGAACCGGGTCCAGTCGAAGATCGAGGAACCAGGAGGTACCGACGGTCACCAGGTGCGCGAGAATCGTGGGAAGCGAAAGCCAGTTGATGATCTTCGCCGATCCCGAGAGCGCTGTCAGCCACCCGATTCCCACTCCGGCGACCAGCGAAGAGACCGCGAACACCGCAACGAAGACCGAGGCTCCGATACCCGCGGTCTTCGTGAACACCAGCACCGGCGAGGGCGGCGTTCGACCTTCGGCGCGGGCCTTGTCCCGTACGTGCAACATCCAGATCCAGACCAGGAAGGGCAGTGCCAGGCCGGCGGTCGCCTTGATCGCCACCGCGATCGCCACCAGTGCGATGCCTGCCACGTGGCGATGTTCGAGGGCCAACACGATGCCGGCCGTCATCAGGCCGACCATGAGCAGCTCGTTGTGCACCCCGCCGATCAGGTGGATCAGGACCAAGGGGTTGAGCACTGCGAGCCACACAGCCGTGGTCGCTCGGCCGCCGAGGTGCTTTGCCAGCCGCGGAACCGCCCACATCATCAGTGCCAGACCGGGCAACATGGTCAGGCGCAGGAGCATGGTCCCCGCGATGACGTTGTCGCCCGTCAACGTGGTGATACCGCGCCCGAGTAGCAGGAACAGGGGGCCGTAGGGGGCCGTCGTCGTGGTCCAGACATTGCTGACGTTGTCGAGCAGAACCCCCGGATTGGCAACGGGGCCAACGCCGTACGGATCGAAACCGTCACGGAGCAGGGCACCCTGAGCCAGGTAGGAGTAGGCGTCGCGGCTGAACATCGGTACCGACAGCAACAGCGGTGCCGTCCATGCCGGAACGATCCACCTGAGCTCGCCGACCGTGGTGCGACCGTGCAGGGTCGCTCGCCCGAGCCGGACCCAGGCGGTGATCATCAGCAGTACGCCGACCCAGACGATGATGGTCGACAGTACGAATCCGTGGCCGAATCGCAGCCACGACAGGTGCATCTCCTCGAGCAGTGGATCGCGTCGGCGCACGCTACCTGCGCCGAACCCGCCGAACGTGATGCAGACGGCCCCGACAACACCGAGGATTGCCGCTTTGCCCTCCGGGCTGCGGAGAAAGTTTCCCGTGGCGGTCATTCTCGACGGTCGTGGTGAGGTCGACGACGCGGAGGCGTCGTCCGACGATCGATCCTCGGAGGTGGAGTGCGACGAAATCGAAGACATTGCCGCCTACTCCTCCTCTGCAACGAATTTGTTGTTCGCGATCCACATCTGAAGCCGATGCGTTTTCGCCCGACGCCGAACGATCATGGTCGCAGCAATGAACGCGACCGGCAAACGATCGCGTTCAGCTTAGTTGGTCCGTGCAGTGAATCGAACGAAGCTACCGCCCCGAGCGTCCTGTCACCCGTTCGGCGGCGAGCTTTCCCGACACCAGAACCGTCGGAACGCCCACACCCGGCGTCGTACCGGAGCCGGCGAGAACCACGTTGTCGAGTCCGGCGACCATGTTCTTGCGTCGGAACGGTCCGGTCTGCCGGAACACGTGAGCGGACGAGAACGGCGATCCTTCGATCATGCCCTTCTGCGCCCAGGTCTCGGGTGTGTCGATGTGGTCGAGAACGAATCCGTCCAGAAGTCCCGTGTACCCGCGACCCTCCATCGTCGTCAGTATTTCGCGGAGATAGGGGTGCGCCAATTCCGCCCACGCCAGCGGGGCGCTGTCCAGATTGGGACACGGTGCCAATATCGACACCGGCTCACTGCGAACACCGCCGCGCACCACTTCGAGGTTCGGATCGCTCACCGAAGGCCGGGTGATGAGCAACGAGGGATCGGCCATCAACGATCCCTTGCCCGCTTTGGCGGTGATCCTCCGGAACGTCTCGGCCCATTCGTCGCCGAAGTCGATGGTGTGATGCGCGCGAGCGGGCCACTTCGCGGTCTGTTCGACGGGAACGGTTCCGTGCGCGACGACCGCCGACGGTGAGACGACGCCGTAGCCGTTGTGCCTGCCCTTCTTCGACACCGACGCCCGGTCCAGGAGTCGATCGACCACGGGCAGGTCTGCGGTGAGAACGAGTGCGTCGCAGGCGATTCGATGGCCGGTTGCGGTCAGCACGGAGTCGGCACGCCCGCGGTCGACGGTGATGTCGACGATCTCGGTGCCGAGGTCGAGTGTTCCGCCCGCGGTGACGAACGCGTCGGCCATGGCCCTGGCGATGGCCGCCATGCCGCCCTCGGGGAAGAAGACGCCGAGCGAGGTGTCCATGTGTGCGATGGCCCCGTAGACCGCAAGAGCCTTCTGCGGTGCCATGCCTGCGTAGAGCGCTTGAAAGGTGAAGACGCGGCGCAGCCGGGTGTCTTCGAGGAAGCTGTCGACACGCGGTCCGAGTCTGCCGAAGCCGCCCAGCTTGATCAGCGTGGCGGTGTCGCGAACGGCGGCCTTCGAACCCACGAGATCGAGCGGGGAATCGAAGTTCGAGTCGATGTACCGGTCGAACTCGGCATCGAAGATGTCGGCCAGCCACCGACGCAGGTTGCGGTATCCCTGCGCCTCGGCGGGCCCGCAGGTCCGTTCGACCTCGGCCGCCATCGCCTCCGGGTCCGAGTAGACATCGATCGACGTACCGTCGGCGTACCGCGTGTGATAAGACGGCGACAGCGCCCTGAGCCGGATCTGCGGAGTCGTCGACTCGAAATCGGCACCTACCGCGGCCAGAGCCTCGAGCACCAGGTTCGGCATGGTCAACACGCTTGCGCCGTTGTCGATGTCGTACAGATGCGAGCCGTCGGTGTCGGACACCGGATACACCCCGACTCGGCCGCCCACGGTCTCGTCTCGTTCGACGATGGTGACCTTCTTGCCTGCTCCGAGCAGATGCAGACCGGCAGCCAATCCAGCCAATCCGGCTCCCACCACGACGACCCGGTCGGTGGGTCCGGCGACCGTGCGAATCGAAGACATGACGCTCACTTTCAGTACTGCCGCTTGATTGCGGCGGTTGCCATGGCGCGCAGGTGCGCGGCAGCGGCCGGCTCGATCGAACTGTTGTCGAGGGTCGCAACCGCCCGAGCGCCGAGCTCGTCGATCTGCCGTTCGACGGCGTCGACTGCTCCGAGTTCGACCAGAATCGAACGAATATCGGCCACTGCCTCGGCGTCCAGTTCGGTGCCGAGGCTGGCCCGGATCGTGGCTGCAAGGTCGGGCCGGTTCTCGTCGGCGTGCTTCAGTGCCGACGCGATGAGCACGGTGCGCTTGCCCTCGGTGATGTCGTCGCCCGACGGCTTGCCGGTCACCTCGGGATCGCCGAACACTCCGAGCAGGTCGTCGCGCAACTGGAACGCGATCCCGATATCGGCCCCGAAGCTGCGATAGGCAGCGATCAGGTCTTCGTCGGCATCCGCAAGAACTGCGCCGAGGTGCAGCGGTCGTTCCACCGTGTACGCGGCGGTCTTGAAACGATTGACCCGCATTGCAGCCGCCACCCCCTCGTCGGTGCCTGCTTCGGCCTCGATGTCGAGGAGTTGGCCACCCAGGACCTCGGTGCGCATGGCCGACCACACCGGCTGGACCCGGCGTGCCGCGTCGTTGTCGATGCCCGATTCGCGGAGTAGATCGTCGGCCCAGCACAGGGCGAGATCACCGACGAGAATGGCCGCCGACTCGCCGAAGTGGTTCGAGGAGCCGGACCAGCCCGCGTCCCGATGTCGTTGGGCAAAGCCGACGTGCACGGTCGGAAAGCCTCGCCGTGTGTTGGACGAATCGATGATGTCGTCGTGGATCAGGGCACAGGCCTGAATCAGTTCGAGCGCCGAGCAGGCGCGAAGCACTGCGTCGGATCGCGGACCGGTGGGTTCGCCACCCGCACCGAGCCACGCCGTCCAGGCGAACGCGGGGCGCATGCGCTTGCCGCCGCGCAGCACGAACGCTTCGAGATCTGCCACGGCTGCGGGGTAGCCACCGCCGACGGTGTCGACGACCTCGCGGCGCGTGGCGAAGAACTCGGCGAGCTTCGCGTCCACGGCAGCACGCAGCGCCTCCGGTCCTATTGCAGCGGTGGGGGTGTCGACGACGGGCGAGGACAAGTCTCCGGACAGGACGATCCTCCAAGGTGTGCGGTGGGTGCGTCGGAATATGGTTCCCAGACTAGTAGCCGCCCACACCCGTGCGCCGACGTGCAGCGAACACCGACGCCCGGGAGGCCCGACAGGCTGTCCGACGCGCAACCTATGATCTTCGGGTGAGCGAAGAACCAGTCCGGGGGCGGGCGAGCCGAGGGTTCGTGACGAACACGCCGTCCATCGTCGACCGACTGCGCACTGAACCGGACGCCAGAATCCCGTTTTCCGTCGAGTTCTCGCCGCCGCGCGATGCTGCAGCCGAGGCCAGGTTGTGGCGTGCAGTCCGTGAGTTCGAGCAGCTTGCCCCCGCCTTCGTATCGATGACGTACGGTGCCGGAGGCTCGACGCGTGACCGGACGGTGCGCGTCACCGGGCAGATTGCGGAAGAGACCACGCTGCTCCCTGTGGCGCATCTCACTGCCGTTTCGCACAGTGTCGACGAGTTGCGGTCGATGGTCGGGTCATACGCCGACCGCGGCATCACCAACATCCTCGTGCTGCGCGGAGATCCGCCGGGAGATCCGCTCGGTGACTGGGAGAAGCATCCGGACGGCGTCGAGTACGCGGAGGAACTCGTTCGGTTGGTGCGCGATCTCGGCGACTTCCACGTCGGAGTGGCGTCGTTCCCCGAAGGACACCACCGCGCCGACGACCTCGAACAGGACACCAGGTGCCTGGTCGGCAAGCTCCGTGCCGGGGCCGAGTACTCGATCACCCAGATGTTCTTCGATGTGGACGACTATCTGCGTCTGCGCGATCGGGTGTCTGCGTACGACGCCGAGCAGGGTGCAAAGCCGATCATCCCCGAGATCATGCCCATCACCTCACTCCGGTCGGTTCGCCGGATGCTCGAGCTCTCGGGCACCACGCTGCCGTCCTCCCTGGACGAGAAGTTCACTCGCGCAGCCGGATCCGGGCCCGAAGAGGATCGCGCCGCCGTCCGAGAGGTGGGCATCGAACTCGCCACGAACATCGGCGAGCGGCTGATCTCCGAAGGTGCACCCGGTTTGCACTTCATCACGTTGAACTTTGCCCGCGCCACCCGTGAGGTGTTGTGCAACCTGGGTCTCGCGCCCGCGCGGGTGTAGCCGCGTCAGTGCTGCGGTGAGGGCGAGGGGCGAGACTTCCACGTCAACGATCCGCGTTGCCTGCGAACGTGCGATTCCGCGACGAGCCCGGTGAAGGCGAGAATCGACACCGGATGCAGCGCAGCGTCCACCACGTCGTCGACGCCGAACCGCGGTCCCGATTCGCGTCGACGCGCGGCCATTCGAGACACGGTGCCCGCGAGGTATCCGGCCCAGCCGAGGCGACGCACCGATCCCGAAGCCGTGAGTGCCGCTATCGGCGGCACCAGGTAGATCGCGGCCGACGCCACTGTGGCGGTGGCCGAACCGACCGGGCCGCCGAACTCGTTCCACAGCCACCGGCTGTACCCGGACCGCAGGTCGACAACCGACTGGTACATCCGGCAGCTGACGAACCCCGCTCCCGACACCACCACCGTCGACATGCCTTGCCGGCGCAGGGTGCGTGCCAGATCGAGATCCTCCGTTGCGCTGGCCGCGACGCAGCCGTGGCCCCCGATGGCGCGATAAGCGGCGGCGTCGAATGCCATGAACTGACCACACGCCACTGCCATCGAGGGCAGCAGCATCGAGTTGGCCAACGGCACGGGAAGAGTGGACATCCAGGACCAGGCGAGCAGCGGTTGAACGAGTCGCTCGGCGACACTGCCGACCAGCTGTTCGGGCCACGGGCACAGCAGCGCCGCAGCCTGCTGTCGTAGCGTCCCCGCAGCGGCCGCCACGGCATCGGGCGCGAGCCGCACGTCGGCGTCGACGAACATGATCAGCGACGCCTGTGCGTCGCCTTCGTCGGCCAGTCTCGCCAGCTCGGCGCAGGCGGCGGCCTTGCCGGTCCAGCCGACCGGGGGAGCGGCATCGGAGGTCACGACGCGAATTCTCGGGTCACCGGCGGCCGCCGTGCGGGCAGCCGACGCTGTTCCATCGCTCGAGTCGTCGTCGAGGACGATGACGTGCAGATCGGTGCACGATCGCTGACGGGTGAGATCGCCGATCAACGAGGGCAGTGTCGTTACCTCGTTACGGGCGGGAATGCAGACGACGATCCGTTCGGTGATGTCCCGATCCGGAGTTCGCAAGCCGGGCGTGAAGCGCGCATTGAGCAGCGACACTGCGGCCGACGCCGTTGCCAGGACGGCGGCGGTCGCCGTCGTTCGTGCGAGGAGTCGGTCGGTCACACCGACGTTCTGTCGGTCGGACTGTCCGCCTCGGGTCCTCGAGGCTGCCGATTGCGCAGCGGTGGGTTGCGCGAGACCCAGGCCATGGCTCCGATGATGGCCGCGAC
This sequence comes from Rhodococcus sp. 15-649-2-2, assembly GCF_002258645.1. Classification (NCBI taxonomy): domain Bacteria; kingdom Bacillati; phylum Actinomycetota; class Actinomycetes; order Mycobacteriales; family Nocardiaceae; genus Rhodococcus; species Rhodococcus sp. 15-649-2-2. Next base: position 99,764 of record NZ_NPFM01000030.1, read on the forward strand.
GCCGACGGTCACACCACCGACGATGCCCGCCCAGCCGGCGAAGCTTCTGGTGTTGGGATCGGGGTAGTTGACCTCGGCGCGCACCGACGTCACTTCGCCTGCTGGCAACTTCCAGGAGATGGAGTTGTCGCTCTCGCGGGTGCCGTTCGTGGTTCCGATGCGGGCAGGGAATGCAATGGTGAACTGCACGTCCGAACCCTGAGCCGGAACCGAGGACAGGTCCGCGTTGCCCGCCAGGGTGACGGTGTCACCCGAGCGCTGCAGCTCCAGCTGGAACGATCCGGCAGCGTTCTGGAAGATGGACCCGAGCGTCTGCACATCGCCGAACGAGAGATCGTCGAAAATGGCCTGTGAGCCGACGTATCCGTCCTGGTTGTACGGCTCGACGCGCACCTTGTCCTCGATCGAGGACGGAACCACCAGCTCCGGGCCGGTATCGGAGTCCGATGTCGGCACGCTGGCCGCCACGATCTGGCCCGCCACCCGGTCGTTCGCCGACACCCCCATCGTGACCTGTACCCGCAGGCACCCGGCCAGCAGCGGCGCGACCAGCAGCGCCAGTGCGACCACCGAGAGAATTCTTCGGCGGTGGGTTCGGTGAGATGTTCGCGATGTCGACTGCACAGCGACATCGTGCCAGGGCATCGAGCCGATGTCAGTCGGCAGGGGTTGTCAGCGAGGCGTGTCGGTACCGAGACCGGAGACTGCTGCGCGTGATCGTGGGCGACGCTCGCTGCCACCGATCCACACCAGCGGTACGCCGACCGCGCCCATCACCAGGAACCCGTACACCGCCGAGAATCGAAGTTCCGGACCGTCGAGGAATACGGCATGCGCGAGCGCCGACCCCAGCCACGTCCACAGGAACAGCCCGATCGGTACCGCATCGTCGAACGGTTGCAGCCGGGTGTCGGACGGGCGAACGCCTCCGATGGCACGGTCGAGCGACTCCACTACCGCCGCCATCAGCGTGGCCACCACGAGCCAGCCGAGGTAGTTGGTCAGCGGGATGGACGGCACCCCTGGCAGGCCGACGGCACCGGCCGTCCACGTCCATTGGCCGTCGGTGACCATCTGCGGATCGAGATAGAGGTCCCAGCCGACCATGCCCACCGCTACCGCCGCGATCCGGAGGCCGGCGGCGCGGACCTGTGTCGTGCCGAGACGGCGAACGACGTAGGTCACCGCGCACCAGATCGGGTAGAAACCGGCCGTCCAGGCCAGCGGGACCACCACGGGAACCTCGAACAGACTGGGACCCAAGCGATTCTGTGCGTAGAAGTATTCGCCGAAAGGGATGCCGGTGGCGGTGCCCACCAGTTCGGATGCGAAACCGGTGCCTGCCGTCACGAGGACCAGAACGGTGGCCCACACCGCTCCTCGGTGCAGCACGGCGTGCAGGATCGACGCGAGTGCCAGCAAGGCGACCACAGCAACCGTCACCGCGTCTCGGGTCGTGCCCGACACCAGTGGGTAGACGATCTGGCAGCCGACAGCAGCGACCGCCACGACGATCGGTGCGATCCTCATACTCGCCTCCTCCGGAAGAACTCGCGACGGCGTCCGGCGCGGCCGTCGGCGATCGCGATTCGTGCTGCCGATCGACCACTGGCTGCGGTGACCCCGCCACCGGGGTGGGTGGATGCGCCGGTGAGATACAGCCCGTCCGCCCCCGGGACTCGATGACCCGCCAGTTGTGGGTGCGGCCGCCACATCATCATCTGGTCGAGTGACATGTCCAGGTGCATGATGTTGCCTCCGATCAGCCCGAGCTCACGTTCGATGTCGAGCGGAGACTGGACGTGTCGATCCAGCACTGCACCGGCGAACCCGGGTGCGTACCGATCCATTTCGGCCACGATCCGGTCCGCCTCGAACTCGGCCAACGAGCGTTCGCCCGGGACGTCCGAACGCCATTTTCTGCCGTCGGCGAGAGTGTGCGGATGCCACTGCGACCACAGCGAGATCTGATGCTGTCCTGGCGGCGCGATGGTGGGGTCGATGGCACTGAACGACATTCCCAGCACGGCCGGAGTCGGCGGCAGATCACCGGCGAGTGCATGGCCGTGCGCCAGGCGCAGCTGGCTGCGATCGCGCACCAGCAGCGCAAGGCCGTGGGTGCCGTCCTCGATTCGGTCGGCGCTGGGATACACCGGAAGAGCGTCGGTGGCCAACCGGACCGCAGTACCGAGTCCCGGACCCACCCGAATCGTGCTGCGCCACCGAGCGATCTGCGTCGCGTCGTGCCCACCGTCGGCGAGCAGGTCGAGCGTGGTCAGGATATGACAACCGGCAACGACGACACGGCTGTCGATCTCCCGACCCGACGCGGTCCTGGTGGTCCAGCCGTGCGGCCGGCGTACGAGCGAGGTCACGGCGTCGCCGAGAGTGAGTTCGGCCCCGTCCCGGTGCAGGCGGGCGATCATCGCCTCGGTCAGCGCACCACTGCCACCGACGGCGCGGCCGGGCGGAAGGGTGTGCATGAGAGCGGCAAAACCGACCATCGGTGCGGTACCCGGCTCGGACATGGGCGGACCCGACTGAGCACCGAACCATGCCAGTGCGGCCTTGAGGCGTTCGCTCGAGAACATCTCGTCCAGCAACGAATCACCGGTGGCGAGAAATTCGCGGGAGAGCATGCTGCCCCCGTCCGGAGCCCCGAGACCCCAGAAGGAGCGGAGCAGCTTCGCCCCGGTCGGCGGCCCGCCGAACGCGCGCATGGTTCGTTCACTACGGGGACCCCAGACCGAGACGAACGTGCGGTAGGCGTTGGCGTCCGCGGCCCCGCACGCGGCGGCGATGGAGTCGCAGGTGCGATCGAGGTCGCGATGGAAGACGAGGGCGCGCTCGTCGGTGTCGACGGCTCCCGGTGCGAACGCCCAGGGATCGCAGTCGATGTAGCGCAGGCCGAACTCTGCGAGGTCGAGTTCCTCGACGATGCCGGTGTGGCGAATCATGATGTGTGCCGACGAACCGCGATCCACTCGATGTCCGGGAAAGCGCTCCACGGTGGATACTGCGCCACCGGCAACGGTGTCGCGTTCGAGAACCTCGACAGACCACCCGGCATCGGTCAGGTAGCAGGCGGAGGTCAGGGCGTTGTGGCCGGAGCCCACCACCACAGCGTCGATCACATCTTTCAGGCTACTGGCCCGTCCAGCGGCAACCGGCGACCCAGGACGGCGAAGGGCCGTCGATCGCCCGCGAACCTGAAGTCCCGCAGCACGTCCGCAAAGCCCAGCCGCCGATAGAGCCGCCAGGCTCGATTGTCCTCTCGCGCCACCTCGGGTGTGGACAACATCACGTTGTCCGCGCTCACACCGTCGAGCAACCGACGGCACAGTTGCCCGCCGAGGCCATATCCCTGAGCGCTCGGGAGGACGTGGAGCTCGGTCAGCTCGAAGTAGTTCCCCAACGCGTTCTCGACGCTGTGCGGAGGGTGTCCCGAGCGGCGCAACCCGTCACGAACCTGTTGATGCCACCACTGATGGGGTGCACCGTGGTAGCCGTAGGCAACTGCGACCAGTGAATCGGGCTGGTTCGGGTCGGAGTTCGGGAGCAGCGCTCCGACCGCTCGCCAGCCCGGACGATGCAGATGTTCGCTCCACATCGGTGCCCGGCTCTGCTCGGTTCCGCGTGGGTAACCCATGGCTTCGACGTAGATCGACAGTGCTTCGAGCAGCCGCAGGCGGAATTCCGGGGGCGTCAGATCGACCAGGTACGGCGTTGTCCGCGCATCGGTGACGACTGTCCTCAACCTTTCTTCGGAAACTTGTCGGTGGGCACAGCTATATTGAAAAGCGTCGAACGGGTGTTCGATGATCGGGGCCGAGTGCGCCGGTGGCTTCGACTCGAACTAGGGGTCGAATACTCCGGAGTTCGACTGTAAGGCTTCGTCACGGTTCCGGGCGCGTCAGGTACGCACCGGAGATTCGAACTGGAGGTGTTCGAGTATGACGATCACGAAGGCATTCGATGCCGGCGTGCGGTCGCCGGTGCCGCGTCAGGCCCGGGTTCTGCTCGGTCGGGCCGATGCTCTGTTGTCCGAGTCCATCGGGGAGAGCGATGCGGGTGATCGGTTTCTCGGAAGCTACGCCGCGGCGCTCAAAGGGGCGGCGGCAGTACTGGCGTCGTTGCCGAACTCGATCGGTGCGCGCCCGCGCTCGCGCAACGCGTGGGTGCTGATGGCGAAGGCGGCACCCGAACTCGCAGTCTGGTCGGAGTACTTCGCATCGTTCTCGGCCACCCGCGCCGCGGTCGAAGCGGGCGCGTCGAGCACGATCGCCGATCTCGATGCCGACGATTTCTATCGGCACGTGAGTCGTTTCTTGAACTCGGTCGACGATCGACTCGGCGGTCAGTCACGGTTCGCCTCCGTCGATCCGATGGCCACACCGTTGTCGGCGTAGCTCACCGAGCTGGTCGACGGGTGTGAACTGCCACGTCACGCGGTGTTCGGTCGTAGTTTCCGGGACGCCCGTCTCGAAAACTTCGGCGTTTCTCAGGAACACATCGTGCGAGTAGGTGGTAAGCAGCGGATTCAGCTCGTATCATCGTCACTAGGTAGCCGCCAAGGTCAGCTTCCCGTCGTTTCGCAACAGAAACGACCTTCAATATCAGTGCAGGGGGAGGTACCGTGCCACTCTCCGAGCACGAGCAGCGCATGCTCGATCAGATCGAGAGCGCTCTCTACGCCGAGGATCCCAAGTTCGCGTCTCATGTGAGAGGCGGTCGCGTTCGCGCGGCGTCGAGCAGGAGGCGCTTTCAGGCTGCCGCGCTGTTCGTCGTGGGACTCGTGTTGCTCGTCGCCGGTGTTGCTTTGTCGACGAACAGCTTGGCTTTTCTCGTCGTCAGTCTCATCGGCTTTTTGTTCATGTTCGGTGCCGGGGCACTGTTCCTGTTCGGTGGCTCCAAGAAGGGAGCCGCAGCGACGCCGGACGAAGGTGGCACAACCAACAGTGCTGCCGAAGCCTCCGGTCGTGGTTCCGGACAGAAGTCGAAGGGTGGCCGCAAAGGCGGCAGCTTCACCTCTCGCATGGAAGATCGGTTCCGTAAGAGGTTCGAGCAGGACTGAGTCGTCCGGGTTCCGAACAACCCGCCCGATATCGGTTCGCTCCCACAACTTCACGCGTCACGCACAGCAGCACCTCACCTTCGGGTGGGGTGCTGTTGTCGTTTCCGCCGCTATCGGACCACGTTCCGCGGCCGCCTCTGCCGACCGGCGTCGGAGGCCGGGTGGGGATGGTCGTAGCCGGCGCATGTCGAGCCGCCTCCCCACTTCGCCCCACGATCAGCAAAAGTCCCCACTTTTCCCCACCTGAGCCCCACTTGGTGCATCGAAGCGATGCTTCTCGGCCGCCGGTGGCGTGAAATGCCTGGTCGTACCGCTGGATCGGAGGGGTCTGGGTGCCCGCCGTCGGTTCGTGGCTACTTTCCATGGTCGGGTGCTGACCGGTAATTCCAGCAGTCTTACTGTCGCTGAGCTGCGGATATGTGCATTTGCCCAAAGTTTTCACGCTGCGAATGGTTCGAAGTGGGGGAGAGTGGGGTAAAGTGGTCCGCAGCGGAGAGTCGAGGCTGGAGGTGGCGAGTGTTTCTCGGTACCTACACGCCGAAGCTCGACGACAAGGGTCGACTGACGTTGCCGGCCAAATTTCGGGACGCGCTTGCAGGAGGTGTCATGGTGAGCAAGGGGCAGGATTTCAGCCTCGCGGTCTACACCGCGGCAGACTTCGCGGAGCGTTCTCGGAAGCTGACGGCGGCGTCTCGTGCCAACCCGAAAGCCCGCGCCTACGTTCGTCAGTTCTTTTCGGGAACCGACGAGCAGCGGCCGGACGGACAGGGACGCATCACCATCAGCCCAGAGCACCGTCGCTACGCGGGACTCGAACGTAACTGCGTCGTGATCGGTTCGATGGACTTCATCGAAATCTGGAACGACGAAGCATGGGCCCGTTACTCCGCTGAAAACGAGCAGGACTTCTCCGACGCATTCGACGAATCCCTCGGAGGAATCTTGTAGCCCGCCCCGGTCGCCTGCGAGTGCAGCGAGGCCTCTGCCCGATCAGAACCCTGACGTTCTTCCCCAACGCCAGGTTTCGCAGATCAGGACCCTGACGTTCTTCCCCAACGCCAGGTTCCCTATCGGACAGGGACCTCGAAGCATTCGCACCGGCGTCCGTGGGCAACCCGCACGGCCCGGACCCGGGCGAGACGTACGTACGCACGACCGGGAGGAACCATGACGGAGGGCGACGGGCAGGACGAGAGCGCATCGTCCACCGACCGACCCGATCGTCGATCCGCAGGTCCGTTGCACGTACCGGTTCGACTCGACCGCGCCGACGAATTGCTCGGCCCCGCAATCGATTCCGCGGACGGCACCCGCGTCATGATCGACGCGACCCTGGGACTCGGCGGTCATGCCGAACACTTCCTCCGAACCTATCCACATCTGCACCTCATCGGACTCGATCGCGATCCCGATGCACTCCGACTCGCCGGATCTCGGTTGGCTCCGTTCGCCGATCGAATCACGTTGGTACACACAACGTACGACGGTATCGCCGAGGCACTCGACGAAGCCGGTCTGCCGGCACTCGATTCCGTGCACGCCATTCTGTTCGATCTCGGAGTGTCGTCGATGCAGCTTGACGAGTCCGATCGCGGGTTCGCCTATTCCGTCGATGCGCCACTGGACATGCGGATGAATCCGACGGTGGGCATCACTGCTGCCGACGTGCTCAATACCTACTCGCACGGTGACATCGCGCGGGTGCTCAGTACCTACGGCGAGGAGCGGTTCGCCGGCAAGATCGCCTCCGCTGTTCTGCGACGACGTGAGCACACACCGTTCACCACGAGTGGTCCGTTGGTCGAGTTGCTCTACGCCGCAATCCCGGCCGCAACGCGGCGAACCGGTGGGCACCCGGCCAAGCGCACCTTTCAGGCCCTGCGTATCGAGGTCAACGGCGAGCTGGACTCGTTGAAGTCTGCGGTGCCTGCCGGGCTCGAGGCCTTGGCTGTGGGTGGCCGGGTGGTCTTCATGTCGTATCAGTCGCTCGAAGACCGAGTAGTCAAGCAGGAGTTGGCCCCTCGGATCAAGTCCCGTAGCCCCGAGGGGCTGCCGGTCGAGCTTCCCGGAATGGGTCCGGAGTTTCGGCTCCTGACCAGAGGTGCCGAGCGTGCCTCGGATGCAGAAATCGACGTCAACCCACGCTCGGCTCCGGTGAGATTGCGCGCCGCCGAACGGATTGCAAGGAGAGCGGAATGACGGTTCCAGGCACAATCGTTGGAACACAACGCAATCGGGTTCCCGCGACGCGCCCTGAACGTACGGGTAAGGGCGGTGGACGATCGGGCGCCGCGCTTCGTGCGTACGAGCGCAGGCAGCAGCGCGCCTCGATTCACACGTCGGACTCCGCTCGTGGTTCCGGCTCTCGTCGGTCGATCGACGGAGGTGCCATCGCTGCGCGAATTCCGTTCGTTGCCTTGATCATCGGCTTGCTCGCCCTCGGGCTCGGCTTGACGTTGTTGCTCACCACGCGGTCTGCCGGCGACTCCTACGACCTCAGCGCCGCCAAGGCCGTCAACACCGAGCTTGCTCAGCAGCGAGCAGCATTGCAGCGCGATGTCGAGTTGGCGGAGTCGGCTCCCGAATTGGCACGCAAAGCCGCCGGGCTCGGAATGGTTCCGGCCAAGAATCCTGCGCGCCTGATCGTCGCCCCCGACGGCGGCGTACAGGTCGTCGGTACCCCGGCTCCGGCCGACGGTGCGCCGGTTGCTCCGCTCGATCCGGTCGCTCCCGCCGCTGCAGGCGAGGGCACCGTCCCCACGTCGGGATCACAGTCGCAGCAACAGACGCCGCGCAGCGCGTCGCAGCCCAACCGGACCTCGGGCACGGTCGATACTCGTGCCGCCACGCCGAGCGCAAGCAATGGCGCTGGAAACACTGCGCTTGCTGAACAATTCATTCCCATGAGCATCCCCTCGCTCGAGACACCGTCGGACGAAACTCCGTCGTCCGCTACCCCTGCGGCTCCGGCCACTCAAGAAGCCGCGGGTGACGGGCAGTGACCAGGCCTACGCCTGCTCCGAGTCGACGGCCACCGAGCCGAAAGCGTCTCGACTCGTCCACTTTTCGGTTCCGTCACGGCACCGGCAGAGTTCTGATGTACGTGGCGCTGGCCGTCGCGGCAGCGCAGTTGCTGTGGATTCAGGGTTTCGACGGTCCCAGACTGTCGGCCGAGTCGGCGTCGCAGCGCACCACCACCCTTGTCGATCCCGCGATGCGCGGGTCGATTCTCGATCGCAACGGAAATCCGATCGCCTTCACGATGGAGGCGAAAGCGCTGACGTTTCAGCCGGTTCGGGTTCGTAAGGAACTCGACGAGGCCAGGGCGAAGGATCCCACTGCGCCGGAGACCGAGCAGTACCTCGAGGACATCGCCGCGCGCATTCACAACGATCTCGGTGACGTGATCAGCGAGAAGGATCTGCTCGCGAAACTGAAGAGCAACGACGAATTCACCTACCTGGCACGGGGTGTGGATGCCACCGTGGCGTCGAAGATCAGTGCGGATTTCAAGCAGGTAGGGCTGGAGCGTCAGGACATTCGGGAGTATCCCGGCGGATCTCTGGCCGCCAACATCGTCGGTGCCACCGGCTGGGACGGACACGGTCTGCTCGGCCTGGAGGATTCACTCGACGCGACTTTGGCCGGAACCGACGGTTCGCAGACCTACGACCGTGGGTCCGACGGTGCTGTCATTCCCGGCAGCTGGCGTGACAAGCAGCCTGCAGTCAACGGTTCCAGCGTCGAACTGACCATCGACGCAGACCTTCAGTACTACGTGCAGCAGCAGGTGCAGTTGGCGAAGGACCTGTCCGGAGCCAAGAATGCGTCTGCCTACGTGCAGGATTCACGCACCGGTGAAGTGCTGGCGATGTCGAACGACAACACCTTCAATGCCGGGATCGGTGTCGGTAACAACGAGCGCACCAAGGAGATGGGCAATCTCCCCGTCACCACCCCGTTCGAGCCGGGTTCGGTGAACAAGATCATCACGGCGGCTGCGGCCATCGAATACGGACTCACCACCCCGGACGAGGTGTTGCAGGTTCCGGGCAGCATCTTCATGTCCGGTGTGTCGGTCAAGGATGCGTGGGACCACGGTGTCGCGCCGTACACCACGACCGGTGTGTTCGGTAAGTCTTCCAACGTCGGCACGCTGATGCTGGCGCAACGCGTCGGCGAGGACCGATACGCCGACATGCTCAGCAGGTTCGGCCTGGGCCAGCGCAGTGATGTCGGTCTGCCCAACGAGAGCGCCGGAAGCGTGCCCAGTCGGGATCAATGGTCGGGCGGCACGTTCGCCAACCTTCCCATCGGTCAGGGCCTGTCGATGACGCTGCTGCAGATGACCGGGATGTACCAGGCGATCGCCAACGACGGCGTGCGCATCCCCCCGCGCATCGTCGAGGCGACGGTGGACGCGAACGGTCAGCGGACCGAGACCCAGCGGCCGGACGGGGTGTACGTCGTCAGCCCCGATACCGCGAAGACGGTTCGCAACATGTTCCGTTCCGTCACCCAGGACGACACGGGTAACCAGCGCGGGACTGGTGTGGCCGCAGGCGTCGAGGGCTACCAGATCAGTGGCAAGACCGGTACGGCGCAGCAGGTCGATCCGGAATGCAAGTGCTACTCCAACTCGAACTACTGGATCACGTTCGCGGGTATCGCACCCGCCGACGATCCTCGCTACGTGATCGGCATCATGCTCGACGCCCCGACACGCAGCGCCGACGGCTCGGGCGGTCAGTCGGCAGCCCCTCTGTTCCACAACATCGCCAGCTGGATGCTGCAACGGGACAGTGTGCCCATGTCGGCAGACCCCGGACCCAAGCTGGTTCTGCAGGCAGACTGAGTTCCGAACCCGCCGGTTCTTCGAGTCGGGGCGGCAACATCGCGATCCCGGTCGCCGGTAATCTGACACATCGGTTCGGGCGCGTTCGTTCGGCCGCCGCCGCGGCGTGATCGAGCCGGGGCAGGCGCGCGCCCTGCAGTAGAGAGGAAGGGAGCAGGAGTGACTGTCTCAGCGGATTCACAACCGGCTCCGGGTTCACGTCCGGCGCATCCACCGCACACCGAGGTCTCCGAGGTGGCGACCGCGGCCGGAGCCACGATCGGTGCCGGAGACCCCGCAGGCGTGCGTGTGACCGGCATCGATCTGCGAGCACAGTCCGTCCTGTCCGGCGATCTCTTCGCCGCGCTGCCCGGTTCGACTCGCCACGGAGCCGAATTCGCAGCGGACGCGGTCGGTCGCGGTGCCGTGGCGGTTCTCACCGACCCCGCCGGACTCGACATCGTGGTGCGCGCCCTCGCCGACGTCGACCGACAGGTTCCGGTGCTCGTGCACGATTCTCCGCGTCAGGTGTTGGGTGCGGTATCCGCGCTGATCTACGGCAATCCCTCGTCGAAGATGACCGTCGTCGGGATCACCGGTACATCGGGAAAGACGACGACGTCGTATCTGGTCGAGGCAGGCCTGACGGCTGCCGGTCGTCGGTGCGGGTTGATCGGCACCATCGAGACACGCGTCGCAGGTCGGTACGTACCGAGCGCCCTCACCACGCCCGAGGCACCGCAGTTGCACGCGCTCTTCGCGGTGATGGTGGAGGAGGGCGTCGACACGGTGGTGATGGAAGTGTCCTCGCACGCGTTGTCTCTCGGCCGCGTCGACGGAACCCGCTTCGCGGTCGGAGCGTTCACCAATCTTTCTCAGGACCATCTCGATTTCCATGATTCGCTCGAGGATTACTTTCTGGCCAAGAGTCGGCTGTTCGCGGCCGACTCTGCTGTCCGCGCCGACACCGCGGTCGTCTGTGTCGACGATGCGTGGGGTGTGCGGATGGCCGACATCGCTCGCGCTGCCGGTTCGACGGTCGTGACCGCATCGACCGGTGACGATTCGCAATGGACGGTGTCGGACTGGGCCAAGCACCACGACGGCACGCAGTCGTTCGTCGTCGCGGATCCGAACGGTCTGTCGCTGCCGGTCTCGGTCCGACTGCCGGGCCGCTACAACGTGGCCAATGCCGTGCTTGCGCTGGCGACCTGCGCGGCGGCCGGTGTGGACGCGCCGACAGCGGCGGCTGGGCTCGCGACGGTCGATGTGCCGGGACGTGTACAGCGCATCGATCGAGGTCAGAACTTCCTGGCCGTGGTGGACTACGCGCACAAGCCCGCGGCCGTCGAGGCCGTGCTGGCGACGTTGCGTGAATCCTCCCGTGGCCGGATTGCGGTGGTGCTCGGGGCGGGTGGAGACCGCGACACCGCCAAGCGCCCGCTGATGGGTGCAGCCGGGGCGCGGGGAGCCGATCTCCTCGTGGTGACCGACGACAACCCGCGCAGCGAGGACCCGGCCGCCATTCGGCGGGCCGTGGAAGACGGAGCGCTGTCGGTGCCGGACGATGTTCGTGGTGAAGTGAGAAATGTGGCAGGCCGCGCGGCGGCGATCGAACAGGCCGTGGTGTGGGCGCGCGAAGGGGACGTTGTGTTGATCGCAGGAAAAGGACACGAGACAGGCCAGGAGATCGCAGGGGTGAAACACCCGTTCGACGACAGAGTGGTACTCGCCTCGGCTATCGACGCGCGGTTGGTCGGCACGAGCGCGGGCGCACGGTGATTCCGCTGACGATGGGCCGTATCGCCGAGATCGTCGGAGGCACTCTGCACGACGTGTCGGATCCGACGGTCGTGGTGCCAGGGCCGGTGGAGTTCGATTCCCGCAAGGTGACCCCCGGCAGTATCTTCCTCGCCCTCCCCGGAGCCAAGGTGGACGGGCACGACCACGCCGCCGACGCGGTTGCCGCAGGTGCGGCACTGGTGCTGGCCGCGCGTCCGGTGGGCGTACCGGCCGTGGTCGTCCGTCCGGTCCCGCACGACAGTCGTGCGATGGCGCTCGAGAACGACCCTGACGGTTCCGGTTCGGCCGTGTTGACCGCACTCGGAGCTCTGGCCCGGGCCTCGGTGCTCGAGTTGACCGCCGAGCACGGCCTGACCGTCGTCGGCGTGACGGGATCGTCGGGAAAGACCTCCACCAAGGATCTGATCTCCGCGGTTCTCGAACCGCTCGGCTCGGTGGTGGCCCCTCCCGGATCGTTCAACAACGAACTCGGCCACCCGTGGACGGCTCTGCGGGCCGACGCCGATACCGACTTCCTGTGTCTCGAGTTGTCGGCCAGGGGAATCGGCCACATCGCCGAACTCGCCGAGCTCGCGCCTCCGCGGATCGGGGTGGTGCTCAACGTGGGGACAGCGCACCTGGGCGAGTTCGGGTCGCGTGCCGCCATCGCGTTGGCGAAGGGCGAACTCGTCGAAGCGCTGCCCAGTGCCGCCGACGGGGGAGTGGCGATTCTCAACATCGACGATCGTCTGGTTGCCGAGATGGCAACGCGCACAACGGCATCCGTCGTGACGGTAGGGCGCAGTGCCGATGCGGACGTCAGGGCGGTCGACGTGCAGGTCGATACCGACGCTCGCGCGTCGTTCACGCTCGAATGCGCGTCGGGCACGGTAGCGATCACCCTCGCGGTGCACGGTGAGCATCAGGTCGGCAACGCGCTCGCGGCAGCGGCCGTCGCGCTCGAATGCGGAGCAACGTTGGCGCAGGTGGCCGACGCATTGTCGACCGCTGCTCCGACGTCCATCAGGAGGATGGACGTGCGTACTCGTGCCGACGGGGTCACGGTCGTCAACGATTCCTACAACGCCAATCCCGATTCGATGCGCGCCGCACTCAAGGCCCTGGTGTCGATGTCGCGCCGTGACGACGGGCCCAAGCGTCGCAGCTGGGCGGTTCTCGGAGAGATGGGCGAACTGGGTGCCGACTCGGTGGTCGAGCACGACGCGATCGGCAGGCTGGCCGTACGACTCGATGTCGATCGGTTGATCATCGTCGACTCGGGGCGTCCCACTCGGGCGCTGCATCAAGGTGCGGTCATGGAAGGTTCGTGGGGCGAGGAGTCGATGCTCGTACCCGACCGCGAGTCGGCGATCGCGGTGCTCCTCGACGAGGTGCGTCCCGGCGACATCGTTCTGGTGAAGGCGTCACAGTCCGGGGCCATGTGGACAGTTGCCGACGCCGTCCTGGCCGAGTCGAACGCCGTCACGGAGGGCGAGCAGTGAGGCAGATCCTGTTCGCCGGTGGTATCGCGCTCGCCGTCGCAATTCTGCTGACCCCGATACTGATCAAGACCTTCTCGAAACAGGGCTTCGGTCAAGAGATTCGAGTGGAAGGTCCGGCGAGTCACCAGTCCAAGCGTGGTACGCCCACGATGGGCGGCGTGGCGATTCTGGTCGGAATCTGGGCCGGTTACTGGGGGTCCCACCTGATCGGGATCGGGTACGACGCCGACGGTCCGTCGGCCTCTGCTCTGCTGGTCCTCGGACTGACGACGGTGCTCGGGCTCGTCGGTTTCCTCGACGACTTCATCAAGATCCGCAAGCAACGCAACCTGGGCCTGAACGCCACCGGGAAGTACGTCGGTCAGATAACGGCGGCCGTGCTGTTCGCGATTCTGGTACTGCAGTTTCGCAGCGACAGTGGTCTCACTCCCGGCAGTACTCAACTTTCCTACGTCCGAGACATCGCCACCTGGTCGATGTCGGCTGTCGTGTTCGTGTTCTTCGTCTGCCTACTGGTGATCGCGTGGTCCAATTCGGTCAACCTCACCGACGGCCTCGACGGCCTTGCCGCCGGGTCGATGACGCTGGTGCTCGGTGCCTACACCGTCATCACGTTCTGGCAGTATCGGCAAGCCTGCGCAGGCCCCGCCGGGCCTGCCCCCGGATGCTACGACGTTCGAGACCCACTCGACCTGGCTCTGGTCTGCGCCTCCGCTGCGGGCGCATGCATCGGTTTCCTGTGGTGGAACGCGGCCCCGGCCAAGATCTTCATGGGGGACACCGGATCTCTCGCCCTCGGCGGCCTGATCGCAGGTCTGTCGGTGGTCACCAAGACCGAACTGATCATGGTCGTCATCGGTGCGCTGTTCGTCGCCGAGGCTGCATCGGTCGTCATTCAGGTCGCGGTGTTCCGCTCCAGTCGTCGACGCGTGTTCCGCATGGCCCCGTTCCATCATCACTTCGAGTTGGCGGGATGGGCCGAGACGACGGTGATCATCCGGTTCTGGTTGCTGGCCGCCATCGCGTCGGCCGTCGGACTCGCCCTGTTCTACAGCGAATACCTCGCTGCCGTCGGCGGATAGGGCATGAACGAATCTTGGACCGACCTGACGTGGTTGCGCGGCAAGTCGGTGCTGGTGACCGGTGCCCGCGTGTCCGGCCTCGCCGTGGTGCGCCCATTGCTGGATCTCGGGGCCGTCGTCACCGTCACCGACTCCGATCGCGGTGCGCTCGACGGGGCGTCGAGCATCGGTGCCGCGGTGGTGCTGCAGGACGACCTGCTCGGCAATCCCGCGGCGTTGGCAGCGTTTTCGCTCGTCGTCACCAGTCCCGGCTTCCGTCCCGATTCTCCGGTGTTGGCCGCTGCCGCAGAACTGGGCATTCCGGTGTGGGGCGATGTCGAGTTGTCCTGGCACGTGGACCGGGCCGAGCTGTACGGCCCCAGAACTCGCTGGCTGGTGGTCACCGGAACCAACGGGAAGACGACCACCACCTCGATGCTGGCGTCGATTCTGGAGGCGGCCGCCATCGAGTCGGTGGCCTGCGGAAACATCGGACTCCCCATCGCCGACGCGTTGCGTCGCACCCCACATCCGAGTGTTCTCGCCGTCGAACTGTCGTCGTTTCAGTTGTTCTGGGCTCCGTCGGTGCATCCGGCAGCCGGGGTGGTGCTCAACATTGCCGAGGATCACCTCGATTGGCACGGCGGCATGGACGGATATGTCCACGCCAAGGCTCGAGCGCTGTCCGGTGACGTCGCTGTCGTCGGGCTCGACGATGCGCGAGCGGCGAGTCTGGCCGCGGGCTCGCCTGCGGTCGACGTCGTCGGTTTCCGGTTGGGTGAACCCGCCTCGGGCGAGCTGGGAGTGCGGTCCGGCGTACTCGTGGACAACGCCTTCGGTGAGAACGTCGAACTCCTCGCAGCCGAGGACGTCGAGCCGAGTGGACCCTCCGGCATTCTCGACGCGCTGGCGGCCGCCGCGCTGGCTCGCTCGATAGGGGTGCACGCAGACGCGGTTCGTACCGGTCTGCAGAGCTATCGGGTGGGACCGCATCGCGCGGCGGTGGTGCGTGAGCTCGGCGGAGTGACGTTCATCGACGATTCGAAGGCGACGAATCCTCATGCCGCGCGTTCGTCGATCCTGGCGCACGAGCGCGTCGTGTGGATCGCGGGCGGGTTGCTCAAGGGTGCCGTGATCGACGATCTGGTCGTGGAGATCGCCGATCGACTCGTTGCTGCGGTGGTGCTCGGCCGCGATGGGATGCAGATCGCACAGGCTTTGGCGCGACACGCGCCCGATGTTCCGGTCGTCAGGCTCCCTTCGGGAGACGATGCTGGTGTGACTCATGGTGCTGAAGATGCTGATGCGGTGATGCGGGCGGTTGTCGCCCATGCGGCCGGACGCGCTGCGCCGGGGGACACCGTCCTGCTGGCTCCCGCGGCTGCATCACTGGACATGTTCGTCGACTACGGCTACCGCGGCCGCAGCTTCGCCGAGTCGGTCCAGCGCCTCGATGCCACCGATATCGGATCGCTGCGCTCGTGACCACCGCTGCTCGGCCGCCGCGCTCTCCTCGCCGCACCTCGCCGCCCCGCACTCGAATCGGCCTGTGGTTCGGCCGTCCGTTGGCGTCGTTCCACCTCATCGTCACGATCGCCGTACTGCTGACGGTGCTGGGCCTGGTGATGGTTCTGTCGGCGTCGTCCGCCGAGTCCTTCGCGGCCGACGAGTCCGGATACGCGCTGTTCACTCAGCAGTTGATCGGCGTGGCACTGGGAGTCGTCGCGTTCTACGTCGCTCTCCGACTCCCGGTTCGGTACCTCAGGAAGCTGTCTTTTCCGCTGTTCCTGGTCTCGATCACGATGTTGATGCTCGTGCTGATTCCGGGAATCGGTGCCGAGCGTCAGGGTGCGCGGCGTTGGTTCGACTTCGGCGTCGTCTCGTTCCAGCCGTCCGAGCTGGCCAAGGTGGCGCTGGTGCTGTGGGGTGCGCACCTGTTGGCTTCGCGTCGCAGCGAACACGGCAACATCAAGTCGTTGCTGGTGCCGCTGCTGCCTGCTGGTCTGCTGATGTGTCTGCTGGTGGTGTTGCAGCCGAACCTGAGTACGGCCATCGCCCTCGGCATCATCCTGGTGGCGCTGCTGTGGTTCGCCGGCCTCAACGCCCGTTTGTTCGGTGCGGTGCTGATGACGGGTCTGGCGCTGGCGACTGTGCTCGCGTTCACCGCCGGCTACCGCTCCAACCGCGTGAAGGCCTGGCTCAACCCGGGAGAAGACACCTCGGGATTGTCCTATCAGTCGACCCAGGCGAAATACTCGCTGGCCGACGGCGGTTTGTTCGGCCGCGGGTTGGGGCAGAGTCGTGCGAAGTGGAGCTATCTTCCCAACGCGCACAACGACTTCATCTTCGCCATCATCGGTGAAGAACTCGGCACGATCGGCTGCCTTGCGGTCATCGGCCTGTTCGGCCTGTTCGTCTACACGGGCCTGCGCATCGCCATGCGTTCGGTCGATCCCTTCCTGCGCCTGTTGACGGCCGGTGCCACCTGCTGGGTGTTCGGTCAGGCCATGATCAACATCAGCTATGTCGTTGGTCTGCTACCGGTGACCGGTCTGCAGCTGCCACTCGTGTCGTACGGCGGTACGTCGACGGCAATCACCCTGTTGATGTTCGGCATCATCGCCAGCGCTGCCCGCCACGAGCCGGAAGCGATTGCGGCCTTGCACTCCGGGCAGGAGGGCCGGATCGCTCGTGCCCTCAAGCTTCCGTTGCCCGCGGTGTTCTCGCCGCAACGGGCCGCGATGGCTCGCTCGAAGTCCACTCGCCCCACCCTGGCCGCTCAGGACCGCAAGCGTCTCGAGGCCCGCAGGGGCAAAGACGGACGAGGAGCGCGGGCACCCGAGCCAGGTCGTACCCGGGTATCGAGTTCTCGGGCCGACACGATGTCGCACGCAGCGACCGACGGACGCGGCGATTCGCTCCGTGGCCGGGCTCGCCGCACCGAACCGCAGCGTCGTGAGCCGTCCGCCGGGTACCCCGCAGGATCCCGGACGTCCCCCCGGCCCCGTCCCGAACCTCAGACTTCGTACCGTCCGCGTCCGGAACCACAACCCGGTCGCCCACCCGTTCGTTCGGGTGAGCGAGGATATCGACGGTGAAGCAGACCTCTCGACCGATCTCAGTCGTGGTCGCCGGAGGCGGAACCGCCGGGCACATCGAGCCGGCGCTCGCCGTGGCCGACGCCCTCCGCGTCCTCGACCCCACCGTCACCGTCACCGCTCTCGGCAGCAGCCGCGGCCTGGAGACGACGCTCGTTCCGGCCCGTGGGTACGCCCTCGAACTGATCCCGCCGGTGCCCCTGCCGCGTAAGCCCACCGTCGACCTGTTGAAGCTGCCGGTCCGCGTCGTGCGGTCGGTACGTCGAACCAGGGAGATATTCGCGGCCGTCGAGGCCGACGTGCTCGTCGGATTCGGTGGTTACGTCGCGTTGCCCGCCTATCTCGCCGCGCGTGGACGGCTGCTCGGTCGCGGTGGCCGACTTCCCGTCGTCATTCACGAAGCCAATGCCAGGGCAGGCATCGCCAACAAGGTCGGGGCTCGGTCCGCTCGACGGGTGCTCGCGGCCGTTGCAGGATCGGGTATCGCGGCGCGCGGCGCAGCCGACGCGGAAGTGATCGGAATTCCCGTGCGCCCCACCATCACCGAACTCGACCGCGTGGCGGTGCGCGCACAGGCCCGGGAACACTTCGGTCTGCCCGAGCACGGCCCGGTGCTGCTGGTGTTCGGTGGTTCGCAGGGAGCCCGATCACTCAACGACGCAGTCTCCGGTGCCTCGACTGCGCTCGCCGAGGCGGGCATTTCGGTTCTGCACGCGCACGGACCGAAGAACTCGCTGGACGTCGAGCAGCGCAACCCGAACGCTCCGTACGTCGCGTTGCCGTACATCGACCGCATGGATCTGGCGTACGCGGCCGCGGACCTGGCCATCTGTCGTTCCGGTGCCATGACGGTCGCCGAGGTGTCCGCGACCGGTCTGCCCGCGGTGTACGTACCCCTGCCACACGGAAACGGCGAGCAGGAGCTCAACGCCCGTCCGGTCGTCGACGCCGGAGGTGGCATCCTGGTGTCCGATGCGACACTGACCGAGCAGTACGTGACCGACACGGTGATCGCGCTGCTGAACGACACGGAAAAGATTGCTGCTATGTCCCGGGCCGCGGCCGGTGCCGGGCACAAAGGAGCAGCAGCGGCCGTAGCGCAGATCGTGCTCGATACTGCGCACGCGGCGAGACGCTGATCCGGGCGGTGTCGCGCATGCGAAGAGAACGAGGGAGACGTCCGCGTGACAATTGACGGTGCGGCGATGTCGGAATTGCCGGCAGAGCTCGAGCGAGTGCACATGGTGGGTATCGGTGGTGCGGGAATGTCCGGTATTGCGCGCATCCTGCTGGCTCGCGGCGGGCAGGTATCGGGATCGGACGCCAAGGAATCACGTGGTGTGCTCGCGCTCCGTGCACGTGGTGCGCAGGTTCGCATCGGTCACGACGCCAGTGCGCTCGACATGATCGACGGCGGCCCCACCGTCGTGGTGACCACCCATGCCGCTATTCCCAAGACCAATCCGGAGCTGGTCGAGGCCCGGATGCGCGGAATTCCAGTGGTTCTGCGGCCGGCCGTGCTGTCCTCTCTCATGCAGGGCTACCGCACATTGTTGGTCTCGGGCACCCACGGGAAGACGTCGACCACCTCGATGCTGGTGGTTGCGCTACAGCATTGCGGGTTCGATCCGTCGTTCGCCGTCGGGGGAGAGCTCAACGAGGCGGGGACCAACGCGCACCACGGAAGCGGCGACGTTTTTGTGGCCGAGGCGGACGAGAGCGACGGTTCGCTGCTGCAGTACACGGCCGACGTGATCATCGTGACCAACATCGAGGCCGATCACCTGGACCACTTCGGCACCACCGAGGCCTACGTGCAGGTGTTCGACGACTTCGCCGCTGTGCTGCGCCCCGGCGGCGTGCTCGTGGCATGCATGGACGATCCGGGTTCGGCAGCGCTCGCTCGCCGGGTGGTCGAGAAGAACCTGCCCGGCGTGACCGTGCTCGGCTACGGTTCGTCCGACGTCGACGCCGGACCGGTCGAGATGGCCGTTCGTCTGTTGGCGTGGGAGCCCGAGGACATCGGCGGCGTCGCGCAGCTGCAGATCGCCGGTGAGGATGCGGCGCGCACGGTTCGGCTCGGTGTTCCTGGACGGCACACCGCGCTCAATGCGCTTGCGGCGTTCGTCGCGGCGCGTCAGGTGGGTGCCGGTACCGAGGAACTGTTGGCCGGGCTCACCGGCTTCGGCGGGGTTCACCGACGTTTCCAGTTCACCGGTCGAGAGCACGGCGTCCGAGTGTTCGACGATTACGCACACCACCCCACCGAGGTCCGTGCGGTGTTGACGGCAGCGCAGGCTCTCGTCGCCG
The DNA here is from genome assembly GCF_002258645.1 of Rhodococcus sp. 15-649-2-2. Taxonomy (NCBI): domain Bacteria; kingdom Bacillati; phylum Actinomycetota; class Actinomycetes; order Mycobacteriales; family Nocardiaceae; genus Rhodococcus; species Rhodococcus sp. 15-649-2-2. The sequence continues at coordinate 119,425 of NZ_NPFM01000030.1, forward strand.
GCCAGGACCGCGCAGGTCTCGAGCGAGGGCGCGTCGTGGTGGTGTTCCAACCGCACCTGTATTCACGGACCGCGACGTTCGCCGAGGAGTTCGGTGCTGCGTTGTCGTTGGCGGACGAGATCGTGGTGCTCGATGTCTACGGTGCGCGCGAGGAGCCGTTGCCCGGTGTGACGGGAGCACTGGTTGCCGCCTCGGTGACCAAACCGGTGAACTATCAACCGGATCTGTCGTTGGTGGCCAAGCAGGTCGCTCATCTGAGCAGGCCGGGCGACGTGGTCATCACCATGGGTGCCGGTGACGTGACGATGCTCGGTGGTCCGATTCTGGACGCACTTCGCTCGAAAACCGATTTCGGTGCTGCGACCGGCCGCGACGTACCGAAGGATCGGCCGGCGCAGTGAACCGCCGCTCCGATCGAGTTCGTTCTTCGAGGTCGGGAACAGCTGCAGCAGAGGATGATTCGCCATCGCCGATGAGCGACAAGCAGGCGCGCGCCCTGGCCAGGGAACACGAGCGCGCTCGGGTGAAGCGGTCGCGTCGCAAGGCCATCCTGATTGCGCTTGCCGTCGTCGTCGTGGTGGTGGGATCGGCTGCGCTGGTGTACTTCACGCCGCTGCTCTCGGTTCGGAGCGTCACGGTCGCGGGGGAGTCCTCGGTGTCCGAGCAGGAGATCCTCGATCTGCTCGACGTTCCCGCCGGTCTTCCGCTGGTTCGGGTGGACACGGCTGCGGCGGCGCAGCGGGTGGCGACGATTCCGGCGTTGGCGACGGTGCGCGTGCAGCGTAAGTACCCGTCGACCGTGCAGGTGACCGTCGAGGAGCGAACGCCGGTGGCGTTCTTCGATTCTCCGGACGGCACCCATCTGCTCGATTCCACCGGCGTGGATTTTGCGATCGCACCTCCGCCGCCCGGGGTTGTGCGGCTGGTGACCGAGAATCCGGTGTTCGGTGATGCGGTGACGAAAGATGCTCTGGCGGTGCTCGATACGCTGCCGCCGCTGTTGCGAGATCAAGTGGGAGAGCTGCGCGCGAGCACCTTGTCCGACATCTCGGTTCTGTTGCTCGACGGACGAACCGTGGTGTGGGGTAGCAAGGACAACTCCGAACGCAAGGCTGCGGTGGCGATCGCGTTGCTGTCGCAGCCCGGTCAGATTTTCGATGTGTCGAGTCCGGATCTACCCACCACGAAGTAGTTTCGGCGCTAGTGACGCATATTTCCGGCGCGGCGTCGGCGCGCCTAATGGCGATAGCCGTCGGGGATGAATAGCGTTCCGAGCAGTTCAGTACTTGACATAACTCTAAGCCTGTGGTTTAGGTTGAGGGTTTTCCACATTTCACGCAACAACCCATGGAAGGCGAGAGCCCATGACGCCCCCGCACAACTACCTCGCCGTAATCAAGGTCGTCGGCATCGGCGGCGGCGGCGTGAACGCGGTCAACCGCATGATCGAACAGGGACTCAAGGGAGTCGAGTTCATCGCGGTCAACACCGACGCTCAGGCCTTGCTGATGAGTGACGCAGACGTCAAGCTCGACGTGGGCCGCGAACTGACCCGCGGACTCGGCGCAGGTGCCGATCCCGAGGTGGGTCGCCGCGCAGCAGACGATCACAAGGACGAGATCGAAGAGGTGCTCAAGGGTGCCGACATGGTCTTCGTCACCGCAGGAGAGGGCGGCGGCACCGGTACCGGCGGCGCTCCCGTCGTCGCCAACATCGCTCGCAAGCTCGGCGCACTGACCGTCGGCGTCGTCACTCGGCCGTTCTCCTTCGAGGGCAAGCGTCGTGGCGGACAGGCCGATACCGGCATCCAGCAGCTTCGTGAATCCTGCGACACGCTCATCGTCATCCCCAACGACCGCTTGCTCCAGCTCGGCGATGCAGCGGTGAGCCTCATGGATGCATTCCGCAGCGCCGACGAGGTTCTGCTCAACGGTGTCCAGGGCATCACCGACCTCATCACCACCCCGGGCCTGATCAACGTCGACTTCGCCGACGTCAAGGGCGTCATGTCCGGCGCAGGCAGTGCGCTGATGGGCATCGGTTCCTCCCGCGGCGAAGGTCGCGCGATCAAGGCGGCCGAATCGGCGATCAACTCGCCGTTGCTCGAAGCGTCGATGGAAGGTGCACGCGGAGTGCTCCTGTCCATCGCCGGCGGCTCGGACCTCGGTCTGTTCGAGATCAACGAGGCTGCGTCGCTGGTGCAGGAAGCAGCCCACATCGATGCCAACATCATCTTCGGAACGGTCATCGACGATTCGCTCGGCGACGAGGTTCGGGTGACCGTCATCGCCGCCGGCTTCGACGGTGGCACCCCGACGCGCCGCCCGGTCGAAGCGGCCACGTCCACGCGCGGTCCGATCGGATCGGCCCGCTCCGGTGAGGTGTCCTCGCGCACGAACGAGAGCTCCGAAGGTGCTGTGTTCCGTGACCCGGTCGGTGCACCGAGTGGCAGCAGCCTGCCGCCGCTGAACTCGTCGAGCTCGTCCAACCGTGAGTCGTCCAGCCGGGAATCCGGCGGCGGGCAGGGCCGCGAGGGTGTCGGCTCCGGCCGTCGAGTGCCGATCGCCGAGGACGAGGGCGAAGACGAAGTCGACGTACCGTCCTTCATGCGGCGGTGAGCGGTACCGCATCCGCTGGTCCGTTCCGCGTTCGACGCGTCTCGACAACGAGAGCGGGCGGTGTCTCGGCACCCCCGTTCGACACCTTCAATCTCGGTGATCACGTCGGCGACGACCCGTCGGCCGTCGAGGCCAACCGCCGTCGTCTCGGCGAGAGATTGGGAATGGGCGTCGAGCGGCTCGTCTTCATGGAACAGGTCCACGGACGCACCGTCACGGTGGTCGACGGTCCCGTGGCCGAGCCGGTGCCGATGACCGATGCAGTGGTGACGACGCAGCGTGACCTCGGGCTGGTGGTGTTGACCGCCGATTGTGTACCGATCCTGCTCTCCGACGAGGAAGCCGGAGTGATCGCCGCTGTGCACGCAGGTCGGGTCGGTGCCCGTATCGGCATCGTGCCTCGGGTCGTGGCGGCCATGGTCGAGCTCGGTGCGGTGCCCGCGAGGATCGGTGCATTTCTCGGCCCGGCCGCGAGTGGACGCCAGTACGAGGTGCCCGCAGCGATGCGCGCGGACGTAGACAAGCATCTCCCCGGCAGTGCGACGACGACGGTTCGCAACACGCCGGGACTCGACATCCCCGCCGGTGTCCGGGCCCAACTGCTCGCGGCGGGAGTGTCCGCAGTGGCGCAGGATCCGCGCTGCACCATCGAGGACAGAACTCTGTTCAGCCACCGCCGGGAAGGGTCGACCGGCCGGATCGCCAGCGTGGTGTGGATGGACAGTGCATCGACGGACGATCGAGCCGCAGCGGTCGATCGCTGAGTCGGCAGAAGGGGATGTCATGAGCGAACCCATCGATGATGGCGGGCCGGTCGCGGACCGTGCGGTCGAGATCGAGACGGCGTTGACGTCGGTGCGGGAGCGGTTGCGCCGCGCCTGTGTCGATGCAGGCCGGACGCCCGCTGACGTGGCTCTGCTGCCGGTGACCAAGTTCTTTCCGGCGTCGGACGTGCGCACCCTGTACCGGCTCGGTTGCCGCGACTTCGGCGAATCCCGAGAGCAGGACGCATCGCCGAAGGTTGCCGAGACGGCCGAGGATTTTCTCCCCGATCCGCCGCGGTGGCACATGATCGGGCATCTGCAGCGAAACAAGGCGAAGTCCGTCGCGGCCTGGGCCCATTCCATCCATTCGGTGGACAGTGCGAGGCTCGTGGCGGCATTGTCGAAAGCGACCACATCCGCTCTGGACGAGGGCGTGCGTCGGTCGGAACTCGACTTGCTTCTTCAGGTCAGTCTCGACGGCGATGTGCACCGCGGAGGCGTCGAACGTGACGAACTCCACGAGCTTGCCGAGGCTGTGTCGAACGCAGCAGGGTTGCGTCTGGCGGGGTTGATGGCGGTGCCGCCTCTCGACGCCGAACCGGAGGCCGCGTTCGCCGACCTCGAGAATCTCCACCATCGTCTGTTGCACGATCATCCCGAGGCACTCGAGCTGTCTGCCGGTATGACCGGAGACCTGGAAGCTGCTGTGCGCCACGGATCGACGTGCGTGCGTGTCGGTACCGCAATACTCGGGGCCCGGCCGATAACCTCGCAATAACAGTCCACGGATCACATCAGTCACAACAGACACTTGCGAACCTGGGGATCGACGGTAGACACACTCCACGGAAGGCAGAACGATGAGCACCCTGCACAAGTTCAAGGCGTACTTCGGCATGGTTCCGCTCGCCGACTACGAGGACGACTACCTCGACGATCCGGACGCGCGACGCAGCTCCCGTGGTGGGCGTGACAGCTACGACGACATCGACGAGCGTGAGTTCGTGAAGCCGTCGTTCGGTGGATCTCGGCACGCTCAACTCGACGACGACTACGACGACTACGAGGCTCCCCGGCCGGCCGCCACCCTGGCCCCGATCGGCGGCCGAGGACGTACATCGGCGCCGTCGACCCGAGGTACGGCCACTCGCGGAGCCCTGGCCATGGACACCCGTATGGATGTGCGGGCGGAACCTCGACGCAGCCCGATCGTCGACGACGGAGGTCCGCTGTCGAAGATCACCACGCTGCGTCCGCGCGACTACAGCGAGGCCCGCACCATCGGCGAGCGCTTCCGCGACGGCACTCCGGTGATCATGGACCTGGTGGAGATGAGCAACGCGGACGCCAAGCGACTGGTCGATTTTGCTGCCGGTCTGGCCTTTGCGCTCCGTGGTTCCTTCGACAAGGTAGCGACGAAGGTCTTTCTGCTCTCGCCCGCCGATGTCGATGTATCGCCGCAGGAGCGCAGGCGCATCGCTGAAACCGGTTTCTACAGCCAGCAGTGAGAGTTTCTCTGTTCGGAGCGGTAGTTCGAGGCTGTGACCAGCGCACTTTGCTCAGCCTGGCGAAGTCAGGCAGAGTATAGCCGTGATCGTGTTCACGGTGATCAACATCGTATTGTTTCTTTTCTGGCTCCTTCTCATCGGTCGAATCATCGTCGAGTTCATCAGGACTTTTGCGAGAGATTGGCAACCGACGGGAGTGGTCGTCATCTTGCTCGAGGCGATCTTCACGGTTACCGACCCGCCGGTGAAGTTTCTCCGCAGGATCATTCCGCCGCTCAACCTCGGTGGAGTTCGGCTGGATCTGTCCATCATGGTCCTGCTGTTCGTCGTCTTCATCGCGTGGAATGTGACCAGCGGTCTCGCGGCCTGAGGCCGAAGATGGAATGTTAGAACGTAGGACGCGCGCAAGCTGCGTGTCCTGTGTGACAGAATGGACGCCAGTTACAGTTTGATTGTTCTGCACTCGCGCGGAATGGCATATAACTGAATGCTTGCTCTACCGCCCCAAGACGCGTGAAGGGATCCTTCCATGCCGCTGACTCCAGCTGATGTGCACAACGTAGCGTTCAGCAAGCCGCCTATCGGTAAGCGTGGTTACAACGAAGACGAGGTCGACGCTTTCCTCGACCTCGTCGAGCAAGAGCTGTCGCGACTGATCGAAGAGAACGCCGACCTCCGCCAGCGAGTCGGTGAGCTCGATCAGGAGCTCGCGGATGCCAAGAGCTCGGTTCGGCAGAACCCGCAGCCCGCTCAGGTCGCGGCACCGAAGGTCGAGCCGCCGCGCCCGGTGGATCCCCCCAAGCCCGCGCCTGTGGTCCAGCAGCCTGCACCGGTCGCACCCGTTGCCGCAGCCCCGCAGCAGAGCGGCGACTCCAACATGCAGGCCGCCAAGATCCTCGGCCTCGCTCAGGAGATGGCCGATCGTCTCACCGGTGATGCCAAGTCGGAGTCCGAGCAGCTGCTCGGCAATGCTCGCACCAACGCCGAGCGTCTGGTGTCCGATGCCCGCACGCGCTCCGAGTCGATGATGTCCGAGGCTCGGCAGAAGTCCGAGTCGCTGCTCTCCGACGCACAGACCCGCTCCGAGACCCAGCTTCGTCAGGCCAAGGAGAAGGCCGACGCACTGCAGGCCGACGCCGAGCGCAAGCACACCGAGATCATGGCGACGATCAACCAGCAGCGCTCCGTTCTCGAAGGCCGCATCGAGCAGCTCAAGACGTTCGAGCGCGAATACCGGGTGCGCCTCAAGTCGTACCTCGAATCTCAGCTCGAAGAGCTCGAGAATCGTTCGTCGGCTCTGCCCGTCGACAACGGCCAGGACAACTTCAATCAGGACAACCAGTCGTCCGGGTACAGCCAGTCGTACGCCAAGGGCAACTGACGCTCGACTGCGCCCGCCGACGCTGCCGATGACGGCAGCGTCGGACCCGGTTGTCATGGCGAATGGTGAGCGAGGAATCCCGTGTTGGTCCTGACTCTCGGCGCAGCGGCGATCGGTTTCGGATTCTTGGTTCTCGCCCTGATGACGGGGTCCGTCGTGTGGGCCTGGGCGTGCATAGTGGTGTGCATCCTCGGAGCGATTCTGCTCCTGGTCGGCGCGCTCACCGGCCGTCGACCACCGCCAGAACTCGACAGGTAGCATCACCTTCAGGACAGGTAGGTTCAGGCGTCGATCCGGCCATCACCGGGGAGCCTTCGGAAGAACGACGTCGATGCGAAGCGCCGAGGTGTTTCGGATGGACGTTCAGTAGAACCGAACGGGTGAGCCCGTCACAGCTCACGTGGAGTGGCTCGCTCCGACGGCAGGAACGTCGAGTGCGAGCAAGCGGGGTGGTACCGCGGTATCGGCGTCCAGATCGTCGAATGTCGTCCCCGTGCCAACGGATGTCGCGTCTCGTACGCGTCCGGCACGGAGGAGACAGATATGACTGATTCGAGCTCACGTCCCACGAGCGAGTCGTACCCGCTGGTGGATCTGGCCGAAGGTCGATCGGGAAGTGTTCCGTTCCCCGATCTCGAGCGCATCGTGCTGCACGAGTGGGCCGAGGACGGTACGTTCCGGGCCAGCATCGACAACCGCGCAGATGCCGAGGAATTCGTCTTCTACGACGGTCCTCCGTTCGCGAACGGCCTGCCCCACTACGGACATCTGCTCACCGGCTACGTCAAGGATCTCGTCCCGCGCTTCCAGACCATGCGCGGCAAGAAGGTCGAGCGTCGGTTCGGTTGGGACTGCCACGGTCTGCCCGCAGAGCTGGAAGCGGAGAAGCAGCTCGGCATCAAGGACAAGTCCGAGATCGACGAGATGGGCCTGGCGAAGTTCAACGCCTACTGCAAGCAGTCGGTACTGCAGTACACCGACGAGTGGCGGGACTACGTCACCCGGCAAGCGCGGTGGGTCGATTTCGACAACGACTACAAGACCCTCGACGTCGACTTCATGGAGTCGGTCATGTGGGCGTTCAAGACGCTGCACGACAAGGGCTTGATCTACCAGGGCTACCGAGTTCTGCCGTACAGCTGGTACGAGCAGACGCCCTTGTCCAATCAGGAGACGCGCCTGGACGACGCATACAAGATGCGTCAGGATCCCGCGGTCACCGTCACGATGCCGTTGACGGCTCCCGGCTCACCGCTGGACGGCGCGAACGCACTGATCTGGACCACCACTCCGTGGACCCTTCCGTCCAACTTGGCGATCGCGGTGCACCCCGATGTGCACTACGTGCAGGTGCGAGGCACGGACGGCGAGCGTTACGTGCTTGCCGCTGCGCGTCTTCCGCACTACGCGAAGGAACTGGGGGAGGAGCCGGAGGTGCTCTCGGAGCACACCGGCACCGAGTTGGTCGGACTCACCTACGCACCGCCGTACGACTTCTTCCTCGGCCACGAGAACGCACACCGCGTGCTGCAGGCCGACTACGTCACCACCGATTCGGGCACCGGAATCGTGCACCTCGCACCCGCTTTCGGTGAAGAGGACATGGACGTCGCCACCGCGAACGGTATCGAGGTGGTGCAACCGCTCGACGCGGGCGGAAAGTTCACCTCGCTGGTGCCGCCGTACGAGGGTCTGATGGTGTTCGATGCCAACCCGGTGATCATCAAGGACCTCAAGGCCTCGGGCCGCCTGCTGCGGCACGAGACCATCGAGCACTCGTACCCGCACAGCTGGCGCAGCGGTCAGCCGCTGATCTACATGGCGGTTCCGTCGTGGTTCGTCGCGGTCACCAAGTTCCGTGATCGGATGGTCGAGCTCAACCAGGAGATCACCTGGGTGCCCGAGCACATCAAGGACGGCCAGTTCGGCAAGTGGCTCGAAGGTGCACGAGACTGGAACATCAGCCGAAACCGATACTGGGGCAGCCCCATTCCGGCCTGGACGTCCGACGACCCCGCCTACCCTCGTCTCGACGTGTACGGCAGCCTGGACGAGCTCGAGCGTGACTTCGGTGTGCGTCCGACGGATCTGCATCGTCCGTACATCGACGACCTGACGCGACCCAACCCGGACGACCCGACCGGTAAGTCCACGATGCGTCGCGTTCCCGAGGTGCTGGACTGCTGGTTCGAGTCGGGCTCGATGCCCTATGCGCAGGTGCATTTCCCGTTCGAGAACGAGGAATGGTTCTCCACGCACAACCCGGGCGATTTCATCGTCGAGTACAACGGGCAGACCCGTGGCTGGTTCTACACGCTGCACGTGCTGGCGACCGCGCTCTTCGATCGGCCTGCATTCAAAACTGTTGCCGCACATGGCATCGTGCTCGGCGACGACGGTCTGAAGATGAGCAAGTCCAAGGGTAACTACCCGGACGTCAAGGAGGTCTTCGACCGCGACGGCTCCGACGCCATGCGGTGGTTCCTGATGTCGTCACCCATCCTGCGCGGCGGCAACCTGATCGTCACCGAGCAGGGCATCCGCGAGGGAGTGCGGCAGGCACTGCTGCCGATCTGGAATGCATGGAGCTTCCTTCAGCTCTACGCCTCGACGCCCGGCCAGTGGCGTACCGACTCGCCGCACGTGCTCGATCGCTACGTTCTCGCCAAGCTGTCGGCCACCCGCGACGCGATCACCGATGCGCTCGAGGGCAACGACATCGCCGGTGCCTGCGACGAGCTGCGCACGTTCTGCGATGCATTGACCAATTGGTATGTGCGACGGTCTCGTTCGCGGTTCTGGAGCGAGGACGCCGACGCGATCGACACCCTGCACACCGTGCTCGAGGTGCTCACTCGCATCGCCGCTCCACTGTTGCCGCTGATCAGCGAAGTGGTGTGGCGCGGCTTGACCGGTGGCCGCTCGGTGCACCTGACGGATTGGCCCGAGGCCGACGAACTGCCGTCGGATCCGGAACTCGTCGAGAGCATGGACGAGGTTCGTACCGTGTGCTCCACCGTGCTGGGTCTGCGTAAGGCGCAGAACCTGCGAGTGCGGTTGCCGCTGCCCGAGGTGACGGTTGCCGCCGCCGATGCGGAGCGCCTGCGTCCGTTCGTCGACATCATCGCCGACGAGGTCAATGTCAAGAAGGTCGACCTCACCGACGACGTTGCCGTACACGGAAAGTTCGAGCTCGTCGTCAACGCGCGTGCTGCGGGCCCGCGTATCGGCAAGGACGTCCAGAAGGTGATCAAGGCCGTCAAGGCGGGCGATTGGGAAGAGGATGCCGACGGTGTCGTGAGCGCAGCAGGAACAGCGCTGCTGCCCGAGGAGTACACCCGCAAACTCGTTGCTGCCGAGCCGGAGTCGACGGCACCTCTGCCCGGTAACGCCGGCCTGGTGGTGCTCGATTCCGCCGTGACCGAGGAGCTCGAGGCGGAGGGCTGGGCCAAGGATCGCATCCGCGAACTGCAGGACGCGCGTCGTAATCACGGACTCGACGTCTCGGACCGCATCGACATCGTCATCGAGGTGCCCGAGCACCGACAGGCGTGGCTGGACACTCACCGAGATCTGATCGCGCGCGAGGTGCTCGCACTCTCCCTCGTCGACGGACGCGTCGGAGACGACGGCAGCGATCTCGGTGAAGGAGTTCGGGCAGCGGTCACGAAGTCGTCGTGAGTGGAGGGCATGTGAGCGAAGGGCATGTGACCGAGAAGGCGGTGGTCGGTGCCGTTCACGAGCTCCTCGCCGGAGCTCGCGGTGGCGTCGTGCCGATCGTCGCCGCCGGTGACCCGGTTCTTCGTTCGCAGGCAGCGGCGTACGACGGGCAACTCGACGCCGACACGTTCGCGGAGTTGGTCGAGGTGATGCGGGTAACGATGCACGCCGCACCGGGCGTCGGTCTCGCTGCGCCGCAGATCGGCATTCCGCTGCAGATTGCGGTGATCGAGGATCTGTTCGATGTCGGCGAGGCGGTCGCTCGTGCGCGAGAGCGCACGCCGCTGCCGTTCCGAGTGTTGGTCAATCCCCGGTACGCGCCGGTGGGGTCGAGGACGGCAGGTTTCTACGAGGGCTGTCTCAGCGTTCCCGGATACCAGGCCGTCGTGACCCGGGCAGCCGAGGTACGGCTCGAGTGCACCGACGAATTCGGTCACGAGATCGACGAGGTGGTTCGCGGCTGGCCGGCCCGAATCGTGGCTCACGAGACCGACCACCTCGGCGGAACGCTGTACATCGACACCGCGCACACCCGATCGTTGACCACGACCGAGAACTACGGTGAACTGTGGTCGGATCCGACACCCGAACGCGCTGGTCAGGCGCTCGGCTTCACCGTCGATCCTCGCTGACCGTGCCGAACATCGCCGACGACACCCTGCGGAGTCGCCGATGGGTGCTGCACCTGGACATGGATGCGTTCTTCGCCTCCGCCGAGCAACTGACTCGGCCCACGCTCCGGGGCCGCCCGGTTCTCGTCGGCGGAGCAGGCGGGCGAGGTGTGGTGGCGGGCTGCAGCTATCAGGCGCGTGCGTTCGGAGCCCGATCGGCGATGCCGATGCATCAGGCACGTCGGCTGGTCGGTGCGAGTGCGGTGGTCCTGCCGCCGCGGTTCCCGCTGTACTCGGAGTTGAGTCGGCGGGCGTTCGAGGCACTGCGGGGGCGGATGCCCGTCCTCGAACAGCTCTCGATCGACGAGGCGTTCGGTGAGCCGATCGAACTGGGCGGCGCGAAAGTGAGCGAGGTCGAGCAGTTCTGCGCGGATCTGCGCGCCCTGGTGTTGGCCGAGACCGGTTTGGTGGCCTCGATCGGTGCCGGATCGGGAAAACAGATCGCCAAGATCGCGTCGGGCCTGGCGAAGCCCGACGGAATCACCGTCGTCGCTCCGGGAGTACAGGCCGAGCTGATGGCTGCCCTGCCGGTGCGGAAGCTGTGGGGGATCGGCCCGGTGGCTGGAGAGCGGTTGCGGCGCTTGGGAATCGATACGATCGGCAAGTTCGTGGCCACCCCCGAGTCCGAGGTGGCGTCGATTCTCGGTGCCACGATGGGGCCGAGCCTGCATCAGCTGGCGCGCGGCATCGACAATCGAGTGGTGGCCGAGCGCGCCGAGGCCAAGCAGGTCAGCGCCGAAACCACGTTCGCGCAGGATGTCATCTCTCTCGCTCAGCTGCGACCTGCCATCGAGGCCATCGTCGAGTCGACGCATCGCAGACTGCTGAAGGACGGTCGGGGTGCCAGGACGGTAGTACTCAAACTGCGCAAGTCCGACATGAGCATCATCACCAGATCGGCGACGTTGCCCTACGCGACCGTGGACAAGCAGACGATCGTGGCCACCGCACAGCGACTGGCGGTCGATCCCGTCGACGTCGGACCGATCCGGCTGGTCGGGGTCGGTCTGGCCGGGCTGTCGGCCGTTCGGCAGGGGTCGCTGTTCCCCGAACTCGAACACGAACCGGTCGTGGATGCAACAGACGCGACGGAGGAGTCGGCCGTGCCGGTGGCGGCCGCCGCGGACGTCGTCGTTCCGGACGGCCCGCGGTGGCAGCCCGGCATGGACGTCAGGCATCCCGAATTCGGTCACGGCTGGGTGCAGGGTGCCGGGCACGCGGTGGTGACCGTGCGATTCGAGACCCGCACCACCGGGCCCGGGATCGCGCGTACCTTTGCCGAATCGGACGAGAACCTGGTCGTCGCCGATGTTCTCGACAGCCTGAAGTGAGTTGTGGCAGAGCTGAGGAAACTCTGTGAGGTTTCACAGGTAGGCGTTACGGGTTGTGTCTCGACCGATCCGAGCTGACATAGTGGACTCCGGTCCGAGACGACCACTACCCGCAACGACCGACGAGTCACAGAACGATCGAGACGTGACTCAGAGTGAAAAGGACAAGCACTTGAAGCTTCGCAACACCCGACGGGCAATGGTTGCCGGTATCGCCATCGCCGGTGCACTGACCATGACCGCCTGCAGCTCCGGAGGCGACGAAACGCCCACCGCGACGACGACGACGGCTGTCACCACCTCGGCCTCCACCGCTCCCGAGGGCGGCGCGTACCCGCCCGCACCCACGGTCGAGGAGCTCAACACCCAGCTCATGCGCGGACTCGATCCCAACGTCCCGGTCGAGGAAAAGGCGGCTCTGATCCAGGGCGCGTCCGAGGACCCGGATCTGATCAACCAGGTTGCTGCGGCTGCTGTGGCCAACAACGCGCAGATCGAGATCACCAGCATCGACGACCTCGGTACCGGAGTTCTCAACGCGGGCATCACCATCACCCTCAACGGGCAGGCCAACCCGGGCACGTTCCAGTTCGTCCCCGAGGACGGCGTGTGGAAGCTCTCCAAGGAGAACGCCTGCGGCATCGTTTCGCTCGCGCAGCTGACCAGCCCGGCGTGCCCCGCACCCTGAGTCCTGCCGATCGTCTCTGACCGCACCTGAACTGCCGGTGACATCTCCCCTCGGGGACATGTCACCGGCAGTTCTTCGTTCGGAGGCTCGTACCGACTCAGGCGCTGGGAGTGGCCGTTCGGATACGGTCGGCGGCGGCCTCGGCCACGGCTGTGACAGTCGCGGGCTCGAGTCCACTCTGATCCGATACGACGATCTGCAGGACGGTCGAATCGACTACGGCCACCACGACGTCGGAGATCAACGTGAATCCCTCGCTGCTGGTGGTCAGACGAATGGAGGCGGACGCGTCACCGATCTGCGGTTGCTCGCGGCCCGCCAACGCGTAGTCGACGCTCACCCCGTCGGCATCCGTGCCGGTGAACTCGGCGCACCCGGTCCACGCCTGCTGCACCGATGCGAACGCCTCTGCTGTTCCGGTGCCCGTGTAGCTCGCCGCGTCCTCGTCGATCGACGAGAAGTTCGGCCCTGAGAAGCGAGCCACCGCGGACGACGCCGCACCGCCGAGTTGTTCCGAGACCGGTGCCAGTACGGCCGCGCACGCAGCCGGGTCGGTGCTGGACTTGTCGGGTGAGTCGTAGTCCGGGGCTGGGTCCAGCCCCAGGTCCCGGACCGGGTCCGGTATCGAGGAGAAGCCGTCCGGCAAATCGCCCAGCCCCAGCATCGATGCCGTCAGAACGGCGCTGTCGGTGATGGGTACACCGAGCAGGGGATCCGGAGCGGCGACGGCCGTGGGTGCCGGCGCGGTGGCCTGCGACGGTTCGTCCGAGCTGCATCCGGCGGCTGCGGCGAGTCCGACCAACGACAGCCCGGCCAGTAGACGCGTGGTGGTTCGTGTCATCGGTCACCCCAGGTGATCGAATCTCCGACCGTCTGCCGCAACACGGTCGTGCTGTCGGGATCGGTGTACATCTGATCGCCACCCGCGGTGATCGACCCACCGACGGGAAGCGGTTGTGTCAGGTCGATGTCCAGGGTTCCCGAGCCCGTATAGGTGTACGACGCGATGTTCAGCGTGCCGGAATTGTCGGGGAGGTTCCACACCGGTGATTCGGGTGTCTGCGTGATCGCGATATCCACGGTCGCCCGGTCGCCGTCGAGTGCTCGCAGCGTGACCGTCGTGCGCTGGTTCAGAGTGATTCCGCTCAGCACCTGCTGATCGACGGTCCACACGGCACCGACACCGACTTCTGCGTCGGGAAAGGCGACGGAGCGGTACACCGCGGCGTTGAACGAGCGTTCGATCGCTGCCCTGGCGGTATCGAGCGCGGCATCGGCCGGAGTGATGTGCAACGCAGTGATCGCTCCGGACTCGGTGGCCGCCAGCCGCGCCGTGGAGCCCTCGGACGCGGACAGTGCGTCGGTCAGGCCCTCGTCGGGTGAGGTGGCGGCCCCGATGGTCAGGTGGATCGACCGCGTCGCCCCGGTCGAGGCGTCGTCGTCCGGCACGGCATCGGCCGTCGACGCGCTCAGGGGCACCGTCAATTCGGGACTGGAGAAGTCCTGCGCCGCCCCGACGTCGATCTGTTGTTGGACGGTGGACGTGGTCGTGAGGTCGATGTTCTGCGAGTCCGTATCGGCCGTGTCGAACGCCAGCACGCGGCGTGGCTCGGCCCCGGGGTCGACGACGGTGGTGGTCGTCGGCGTCACCGCGATCGTCACCTCGTTCGTGGACGCTGTCTGCTCGGCTGCGGGTTCGGTGTCGGTGCTCGAACATCCCGCCACCAGAGCCACCGCGCAGCATGCAGCGAGGAAACCGGCACGGACGGTGCTGGAGTGGACAGTGCTGGCGCGATCGGTCGACTTCACGGCCACCAGGCTACTGACAGCCCGGCCGGTAGCCGTATCGCGCGGCACGGATGAGTGTCCGCCGCCGCCGATGCGCCATGATGGACAGGTGAGTGAAGACCGCGCCGACGACCCGACACCCGAGAGCAGCGGTGTCTCGGCACCGAACGAGACCGCGGACCCGAAGGGGACCGATTCCGACAGCGCTGTCGCCAGGCCCGTGAAGCCACTGAAAACTCGACTGCTGATCGCCATCGCGGCGGTGATTCTGCTGTTCGATCTGGTGACCAAGATTCTGGTCGTGCACTTCGTGAAGCCCGGAAACCCGATCGAGATCGTCGGCGACGTGGTGACGCTGCGGTTGGTACGCAACCCCGGCGCGGCGTTCTCCATGGCGACCGGCATGACGTGGTTGTTGACGGTGGTGGCCGTCGCTGTCGTCATCGGTGTGATCAAGATCGGCCGGACGCTGCGATCACCGTGGTGGGCGCTGGGATTGGGTCTGGTTCTCGGCGGCGCATTGGGCAACTTGATCGACCGCTTCTTTCGCGCTCCCGGTCCGTTCCAGGGCCACGTCGTCGACTTCGTGTCGGTGGGCTGGTGGCCGGTGTTCAATGTCGCCGACTCGTCCATCGTCTGCGGGGCGATTCTGCTTGTCGTGCTGAGCCTGTTCGGCTTCGAGCCGAACGGCGAACGCGTGACCAAGTCCAAGTCCGATGCCCCGGAGAAGGCCGACTCGTGAGGGAATCTCGTTCCATGCCGGTGCCCGACGGCTTGGACGGAATGCGGGTCGATGCCGGGCTCGCGCGATTGCTGGGGCTCTCGCGTACCGTCGCCGCCGCACTGGCCGAAGAGGGGTCGGTTCTGGTCGATCACGGTGCCGTGGGCAAGTCCGATCGTTTGGCCGCAGGCTCGTGGCTCGAAGTGACACTGCCCGAGCCCGCCCGTGAATTGACGATCGAAGCCGAACCGGTCGAGGGGATGGAGATTCTCTACGCCGACGACGACGTCGTGGCCGTGGACAAGCCCGTCGGTGTCGCTGCTCATGCCAGCGTGGGCTGGACCGGCCCGACCGTGATCGGCGGTCTGGCTGCTGCCGGGTTCCGAATTTCCACCTCCGGTGCACACGAGCGTCAGGGAATCGTGCACCGTCTCGACGTCGGAACCTCCGGGGTGATGGTGGTCGCGACGTCCGAGCGGGCGTACACCGTGCTCAAGCGTGCGTTCAAAGCGCGGACCATCGACAAGCGTTATCACGCTCTGGTGCAAGGACATCCGGATCCGAGCAGTGGAACCATCGATGCCCCGATCGGGCGACACGGCAGCAACGACTGGAAGTTCGCGGTGCGCGCGGACGGCAAGCCGAGCGTGACCCACTACGACACGGTCGAGGCGTTCCAGGCCGCGAGTTTGCTGGACGTGCACCTGGAAACCGGTCGCACACACCAGATTCGAGTGCACTTCTCGGCCCTGCGCCACCCGTGCTGCGGGGATCTGACCTACGGGGCCGATCCGCGATTGGCCGAACGGTTGGGCCTCGAACGCCAGTGGCTGCATGCCCGTTCGCTCGGCTTCGCGCATCCGTCCGACGGCCGCTGGGTGGAGATCGAGAGCAAGTATCCGGCCGACCTCGAACATGCGCTTGAGGTGCTCCGGAAGGCGTGATGCGCGGATTCTCGGGTGTGGTCGGTCTCGTCGCCGCTGCCACCTTGGTGGTCGGGGGCCTTGCCGTCGTCGGGAACCTGAACCCGCAACGGCAACTGGGTGTCGGTACCGACCGGCTCGGCCCGGACAGCGGTGAGCAGGTGACCGACTACCTGGCTCGCGCCGAGACGAGCCTGCTCCCAGGTGGTGCCGAACCCCGCTGGGGCTCTGTGTCGTTCGATCGCGCACTCACCGCCGAACAGGCCTATGCCGCAGCGAACGGCGTGCGCATCTCGCAGGTGCTCTTTCGAGTACCGCTCGATCGTGTGCAAACCCCGATACTCACGGTCGGCGTTCCGGGCAGTGAACGGTCGGTACTGAACGCGACCGCGCGCGCTGCCGGCCAGATCCAGGAATCGTTCGGCGCAGGGGACCGGCAGGCGCAGATAGAGGCGGTGTCGCAGCGCCGGTTGCTTGGCGGATGCGCGTGCGTGGTGACACTGGTGGTGCGGGGCACCGCGGCCGAGCTGAGCGAGGTGGCCGGCCGCGACGGAGTGCGGGCGGTGGAGGCGCTTCCACCCGACGCGGTGTCCGGGAAGTTCGCCGTCGAGCCGTTGCTTCCGGAGTACGTCGACATCGTCGGGCCGCTGCCGGACGACGGGCCGATTCCGGCGGAATGAGGGCAACTCCAGTCTCGTTCGTCACACGCGTCACGTCCTCCCAGGACACACCGACAGCTACGAAAATTCTGTCGGTTCCACCGCTTAGAGTGGGTGCATTCGCGGCTCGTATTTTCGAAAACGCACGACCTTCAGGAGAGAACCTTCGTGGCCGATTCGTTCGTTCATCTGCACAACCACACCGAATATTCGATGCTCGACGGTGCCGCCAAGATCGGGGCCATGTTCGCCGAGGCGGCGCGGTTGGAGATGACGGCGGTCGGGATGACCGACCACGGCAACATGTACGGAGCCAGCGAGTTCTACAACGAGGCCAAGAAGGCCGGTATCAAACCGATCATCGGTATCGAGGCCTACATCGCCCCGGAGTCTCGGTTCAACAAGAAGCGCGTGCTGTGGGGCGATCGGAGCCAGAAGTCCGACGACGTCTCCGGTAGTGGTGCGTACACGCACATGACGATGGTCGCCGAGAACGCCACCGGCGTCCGCAACCTGTTCAAGTTGTCGTCACTCGCGTCGATCGAGGGTCAGCTCGGCAAATGGGCGCGCATGGACGAGGAGATCATTGCCTCGCATGCGGAAGGCATCATCGCCACCACCGGCTGCCCGTCCGGCGAGGTACAGACTCGGCTCCGGCTCGGCCAGGAGCGTGAGGCGCTCGAAGCTGCAGCCAAGTGGCAGGAGATCTGGGGACCGGACAACTTCTTCCTGGAACTGATGGATCACGGCCTGTCCATCGAGCGACGCGTCCGCGAGGGCCTGCTCGACATCGGTAAGAAGCTCTCCATCCCGCCGCTCGCTACCAACGACTGCCATTACGTCACCAAGGACGCCGCCGAGAACCACGAGGCGCTGCTGTGCATTCAGACCGGCAAAACGCTGAGTGACCCCACCCGCTTCAAGTTCGACGGCGACGGTTACTACCTCAAGTCGGCCGCCGAGATGCGCGCACTGTGGGACGACCAGGTGCCCGGTGCCTGCGACAGCACGCTACTCATCGCCGAGCGAGTCCAGCCGTACGACGAGGTGTGGGCGCACCGAGACCGGATGCCCATCTTCCCGGTTCCCGAGGGCCACACTCAGGGCACCTGGCTGCGCCACGAGGTCATGACCGGGCTCGAGCGTCGGTTCCCCGACGGCCCGGCCGAGGACTACCTCGCGCGGGCCGAGTACGAGATCAAGGTCATCCTGGAAATGGGCTTCCCGGCCTACTTCCTCGTGGTCGGCGACCTGATCAACCATGCCAAGGCCGTCGGCATCCGCGTCGGGCCCGGACGAGGCTCCGCGGCCGGATCGTTGGTGGCTTATGCCATGGGCATCACCAACATCGATCCACTGCCACACGGTCTGCTGTTCGAGCGATTCCTCAACCCCGAGCGCGTGTCGATGCCCGATATCGATATCGACTTCGACGATCGCCGCCGCGGTGAAATGGTCCGCTATGCCACCGAGAAGTGGGGCAGCGATCGCGTCGCTCAGGTCATCACCTTCGGCACCATCAAGACCAAGGCGGCCATCAAGGACTCTGCGAGGGTGCAGTTCGGTCAGCCGGGCTTCGGCATCGCCGATCAGATCACCAAGGCGTTGCCGCCGCCCATCATGGCCAAGGACATCTCGGTAGCGGGCATCACCGATCCGTCGCACGAGCGCTACAAGGAGGCCGTCGAAGTCCGTGCGCTCATCGATTCCAACCCCGACGTCGCGACGATCTACAAGACGGCCAAGGGCCTCGAAGGCCTGATCCGCAATGCAGGCGTGCACGCCTGCGCGGTCATCATGTCCTCGGAGCCGCTCACCGACGCCATTCCGGTGTGGAAGCGCGCGCAGGACGGCGCGATCATCACCGGCTGGGATTACCCGTCGTGTGAGGCCATCGGCCTGCTCAAGATGGACTTCCTCGGTCTGCGCAACCTCACCGTCATCGGTGACGCGATCGACAACATCAAGGCCAACCGCGGGATCGAGATCGACCTCGACGCACTGCCGCTCGACGATCCGGCCACGTTCGATCTGCTCTCTCGCGGAGACACACTCGGCGTGTTCCAGCTCGACGGAAGCGCCATGCGAGACTTGCTGCGCCGCATGCAGCCCACCGGCTTCGAGGACATCGTCGCCGTTCTCGCCCTGTACCGCCCCGGTCCGATGGGCATGAACTCCCACAACGATTACGCCGACCGCAAGAACGGTAGGCAAGAGGTCAAGCCGATTCACCCCGAGCTCGAAGAGCCACTCAAGGTGATTCTCGGTGAAACGTACGGCCTGGTGGTCTACCAGGAGCAGATCATGCAACTCGCGCAGAAGGTCGCCGGGTACACCCTCGGCCAAGCCGACCTGCTGCGCCGCGCCATGGGAAAGAAGAAGCTCTCCGAGCTCGAGAAGGCGTACGCCGGGTTCCGACAGGGCATGTTGGACAACGGTTTCTCCGAGGCGGCCATCAAGGCGCTGTGGGACACCGTGCTGCCGTTCGCCGGCTACGCGTTCAACAAGTCGCACTCGGCGGGCTACGGGCTGGTGTCGTACTGGACCGCGTATCTCAAGGCGAACTACCCGGCCGAGTACATGGCCGGACTGCTCACCAGCGTCGGCGACGACAAGGACAAGGCCGCGATCTATCTCGCCGACTGCCGCAAGCTGGGCATCACCGTGCTGCCTCCCGACGTCAACGAATCCGAGCTGAACTTCGCGTCGGTCGGCAAAGACATTCGGTTCGGTCTCGGTGCGGTGCGCAACGTGGGCACCAACGTGGTCGCCTCGATCATCAGGGCGCGATCGGAGAAGTCGAAGTACACCGATTTCTCGGACTACCTGGGCAAGATCGACGCAATTGCCTGCAGCAAGAAGGTCACCGAATCCCTCATCAAGGCAGGCGCTTTCGACTCGCTCGACCATCCACGCAAAGGTCTGATGCTCATTCACGCCGACGCGATCGACGCGGTGATGGGCACCAAGAAGGCCGAGGCAATAGGTCAGTTCGATCTGTTCGGCGGCGAGGACGCCGACGAGTCCATCTCCGCGGTGTTCAACGTGCGGGTGCCGGACGAGGAGTGGGAATCCAAGCACCGGCTCGCCCTCGAACGCGAGATGCTCGGCCTGTACGTCTCCGGCCACCCGCTCCTGGGCGTCGAGCACATGCTGGCCGCGAAGTCCGACTGCAATATCCCGACCATTCTCGAAGGTGACATCAAGGACGGCACACAGGTCACCGTCGGCGGAATTCTGGCCTCGGTCAACCGTCGGATCAACAAGAACGGTCTGACGTGGGCGTCGGCTCAGCTCGAGGATCTGGCCGGTGGTATCGAAGTGCTGTTCTTCCCACAGGCGTACTCGGTGTTCGGTGCCGATGTCACCGAGGACTCGGTGGTACTCGTCAAGGGTCGGGTGTCGGTGCGCGACGACCGGGTCTCCTTGATCGCGAACGACCTTGCGGTACCAGATCTTTCGGCGATCGGTATCGACAAGCCACTCGCGGTCAGTCTGCCGACGCGGCTGTGCACGGCGGACAAGGTCGGTGCCCTCAAACGAGTCCTGTCCAGCCACCCGGGAACCTCGGATGTGCACCTTCGGCTGGTGAGCGGCGACAAGATCACCACGATGAAGCTGGACGACAGTCTGCGCGTCACGCCGACATCGGCGTTGATGGGAGACCTGAAGGCGCTACTGGGACCCGGCTGCTTGACGGGGTGACGCAGGCCGGGTCGGGTGTAGCTCGGTGAGGAGCAGCGTCCACCAGGCCGCGACCGCGATTGTGGCACCGGCGAGTACTGCGGCGTGCAGTGAGCCGGCGATGACGAGCGTCACGACGAACACGAATGATCCCAGCGCGAGGGCTTCCAGTTTGTAGACCGGCCACGCGATGCCTGCGATGTCGACGCTGCGCAGGGCAGCGGTGGGTCGGGGGCTCACCCGGGCGCTCGTGAAGGTCATCGCGTTCTCCTCTGCTGCGCCCGGGGTGGTGATGATTCGGCTGTCCGGCGCGCGAAGTTCAGACTATACCCATCGAAAGATTCGGTCCACCGAACTTGGCATCTGGACCAGGCAATGTGGCTGATCTCGTGGCGTCACGCGCACGAGAGGTGTTCACTGAAAGTCATGCCATTGACAGGAGAATACGAACCGAGTTCATCCGACTGGGCCCGTGAGCAGGCCGAGCGATACGAGAACTCCGGCGGAACCGAGGGCACGACGATGAACGGGATGCCGGTCGTGCTGCTGACCACCAAGGGGAACAAGAGCGGCAAGCTGCGCAAGTCGCCGTTGATGAGAGTCGAGCACGACGGCGAGTACGCCATCGTGGCCTCGTTGGGCGGAGCGCCCAAGCACCCCGTCTGGTACCACAACGTCAAAGCCGAGCCGCTCGTCGAGTTGCAGGACGGAACCGAGAAGCACGACTACGTCGCTCGCGAGGTGACCGGCGACGAGAAAGCCGTGTGGTGGGAACGCTCGGTCGCGGCCTACCCCGATTACGCGGACTACCAGAAGAAGACCGATCGCGAGATCCCGGTGTTCGTCCTCTCGCGCGTCTGAACAGGATCCGTCGGTCCGTGGAACGGTCCCGAGTGGGTGACCGTTCCACTCTGGTGGCAGCATGTGCTGGTGTCTTCATCCCCTGACCTCGCCTCCCAGCTCCCATCGTCGGTAGCCGTCACCGCTGCCGATATCGATGCCGCTGCGGTGCGAATTTCGTCGGTGGTGGCCGCAACACCCCTGCAGTTGTGCGAGCGGTTGTCGGCGGAGACCGGCGCGAGGGTCTACCTCAAGCGCGAAGACCTGCAGATCGTGCGGTCGTACAAAATTCGTGGCGCGTACAACCTGATGGACCAGCTGACCGATGCCGAGCGTTCTGTCGGCGTGGTCACCGCGAGCGCAGGCAACCATGCTCAGGGAGTGGCGTTCGCGTGTCGCTCGATGCAGGTGCACGGTCGCATCTACGTTCCCGCGAACACCCCCAAGCAGAAGCGCGACCGAATCCGAGTGCACGGCGGTGACTTCGTGGAGCTCATCGTCATCGGCGATACGTTCGATGCCGCGGCCGCAGCCGCGGCCGCCGATGTCGCCCGCACCGGTGCCACCATGGTGCCGCCGTTCGACGATCCGCGAACCGTGGCCGGGCAGGGCACCATTGCCGCCGAGATGATCGATCAGCTCGGCGGGGCACCCGATGTCGTCGTGATGCCCGTCGGCGGAGGCGGATGCATCGCAGGCATCTCCAGCTACCTTCGTGAGCGCGCACCGCAGACGTCACTGGTGGGTGTCGAACCGTCCGGCGCGGCATCCATGACCGCCGCGCTGATCGCCGGTGGTCCGGTGACGCTCTCCGAGATCGATCCGTTCGTCGACGGGGCCGCCGTCCGCCGCATCGGCGACGTGCCGTACGCAGCGTTGCAGTCGCTCGGTGCCACGGTGGTGTCCCATGCTTCGTTGCCGCTGATCACCGCGCCCGTGTTCGACAGTTCCGGCCCCGGTGCATTCCTGATCACCCAGATCGACGAGGGCGCGGTCTGTACCGCAATGCTCGAGCTATACCAGAACGAAGGCGTCATCGCCGAGCCTGCAGGCGCGTTGGCCGTTGCGGCGCTCGAGCATCTCGACATCGCGCCGGGAAGCACAGTCGTGTGCTTGGTGTCCGGCGGCAACAACGACGTCTCTCGCTACGGCGAAATTCTCGAGCGATCGCTCGTTCACCTGGGCCTGAAGCACTACTTCCTCGTGGACTTTCCGCAGGAGCCCGGCGCACTGCGTCGCTTTCTCGACGAAGTCCTCGGGCCCGAGGACGACATCACCCTGTTCGAGTACGTCAAGCGCAACAACCGGGAGACGGGTGCCGCGCTAGTCGGCATTCAACTCGGCGCTGCGGACGGCCTCTCTTCTCTCCTCGAACGTATGCGGTCATCGCACCTGCAGGTGGAGCAGCTGGAGCCGGGTTCGCCGGTGTACCGGTACCTGACCTGAGTCAGCGACCGAGCAGGCGATCGACGACGCGTTTGTGCAGTTCGGGGTCCACGGCCGGCAGGTCGAGCACGGCACCGAGGTAGATTCCGTCGCCGACGAGCCGGATGATCTCGGCCTGCACGGGATCGTCGATTTCGGTACGCAGACCCTCGTCCCACAATCGCATCATGTCGACGACGGCCTCCTGAACCTCGTCGGAATTGCCGTCCACGCTCCGCAACGCGGCCAATGTCGATCGATAGAGAGCGATCTCCTTCTCCGAGATCGAATCCGGCGGTTGCAGATACCACTCGGCCACGGACGTCCCGCCTGCTGCGGCGTCGGCGCGCTGCTCGTCCGCCTGGGCGCCGAGTCGTCGCACCATGGCCGCCACCAGAGCGTCCTTGGTCTTGAAGTGGTACAGCAGTCCGCCCTTCGATACGCCTGCGGCGGCAGCGACGCTGTCGAGGGTCACCTTGGTCATACCGTGCTCGATCAGCATCGATTCCAGTGCGTCGAGTATTCGGTCCCGCGTGTCCGATGACATGAAATTCACTTTACCGGCTGGACGGTTCGCGGTACTCTCAATCACTGTACCGGCTGGACGGTTGGTGCTCTCGAGCGTTTCGGACCCGGCGATCGCCGGCGCACCGGGCGCAGAACGTAGGAGATGTAGTGAGTGACATGCGCACCGGTTCGGTGCACGAGGTAGCCGGGGGATCCGAGCACCGGGCGACCCCGCGGGACTGGCTCGGTCTGGTGGTACTGGCGTTCGCCGTGTTGCTCATCGCTGTCGATGGCACTGTCCTCGACCTGGCATTGCCTTTCATCAGTTCGGACTTGGCACCGACCAGCAACCAGTTGCTGTGGATCATCGATGTCTATTCGTTCGTGCTGGCCGGCCTGCTCATCACCATGGGTACGCTCGGCGACCGAATCGGCCGTCGCCGATTGCTACTGATCGGTGCCGCGGGCTTCGGCATCGCCTCACTCGTAGCGGCCGTGTCGACCAGCGCGGAGATGCTGATCGCGGCCCGCGTGTTGCAGGGTATTTCCGGTGCGACACTGATGCCCGCGACCCTGGGCTTGATTCGCACCATCTTCCTGAACCCGCGTCAACGCGTTGCCGCGATCGGCGTCTGGGGTGCGATGGCCGGTGGCGGTGCCGCTGCCGGTCCGCTCGTGGGCGGTTGGCTGCTCGAGCACTTCTGGTGGGGATCGGTGTTTCTCATCAACATCCCCGTCATGCTCGTGCTGATCGCGCTCGGCCCGCTGGTGATTCCCGAGTCGAAGGACCCGAACCCGGGCCGGTTCGACCTGACGAGTTCGGCGCTGTCGATGCTCGCCATAGTGCCGCTGGTATTCGCGGTGAAGGAGACCGCAGCACACGGCTTCGACGTGGTCTACCTTCTGTCCGCGGTGGTCGGTGTGATCGCCGGATACGTGTTCGTCCGCCGTCAGCGCACTCTCGCGGCACCGATGATCGACCTGAGACTGTTTGCCAACCGGGCCTTCTCGACGGGCGTCGCAACGAACTTCCTGTCGGTGTTCGCCCTCGCCGGGGTTCTGTTCTTCGGTTCGCAGTATCTGCAGCTCGTGCTCGGCAACAGCCCGCTCGAGGCGGGTCTTCTGCTGCTGCCCGGTACCGCCGCCAGCATCGTCACCTCACTGCTGGTTGCGGTCCTGGTTCGATACTTCAGTGCGGGAACAGTTCTCGGGGTCGCAATGTTCGTCGCCGCCGCGGGTGCCGGGCTCCTGGTCGGCCTCGCAACCGACAGCGGCCCGGCCCTGTTCATTGCCGGGTTCGTCCTCGTGGGGGCCGGTGTCGGTGTCGCGCTGACGCTGACCTCCGAGCTGGTGGTCAGTGCCGTCGAGCCCGAACGGGCGGGAGCTGCCTCGGCAGTGTCGGAAACCGCATACGAACTGGGTATCGCACTGGGCGTCGCACTACTGGGCACCGTTGTCATGGCGATCTTCCGTCGCGGCATCGACGTCACGCAGCTGACCCCCGAGCTGGGGGCCAGGGCCGGTGAGACTCTCGGCGGTGCCGACGCGGTGGCCCGTGAGCTGCCGGACTCGGTGGCGACGGTCCTACTGGACTCCGCGCATGCTGCCTTCGTCTCGGGCATGCATGTCGCGGCCGTCGCCACCGCGGTGGTGCTGGCGATCACCGCCGTGTTCGTCCTGGTCAATCTACGCAGGCGTCAGGATTCCAGTACGACGACGGAGTGACCGGGAATCGTTGTGGCAGAGCCAGTTTCGTCCGATGTCGTCGGCTCCCACTCGAGCAGTGGTGAGCCGCCGACCGGCACGGTCACAGCAGATTCGGACAGATTGCACGCCACACTGAGTCGGCTGCGGCGAACGACGATCCATTTCGCGTCCTCGTCGTAGTCCACCTTCACGTGGTCCAGCCACGGGTCGGTCAGTTCGGTCCGGTCGCGGCGCAGCCTCAACAGATCGCGGTAGACGGCCAGCAGTCGTGCATGGTCGCCGTCGCCCAGTTCCGACCAGTTCAGCTTCGACCGGGTGAAGGTCTCGGGATCCTGTGGGTCCGGGATATCGCTCTTGTCCCAGCCATGTTCGGCGAATTCCGCCTTGCGTCCCTCGGCGGTCGCCTTACCGAGCTCGGGCTCTGGATGCGAGGTGAAGAACTGGAACGGCGTCGACGCTCCCCACTCCTCTCCCATGAACAACATCGGTGTGTAGGGCGAGGTCAACACCAGAGCAGCCTTGATTGCGAGCTGGCCGGGGGAGAGGTAGAAACCCGGTCGATCGCCGATTGCGCGGTTACCGACCTGATCGTGAGTGGTCGTGTAGGTCACCAGTGAACTGGCCGGAATTCGGCGCGTGTCCAGCGGGCGGCCGTGGATCCGACCGCGGAAGCTCGAATACGTTCCGGCATGAAAGAACCCCTGCCGCAGCGTGTTCGCCAAACCCTGGAGGGAACCGAAATCGCCGTAGTAGCCCTGCCGCTCACCGGAGACAGCCGCGTGGATCGCGTGGTGAATGTCGTCGTCCCATTGCGCGTCGAGTCCGTAGCCGCCACCCGACCGTGCCGTGATCAGCGAAGGATCGTTGAGGTCGCTCTCGGCGATCAGGGTCAGTGGACGACCGAGATGCGCTGACAGGGTGCGGGTTTCGATCGAGAGCTGCTCGAGCAGATGCACCGCAGTGTGGTCGACTATCGCGTGTACTGCATCCAGCCGCAACGCGTCGATGTGGAACTCGGAGAACCAACGCAGAGCGTTGTCCAGGGCGTATCGCCGAACCTCGCCCGAGTCTGCATCGGCATAGTTGATTGCCTGGCCCCAGCTGTTGGCCCCTTCGGTCATGTAGGGGCCGAAGCGTTCGAGATAATTACCGGACGGGCCGAGGTGGTTGTAGACCACATCGAGGACAACGCCGATGCCGCGGCCGTGGCAGGCGTCGACCAAGCGCTGCAACCCTTCCGGGCCGCCGTACTCCTCGTGCACGGTGTACCAGAGCACTCCGTCGTATCCCCAGTTGTGCACGCCGTTGAATCCGTTGACCGGCATGATCTCGATGAACGACACGCCCAGTTCGACCAAGTGATCGAGCTTGCCGATGGCCGCCTCGAACGTGCCCTCGTCGGTGAACGTGCCGATGTGCAATTCGTAGATCGAGGAGCCGGGTAGTTGACGCCCGGTCCACGCCGCATCGGTCCACAGCGTGGGATCGACGTCGAACACCTGGGACAGCTCGTGCACGCCGTCGGGCTGCCGCGGTGATCGCGGATCGGGCAGTGCCTTGTCTGCGTCGTCGAGCAGGTAGCCGTATCGAGAGTTCGGTGTGGCGTCGACGTCGGCATGCCACCACCCGTCCGAGGAGCGCTGCATCGGATGCACCGAGTCGTCGAGTTGCAATCGGACCGTCTCGGGGGACGGTGCCCAGACCTGGAATCGTCGTGTCGTCGGCGAAGAGGTCACTGCTGTCACTGCTGTCGATGTCACTGTGTCACCGCTTCTTCGTTGTCGCGCACCAGGAGTGCGACCGGGAGTGAGGCGAACATCTCGGCTACCGAGACGGTGCCCGTGTGTTCGGAGCCGGTGATGCGATCGCGCCAGCTGCCATCAGGCAGCGTCACGGATGTGTCGCCCCAGCCCGTCTCGGATACTCCGAGCGAGAGTCTGGTCGCCAGTGCGATCACGTCGGCGTTTCCGGGAACCGGTCCGCGTGCGAATCCGACGAGGTGCTCGGCCGCGGATCCGTCCGCGACGATCGGCGCGTAGGTGCCACCGACGAAGCTCTCCGGCCGTTCGCGGCGCACGTGCAGCGCGGAGCGAACCACAGCCAGCTTGGCAGCACCCGTATCGATCGAGAGCGCATCGGTGTTCGACGCGGCGAGCATCGATCGACGGACGGAGTAGTCGACGGGTCTGCGGTTGTCGGGGTCGACGAGCGAGTCCTCCCACAACTCGGTGCCCTGGTACACATCGGGGATGCCGGGCCCGGCCAGATTCAACAGTTTCTGACCCAGCGCATCGGAATGGCCATGGGGAGCGAGCTTGTCGACCAGCATCGTCATCGATCGAGCGACGGCACCGTCGAAGATGGCGTCGAGCCAGCTGTGTACCGCGGACTCGAACTCCTCGTCCGGAGCAGTCCACGTCGTGCGGAGGGCGGCCTCGCGGATTGCCTTCTCCGCGTAGGCTTGAACGCGCTCACGCAGCGTGGACGTGATCACTCCGTCGACCGGCCAGATGCCGAAAAGGTTCTGCCACAAAAACATTCCGGTTGTACCGTCGGGACTCGGGGTCAGTTCTTCCCAGTCCGTGATGCAGTGAGCCCACAGTTCGGGAGTCTGTGACAGCACGCCGATTCGCGCCCGTACGTCCTCGCCGCGTTTGGTGTCGTGAGTCGACAGGGTGGTCATCGCAGCCGGCCAGCGTCGCGCTCGATCGGCATTGGTCAGATGGTAATACGCTGTGCTGCAACCGAATCGGCTCGGGTCGCCGCCCACTTCCTGTAGGGAGATCAACCGGTTGGCGCGGTAGAACAGGCAGTCCTCTACGCCCTTGGCCGTGACTGCACCGCAGACCTGGTCGAAGCGGACCGGCGATTCTGCACCGGTGACGAGGGCGGTCGCCAGTGCGCCCAGACCGCCGGCCAGGTCCGGCTGCTCCTCGCCGACAGCAGCGATCACGCCCGGCAGCACGCCGGCGAGCGGCGCGTAGTCGGTCCGGTAGACCGGGACGGCCGCGACGACGGCAACGATCGCGTCGATGACGGACTCGAGGTCGACGGTGGTGCCGGACTCGCGAACCACGGCCCGAGCGAGGCGTCGCACCTCGGGGGACAGGTCGCCGCGCGCAACGGCGGTCTTGAGATCCAACTCGGTCTCGTGCAATGTCTCGGCGTCGTAGGCGATGCCCGAGCGCACCTGAGACAGAGCAGTGAGTGCATGCACGCCCTCCGGGTCGACGAACACTCCGCCGACCGCGGCCAACGCGTCGTACCCGGTCGTTCCGTCGACGGGAAGCGACTCGTCCAGCGGTTCACCGTCGGCCAGAATCTTTTCGATGACGAGCCACCGGTCGGGCCCGAGAAGTCCGCGCAGTTCGGTGAGGTAGCCGGCGGGGTCGGCCAGACCGTCGGGATGGTCGACCCGCAGTCCGTCGATCAGGCCGTCGTCGATCCAACCGGCCACCTGGCGGTGGGAGTCGGTGAAGACGTCGAGGTCTTCCTGCCGAATTCCCGCCAGGCCGTTCACGGAGAAGAACCGTCGGTATCCGATCAGCCCGTCGGACCAGCTCACCAATCGGTAGGCCTGACGGTCGTGTACGGCCTGCACATCATCGCCGTCGGTGCCGTCAGCGATGGGGAAGCGGTGCTCGTAGAACGCGAGGAGAGGCTGCTCCTCCGAGTGGTCGACGGTGAGCTCACCGACGTCGCTCGCGCTGCCGAGCACGGGGATTGCAATCTTGCCGTCGACGCCGTTGTCGGCTCCGAAGTCGATGTCGAAGTACGTCGCGTACTCGGAGTCGCGACCGCGTCGCAGCACGTCCCACCACCACGCGTTCTGCCGTGGGTCCTCCACTCCGACGTGGTTGGGGACGATGTCGACGATTATCCCCATGCCCAGCTCTGCGGCACGAGAATGCAACTGCGTCAACGCTTCTCGACCGCCCAGGGCGGCCGACACCGTCGAGGTATCGGTGACGTCGTATCCGTGTGTCGATCCGTCGGTCGCAGTAAGGATCGGCGACAGATACAGGTGTGTGACCCCGAGGTCGTGGAGGTAATCGACCACGTCGGAGGCATCGGCCAGGGTGAAGGCATCGCCCCGCAGTTGTAACCGGTAAGTACTGGTGGGCAGCGGCATGTGTCAGGCAGTCTTTCGTAGAACGAGTAGGGAACGAGCGGTGACTTCCACCGGTGTACCCGCTTCTATCGATTTCTCACCCGCTCCCGTTCGGGCTGCTGTGTCCAAGGCGACCGTCCACTCCTTGGCGTAGTTCCCGTCCGGGGTCACGAACTCGAGCGTCTCGTGATGTGCGTTGAAGCACAACAGGAACGAGTCGTCCACCACGCGCTCACCGCGCTGGTTCGGTTCCGGAATTCCTTCGCCGTTGAGGAACACGGTCAGCGACTTGCCGAAGCCGCTGTCCCAGTCCTCGGGCGTCATCTCTTCGCCCGCAGGGGTCAGCCACGCGATGTCTCGTGCCTGCTCGCCGGTTCGGATGGGACGGCCCTCGAAGAACCGGCGCCGGCGGAACACCGGGTGCTCGGCGCGCAATGCGATGGCGTTGCGAGTGAACTCGATCAGTTCGGCGTTGGTCTCGGCCAACGACCAGTCCATCCATGCCAGTTCGGAGTCCTGGCAGTAGACGTTGTTGTTGCCCTGCTGTGTTCGTGCCATCTCGTCGCCGTGAGCGATCATCGGCGTACCTTGGCTGAGCAGCAGCGTCGCCATGATGTTGCGGATCTGGCGGGCTCGGAGGTCCAGAATTTCCGGATCGTCGGTCGGTCCCTCGACGCCGCAGTTCCAGGATCGGTTGTGACTCTCGCCGTCGTTGTTGCCCTCGCCGTTGGCCTCGTTGTGCTTGTCGTTGTAGGAGACGAGATCGTTGAGGGTGAAGCCGTCGTGGGCAATGACGAAGTTGATACTTGCCCCGGGGCGACGACCGTTCGACTCGTACAGATCCGAGGATCCGGTCAGCCTCGACGCGAACTCGCCCAGCGTCGCGGGCTCCCCGCGCCAGTAGTCACGCACAGTGTCGCGGTACTTGCCGTTCCACTCCGTCCACAGGCCGGGGAAGTTGCCGACCTGGTAGCCGCCCTCACCGATGTCCCAGGGCTCGGCGATCAGCTTCACCTGGCTGACGACCGGATCCTGCTGAACGAGATCGAAGAATGCACTGAGGCGATCGACGTCGTGCAGTTCGCGAGCCAACGTGGATGCGAGGTCGAATCGGAACCCGTCCACGTGCATCTCGGTCACCCAGTAGCGCAACGAGTCCATGATCAGCTGCAGCGTGTGCGGGTGCCGGGCGTTGAGACTGTTGCCGGTACCGGTGTAGTCCATGTAGTGCTCGAGATCGCCGTCGACGAGCCGGTAGTACGCAGCGTTGTCGATGCCGCGGAAGCTGATGGTCGGGCCCATGTGATTGCCCTCGGCGGTGTGGTTGTAGACCACGTCGAGGATCACCTCGATGCCGGCGGCGTGGAACGAGCGAACCATGGCCTTGAACTCGGTGACCGCCGCACCGGGGGACTGCAGTGAGGAATATTCCGCGTGAGGGGCCAGGAATCCGAATGTGTTGTAGCCCCAGTAGTTTCGCAGTCCCTTGTCCAGCAGAACCTGATCCTGCATGAACTGGTGCACCGGCATCAGTTCGATGGCCGTGACTCCGAGGTGGTTGAGGTGATCGATGATCGCCGGATGCGCCAGCCCGGCGTAGGTGCCGCGCTCGGCCTCGGGAATGTCGGGGTGGTTGATCGTCATGCCCTTGACGTGGGCCTCGTAGATCACGGTCTCGTGGTACGGGCGTTTCGGGGCGCGATCCGCCTGCCAATCGAAGAACGGGTTGATCACGACGGTGGTCATCGTGTGACCGAGCGAATCATGCTGGGGGAAGTCGTTGTTCGGCGCGTCGTCGTGCGCGATGGGAGCTTCCTCGATGATCTCGTCGTCGGGATCGGCGAGGTCGGCGGCGTCCTCGAACGGTGCCTCGGCGTCGAGTGAATCCGCGGATTCCTCGTCGATCTGTACCTCGGCCTCGGGTTCGGGAGCGGGCGCGTCCATGTTGTACGAGAACAGCGATCGGTCGCCGTCGAACGATCCCTCGAACGCCTTGCCGTACGGATCCACGAGCAGCTTGCTCGGGTCGCAGCGATGCCCGGCTGCCGGATCCCAGGGGCCGTGAACGCGGTAGCCGTAGCGCTGACCCGGTACCACTGTGGGCAGATATGCGTGCCAGACGTAGCCGTCGGACTCCTCGAAACGGATGCGGGTCTCGGTTCCGTCGTCGGCGATCAAACACAGATCCACGGCCTCCGCGACCTCGGAAAACAGTGCGAAATTGGTTCCTGCTCCGTCGTAGGTCGCGCCGAGCGGATAGGCGGATCCCGGCCATACTGCGATGGCAGGCGTGTCGTCGGAGGCTTCGTGCAGCATGGATCAACCCTACTGTGGCGGGTGGGCCCAGGCTTACCGAGCGCGAGGCGTTCGGCTCACGGTCCGGCCCACCACCCGGTGGCCGATCCGACCTGCCGTCCCAGCTCGGTGGTCAGAGTTCGCACGTAGGTCGCGGTGAGATGATGCTCGTCACGGTAGACGAGTACGTTGCCTTGCTCGACGCGGCACACGGTCGCGTCGCAGACTGCATCGGACAGGTCGAGAGCGGAGAACCCGGGGAGTCGGAACGAGGCCGCAAGCGCCGGATTGACGGGGTCGAGCGCTTCGTCCCGTGGAATGCCGCACGAGGTGGCATTGCCGCCGTTGGCCAGGCAATCGATCGCCCGGTACGCGAGCCACGGGGTGTCCCGAACACCCAGAATTCCGACACCGTCCGCAGCGAGTTGCTGCCACACCGCGGCGTACCAGGTGGGGGTGTAATCGCCGGGGAAGTCCTCCCGCGGGCGGGTGGCGGTGGTGAACACGTAGGCAGGTTCCATCGCTGCGACGTCGGCGAGCACGGTCTGCGTCCAGTCGAGGCAATCCGGGTATTCGTTGGGGCCGAGCATCGGCATCGTGTCGATGCTCAACGGGCAGCCCATCTTCAGGAATGTGACGACCTTGAACCCGTGCTGGAGTCCGAGCGCGTCGAGGGCCGTCACCCAGTGCTCGGCGTGTGAGCTGCCCGCCAGCACGATGGTTCGGTTCGCGTCGAGGTCGCCGTAGCTACACGAGACCGCATCGCGTGTTTCGAAGTCGGCGATGCAGCCTTCGAGGGTGGTGGCAGGGAGGTCCTCGGGAGCCGAATACAGCGGGGGACGGACGGAGGCCGGCTCGGCGCGAATCCCGTCGGTCAGTTCGAGCGCCCCCGGGTGAGTCAATTCGTCGACCGATTCGTCGGCCTGTACCGCGGTGATCGACCGGTCGATGTAGACGTTCCATCCGACCGAACCGGTCGTGACGGCGAGCGCGGCGATCCCCGCGCAGGCAGTGACCGCGATCCGTCCCGGCGTGAACGTGCTCGACTGCGTGGGGCGCTCGACCAGACGCACGGTCAGCCATGCGAGTACGACCGACGCCCCGACGATGCCGAGACCCCCGAGCGCGTCTGCATGGGATCTGCCGGTGGCCGACAAGTAGAAGATCAGCAGCGGCCAGTGCCACAGGTACAGCGGAAATGCGATCGATCCGACCCAGGCGAAGAACCGGTTGGAGAGCGTTGCCGCGACGGCGGTCTCGGACCCGGCGACGATCAACGCGAGGGTCGCGAGCACCGGAATCGAAGCCAGGGGACCGGGAAACGCAGTCACACCGTCGACGACGAAACCGCACGCGACGATGACGGTCATGCCGAGAACGGCCAGGACTCCACGTGCCGTCGACGACCAGCGGGCACGTAAGGGCGAGGCGGCGGCCACCGAGGTGCTTGTTCGCGAGGCGAGCACTGCCGCCAGTGCCGCACCGAGCATGATCTCCCAGAGTCGCGCACCGGTGTCGTAGTAGTTCCACGCCTGATGCCGTCGAACACCGTCCGCCGCGTACACGAAGGACAGCACAGCGATCACGGCGAAGATCACGGCAAAGGTGCGTGGTCGAAGACTTCGTGGCCCCTCGGGTCGGGCGATGCGTCGGAGCCATGCGAGACCGAACACGACGGCAATGGCCAGCAGATAGAACTGGAACTGCACGGCGACCGACCACAGATGCTGAACGGGGCTCACCGAGGGATCGGCCGCCAAGTAGTCGTTCGCTGTTGTCGCCAGCTGCCAGTTCACGTAATAGAAGACACCGGATACGAGTTGATCACCCAGGTCTGCCCAGCGGGTGCGCGGCAGCAGGAACACCGATGCGACGGCGACTGCGAGCAGCGTGATCAGCAGCGGTGGACCCAGTCTGCGGAGCACGCGCGTGATGCGGGTGATCGGATTCAGGCTTGCCCCGGCCTCGGCCGATCGCAGTAGGGATGCGGTGAAGAAGAAGCCGGACAGCGTCAGGAAGACGTCGACGCCACCCGACACGCGACCCATCCAGATGTGGAACACGACGACGAGTGCGATCGCGACGCCGCGCAAGCCATTGAGATCTCGCCGTTGCGGTGGTCGACCCTGTGGGCCGGGTGCCGGAGCGGAAGCGCCCTGGACCGGTGTCGAGAAATCGATGGCCGAGTCGCTGTCGGTCGGGTGTACATGCATGAAGGAGAAGTGGCTCCGGCTGTCGATCGACTACTCGGTCGGATGTGCGATACCGGGCAAACAATACGTGTACGCGAGGTGAAGCACTTCTCGGAGTCTGCTTCGGGGCAATAGTCCCAGTTCGGGAGCGTAGAGGTTGATCCGGCGCATTGTCTTCTTGCGCGGATAGAGCGCGTGTGCAACTATTTGCCAAGCGCGTGCAACTACACGCGATAGCCAGATATTTACCTACGCCACTTCGTCTCAGGAGATTCGACATGCCTCTCGGCCTGCTCGCCCTCGCAATCGGAGGATTCGGCATCGGTTTGACCGAATTCGTCATCATGGGCCTACTACCGGAGGTCGCGGCCGACTTCTCGGTCACCGAAGCCACCGCCGGCTGGCTCATCACCGGCTACGCGTTGTCCGTCGTCGTCGGAGCACTGGTGGTCACCGCTGCGGTCACGCGACTTCCCCGCAAGACCGTCTTGCTCGCACTGATGTGCCTGTTCATCGCAGGCAACCTGATTTCTGCACTCTCGGGCAGCTACGACACGATGCTGCTCGGTCGTGTGGTCGCCGCACTGTGCCACGGAGCCTTCTTCGGAATCGGTGCCGTGGTCGCGGCAGGTCTGGTCGAGCCCGCAAAGAAGGCGGGAGCGATTGCCATGATGTTCGCCGGCCTCACCGCCGCCAACGTTCTCGGCGTTCCGTTCGGAACGTTCCTCGGTCAGAGTTACGGATGGCGGTCGGCGTTCTGGGCCATCACGGTGATCGGCATCGTTGCGCTGATCGGCATCGCGGCCCTCGTTCCTCGGGAAACCGGGATCGGTGAGGAGAGCGATCTGCGCCGCGAATTGCGTGCGTTCCGGTCTCCCCAGGTGTGGCTCTCCATCGCCACGACGGTGCTCGGATTCGGCGGTATGTTCGGCGCGTTCACGTATATCGCGTTCACCCTCACCGACGTCAGCGGGTTTGCGTCGAGCTCGGTGCCCTGGCTGCTCGTGCTGTTCGGTGGAGGTCTCTTCATCGGAAACTACCTCGGCGGCAAGGCCGCTGACCGCAACCTCACCGCGACGTTGCTGACGTTGCTCGGCGCGTTGACCGTCGTTCTCGTCTTCTTCGCGCTCACCGCAGAGAGTCGACCGGCGACTGTTGCCTCTCTCGTCCTCATGGGCGCTTTCGGTTTCGCGACGGTGCCGGGGCTGCAGATGCGGGTGATGTCGTTCGCGCCCGACGCCCCGACGATGGCGTCCGGTGCGAACATCGCCGCCTTCAATCTCGGAAATGCGTTGGGCGCGTGGCTCGGCGGCGTGACGATCTCGGCCGGCCTCGGCTACACCTCGCC
The DNA here is from genome assembly GCF_002258645.1 of Rhodococcus sp. 15-649-2-2. Classification (NCBI taxonomy): domain Bacteria; kingdom Bacillati; phylum Actinomycetota; class Actinomycetes; order Mycobacteriales; family Nocardiaceae; genus Rhodococcus; species Rhodococcus sp. 15-649-2-2. The sequence goes on from NZ_NPFM01000030.1 coordinate 154,306, forward strand.
CATCTGGGCCGGATCCGGTATCACCGTGCTCGCGTTGCTGGTCCTGTTGTTCGCAACTCGTCTGCTGCGCCGCTCCTCTTCGGGTGCCGCAGTGGACGGAGTGAGCGCAGCAACCAGTGCTGCGGGGTCGTCCACCTGAACACCGAACGAGTGAGCGAAGCCGGATATCCGCCATCGCTGCACGAGTGCGGGAACCACAACCTCTGCGGCACTGAACAGCTCGATGTCGACCGTGGTGCCGTCCTGGTTCGGTAGGACGAGCCGGCCTCCGTCCAGAGCGGGCGACACGACGCCGAACCGACGGTGGATGCGAACCGACGCGATATTCGCTCGGTCGACCCTCGCTACGACCGTGCCGGACATGCGCAGAACGAGGACTTCGGGTGAGAGAACATGCGGGTGCGCCCGAGCCAGGGCGACCGATGACGCGAGTAGCACCAGGGACGCAACCGACGCGGCTGCGACCAGCGCACTGAGCCACAGCCACGGAATCAGAAAGTGCAGAACGACCATCTCGATCACGGTGGCAGCACCGAACATCAGGGGTAATCCGAGTGTTCCGCGGGTAGCGGTGAACACGGTCGAGTCCGCGGCGATCGGCGCGTGCTGCCCGCGCGTCCAGAGCGCCAACGAGTGCCATCTACCGACCTGGACAGGGAAGTCGACCGTCATCGGGTGCCTCCGGACGGCGGGTGGTCGATGGTCTGCAGGTGCGCGGCGGCGCGGACGATCACAGTGCGCTGGGCCGGATCGGGCAGGATGTCGTCGATACTCAGCGAACTGATCTCCTCGGTGTCCACAGTGGTATCGGACGGATCGGAGGCAAGTGAATCGAGACCGAACATCGACTCCAGTTCTGCGGCGAGCGAAGCGATATCGCTCTCGGCCTCGTCCGGATCTCGGCCCTCCAGGGCGCTGAACCTGCGGAGAAGCCCGAGGTACCTCTGGCGAAGACGGTGGTCGCCGAGTGTGGTGGTCACCGTCTCGAAGAACGATGCGGGAACGGCGCCCGATATCGCCATCACCTCGAGTAGATCGCGTTCACGGATCAATGCTTCTCGGTCCGCTTCCGCGGAAGCATCGATCAGCGCGCTCAGGGCGTCGGCAACCTCGCGCGGAAGAGCGGTCAGCTGGCGATGCTCGACTGCGTCGTTCAGCAGTGCCGACAGGCGGATGTGCTTGCGCGCGAGCGCGGACTGCTCCCGTTCCATACCGACGAGAAGCGCCCTGAGATCAGCGACCACATCGGTCTCGCCCGCCGGAGACTCACCGAGGGCGGCGGCTATCTCGCCGAGTGGCATCCCGCAGTCGGCCAGCCACCGGATTCTCATCAGACGAACCACGTCGTCGATCGTGTACTCGCGATATCCGTTGGACAGACGGCGCGGCTCGTCGAGCAGGCCGAGGCGGTGGTAATGACGCACCGTTCGCGGTGTCGTTCCGACGGCCTCCGCCAGAGATCCGATTCGCATGTGGTTCAGTGTGAACCTTGACGCTACGTCAACGTCAAGTCCGTCTGCCTCGCCTTCCCAGGGCCGGGCGTGGCAGCGCGGCGTATCGTCGGGTCGTCGTGTGAGTCGTCGTGGCTCGCACCGTTCGAGGAAGAGACCTGGCTGAAGATGGTCGACGCCGATCGTTGGTACAGGGAAATGTTCGAGGCCAGCACGGTCGGATTGGCGCTTGCCGACGAAGACGGACTGCTCGTTCTCGCCAACGAGGCCTACGCAGCCATCGTCGGGTGTCCTCGTGAACGCCTGCCCGGCAGATCTTCTCGTGAGTTCACCCATCCCGACGACTTGGGCCAGCACGCCGCCATGGAGCAGATCATGGACGACGCGAAGTCTCGAGGGGAATCGGTTCACGTCGAGAAGCGCTACCTGCATGCCGATGGCACAGTGCGGTGGGGTTGGATCTCGGCCAGTGAGGTTCCGGGACCGGAGGGTCGAAGGTGGACGATGGCCGTTGTGCACGACATCACCGATCGAAGGCGCGTCGAGGACGACCTGCGCGTAGCTGCACAGACCGACGCCCTGACCGGACTGCTCAATCGGCGCGGATGGCGAGATCGGTTGCACCAGTTGACCACACCGCCGGGGGACGAGGGCGCGGTTGCGCTGGCCATGATCGATTTCGACCGCTTCAAGTTGTACAACGACAAGTACGGCCACGGCCGCGGTGATCAACTGTTGGTTCGGTTCTCCGCTGCTGCGGCAGATCTGCTCGGTGGCCGAGCCTCGATCGCGAGATGGGGTGGGGAGGAGTTCGCTCTCGCGATGCCGGGAGTGGGATCGACGACGATGGCCGCCGTGCTGACCGAGCTCGCCGCCGTCGTTCCCGACCAGCAGACATTCTCCGCGGGGCACACGACGTTGCGACGAGGCGAGTCCGTGGACGACTGCTTCGATCGTGCAGACATGTTGCTCTTTCAGGCCAAACGAGATGGTGGCGCGCGATCGTACAGCGACGGAAGCCGCCGATCCGGCGAGTGAGCGTCAGCTCGCCAGTCGGCCGAATCCGACCACGCCGGAGTCGGATCCGTAGTGCAGGGTGTGAACTCGGATCTTGCCGGCCTCGTTACCTCCGACGGTGATGGCCTCGTCTCCGTCGACCGCCACGATCACGTTGGTGTGCTGGCCGATCCAGCTGCTGTTGTCGTAGAGCACCACGTCACCCACCGACGGCGTGTAGCCACCGACGGCCTCGAATCGACCCTGCTCCTGGTAGTACTCCTGCAGGGTGTAGACGCCGGGTATGCGCCACGAACCGGAATTGGGGTTCGACAGCGGCATATCCGCTTCCTTCATGATCCAGCTGACGAAGTCGGCGCACCAGGCTTCGTCCACACCCTCGGCATAGAAGGTTCCCGGGCGCTGCTGCTCGTGCTCGGTGCGCAACAGTTCCACCACTCGGGCCTGATCGGCCGTCAGTTCACCGGTGTTCACCTCGGGAAATGCCTCGGTGTCCCACGGGAGGTATCGGCTCGGGGCCAGCCACAGAACACCAACGACCGCAACCACGACGACAGCCGTGCACGCCGCCACCCACAGAGGCCACCGTCGTCGAGTACGCGCGCTGGTGTCGATGCTCATGCCACCACGGTAGCGCGACCGGGCACACAGCTTGGCACAATGAGGACGTGACCTTCCCTCGTGACCTGCCGGCCCATGCTGTTCCAGAGCCTGTGGCGGACGCTGCCCGCGAAGCGTCGCGCATCACCGTTCTCACGGGTGCGGGGATGTCGGCCGAGTCGGGGATCGCAACTTTCCGTGACGCCCAGAGCGGGTTGTGGAAGGACTTCGATCCCAAGGATCTCGCCAGCCCCGAGGGCTGGATGGCCGACAGCGATCTGGTGTGGGGTTGGTATCGATGGCGAGCGGAACTGGTCAGACGCTCCGAGCCCAACGCCGGTCACGTGGCACTCGCACAATGGCAGCAGCGGGCGCACGTCGACATCGCCACCCAGAATGTCGACGACCTCCACGAGAGAGCCGGAGCCACGGTGTTGTCACATGTGCACGGATCTCTGTTCGAGCCGTATTGCAGCGACTGTGGGACACGGGCAGTGCTCGACGCCGGTGCCGCCGACGCACCGGCCGAGGCGGACCAGCGGGTTCCGCCGCCGGAATGTCCGTTGTGCGGCGGGCTGATTCGGCCGGGCGCGGTGTGGTTCGGCGAATCGCTACCCGAGGCCGCGTGGGACGCGGCCGAGGACGCCGTCCGACGTGCCGACCTCGTTCTCGTGGTCGGCACGTCGGGAGTCGTGTACCCGTTCGCGGGACTGCCGGCGATCGCTCGTAGCGCCGGAGCCACGGTCGTCGAGATCAACCCGGTCGAGACCGAGGTCTCGGACATGGCCGATCACCGGTGGCGCACCACTGCGGCGGCGGGGCTGCCGGCCCTCGTTGCGCGACTGTGAACACCGAAACATGCTGTCGCCTCAGCCGTTTGCACCGACCGCGCTACCTCAGGGCCGCAGTCTTTTGACCAGTAGCAGGGACAGTCCTCCGAGAAGACCGGCGATCAGCAGCGTCAGAGCTGTCTCGATCGCCTGGAACCGCCAGAACAGTCGATCCTCGTGGTACTTCGTCTCGAAGGCGTCGGCACCCTGAGCTCGGGTGCAGTCGATCTGTGTGCGAGCGTCCTCCGCGGCACGGAGATCGGCGTATTCCTCGTACTGCGCGACCGTCTCGAATTCGCTCATGTCCCGGTAGTTGTCGGGCCACGTGCACTTCTGCAGGTCGATCGCTACGGGTGTTCCCTGGCCGTCGACGTAATCCGCCGACACGTTCCATCGCGGATATATCGAGATCGATTCCAGTGGCCGGTAGTAGTCCGGTGTGCCGCCGTACATGTCGTTCATCTTCTGCTCGAGTGTCTGGGTCTCGACCGCGGGAGTCGCGTAGTGTTCGCGAATCTGCGTCGGCAGCAGCGCCAGGAAGGCAGTGGACAGCACGACAGTGGTGATCATCGCGGCGACGGTGTTCCGCATGGCCAGCGCGCATGCTGCGCCGAGCATCAGTCCGGCAGCCGTATACCCGCCCGAAACGAATCCCGTTGCGCCGAAGGTGGGGAAGTCCAGGCGTGATTCGCCGGTGCTGATGAAAGTGAACGACCCAGGCGAGGTGCGATATTTCGCCCAGTAGAGGGCGCATCCGAGCAACGCCATGGCGAGGATCGTCGGAACGAACACGACCAGTACGCGCACGCCGTACCACCGTCGTCTGCTCACCGATTGGGTAAGACCGAGTACGTGAGTTCGACGTTCGAGATCGCGGGAGAAGACGGTCACGCCGACGAAGGCACCGAGAACGACCGGCAGTGCGATCGTGAGCAATATAGCGATGGTCTGGGCGGTCTCGGCTGTGCAGTAATCCTCCTGGAACCCGAAGCATCCCCGAATCCCGGTAATCGGTGCGACGCCCCCAGCAAGTTTTGTGATCGCAATCGTGATGGTCGCCAACAGAAGTGGGGTCAGGACCCCGAGCAGAATTGTCGCGCGGAATTGTCTCCATGTCACCCAGATCATGCCGCTACCTCCGAACCGAGGTGTGCGAGTACAACGTCGTCCACGGTGGCGTCCTCGACGGTCCAGCCCGGTCGCGCTGTCTCCGGTCGAGTGCCGTGGACAACGAATACTGCTGCACTGGAACCGGATACGTCGGAGATGATGGTTCCGTTGTCAACGGTGGGTTCGGCATCGGTGCTACCGACGAGCAGGTAGTGCTCGGCGGTGACGGTATCCAGGTCACCGTCGAGTCGAATGCGGCCGTCACGCAACAGGAGTAGTCGGTCGGCGACGTCGACCAGTTCCGACAACACGTGCGACGACAGCACGATGCTCGTGCCGTTCTCGGCCGCGTCGCGCATCAATGTCCGGGCCACAGCGCGGCGGGCAACCGGATCCAGGTCTGCGAGAGGCTCGTCGAGCAGCAGTACCTCCGGGCGCCGACCCAGGGCCAAGGCCAGCGCGACCCGGGTGCGGTGGCCGGGAGAGAGTGACTTGACGCGTGCCGAGACGGCTATCCCCGCTGCGTCCACGAGTTCTGCCGCATACGCATCGTCCCAGTGCACGTTGGTGTTTCGGCCGAAGCGGAGAGTATCGGCGACGGTGAAGTGTGGATAGAGAGGTTTGTGCTGAGCGAGGTAGGAGAGGCCGGGCGCGATGCCGCGCTGGCCCACGGCTTCGCCCAGTACTCGAATGTTCCCGGAGTCCGGTGTGAGCAGTCCGACCGCCAACGACATCAGAGTCGACTTGCCTGCGCCGTTGGAGCCGACCAACGCTGTGACGCTTCCTCTTTCGATGGCAAACGAGCAGTGGTCGAGGACGGTCTTTCGGCGGAACGACTTGACCACCTCGTCCATGGTGAGAACTGCGTCGGTCATGATCCGTCTCTTTCCGGTCGGTCGAAGTGGGTGTCGAGGGCAGCGGTGACGATGGCCTCGAGGTCCGGTCTGTCCAGTCCTGCTGCCAGGCAATGGCGAATCCAGCGGCTCAGTTCGTTCTCGAGGGCCGATCGTTCGGCCATGCCGGGTTTCGCCAGGGAGGCGACGACGAAGGTTCCCGATCCGGTCCGTGGTTCGACCAGGCCTTCTCGTTCGAGTTCGCGGTAGGCCTTGAGCACGGTGTTCGGGTTGATGGCGAGCGCCGTGACCACGTCTTTCGCTGTCGGGAGCTTGTCGCCGACAGTGAGTGATCCGAGGCGCAGGGCCTGTTTGGTCTGCAGTATCAGTTGGACATATGTGGGGATGCCGGACTGACGATCGATACGGTAAGCGATCACCAGGACCCTTTCACTAGTTGATTAGTGGAAGACGATAATGCGGACTCGTCTGTTTGTCCAGGTTGTGCGGTCAGTGGATGGTCAGGGCATCGATGAGGAATGCAGAAGGCCCGCAACCAGGGCGTCGACAACTTCGTCCGTCGAGGTGTCCGGATCGATCGGGTACGTCAGGCGGTCGAGCAGAAGGCCGTCGATCGCGTAGTGGAAGAGTGCAACTTCCTGGCGACCCCCGGGTAGTCCTGCGGCGAGGTTGAATTCGACGTCGGCAGAGAAATGCGAGCGCTGCCAGCTACCGAGCATCTCCTTGATCTCCGGTCGTCTCGATGCCTCGAGCCGCAGCTCGAACAGCGCGAGTGTCACGTCGCCGTTCGCGAGGAGTCGGGCGACGATGTCGCGGATGTACGCACCGAACAGCTCGGGGCTGGGGGGTTGCGCAGCGAGTGGTTCGTGGACCTCGGCGTCGGGGGCGAGTCTCTCGCCGATCCGCTCGATCAGTCCGGCAATGATGTCGGCGCGGGTCTTGAAATAGTTCGATGCCGTTCCCTTGGGCACAGCTGCTTCCTCGTCGATCGCGCGGTGGGTCAGTCCGCGCGCTCCTTCCGCGGCGAGCAGGCGAAGTCCGGCGTCGGCCAGTTCGGAGCGTCGGAGTGGGTTGCGAGCCATGGAAACAGACTAGCGGAACCACTACGGATGTCGTAGTCTAAAGCAACCACTACACCCGTCGTGATCGGAGAAGCTCATGCGTGAACTGGTCTACTACGTCGCCGTCAGTCTCGACGGATACATCGCTGCCCCCGACGACTCCTTCGCCGACTTCCCGATGCACGGCGACCACATCGACATGATCCTGCGTGAGTACACCGACACCATTCCGACGCTTGGCCTTCGGGCGACGGGCCTGACCCCCGACCTGAGTCGTTTCGACACCGTGCTCATGGGGTGGAACACGTACAAGGCCGGTGGAATCCATCCCCCGGAGGGTCCGTACGGCCACCTGAAGCAGTACGTTTTCTCGCGTGATCACTCGGGCGTGGAAGCGGCCGTGACGCTCACCGGTGAAGATCCCGTAGCGGTCGTGCGAAAGCTGAAGAGCGAGAATGGAAGTGGGATCTGGCTGGCCGGGGGAGGGATGTTGGCGTCGGCTGTGGCGGGCGAAATCGACAGGCTGATCCTCAAGGTGAACCCGATCCTCCTCGGCTCGGGTAAGCGTCTCTTCGCCGAGCGTGCGTACTCACCGATCCGAAGTCGCCTCGTGGCCAGTACCCCCTTCGAGTCCGGGGTGGTGGTGAACGAGTACACGGTCGATCGATGATGTGGAACCGAGGACGACGTCACACTCGGTACTGTGGAAAGGAACGTTCTTTCTTTCTCAGGTAGGGATTGCACATGGCTTTGGGCTCCGACCGGTTCTGGCGTGTACTCGGACGCTCCGCGCAGAAGGCGCAGAGCACGTCCCGTCAGCACGTCGACCGAGCCCAGGAGCACGCCGAGTGGGCGGCCGCTATGGACGACAGCGACTTGGCGACAGAGGCGATCGCACTTCGCGTCGACAACGCAGCGCGGCTCGATGTTCCGCGGTACCTCGCGTTAGTGCGAGAGGCGAGTGCGCGAACACTGTCCATGCGGCCCTTCGATGTACAGCTCCACGGTGCCGTGCGACTTCTCGCCGGCGATGTGGTGGAGATGGCGACCGGTGAGGGCAAGACGTTGGCCGGCGCCATCGCTGCCGTCGGGTACGTCTTGTCCGGGCGCGCGGTGCACGTCATCTCGGTCAACGACTTCCTTGCGCAACGCGATGCACAGTGGATGAAGCCGTTGTTCGAGGTTCTGGGTATCACGGTCGGTTCCATCGGTGAGGCGTCGAGCGCGCAGGAGCGTCGCACCGCCTATGCCTGCGACATCACGTACGCCTCGGTCAACGAGGTCGGCTTCGACGTCCTGCGTGATCATCTGGTGAACGATCGACAGGATCTGGTCTCGCCCGTCCCGGACGTCGCACTGATCGACGAGGCCGACTCCGTGCTGGTGGACGAGGCGCTCGTCCCACTGGTGTTGGCCGGTTCGGTATCGGGTGACGTCTCGACCTCGACCGTGATGGACGCAGTCCGATTGTTGGACAAGGGTGTTCACTACGACACCGATGCCGAAGGGCGGAACGTTTTCCTCACCGACGAGGGTGCCCTGCGGATCGAGAAGGAGCTCGGCGGAATCGATCTGTACTCGGAACAGCATGTCGGATCGACCCTGGTGGCGGTCAACGTGGCGCTGCACGCCCAGGTGCTGGTGCAGCGCGACGTCGATTACATCGTTCGTGACGGACGGGTTCAGCTGATCAACGCCTCGCGTGGACGCGTCGCCGAACTTCAGCGCTGGCCGGACGGGCTGCAAGCGGCAGTCGAGATCAAGGAGGGGCTTGCTCCCACCGAGACCGGCGAGATTCTCGACACGATCACCGTGCAGGCATTGGTCAATCGGTACGCCACGGTGTGCGGCATGACCGGAACGGCCATGGCGGCGGGGGAGCAGCTTCGGACGTTCTACAGCCTCGGCGTCTCGGTCATCGAGCCCAACGTGCCGACGGTGCGCGTCGACGAAAACGACCGTGTGTACGACACGATCGAACACAAGAACGCTGCAATTGCCCTGCAGGTGAAGGAGATTCACGAGACCGGGCAGCCGATTCTCATCGGAACCCATGATGTCGCCGAGTCCGAGGCTTTGGCGTCGACTCTCACGGCCTCGGGCGTGGACGTGGTGGTGCTCAATGCGAAGAACGATGCTGAGGAGGCAGCGGTCATCGCCGCGGCGGGAGTGCACGGCGCGGTGACAGTGTCGACTCAGATCGCCGGTCGCGGAACCGATATCAAGCTCGGCGGTCCCGACGGTGCCGATCGCGAACGTATTGCCGAGCTCGGCGGATTGTTCGTTCTCGGCACCGGTCGCCACACAACCGAGCGACTCGACAACCAGCTCCGGGGACGCGCAGGTCGGCAGGGAGATCCGGGTCGTTCACTGTTCTTCGGCAGCTGGGAGGACGACGTCGTCAAGAACAACATCGGCGACAAGGACGCACCGAAGGGTATCGACGACAGCGGAATGTTCACCTCGCCGGCAGCGGCCGACCGTGTCGATCACGCACAACGCATCGCCGAGGGTCAGATGCTCGAAATACATTCTCGTACTTGGCGCTACAACCAGTTGACGGCTCAACATCGCGAAATTCTGGATCGCAGCCGCGCGACGTTGCTCAACTCGGACGAGGCGTTGACCTTGCTCGAGGCGCACTCGCCTAAGCGCTCGAAAGAGCTTCGCGACACCGTCTCGGAGGAGACGCTGATCGAGGTCGCTCGCCAGATAGTTCTGTACCACCTCGATCGATCGTGGTCCGATTACCTCGCGCACCTCGCAGACGTGCGTGAGAGCATTCACCTTCGGGCATTGGGGCGCGAGAATCCGCTGGACGAGTATCACCGCATTGCGGTCGAAGCATTCAAGACGGTGTCGTCGAAGGCGATGGATCTCTCGCACGCCACCTTCGAGTCGGCCGACATCACCTCCGACGGAATCGATCTCGACGATGCCGGTTTGCGTCGACCGACGTCGACCTGGACGTACATGGTGCACGACAACCCGTTCGCGTCCCGCGGAAATGCCGGTGCGGCCGGCCTGGGGCCGATCTTCGGTGGCTGACGCGCGGCGCGCGTTGGTCGCTCTCGCGTTGGGCGTGGGCGCGGTGGCGTCCGGGTGTGCCGACTCGTACGGCGAATTTCCGGCCGACAAGATCTACACGTCCATCGACGCTTCCGACTCCTATGTGCCGGTGGACGGAACCACGATCAGGCTCGAATTCGCCGACGACCGAATCTCGGCGGAGGCCGGGTGCAACAGATTGTTCGGCACGGTCGACACCTCGCAGGGCAGGATCACCACCGATTCTCTCGGTTCCACCCGTATGGGCTGCCCACAGGCATTGATGGATCAGGACGCGTGGCTCTCGGAATTCTTGGCGTCCACGCCGCGGTGGTCTCGGAACGACGGCACCATGACCCTGGACAACGGAAGTGAACGGATCGTCTTCGCGGAGTCCTGATCGGCCGGACCTCTAGCGCCGGATCCGATCGGTTGTCGAGTGGCGGACTCCGTCGACGAAGAGCCGCAATCCGAAATCGAATCTGCTGGTCGGGTCCGGACTCTCGAAGATCGGGGACGCCTCGGGGGTGAGGGCTCCCGCGGAGTCCATCTGTAGACGCGATTGTTCGTCCACTGTCTGGCCGAGAACGTAGTACAGCAGGGTGTCGGCGGTCAGTTCCGCGTCGCGTCGCGGTAGTCCCGCGCGAATGCAGACGGCGGCAATGCGTTCGCGAATGCGATTGGTGGTCATCCTCGACGCGTAGGTCGCGGCGACGAGTTCGGCCCCGTCTCGACGGGAGAGAAGCGCGTCGCGCAGCCGATGCGCGATCTGCTCGATCTGCGTGTCCCACGCGCCCTCGGTGGGTGGGGCGTCGGCGCTGGACAGCAGATGGTCTGCGATCGCGCCGAGCAGGGTCTGTTTGTTGGGGAAGTGCCAGTACAGCGCACCGGGCTGCACGTGCAGGGACGTCGCAAGCCGTCGCATGGTCAGGTCGGCAAGGCCGTACTCGTCGAGAATGGCGATCGCGCCGTCCAGGACGTCTTGCCTGTTGAGTTGCACTGCTTCCCCCAAGTCGATCGACGCCTCGTCGCTTTGACAGTAGCCGAGGGCGGTGCCTAACGTGAACACCGTTCAACTTGAACGGTGTTCAATGTGTCGCCGTTCGACTACGAGGGGACCGGAATGGACATTTTGCGCACGGCCCGTATACAGGTGCTCGACGACGGCATCGCACTCGAACGATCTCAGGTTCTCGAGGTCCTCCAGCTCGGCGACGACCGTCTCGAGGAGGCGATGCTGCTGGCGCACGAGGTACGGATGAAGTGGTGCGGCCCCGAGGTGGAGGTCGAGGGAATCGTCAGCCTCAAGACCGGCGGATGCCCCGAGGACTGCCACTTCTGTTCGCAATCGGGGCTTTTCGCATCTCCGGTGCGCGCTGCCTGGCTCGACATCCCGTCTCTGGTCGAGGCGGCCAAGCAGACCGCGAAGACCGGGGCCACAGAATTCTGCATCGTCGCGGCGGTCCGCGGACCCGACGCCAGGCTGCTCGCCCAAGTCGCTGCGGGAATCGAAGCCATTCGAGGCGAGGTGGACATCGACATCGCGTGTTCGCTGGGCATGCTCGAGCAGGATCAGGTCGATCAGCTCGCAGGGATGGGCGTGCACCGCTACAACCACAACCTGGAGACCTCTCGCTCGTACTTTCCGAATGTTGTGACCACTCATACCTGGGAGGAACGGTGGAACACGCTTCGGATGGTGCGGGAGGCAGGCATGGAGGTGTGCTGCGGCGGCATCCTCGGGATGGGGGAGACGCTCGAGCAGCGAGCCGAGTTCGCGGCCGATCTCACCGCACTCGAGCCCGACGAAGTGCCGTTGAACTTCCTCAATCCGAGACCGGGAACCCCGTTCGGAGACCTCGATGTGCTGCCGGCATCCGATGCTCTGCGCGCCGTCGCTGCGTTCCGTCTCGCGCTGCCGCGGACGATTCTGCGATTCGCCGGCGGCCGCGAGATCACTCTCGGTGATCTGGGTGCAAAGCAGGGAATTCTCGGCGGCATCAACGCCGTCATCGTCGGCAACTACCTGACGACGCTCGGTCGTCCGGCAGAGCAGGATCTCGATCTTCTCGGTCAGCTGCAGATGCCGATCAAAGCGCTGAACTCGACTATCTGATGCGCGTATTAGGGTGGGTCGAATGACGAGCGAGACCCACTACGACCCGTACACCGGTCGGCCTGTCGACGCCGGAGCCGAGGTGGGTGCGGATTCGTCGTCGGTCGCCGTCCGGCTCGGGTTGGAGCCGCCGCGGTTCTGCGCAGAATGCGGTCGCCGCATGGTGGTGCAGATAGTTCCCGACGGGTGGTCCTCGGTCTGCTCGCGGCACGGCCTGATCGACTCGGCAGCGACGGGCAGGCGCTAGGTGTCCATGTCGGAACCGCTCGAAAGACCGCCGCGACACAGCACCCGCCGGGTTCTGGCGGTGGTGGTAGCGATATCGGTGGCGCTGTCCGCACTGGGCGGCATGCTGTGGGGCCTATTGGTGCCCGCGCAGCAGTTGCTCGTGGTGGCGCAGGACCGCGGGGCGGCTCTGACCGGTGAAAGTCTGCACCGATTCGACGCCATCGCGATCTTCTCCCTCGTCTCGTTCGCGCTCGGTCTCGTCCTCCCGGTCGGTTGGTGGCTGTGGAAGTCGGAGCGGGGTCCACGCCTTTTCGTGGCAATCTTCGTGGGTGCGCTCGCCGGCTCGATCGCTGCGATTGTGGTCGGCAATGCGATTGCCGCCCTGCGGTTCCCGAAGGCCACCGACCCTGCAGTGGGCTCGATCGTCACGGTGGCACCGAGCATCGAGACCCCACTGGTGCTGATCGTCCAGGCGCTGACGGCGTCGTTGGTCGTCCTGCTGTTGGCAGCGATGAACCCCAACGACAATCTGCAACATACCGATCCCGAACCCGAGGACGTGGACGCCGAGCCGTTCCCGCCGCCGTCGTTCGATTCGAATCGGGCCGACTGACAGTCGGCCAGGTTCACGCCTGCGGAGGACGCAATGCAGCGAACTCGTCGGTGACCCGAATGCTGTTGTCGGCAAAGCGAAACAGAGCCGGTGGCCTGCCGCCGGCTTTGCCGGACGGTGCCCGACGGCCGGTGGGTTCGATGACGCCCCGACGGCTCAGTACTCGCTGCAGGTTGGTGGCATCCACCTGGTACCCCAGTGCCGCACCGTAGATTTCGCGCAGCGACGAGATCGCGAAGTCGACCGGAGCCAGTGCAAAGCCGATATTGGTGTACGACAGCTTCGCTACCAAGCGGTGTCGGGCGTGAGCGACGACGGTTCCGTGATCGAACGACATGTCGGGCAGCGCCGAAACCGGGTGCCATGCGGTGTCCGAGGGGAGTGTCGGCTCGGCCGATATCGGCACCAGGCCGAGGAACGTCGACGCGATCCGGCGATCTCCCGGGACGCGGTCGGGTTCGCTGAAGATGGACAGCTGCTCGAGGTGCGCAACCGAGCGCACATCGACCTTCTCGGCGAGTTGACGGCGCGCGGACGCGGCGAGATTCTCGTCGTCACGCAGGGTGCCACCGGGAAGCGACCAGGTGCCGGCCTCGGGGTCGAGAGCGCGCTGCCACAGCAGCACCGCCAGTTCGGGGGTGTCCGGGTCGGAAAAGGCTCGAACTTGGAACACCGCGATGAGTACTTCGTGGACGGTGCTACGATGAATCATGTTTTCGATCATAGGTCGAAAACTCCCTCGGAGGAAATTCGGTCACCGACGACCGGATGATCGGTGAAGGAGAACCGTCATGACCAGCAGCGCTACCCGGGTGAACATCCTGGACTCGGCATTCGCCGGAGTTCGCGACATCGTCGACGGAGCAGGTGGCTACGGGGGAGTGGAGGCAACTCCGGAATGGGCGGCCGAAGTGCGACGGCTCGCCGATCTGCGCGGCGCGACGCTGCTCGCGCACAACTACCAGCTGCCCGCGATTCAGGACGTCGCGGACCATGTCGGCGACTCCCTTGCGCTCTCGCGTATGGCCGCCGAGGTCTCCGAGGACACGATTGTGTTCTGCGGAGTCCATTTCATGGCCGAGACCGCCAAGATCCTGAGCCCGCAGAAAACGATCCTGATCCCGGACCAGCGCGCCGGCTGCTCGCTGGCCGATTCCATCACCGCAGACCAGCTCCGCGAATGGAAGGCCGATTTTCCCGACGCCGTCGTCGTCTCGTACGTCAACACCACCGCCGAGATCAAGGCACTGACCGATATCTGCTGCACGTCGTCCAACGCAGTGGAGGTCGTACAGTCCATCGACCCCAGCCGCGACATCCTGTTCCTGCCCGACCAGTTCCTCGGCGCACACGTCAAGCGCGTGACAGCACGCGAGAACCTGCACATCTGGGCAGGAGAATGCCACGTGCACGCCGGCATCAACGGCGACGAGCTGGCCGAGAAGTCTCGCACCCACCCCGATGCAGAGCTGTACGTGCACCCCGAATGCGGTTGCGCCACGTCGGCTCTCTACCTCGCCGGCGAAGGATTCGTTCCGGCCGAAAAGGTCAAGATTCTCTCCACCGGCGGCATGCTCGACGCTGCCCGCACCACCGCGTCGAAGCAGGTTCTGGTCGCCACCGAGATCGGCATGCTGCACCAACTGCGCATGGCCGCACCCGACGTCGACTTCCTCGCCGTCAACGACCGTGCATCGTGTGGCTACATGAAGATGATCACCCCTGCCGCGCTGCTTCGCTGCCTCGTCGAAGGACGAGACGAGGTACATGTCGACCTCGAAACTGCGAACATCGCCAGCAAGTCGGTGCAGCGGATGATCGAAATCGGTACCCCCGGCGGCGGAGAGTGAATCCGTCCGTCGCGTGGGAAACCGGAGCTGATCTGGTCGTCGTCGGCGGCGGTATCGCCGGACTCACTGCGGCTCGTACCGCTGCCGCCCGCGGCCTCAGGGTGCTGACCGTGAGCAAGGGGAGCTCCACCGACACCGCGACGCAGTATGCCCAGGGCGGGATCGCGGTCGTCGGAGCAGAATTCGGCGATTCGATCGAATCGCACGTGGCCGATACGTGTGCTGCCGGTGCCGGACTGTGCGACGAGGACGCCGTGCGCTCCATCGTTGCCGGCGGGCGTGCGGCGATCGCTTCGCTCGAAGCTGCGGGAGCAGAATTCGATCGCGCTGCCGACGGCTCCGTCGCACGCACCAGGGAAGGCGGCCACAGTGTTCGCCGCATCATCCATGCCGGCGGCGACGCCACCGGTGCGGAGGTGCAGCGCACACTCGACGGTGCAGTGCCGACGGTGCAGTTCGACACGACCGCGCTGCGGGTGCTGACCACCGACGGCGAGGTTGTCGGTCTGCTCGTCCGCGGGCCCGACGGCCTCGGAGTCGTTCATTGCCCGACGGTTCTCCTGGCCACCGGCGGGCTGGGGCAGCTGTACTCGTGCAGCACCAACCCGGCCGGCGCGACGGCAGACGGCATCGCGCTCGCCCTCGATGCAGGCGCGCGCGTGGCCGATCTCGAATTCGTGCAGTTCCATCCCACGGTGCTGTTCGCTGCCGGGACGACGGGACGCCGTCCGTTGATCAGCGAGGCGGTACGCGGCGAGGGTGCCCACCTGGTCGATGTCACAGGCCGCGCGTTCATGGCCGGAGTGCACCCGCTGGGTGATCTTGCGCCACGCGACGTAGTGTCCCGGGCCGTTGCCGAACTGCTGCACGACAGCGGCGACGACCACGTGCTGCTGGACGCCCGCCGCGTGGAGCACTTCCACGAGCGATTCCCGACCGTGACCGCCTCGTGCTTCCAGGCCGGCATCGATCCGGCGACGGACCTGATTCCGGTGGCACCCGCAGCACACTATTCGTGCGGAGGAGTGGTGACGGACACCGCTGGACGCACCTCGGTTCCGGGCTTGCTCGCTGCGGGCGAAGTGGCGCGCACCGGCCTGCACGGTGCCAACAGATTGGCGTCGAACAGTCTGCTCGAAGGTCTTGTCGTGGGTGAACGTGCGGCAATTGTGGCTGCCGAACGGGTCGGCAGGAGGGTCGAGGTGACGGACCTCGCGTTACCCACCTATCGCCGCATCGACCGGGGCGTGCTGCAGCGCACGATGACTGCCGAGGTCGGTGTGGTTCGCGATGCAGTGGGACTCGCTGCGGCACAACGCGTCCTGGCTCAGGGTGTCGTATCGGAACCGCCGGTCGACGCCCGTGCTGTCGAGGATGCTGCGCTGACAGCCGCGGCGGAGGTCATCGTCCTGGCCGCGAACCACCGCCGGGAAAGTAGAGGGTGCCACACCCGACGCGATTTCCCCGAGAGTGCGCCATCGCAACGCCGAAGCCTGCACATCGAACGAGGTCCCGACGGACGGCTGGGGATCGTGAACGACGACGTGATGACGGGAGCAAGCTGACATGTCCGAAATCTCGACCGAGGTGAACCCGGGTGTCGACCGAGCCGAGGTGCTCGCACTGATCCGGACGGCGCTGGACGAGGATTTGCGGTACGGGCCCGACATCACTACCACGGCAACGGTTTCCGAGGACGCGGTGGCGACGGCCTCGGTCGTGTCACGCCAGTTCGGCACGATCGCCGGCCTCGACGTCGGCCTTCTGGTCCTCGACGAGGTGATCGGTCCCGAGGGGTATTCCATCGTGCATCGCGTCGAGGACGGGGCGAATGTGGAGCCAGGACAGGCCGTTCTGACGGTTCAGGCCCCGACTCGAGGGTTGCTCACGGCCGAGCGCACGATGCTCAACATCGTGTGCCATCTCTCGGGAATCGCCACCGCGACAGCAGGCTGGGTCGCCGAGGTTGCCGACACCGAGTGCAAGATTCGGGACAGCCGAAAGACGTTGCCGGGCATGCGTTCGTTGCAGAAGTACGCGGTGCGCGCCGGCGGTGGCGTCAATCATCGAATGGGGTTGGGCGATGCTGCGCTGATCAAGGACAATCACGTTGCGGCTGCCGGTTCGGTCGTCGCTGCGTTGAACGCGGTGCGGGCCGCTGCGCCGAACATCGCCTGTGAAGTGGAGGTCGACAGCCTCGAACAACTCGACCAGGTGCTTGCCGAGAACGTCGAACTCGTTCTGCTGGACAACTTTGCGCTGTGGCAGACACAGATGGCGGTTCAGCGTCGTGACAAGTTCGCTCCCGAGACCAAGCTGGAATCCTCGGGTGGGTTGACGGTCGACGTGGCACGGGATTACGCGCGGACGGGGGTCGACTTTCTTGCCGTGGGCGGTCTGACACACTCGGTGACAGTGCTCGATCTCGGTCTGGACATGTAGTCAGGCCCGCGATGTGAGGAATTCGTTCGAAGATGGAAGTACAGAGTGCCCGCCTCGACAGCTGGATCTGGGCGGTGCGGTTGTTCAAGACGCGGTCCGCTGCAGCCGCTGCCTGCCGTGGTGGGCACGTCCGCGTCAACGGAACCCCAGCCAAGCCTGGTCTGCGAATCGGCCCGAACGACGAGGTTCGGCTGCGGGTCGACGGCGTGGAGAAGATCGTCGTGGTCGTGCGGGCGATCACCAAGCGTGTCGGTGCAGCTGTCGTCCCCGAGTGCCTGATCGATCACAGTCCGCCGCCGCCTCCGAAGGAAGTTCTGGCCTCCGTACCGCGTCGTGATCGAGGAGCCGGCAGACCGACCAAGCGCGATCGTCGTGAGATCGACCGACTGCGGGGCCTGGGTCTCTAGTGCGCGCGAGCCTATTCGGTTACCTTTGGTAACGACAAGAGGCTCGTACGCGCAAGGAGGTGTGGCATGGACTCCGTCCTGTGGACCCCACGTTTCGCGGCGGTGTACTTCGTGGCAGCAGCGTTGCTACTCATTCTGTTTCTGGCTATCGACGCGTCCCTCGCCATTGCCGCACCTCTTCTGTTGATTTCATTAGGACTCGGAATCGCAGTTCTGATTCGCAATCGAAAGCGTCACCCGGTTCGCTGAGGCGCTTTGGGTTCTGTCTAGGCAGAGCTGTGCCGTGATGCTGGTGTAGGTCGTCATGCGGGTTGTCGTGGTTCCTCGTCTCCGGTGTCGTCGTGCTGGTCGGGTGGGTAGAGGACTTCTTCTGGGTGGTGTGCGTGATTGATCAGCCCGCGGCGCTTGGGGTCCATTCCCGATGGTGGATGCCACAGGGTGCGGCCTGGGTAGCGATGTCCTGCTCCGGTTTTGGTGGTTGCCCACTTGCCGGGGCCGGTGCCGACGAGTGCGTGGTGCATGTCGCAACCGAAGGTGAGGGAGTCGATGTCGGTGTAGCCGCCCTCGACCCAGTCGTCGACGTGGTGGGCTTGGCACCAGGTAGCCGGGCGGGTGCAGGAGGGGAAGCTACAGCCGCGGTCTCGGGCGATGAGCACGATGCGTTGGTCTGCGGAGGCGATGCGTTTGGATCGGCCGAGGTAGAGGGCTCTGCCGTGGTCGTCGAAGATGGTCAGGTAGTGGTGGGCGTGGGACGCCATACGGATCGCATCGCGGATCGACACTCGGGATCCGGTGGCGGTCATCGCGTATCCGCAGCCGGCGTCGAGGTCTTTGAGGGTCATGGTGACGATGGCGGTGACGGGCAGGCCGCGGTGGGTGCCGAGTGTCCCGGAGGCGAGTGTGTGCCGAAGTGCCATTTTCAGGGCGTCGTGATGACGTTCGTTCTGGGTGCGTCGATCCCGCGCTGCGGCAGCGTCGCGCATTGCGGCAGCATCCCGCGTAGCGGTGTCCGGACCTGCATCGGTTGCGTCGTCTGAGTCAGCAGGGTCGTCGGTTGCCGCGGTGTCATTGGGTGCAGATGTGCCGTCATGCGTTGTCCCACAACGATATTCGAGATATTCACCACATTTGTCGTCGCACTCGTCGTCGCCGTCGTAGTTCTTCTCATCCCACAGGCCTGCATCGCTGGCGCCTGCTTCGTGGGTGGTCGGCTCGGGCTTCGGCGCTGCGGCACTGCCGCTCCCGCTGCCCTCGGCGGCGCTGCCGTTCTCGCCATCTTCATCGTCGTGGACAACCGACGTCGGGTCGGCCGGGTTGTTCACTCCCGGTTTCGCAGCTTTCGAGAACAAAGCCTCGAGGTAGGCGCGTAGTCCGGGGTCGACGCAGAAGCTTCCTTCCGACATCCCGTCGGCACCCTGCTCACCGAGATAGAAGAACGCATCGCGTCGTTTGCGTGGCTTGGGCTTCCCGTCCTCGTCCTCGTCCCGTAGTCGCCGTCGGGGTTGAGGATCGAGTCCAGGTGCGCCACCAATGGTGCGAAGTCGTCGGGGAGTCTGGTCGAGGCGTAGCCCACCAATTGCTGTTCTGCGAGATCCCGGGTCTGCGGATCGACACTGGCCGGCAAGTGCTTGAAGAATTCGCGGATCATCTGCACATGCTTGGCATCGAGCAACCCCGCCCGTAGTGCTGCCGCGGTGTGCGGCAACAACGGAGGGAGGACTTCCCCGGACAGTGCGGTGCGATCGCCCAACTCCGCAGCCAGACGCACCCGTGCACCGGCTGCTCGTGGGGTGATCCGCAGCATCCACGCCACCGATGACGGTACCGAGCCTGGGTACACATCGAGCCCGTGCTGAGCGATCAGTTCGTTGAGCCAGGTGTACGAGTACGCGGTGACAGACCTCGTGAGTGTTTCCATGCGTTGGATCACCGCACGCCGGTCGGCGTTCGTCCACGACGCCGATGCCTGTTCGGCCAACTCGGCAACCGCGGACTCGACACGGTCCACCAACACCGACAACTCGGGATCGGACACGACAGGGGGAGGCGGCACCGTCTCGATGCCGTCCACCCCTGATCCGCCGTCCCCCGAAAGCATGAACAGAATCTATCGCGACCCACCGACAAGTTTTCGAACACACGTTCCCGCGGACCGGACGCGACGTGGGGAGACCGACTCAGCGCCGTTTGCCGCTCCGTCGCGCGTTCGTCTTCGTCTTGGCAACCGGACGGGCCGGCTTGGAGGGGTGCGCCTTCTTCTTCTTGACCGGCGCGTCGTCTGCCGAACCTCGTGAGCTACGGGTCGACCGTCCTCGAACGATGCCGATGAACTCCTCGATGCGGTCGTCCTCGTGTTCGGCGACCCACGCCAATGCAATCTGGGAGTGCTCGATGTCGGTCACCGGGCGGTAGACGAGATCTTTGCGAGCGTTGAATCGGGCCACCGAATGCGGCACGATCGCCACCCCCAGCCCGGCAGCCACGTACTCGAACGTCTCGGCAGTGGAATTCATCGGGGGCAGGGCAGGGCGATTGCCGATTTCGAGTTCCGTTGCAACAGCAGCCCATTCGGGGACCGTCGCGGGATCGGCCAGCAAATGCTCGTCGGCGAGATCGCTCGCGGTGACAGAATCGAATGCTGCGACGGCATGGTCTTTCGGGACCACCACAACCTGGACTTCCTGATACAGGCCGATCGCATTGAGGCCCTCTCTATCCAACGGCGGTCGAACGAAGCTCACATCGACCGTTCCGTCGTGCAGGGCCGACACCTGAGTTTCCGGCGTCGTAGCCGTTACGGACAGCGTGACGTCCGGGAACCGATCCGCCCAGATTCGCGTCCACTTCGTCAGCGTCACACCTTCGGCGTAGCCGATGGTGAACGTCGTCGGCTCGGCAGCAGCAACCTGAGCGAGCTCCGAGCGCCGATCGTCCTCGGCAATCTCCACCAGAGCCCGCTCGAGCAGAGCGCGGCCGTCCTCGGTGAGTTCGGTGGGGGAGACCCCCGGCACGAACAGGTCGGCGCCGAGCTGCTCCTCGAGTTCCACGATGGTCTTGCTCAGGCGGATTCGCGATATTCCGAGCGACTGAGCAGCGCGGGCGAAATGCAGTTGTTGCGCCACTGCGGCGTACCAGCGCAGTGTCTGCACATCGATGTTCACGGAGTCGAGCCTATTGGACGGCGCGCAACGTGCGGGACGGTGGCGTCGAGACCGCGGAATGCCGGATAAGCTGGTCCGGTGAGCCCGGAGAACAAACAGCAGACCATGAAGCCATTGACCGCGGCGAACAAGCTCGGCATCTACCTTCCCGCAGCGCCCGAGGAGTTTCAGAACTCGATGGTCAGCAGGTCCGACCTCGACGCGTTGCGTAGCGATCCGCCGCAGTGGCTGACCGATTTGCAGACCAACGGACCGTTTCCGCGCGACGTCATCGCGAAGAAGCTGGGCGTGTCCATCGCAGGCCTGGCCCGCGGCGGAGTCACCGAAGCGTTGACCAGTGACGCCATCGACGAGCTCGTCGCCAGCCCGCCGCAGTGGCTCGTTCGTGAGCGCCGCACGCACATCCAGGTTCGCAAGGATGCCGAACGCATCAAGGAGAAGCAGGAAGCGCGTCGTACTGCAGGCAACCGGCCGACCAAGCTGCGCAACCTCTAGCGCGAGACCACTCCGTCGAGGTAGAGCCAGCGGCCGCCCACGCGGACGAATCGACTTACCTCGCTCATCGTGCCCGCACCCTCGGGGTGCTTGTAGTGCGCTCGGAACTCGACTGTTCCTTCGTCGTCGAACAGGCCGCCCGCGTCGACCCCGATGATGTCGAGTCGGTACCACCGCTGATCGGAATCGAGATCCAACTCGTGCGGAACCGTATCGGGATGCCACGACGCGCGTAGGTAAGCCGCATCGCCGACGGCGAATGCAGTGAATCGAGATCGCATCAGCTTCTCGGCTGTCGGCGCGCTGGCATCGCCGCGCAGATACGGCTCGCAACACGCGTCGAACGTGTCACCACTCGAACACGGACACCGTCGACTCACTCGGCTGCTTCCACTTCGACTGTGTAGGTACCGAGTTCGTGCTCGTCCCGCTTACCGACATCCTGAATCCACGTGTTGGCTTCGAGAAGGGTGTCGAACAATCCCAACGGGATCGGGTCTCCGCCGAGCGCGTTCTTCATGATCACGCGGTACTTCCTCACGGTGTCACCCGACGAACAGTCGCGAGAAACGTTGCGGCAGCGAAGAACATCCCGGCGAACGTGCGATTCATCGTCTTCTGTTGGCGCTGTGAGCGCATCAGCCGCAGCACCCGAGATGCCAGCGAGGTGTATCCGGTCATCACCAGCATGTCGACCGCGACCATCGTGGCCGCGATGAACAGGTACTGAGTGAGCAGGGGCCGCGCCGGATCGAGGAACTGGGGAAGGACGGCGACCATGAACACGACGGCCTTCGGGTTACTGGCGTTGACCAGGAATCCTCGTGCCAGCATCGTCGTTCCGCGATCGGCCACCGCGGGGGCGTCGGCGACGTCGGTGGGAGCTGCGTGCCACTGACGGACACCCAGGTAGACCAGGTACGCAACACCGAACCACTTGATTGCAGTGAACGCCAGCGCCGAGCTGGCGAGGACTGCACCCAGTCCGACGGCGACGATGCCGATCTGCAGGAGCAAGCCGATCTGCAGACCGAAGATGTTCCAGTACCCGCGGCGCAGGCCGTAGCGAAGCCCGGTGGACATCGATGCGATGGCACCGGCACCGGGGGACAGACTGATGACGATGCTCGCACCGAGAAACGCGAGCCACACTGACCAGGACATGTGTTCATTGAACTATGCCCGTCAATTCACTTTCGTCTCGACCGGTGTGTCGAACGAGGCGCTGTGGGGTAGGCCGTGGAAATGGCAGACATCAGAACCATCGACACAGGTCCGCAGCAAGTCACCCGTCAGACCGAGGTGCGGGCGTCGGCGTCCGAATTGTTCGACATCGTCGCTGATCCCACTCGGCACGGCGAGCTCGACGGATCGGGCACGGTCAAGGACACCGTCCGCGGTCCCGATCGCCTCAGCACCGGCGCAAAGTTCTCCGTCGGCATGAAGCAGTACGGCGTGCCGTACAAGATCACCAGCACCGTCACCGAGTTCGTCGACGCCGATCGGCACAAGGTTGTCGAGTGGCAGCACCCGATGGGTCACAGCTGGCGCTGGGAGTTCGAGGAGACGCAGCCGGGCCTGACCACGGTGACCGAGAGCTTCAAGTACGGCACGGCCAAGGTGCCGAAGATGTTGGAGCTGTTCAAGATGCCACAGAAGAACGCACAGGGCATCAAGAGCACACTGCACAACCTGGCTGCCCGCTACGCCTGACCTGAATCTATTCTGACCGGCATGCCGATCGATCCCGACACCAAGAACTGGACCTGGGTACTCGAGCGAGGGTGCCCGGATTGCGGGTTCGACTCGAGTGTCGTCGTTTACGACGACATCCCGAACCTGATCCGCGCCGACGTCGAGCGTTGGGATGCAGTTCTGCGGCGCGACGACGTCGCACTGCGGCCCGACGACTCGACGTGGTCTGCGCTCGAGTACGCCGCCCATGTCCGTGACGCGCATCGAATCTTTCGTACCCGCCTGGAGCTGGTGCTCACCGAGGACGATCCCGAGTTCGCGAATTGGGACCAGGACGCCACCGCGGTGTCCGAGAACTACAACGACCAGAACCCTGCGGCGGTGGCGGCGGAGCTCGGTGATGCTGCCCGGGCCCTCGCCGATGATTTCGCCGCCGTGCCGCCGGAGAAGCGCCACCGGACGGGTCGACGCAGCGACGGGTCGAACTTCTCCGTCGAATCACTGGCCGCGTACTACATCCACGATCCGATTCACCATCTGTGGGACGTGCGGGGCTGAGCCGAATTCGGTGGAACTATCCTGGGAGTTCGGACAATACTGATTCGACCGAACCCCGGCACCGAACCGACTTCACGAAGGGGCCCACTATGCCTGCCCGCATCGAGCTCGCCCGCGTCGATCTACGCGGACGAACTCCATCCACCGCCGAACTACGCGGCGCACTTCCCCGAGGCGGAGTGGATGTCGATTCGGTGCTGCATCAGGTTCGCCCCGTCGTCGACGCGGTCAAGGAGCGCGGTGCCGACGCGGCCCTCGAGTTCAGCGAGAAGTTCGACGGGGTCCGACCGGACCGCATTCGAGTTCCTCAGCAGGAATTGGTTCGCGCACTCGAGGAGCTGGATCCGGCCGTCCGGGCCGCGCTCGAAGTTGCCATCGAGCGAACCCGTCTCGTGCACTCGGATCAGCGCCGAACCGACCACACCACTCAGGTGGTACCCGGCGGCACCGTGACCGAGCGCTGGATTCCGGTCGATCGCGTAGGGCTCTACGTGCCCGGTGGCAACGCCGTGTATCCGTCGTCGGTCGTGATGAATGTCGTTCCGGCTCAGATTGCAGGTGTCGGTTCGCTGGTGGTGGCGTCACCGCCGCAGAAGAACTTCGGTGGCCTTCCCCACCCGACAATCCTTGCGGCCGCGCAGCTCCTCGGCGTCGACGAGGTCTGGGCTGTCGGCGGCGGCCAGGGTGTTGCGCTGCTCACGTACGGCGGGGTCGATACCGACGGCGGCGAACTGGCACCGGTCGATCTGATCACCGGTCCCGGCAACATCTACGTCACCGCTGCCAAACGGCTGTGCCGCTCGCTCATCGGAATCGACTCCGAGGCAGGCCCCACCGAGATCGCAATTCTCGCCGACGGCACCGCAGACCCGATCCATGTGGCAGCAGACCTGATCAGCCAGGCCGAGCACGACGTCATGGCCGCCAGTGTGCTGGTGACCGACAGTATGGAGCTCGCCGAGGCCGTGGACGAGGCTGTCAATGCGCAGATCGCGTTCACCCGGCACGCGGAACGCGTCACCACGGCACTGAACGGCAGCCAGTCCGGCATCGTGCTGGTCGACGACGTCACGCAGGGGTTGGCGGTGGTCAACGCGTACGCCGCCGAACACCTCGAGATCCAGACGAAGGACGCGTCCGACGTCGCGGCTCGGGTGCGCAGCGCCGGTGCCGTGTTCGTCGGAGCCTGGTCGCCGGTGAGCCTCGGTGACTACTGCGCCGGGTCCAATCACGTGCTCCCGACCGCCGGGTGTGCTCGGCACTCGTCCGGCCTGAGCGTGCAGACGTTCCTGCGGGGCATCCATGTGGTGGACTACAGCGAAGCTGCGCTCAAAGATGTTGCTGCGCATGTCATTGCCCTGGCCAATGCCGAGGATCTGCCGGCCCACGGCGAAGCGGTGCGGCTGCGGTTCGAAGGGTTGCGCACCGGTGACGCGTCATGAGTGATGCTCTGGGACGGTCGGTTTCGCTGGACGACCTACCTCTGCGCGAGGCGCTGATCGGCAAGTCGCCGTACGGCGCGCCGCAGCTCACCGTTCCGGTTCAGTTGAACACCAACGAGAATCCGCATCCGCCGACGCAGGCCTTGATCGACGACGTCGCCGACTCGGTGCGGATTGCTGCTGCGCAACTGCACCGCTATCCGGATCGCGATGCCGACGAGTTGCGTGCCGACCTCGCGCGCTACCTCACCGACCAGACCGGCTTCGCGGTCGCCACCGCCAACGTGTGGGCGGCCAACGGATCCAACGAAATTCTGCAGCAGCTTCTGCAGGCGTTCGGCGGACCGGACCGCACCGCGCTGGGTTTCGTGCCGTCGTATTCGATGCACCCGATCATTTCCTCGGGAACTCAGACCGAATGGATTCCCGCGAAGCGTCGGGCAGACTTCTCGCTCGACGTCGACTATGCGGTGCACGCGATCGAGGAGCGTAAGCCCGACGTCGTGTTCGTCACCAGCCCCAACAATCCGACGGGGCACAGCATCGACGAGCAAGATCTGCGGCGGATCCTCGACGCCGCACCGGGAATCGTGGTGGTCGACGAGGCCTACGCCGAATTCTCTTCGGCGACAAGCGCAATCGGACTGATCGAGAGCTACCCCAGCAAGATCGTGGTCAGCCGAACCATGAGCAAAGCGTTCGCGTTCGCCGGTGGTCGGCTGGGATACCTCGTTGCGGCCCCGGCCGTCGTCGACGCAATGTTGTTGGTGCGCTTGCCGTATCACCTGTCGGTGGTCACCCAGGCCGCCGCCCGCGCGGCGTTGCGGCATGCCTCGGACACCCTCGGTAGCGTGGCCGAACTCTCCGCCGAACGAGATCGGGTGGCGGCGGCCCTCGGCCGCCAGGGCTACGACGTGGTGCCGTCCGACGCCAACTTCCTGCTCTTCGGCCGGTTCTCCGATGCGGCCGCGACCTGGCAGCGGTACCTGGACGAAGGCGTGCTCATCCGGGACGTCGGAATACCAGAATATCTACGCGTCACCATCGGACTGGCGCACGAGAACGACCGATTCCTCACCGTCAGCGCAGCACTCGCATCGACCGAAAGAGCAGAGGCACAGAAGTGACCACACCCGCTCCCCGTATCGCAAAGATCGAGCGCACCACCAAGGAGTCGGACATCTCGGTCGAGCTGAACCTCGACGGCACCGGCATCGTCGACATCTCCACCGGCGTTCCCTTCTACGATCACATGCTCACCGCGCTGGGCACCCATGCTCGTTTCGACCTGACGGTTCGGGCGAAGGGCGACATCGAGATCGAGGCACATCACACCGTCGAGGACACCGCCATCGTGCTCGGTCAAGCCCTTGGGCAGGCCCTCGGCGACAAGGCCGGCATCACCAGATTCGGCGACTCGTTCATTCCGATGGACGAAACGCTCGTGCATGCGGCCGTCGACGTGTCCGGTCGACCGTACTGCGTGCACACCGGCGAGCCCGACTACATGGTGCATTCCGTGATCGGCGGCTACCCCGGTGTTCCGTATTCGACCGTGATCAACAAGCACGTGTTCGAGACGCTGGCCTCGAACGCTCGGATTGCGTTGCACGTCCGAGTGATCTACGGACGCGACCAGCACCACATCACCGAAGCAGAGTTCAAAGCGGTCGCGCGAGCACTGCGTCAGGCCACCGAGTACGACCCTCGGGTGACCGGAATTCTGTCCACCAAGGGAAGTCTGTGATCGATCGACCGGCACTCGTACTTTGAGCGGTCTGCTGGCGATTCGAGGGCTTCCGGCCGCGATGGCAATGGGGGCAGCGTCGTTCGGTGGCTGGGGCTTGCTGCTTCCGGTCATACCCCTGGCAGTGTCGCAATCCGGGGCATCCGACGCGGTGGCAGCGGCCAGCACCGCGATCTTCATGACCACCACGGTGATCACTCAGCTGTTCGTGCCGCGGATGCTGATGAGCGTCGGCCACCGCGTTGTACTTGCCGCAGGGTGCTTGCTGCTGGGTGTTCCGTCTCTGCTGTTCATCGTGTCGGTCGATGCCGTACCGGCATTAGCCGTGTCGGCCCTGAGAGGAACAGGCTTCGGCATGCTGACGGTGGCCGGTGCTGCCATCGTCGCCGAGCTGGCCCCCACTGCTCTGCTCGGCCGTGCGACGGGCGCGCAGGGGATCGCCGTCGCGTTGGCTCAGATGATCACGCTGCCAATGGGTTTGGTGATCTTTGCGGCGAATCCGACGGCCGTGTTCGTGCTCGGCGCTCTCGTGCCTGCAGCAGGCTTGATCGGCGTGGCACTGTTACCGCCCACCAGACCCGCGCCGCAGCCGCCCAGAATCGAACGGGTTCGCCTCGACGTACGGCAATTCCTCGTGCCGTGTCTCGTCGTGGCCTCGGTGTCCGCGGCGTACGGCGGAATCACCAGTCTGTTGCCGATCGCGGAATCGAACCGAGCCGCCATGATCGGTCTTGCCTTGGCCGTCGTCAGTGCCGCGATGCTCGTCGGCCGGTACACCGCAGGATCGGTTGCAGATCGAATCGGCATCGGACGCTCCGTCGTTCCCGCGCTGGTCTCGGCTGCGATCGGCATCGCGCTGTTCGCGATCGCAGCGCTGGGGAACATGCCCGCTGCACTGTTCTTCGTCGCCGCCGTTCTGTTCGGAATCGGGTACGGAGCGTGCCAGAACGACAGCCTGGTGATGGCGTTCGACGCGGCCGGGCCCGCTCGCTACAGCAGCGCCAGCGCCGTGTGGAACATCAGCTTCGACGCGGGCACCGGTGCGGGTGCGCTCGCGCTGGGCGTTCTCGCCACGAGCGTGGGGTACACCGCGGGATTCACCGCGGCCGCAATCACGGTGGTCGTCGTTGCGGCGGTGGCGCTGATCGCCCGACCACGCCCCGATAGACTTCCCTCATGACTTCTGTGGTGTTGCTCGATTACGGCTCGGGCAATCTGCACTCGGCGAAGAGGGCGTTGGCCCGGGTCGGTGCCGACGTGACGGTGACCTCGGATTTCGACGAAGCCCTCGATGCACAGGCATTGGTCGTTCCCGGTGTCGGCGCGTTCGCCGCGTGCATGGAGGGTCTGCTGGGGGTGCGCGGTGACCGCATCATCGGGCGTCGCCTGGCCGGCGGACGCCCGGTGTTGGGAATCTGCGTCGGAATGCAGATTCTGTTCGATCGTGGCGTCGAATTCGGTGTCGAGGCCAACGGATGTGGGGAATGGCCGGGAACGGTCGAGCGCCTGCAGGCCGACGTGTTGCCCCACATGGGCTGGAACACCGTCGAGGCACCGGAGAAGAGCGTGCTGTTCGACGGCATCGATCCCGAGACCCGGTTCTATTTCGTCCACTCCTACGCTGCGCAGCAATGGGAGCTCGAACCCAGCGACACCATCGCCGCGCCTCTGCTGACGTGGGCCGATCACGGCGGCCGATTCCTCGCTGCCGTGGAGAACGGCGCGCTCTCGGCCACCCAGTTCCACCCGGAGAAATCCGGAGACGCCGGTGCCGCGCTACTCGAGAACTGGGTTCGATCGGTGTGAGCGACCGCGAGTTCTCGCTGGGCAGGTTGGCCGTCCGGGCACTCGGTGCGGCCGTCGCGGTGCTGGCTCTCGCCACTGCCCTGATCGCCGTCCTGCAACCGAGCGCCGGCATAGCTCTGTCCATTGCCTTGGCCGGTGTGGTCGGAGCGATCGCAGCAATGGGAGTGGTGTCCACGCGTATGACGCGCAGGGACCTCCGGTAGGACCACAGACGACCCGTTTTGGGTTCACGCCCGCTCGGCCCGTAGCATAACCGCACGTGAGCCTGGTCTTATTGCCTGCTGTCGATGTCGCAGGCGGCGAAGCTGTTCGTCTCGTTCAAGGAGAAGCCGGAAGCGAGACCAAGTACGGGTCGCCTCGTGATGCCGCCCTCGCGTGGCAGAACGACGGCGCGGAATGGGTCCATCTCGTTGATCTCGACGCCGCGTTCGGGCGGGGTTCCAACCGGGAGTTGCTCGCGTCGGTCGTCGGCGAACTCGACGTCAAGGTAGAGCTGTCCGGTGGCATTCGTGACGACGAGTCGCTGCGCGCGGCGCTGGCGACCGGTTGTGCGCGAGTCAATCTCGGTACCGCAGCCCTCGAGGATCCGCAGTGGTGCTCCCGTGCGATCGGAGAGTTCGGTGATCGCGTCGCGGTCGGTCTGGACGTGCTGATCGTCGACGGAGCTCCGCGACTACGCGGCCGCGGCTGGGTCAGCGACGGCGGCGATCTGTGGGACGTGCTCGAGCGGCTCGAGCGCGACGGGTGTTCGCGCTACGTGGTCACCGACGTGACCAAGGACGGCACGTTGACGGGGCCCAATCTCGAACTGCTCGCCGACGTGTGTGCCAAGACCGACAAGCCGGTCATCGCGTCGGGCGGCGTGTCCACCATTGCAGATCTGGAAGCGATCGCCGGCCTTGTCGATCGCGGCGTGGAAGGTTCCATTGTCGGAAAGGCGTTGTACGCCGGACGTTTCACTCTCCCCGACGCCCTCGCCGCGGTGTCTCGGTAGCAACGAATGACCCTTCCCGAGGAGCCGACTCGTCTGCTCGAGATCGCCGGTGGATTGCTCGACGGCGTCCACGATCGGTTCGTTGCGGGCGTCGGCGCACCGAGTGCAGTGCAGAAGGGGCCCGACGATTTCGCCACCGCTGTGGATCTGGAACTCGAGCGTCGGCTCGGTGCGGAACTGTTCGATTCGACCGGAATTGCAGTTCACGGTGAAGAATTCGGCGGACCGGATCTGAACTCCGGGCTCGTCTGGGTGCTCGACCCCATCGACGGCACGTTCAACTACTCGTCGGGGCTGCCTTCGGCGGGGACGTTGTTGGCGTTGCTCGACGACGGTGTGCCCGTCCTCGGCCTGACCTGGCTGCCGCTGGTGGACCAGCGTTTCGCTGCGGTGGCGGGCGGCCCGCTACTACTGAACGGTGTTGCGCTCCCGGCGCTGCAGCCGAAAGTGTTGCGCGAGTCCATGATCGGCTTCGGTGCCTTCAACGTCGCCAGTCGTGGCTCACTGCCCGGACGGTTCAGGTTCCGCATCCTCGAAGAACTGTCGATGCAGTCCTCTCGTCTGCGGATGCACGGTGCCACCGGAGTGGACCTGGCCTACACGGCCAGCGGTGTACTGGGCGGCGCTGTGGTCTTCGGCCACCGGGCCTGGGACAACGCTGCCGGTGCGCTGCTGGTGCGCGCCGCAGGCGGACTCGTCACCGACCTCGCGGGCGAACCGTGGACGGTCGACTCGACGTCAGTGCTCGCTGCCGGGCCCGGGGTGCACGATCAGCTACTGAAGGTGATCACCGAACTCGGTGACCCCGCCGACTACCTGGAAGGACCTGCGCGATGAGCGTCGCGGTCAGAGTGATTCCGTGCCTCGACGTCGATGCCGGACGTGTCGTCAAGGGCGTCAACTTCGAAAACCTCCGCGACGCAGGTGATCCCGTCGAACTAGCGGCTGCCTACGACGCACAGGGAGCCGACGAGCTGACCTTTCTCGACGTCACCGCGTCCACCTCGGATCGAGGCACGATGCTGGACGTCGTCAGCCGTACAGCCGAGCAGGTGTTCATTCCGCTCACTGTCGGCGGGGGAGTACGCACGGTCGCAGACGTCGATCGTCTGTTGCGGGCCGGAGCGGACAAGGTCAGTGTCAACACCGCCGCGATCGCCCGACCCGAGTTGCTGCGCGAGCTCAGTGAGCGGTTCGGGTCTCAGTGC
This sequence comes from Rhodococcus sp. 15-649-2-2, assembly GCF_002258645.1. Classification (NCBI taxonomy): domain Bacteria; kingdom Bacillati; phylum Actinomycetota; class Actinomycetes; order Mycobacteriales; family Nocardiaceae; genus Rhodococcus; species Rhodococcus sp. 15-649-2-2. The sequence continues at coordinate 185,039 of NZ_NPFM01000030.1, forward strand.
ATCGTGCTCTCGGTCGACGCTCGTACCGTTCCGCAGGGGCAGCAGGACACCCCATCTGGCTGGGAGGTCACCACACACGGCGGTAAACGCGGAACCGGCATCGACGCCGTCGAATGGGCGGTTCGTGGTGCCGAACTGGGCGTGGGAGAAATTCTGCTCAATTCGATGGATGCCGACGGCACGAAGGCCGGGTTCGATCTACCGATGATTGCGGCTGTCCGGGCCGCGGTGCACGTGCCGGTCATAGCCAGCGGGGGAGCGGGACGGGTGGAGCACTTCGCACCCGCAGTGCAGGCCGGGGCGGACGCCGTTCTCGCCGCCAGCGTCTTCCATTTCGGCGACCTCACCATCGGTCAGGTCAAAGATGCGATGCGCGTCGAGCGCATCGTCGTTCGATAGCAAAGAGGTTTTCCGATGACACTCGACTCGAGTCTCTCCGCGAGACTCAAGCGCAACGAGGCCGGACTGTTCAGTGCGGTCGTGCAGGAACGATCGACCGGGCAGGTTCTGATGGTCGCTTGGATGGACGACGAGGCACTGTCTCGAACCCTCGAAACCCGCAAGGGCACTTACTATTCCAGGTCCCGGCAGCAGTACTGGGTGAAGGGTGAGACGTCGGGGCACACTCAGTACGTGCACGAGGTTCGGCTCGACTGCGACGGTGACACCGTGCTTCTGGTCGTCGATCAGGTCGGTGCCGCATGTCACACCGGCACGCACACCTGCTTCGACGCCGACCTGCTGATGGGGCCCGAGAACTCTCAGGCGTGACCTGTGCCCGCAGCGATTCCCTTGTCCAACTGGGCCAACAGGGTTGCGCTCAGGGTCGAGAGCTGCTCGACCTCGGCGTCCGAGAGCCCCTCGAACACCAGCGCCTGTACCGTGCCGACGTGCCCTGGGGCCGATTCCACGACCTTCGCCATACCCGAGTCGGTCAGCACCGCGTAGGAACCGCGGCTGCCCGGGATGGACTCCCGGCGAACCCACCCGGCCTTCTCGAGCTTGGTCACCACGTGTGAGAGCCGCGAGAGCGACGCATTTGCGAACTCGGCCAGATCCCGAAGTTGGATTCGCCGCTGCGGGTTCTCGCTGACGGTGGCGAGAACGAAGTAGTCGAAGTGGGTCAGCCGAGAATCGCGCTGCAGCTGGGCGTCCAGCGCTGCCGGAAGTCGAGTGATGAGGGCGACGAGCGACCGCCAGGCCTCCTGTTGACTCTCGGTGAGCCACTGGGGATCCACCGCATCACTCGGTGTCGCATCCATCGGTGTCGCCGACGTGTCCATCGCGGGGAACCTCTCGATCTCTGGGTCGTTACTGCAGACCACTCCTATCTCTGGGTCGTTCCTGCAGGCTCCACTCCTGCCCAGATAGTTGTGGTCTGCACATGATGCCTCGAGGGTCCCCCCACCCGAGGCATCACGTCCGACAGATGTTCTACGTGCGATGTGCGCGCAGGTACTCGAGCGCCTTGTCCGCGTGAGCCTCGAACCGTACTTCGCTCGAGAAGGTCTCGAGCACCTTCCGGTCGGTGCCGATGACGAACGTTGCCCGCTTGACCGGAGAGAGCTTGGCGAGCAGACCGCGCTTGACGCCGAACGCGGTGGCGACGGCACCGTCTTCGTCGGACAGCAGGGGGTAGTCGAAAGACTTGGCCGCGGCGAACTCCGCCTGCTTGGCGACGGCATCGGCACTGATACCGACTCGAGTGGCTCCGATCTCGGCGAACTCCGAGGCCAGGTCCCGGAAATGGCACGCTTCGGCCGTGCACCCGGGGGTGAAGGCAGCCGGGTAGAAGAACAGCACTATCGGACCGTTCGTCAGCAGTTCGGTCAGGGTTCGGATCTGTCCGGTCTGGTCCGGTAGGGAAAAGTCGGGAACGAGTTCGCCTGGTTTCATGCTCGGCAGGTTACCGCGAGCGCCGGCCTTGTCGCCGGAGCGGAGCCTGCGGAGTGACCCGTTGTGCCGAACCTGGGAGGATGGGGCAATGCGCGGCGAGACGACCACCGACCCCAGTCCCACCTCCAATACCGAGAACTCGGACTCGACCACCTCCCGCGAGGTGTTCCGGCAGCTCGCAGCCGAGCACCGAGTGGTTCCGGTGACACGAAAGGTGCTCGCCGACTCCGAGACTCCGTTGTCGGCGTACCGCAAGCTCGGTGCGGACCGGCCCGGTACCTTTCTGCTCGAGTCTGCGGAGAACGGCCGTTCGTGGTCGAGGTGGTCGTTCATCGGTGCAGGCGCTCCGGCGTCGCTGACGGTCATCGACGGCGAAGCGGCCTGGCGCGGCAACGTTCCGGCAGGGGTGCCCAGCGGCGGCGATCCGCTCGCGGTCCTGGCCAGGACACTGGAGCTGTTGCACTCCGAGCGGGTGCCCGGTCTGCCCCCGTTGACCGGCGGCATGGTCGGCTACCTGGGATACGACTCGGTGCGGCGTATCGAGAAGCTGCCCGAGCATGCGCAGGACGACCTCGGTGTGCCCGAGCTGGTGATGCTGCTCGCGACCGATCTGGCGGCCGTCGACCACCACGAGGGTGCGATCACTCTGATCGCGAACGCGGTCAACTGGGACGGAACCGATGACAATGTCGACGAGGCCTACGACGACGCCGTGCGCCGTCTGGACCGCATGTGTGCCGACTTGTCCAAGCCGGCTGACTCCACCGTCTCCACCGTCTCCAAGCCTGCACCGCAGTTTCGTCGGCAGCGAACCTCCGAGGGATTCGGTGCCGACGTCGCCCGCTTGGTGGAGGAGATCGAAGCCGGCGAAGCGTTCCAGGTGGTTCTCTCGCAGCGCTTCGAGATGGATACCGATGCGTCGCCGCTCGACGTCTACCGCATGCTGCGGGCCTCCAACCCCAGTCCGTACATGTACCTGATGCACGTTCCGGGAGATAACGACGAGACTGCTTTCTCGATCGTCGGATCGAGCCCCGAGGCCCTGGTGACAGTGGTCGACGGCCTCGCCACCACGCATCCGATCGCGGGCACGCGGTGGCGCGGTACCTCCGAGGAAGAGGACGTGCTGCTCGAGAAGGATCTACTCGCCGACGAGAAGGAGAACGCGGAGCACCTGATGCTCGTGGACCTCGGTCGTAACGACCTCGGGCGCGTGTGTGCCCCCGGCACGGTCCGGGTGAGCGACTACCGCCACATCGAGCGATACAGCCATGTCATGCATCTGGTCTCGACGGTGACGGGTCGTCTGGCCGAGGGCAAGCGTGCCCTCGACGCGGTCAAGGCCTGCTTCCCGGCGGGCACCTTGTCGGGCGCACCGAAGGTGCGCGCCATGGAACTGATCGACGAGCTGGAACCGACGCGACGCGGTATCTACGGCGGCATCGTCGGCTACCTCGATTTCGCCGGTGATGCCGACACCGCCATCTCGATTCGGACCGCGCTGATCAAGGACGGGACCGCCTACGTTCAGGCCGGTGCGGGAGTCGTGGCGGATTCGGTCGCGCAATACGAGGACGACGAGGCACGAAACAAAGCCATGGCCGTACTGGGTGCAGTTGCGGCCGCGGAATCGCTCCGCGAGGTCGGTGGGCGATGACCGAGCGATCCGGTCGTCGCGCGTCGGCCGCTGTGCCGGTCGCTCTGCTGATCGTGGCTGCGGCATGCCTGTGGGGCGCATCGAGAATGACGTGGGTCCGGGTGACGTCCTCCGACGGTCTCGGGGAGAGTCGAACGGACGACCTTCTCGGTGGCACCTGGGCCGCTGCCACCACACCGCTCGCGCTCGTGTTGCTGGCGGCGGTGGCCGCGTCGTTCGCGGTGCGCGGGTGGGCCTCTCGGGTGCTGGCAGTGTTGATCGCGGTGGTGGCCGTGTCGGCCGCTGTTCCGGCCGTTCGACTGCTCACCGCGGGAGCATCCGACTCGGAGTCGGCGGCCCTTGCCGAACTCCCCGCAAGGGCTCAGGTCTCGATGACGGAGGTGTCGATTCTCCCGGCGATCGTCACCCTGATCGGCGCGTTGTGCGCGCTCGTTGCGGCGGTGGTGTCGATTCGGAAAACAGCTGCCTCGCAGGTACTCTCGTCCAAGTACGACGCCCCGGCGGTGCGACGTGACGAGGTGGCTCGACGCGTTCGCAGTTCCTCGTCCGACAACGGCGTGCAGGACGAAGGCGAGGACCTCACCGAACGCATGATGTGGGACGCGCTCGACGCGGGCGAAGATCCTACCGACGAGTCCAGTACCCCGCGTTCGTCGTGATGAAACCGCCCTCTACGCTAGGTCCGACCCCGATGAGATTCCTCACATCGGAAGTCGACGCTCAGAAAGGACTGGGGGCACCATGACTGTTCTCGACTCGATTCTCGACGGTGTGCGGGCCGACGTGGCCGCGCGTGAATCGGTGGTCGATTTCGCCGCCGTCAAAGCAGCAGCGAAAGCAGCCCCGGCACCTCTCGACGCAGCGGCAGCCCTTCGTGAGGACGGTATCGGCGTCATCGCCGAGGTCAAGCGTGCCAGCCCGTCCAAGGGTGCGTTGGCAGACATCGGTGATCCAGCGGTTCTGGCTCGTGCTTACGAGCAGGGCGGTGCCCGCATCATCAGCGTCCTCACCGAAGAGCGTCGCTTCCACGGATCTCTCGCGGACCTCGACGCGGTTCGTGCCGCAGTCTCGATTCCGGTGTTGCGCAAGGATTTCATCGTCGGTCCGTATCAGATCCACGAGGCTCGGGCCCACGGTGCCGATGTCATCCTGCTGATCGTCGCGGCACTCGAGCAGGATGCCCTGGCGTCGTTGCTCGATCGCACGGAGTCGCTGGGCATGACGGCACTGGTCGAGGTGCACACCGAAGCCGAAGCGGATCGTGCTCTCGAGGCCGGTGCCCGCGTCATCGGCATCAACGCACGTAACCTCAAGACACTCGAGATCGACCGCGACAGCTTCGGCCGAATTGCGCCCGGTCTGCCCAGCGAGGTCATTCGTGTCGCAGAGTCCGGTGTACGAGGAACTGCCGACCTGCTGGCCTACGCCGGTGCCGGTGCCGACGCAGTGCTCGTCGGCGAGGGCTTGGTCACTGCGGGCGATCCCCGGACCGCCGTCTCGGACCTGGTGACGGCGGGAACACATCCGTCGTGCCCCAAGCCCGCACGCTGACTCTGCAGGACCGACTCGGGCACCCGACCCGAGCGCGGCAGCAGTCCGCCGTTGGGGCACACTGGTGCGGTGAGCACCAGCAATTCTTCAGGCACCACGGACGCCCCACAGGTAGTCCGTTTCAAGGGCGCTGATCTGCCGCAGAGCAGCATCGGCCTCACCGATCGCAGCGCGCACGAGCCCGATGTCGGTGGTCACTTCGGTGTCTACGGCGGCAGGTTCGTCCCCGAGGCGCTGATGGGTGTAATCGAGGAAGTCACCGCCGAGTACGAGAAGGTGCGCAGCGACAACGAATTCCTCGGCGAACTCGATCGACTGCAGCGCGACTACACCGGCCGACCGTCACCGGTCTTCGAGGCGACACGGTTGTCCGAGCACGCCGGCGGCGCTCGTATCCTTCTCAAACGAGAAGACCTCAACCACACCGGTTCTCATAAGATCAACAACGTTCTGGGCCAGGTTCTGCTGGCGAAGCGAATGGGCAAGACCCGAATCATCGCCGAAACCGGTGCGGGCCAGCACGGAGTCGCCACGGCGACGGCATGCGCACTGCTCGGGCTCGAATGTGTCGTGTACATGGGCGAGGTCGACACCGAACGGCAGGCACTCAACGTCGCTCGGATGCGCTTGCTCGGATCGAGCGTCGTGGCCGTGAAGTCGGGATCGCGCACCCTCAAGGACGCCATCAACGAGGCGCTACGCGATTGGGTCACCAACGCGGACAACACGTACTACTGCTTCGGCACCGTCGCCGGGCCGCACCCGTTCCCGGTCATGGTTCGCGACTTCCAGCGCATCATCGGCCTCGAGGCGCGGCAGCAGGTGCTCGCCTCCATGGGGAGGCTGCCCGACGCCATCGCCGCCTGTGTCGGCGGTGGGTCCAACGCGATCGGAATCTTCCATGCGTTCATCGACGACGCCGACGTTCGGCTGATCGGCTTCGAGGCGGCCGGCGACGGCGTCGAGACGGGCCGTCACGCTGCGACGATCAGCGGTGGAACTCCGGGAGCGCTGCACGGGGCGTACTCGTACCTGCTGCAGGACGAGGACGGTCAGACCGTCGAATCTCATTCGATCTCAGCCGGTTTGGACTACCCGGGTGTCGGTCCCGAGCATTCCTACCTGCATGACATCGGTCGCGCAGAGTACCGGGGCATCACCGATACCGAGGCGATGAATGCGTTCAAGCTGCTGTGCCGTACCGAGGGCATCATTCCGGCCATCGAGTCCTCACATGCCATCGCAGGCGCACTGACCCTCGGCAAGGAGTTGGGCGAAGGTGCGATCATTCTGGTCAACCTGTCCGGGCGTGGCGACAAGGACGTCGACACCGCGGCCGAGTGGTTCGGCCTGATCGACGGAGACGGCGACGCGAACGTGGACGAAGAAGTGGGTATCAAGCCATGAGCAACAACGACTCTCGCCTCTCTGCGACCTTCGGTCAGTGCCGCGCCGAAGGGCGCGCAGCACTCGTCGGGTACCTCCCCGCAGGCTTTCCGACCGTTCCGCGCTCGGTCGAGGTGTTCAAGACCATGGTCGACGCCGGATGCGACATCGTCGAGGTCGGCATTCCGTATTCCGATCCGGTGATGGACGGACCCACGATTCAGGCCGCAGCCGACGTCGCGCTGCGAGCCGGTGCTCGGGTCAAGGACGTGTTCGCAGTGACCGAGCAGGTCTCTGCCGCAGGCGGAAAAGCAGTCGTCATGACCTACTGGAATCTGGTCCTCAAATACGGCATCGAGAACTTCGCCCGCGATCTCGCCGGTGCGGGCGGGCTCGGAATCATCACCCCCGATCTCATTCCGGACGAGGCGCAGGAATGGATCGAGGTTTCCGACAGGTACGGTCTCGACCGCATCTTCCTCGTAGCTCCGTCGTCCACCGAGGAACGGCTCGTCAGCACCGTCGAAGCCAGCAGCGGTTTCGTCTACGCCGCCTCGACCATGGGCGTGACCGGTGCCCGCGACGCGGTGTCCTCGATGGCCCCCGAATTGTCGGCTCGCATCCGAAAGCACTCCGACATCCCCATCGGCGTCGGCCTCGGTGTTCGCTCTGGCGCTCAGGCCGCCGAGATCGCCCGCTACGCCGATGCAGTCATCGTCGGATCGGCCTTGGTCAGTGCCGTGGACAACGGACTCGACGCGGTGCGTGACCTGACGACGGAACTCGCCGAGGGTGTCCGTTCCGCTAACGTAGCGTCGTGACCTCGACCGAGATTCTGGCCTACATTCCCAGCCCCGCGCAGGGAGTGTGGCACGTCGGACCGCTCGCTCTGCGGGCCTACGCCCTGTTCATCATCATCGGCATCGTCGTATCGGTGGTGTGGGGCGATCGCCGTTGGGTCGCTCGAGGGGGAACCAAGGGCACCGTCCTCGACGTCGCAGTCTGGGCCGTTCCGTTCGGTTTGCTCGGTGGACGTCTCTACCACGTGGCAACAGACTGGAAGACGTACTTCGGTCCCGGCGGAAATCCGGTCGAAGCTCTGTACGTCTGGAACGGTGGTCTCGGAATCTGGGGAGCGGTGTTCCTCGGCGGAGTCGGTGCTTGGATTGCCTGCCGTCGACGAGGGATCCCCTTGCCTGCATTCGGTGACGCGGTGGGGCCCCCGATTCTGCTGGCCCAGGCGATCGGCCGCATAGGCAACTACTTCAACCAAGAGCTGTACGGTCGTGCAACCACGCAGCCGTGGGGTCTGGAAATCTACGAGCGAGTCGACTCGAACGGGCGACTGGACCCTCTGAACGGCGTGTCGACCGGGTTCGTGGAGAAGGTCGTCCACCCGACGTTCCTCTACGAGTTGCTGTGGAGCCTCGCGATCGTCGCCCTGCTGGTGCTGATCGACCGCAAGTACACGATCGGCCACGGACGACTGTTCGCGTTGTACGTCGCCGGATACTGCGTCGGGCGTTTCTGGGTGGAACTCATGCGTGACGATTTCGCGACGAAGATCGCGGGACTTCGCGTCAACACCTTCACATCCGCCATCGTCTTCGTCCTGGCGGTCGCCTACTTCGTCATCGCCACCAAGGGTCGCGAAGACCCCGCGACACTGAAATCGAACGACGACGTGGACGGCGGTAACGACGCCGCAGACGGCGATGCCTCCGGCGATGCGGACGAGACCGACCGAACCACCGATGCTCGGGACGTGCAGACGTCCGACAAGAAAGCCGAGGAAGAAGGCAGTACACGTGGTTGATTTCGACAAGACCCACGGCCCCGAATCCGGTTCCGGCACAGGCGATTCCAGTGACGGTGACGCCAAGCCGACCACGCCGTTCGGCACTCCGTTCGACTACGGTGCCACCGCCGAGGCGTCGCTCTCGGAGCCGCCGGCAACCTCGGAATCCGCACCGTCGCACGGCCCCACCGGGCCCACGGGGCCGGGCTGGGATACGTATTCGGGTATCGGAAACGGCCCAGGTTGGTCCAGCACACCGAGCTACCCGGCCCCGAGCCCGGACGGCAGTATCGACAATCCGGTCGGAGGATTCCCGCCGGCCCAGAACTACCCGGCCCAAAACTACCCACCCCAGAACTACCCGCAACAGGGGTACGGCCAGCAGCAGGGCTACCCGCAACAGGGGTACGGCCAGCCGCAGAGCTACGCGCAGCAGGGGTACGGCCAGCAACAGGGCTACCCGCAGCAGGGGTACGGCCAGCAACAGGGCTACCCGCAGCAGGGCTACCCACAACAGGGCTACCCGCAACCAGGGTTCGGTCAGTCGCAGGGTTTCGGTGCGCCCATGGGCTATGCGGGCGGACACCCGTACGGCGTCGGCCCAGACGCTCCGTACGGTCGCGATCCGGTCACCGGCGAGCCGTTGTCGGACAAGTCCAAGATCGTCGGCGGCCTGCTGCAGATATTTCTCGGTTGGTTGGGTGTCGGTCGCTTCTACCTCGGCAGTACCGGGATCGGTGTCGCCCAGCTGCTCCTGTTCTTCTTCGGTGTTCTGCTCACCGCAGTGTTCGGCCTCGGGCTGATTCTGCTGTTCGGGCTTTTCGTCTGGCACGTCGTCGACGGCGTGCTCATTTTGGTGGGCAATGTATCGGACGCTCAGGGGCGAAAACTGAGAGACTGAGCCCTCGTTCGCACTGCACTCGAACAAGGGAGCCCGAAGTGAGTGACTCAGGTACATCGTCGTCCGACGGATCACCGGGCGACGCATCCGGTTCCACGGAACCGACGATCTCGTTCGAGAAGGGCAGTCCTGCAGGTTCGGGTCCCGTTTACGGCGCACCCGATCCCAATTACACGACCCCGAACTACGGCACCCCGAACACTCCCGGTGCCGCCGATCAGGGTCAGCAGTTCGGACCTCCTCCCGGTGTCGGTTATCCACCGCCCGCCGATGGTTCGGGTCAGTACTTCGCGCCGCCGCCGTACTCGGGTGGTCAGTACGGTGGGCCGCAGTACGCGGGTGGTCCTGGTTTCATGGACCCGATGGCTCCCTACGGCCGGCACCCGGTCACCGGCGAACCCTTCTCCGACAAGCAGAAGCTGACGGCAGGCCTGCTCAACATCCTCCTGGGCGCATTCGGAGCCGGTCGTTTCTATCTCAACCAGCCGGGTATTGCAGTGGCCCAGATTGCAGTCACGTGGCTCACCTGCGGTATCGGTGGCATCTGGCCGTTGATCGACGGGATCATGATGCTCACCGGCAGCGTGCGCGACGAACACGGTCGACCGCTGCGCGACTGACGACGGTTTCGACGGCCACCGGCATTCGCGATTGCATCGTTGCGAATTCCAACTGCTACGATTTCGCCAACCGGGAGCAATCTCGGATTCTTTCGCGGGCCAGGGCTGTCCCGGTGAATTCCCGACAGGCGTTTCTATTTCGGCTTGTGAGACCGTTCCGGTCGACATGAACCGAACCAGCCGGCGGGGTTGCCGAGACTCACGGCGCAGCGGTCGAAGTCGCTGCTTCGCCCTCACGCACCCCACCGGCCTACGTGGAGGTGATCGTGGTGCTGTTTTCTCGGATGCCTGCGGAGCAGGGTCTGTACGACCCGAGCTTGGAGAAGGATTCCTGCGGCGTGGCGATGATCGCCGACATCGCGGGACGACGGTCCCATGCCATTGTGGCCGACGGCGTTCTGGCACTGGAGAATCTGGAACATCGCGGCGCTGCCGGGGCCGAACCCAACAGCGGTGACGGCGCAGGCATTCTGATCCAGCTCCCGGTCGAACTTCTCGTCTCTCTCGCGCCGTTCGATCTACCTACGGCATCAGCCGACGGTGACAATACATTTGCAGCCGGCGTGTGTTTTCTGCCGCAGGGAATCCGGGAGCGTGCGCTCGCCGTCGAACGTGTCGAATCCGTTGCGACCGAAGAAGGTCTGGAGATCCTGGGTTGGGTCCCGGTCGAGGTAGATCCCGATCGAGCCGACGTGGGAGTCACCGCTCTGGGCTGTATGCCGTACATGAGCTACCTCTTCGTCACGGCCCCCGAGGTCGACGGCGTGCGGCCGGCCGGTCTGGCGCTCGATCGGTTGGTGTACGCGCTGCGTAAGCGTTCGGAACGGGTCACCCCCGAGATCGAGGCCGAGGGCTCCGGGTTGTTCTTTCCATCGCTGTCCTCGCGCACCATCGTCTACAAGGGCATGCTCACCACGATGCAGCTGCCGCTCTACTTCCCGGAGTTGCGGAACCCGTTGTGCACGAGCGCTATTGCCATCGTTCACAGTCGATTCTCCACCAACACGTTTCCGTCGTGGCCGCTGGCGCACCCGCATCGCTACGTGGCCCACAACGGTGAGATCAACACCGTCAAGGGCAACCGAAACCGAATGCGGGCTCGGGAAGCGCTGCTCTCGAGCGACCTGATCCCCGGTGACCTCGAGCGGTTGTTCCCGATCTGCAATCCCGATGCGTCGGACTCGGTGTCCTTGGACGAGGTGCTCGAACTGCTGCACCTCGGTGGACGCAGTGTTCCGCATGTGGTGATGATGATGGTGCCGGAGCCGTGGGAGAACCACCGCACGATGGATCCGCGAGTGCGGGCGTTCTATCAGTTCCATTCGTCGATGATGGAGGCCTGGGACGGCCCGGCTTGTGTGACGTTCACCGACGGCAGCTACGTCGGGGCCGTACTCGATCGCAACGGGCTTCGCCCCGGTCGCTGGTGGCAGACGGCCGACGGTCGCGTGATCCTCGCCAGCGAGGCCGGCGTGCTCGATGTGCCGCAATCCGAGGTCGTCGCCAAGGGCCGACTCGAGCCGGGCAAGATGTTCCTGATCGACACCGTCGCCGGACGATTGGTACCCGACGAGGAGATCAAGCTCCAACTGGCCACCGAACATCCGTATCAGGAGTGGCTGCATGCCGGACTGCTCGAGATCAAGAGCCTGCCCGAGCGCGCGCACATTCAGTACAACCACGACTCCGTGGTGCGCAGGCAGGTCGCGTTCGGTTACACCGAGGAAGACCTGCGCGTCGTACTGACACCGATGGCCGCATCCGGGGGAGAGCCACTGGGGTCCATGGGCACCGACACCCCTGCGGCAGTCATGTCGCAGCGCTCGCGTCAGCTCTACGACTACTTCATCGAGCTGTTCGCCCAGGTCACCAACCCGCCGCTGGATTCGATCCGGGAGGAGATCGTGACCTCGCTCGCGCGGGTGATGGGTCCCGAGCAGAACCTGCTCGAGCCCACCGCGGCGTCGTGCAGGCAGATCGTGTTGCCGTGGCCGGTGCTCGACAACGACGAGTTGAACAAGATCATCCACATCAACGACGACGGCGACCACCCCGGATTGTCGGCGACGGTGTTGCGGGGCCTCTACGAGGTCGAGCGCGGCGGCGAAGGTCTCGCCGAGGCCATCGAGGAACTGCGTGCTCGGGCATCGGAAGCCATCGCTGCCGGGTACACGACGCTGATCATCTCCGATCGCGACTCGGACCACACCCGCGCTCCGATTCCGTCGTTGCTGGCCACCTCGGCCGTACACCACCATCTGGTGCGCACCAAGGAGCGCACCAAGATCGCACTCGTCGTCGAATCCGGCGATGCACGCGAAGTCCATCATCTCGCGCTGCTCATCGGATTCGGTGCCGCCGCGGTCAACCCGTATCTGGCGATGGAATCGATCGAGGATCTCGTCGGCGAGGGTGAGCTGACCGGCGTCGAACCGACGATCGCAGTACGGAACTATCTGTACGGTCTCGGCAAGGGTGTGCTCAAGGTGATGTCCAAGATGGGCATCTCGACCGTCGGGTCCTACACCGGCGCACAGGTTTTCGAGGCGGTCGGTCTCGATCGCGAGGTGGTGCGCGAGTATTTCAAGGGCACGGTCAGCAAGCTCGGCGGCGTCGGCCTGGACGTGCTCGCCGAGGAGGTCAAGCTGCGCCACCGTCGGGCGTACCCCGAGAACCCCACCGACCGAGTTCACCGTCGGTTGGAAATCGGCGGTGAGTACCAGTTCCGGCGGGAAGGGGAACTGCACCTGTTCACGCCCGAAACGGTGTTCCTGTTACAGCACGCGACCCGCACCGGGCGCTACGACGTGTTCCAGAAGTACACCGACGAGGTGGACCGGCTTGCTCGTGAAGGCGGTGCCCTGCGTGGTTTGTTCGAGTTCAAAGATGGTGTGCGGCCGCCGGTTCCGCTCGACGAAGTGGAGTCGGTCGAATCGATCGTGACGCGGTTCAACACCGGAGCGATGAGTTACGGATCCATTTCCGCCGAAGCGCACGAGACGATGGCCGTGGCGATGAACAACCTCGGCGGCCGGTCCAACTCGGGTGAGGGCGGTGAGGACGTCGACCGCCTCTACGACCCGAAGCGCCGCAGTGCCGTCAAGCAGGTGGCCAGTGGCCGCTTCGGGGTGACCAGCGACTACCTGGTCAATGCCACCGATATTCAGATCAAGATGGCGCAGGGAGCCAAGCCAGGCGAGGGCGGTCAGTTGCCCGGCTACAAGGTGTATCCGTGGGTCGCGAAGACGCGACATTCGACGCCGGGCGTCGGCTTGATCTCGCCGCCCCCGCACCACGACATCTATTCGATCGAGGATCTCGCGCAGCTGATCCACGACCTCAAGAACGCCAACGAGAATGCGCGCGTACACGTCAAGCTCGTCAGTTCCGTCGGCGTCGGCACGGTGGCGACGGGCGTCAGCAAGGCGCACGCCGACGTCGTCCTCATCTCGGGATACGACGGCGGAACCGGGGCGGCACCGTTGACCTCGCTCAAGCATGCCGGCGCTCCGTGGGAGATCGGCCTGGCCGACGCTCAGCAGACGCTGGTGCTCAACGGCCTGCGTGACCGCATCACCGTGCAGTGCGACGGTGGAATGCGCACCGGTCGAGACGTCATCGTCGCGGCACTTCTCGGTGCGGAGGAATTCGGATTCTCGACGGCTCCGCTGATCGTGGCGGGATGCATCATGATGCGTGTCTGCCACCTCGACACGTGCCCGGTCGGGGTCGCGACCCAGAACCCGGAGCTGCGCAAGCGGTTCACCGGGAAGCCGGAGTTTCTCGAGGACTTCTTCAAGTTCATCGCCGAGGACGTGCGAAAGTACCTCGCGCAGCTCGGCTTCCGCAGTATCGACGAGGCAGTGGGCCACGCCGACGTACTGGAGACAGCCGCAGGCGTCGCACACTGGAAGAGCAAGGGCCTGGATCTTGCTCCGATCTTCGCGATGCCCGTCGACCGGCACGGTGCCCCGATGTCGCAGCGTCGACGCCTCCGCGGGCAAGACCACGGACTCGATCTCGCGCTGGATCGGACGCTGATCCAGTTGGCGGAGGGAGCGCTGGAGGACGCGCATCCGGTGAAGCTCGAGCTGCCGGTACGTAACGTCAACCGCACTGTCGGAACGCTTCTGGGGTCCGAGGTCACCCGACGCTACGGCGCGGGTGGGCTCCCGGACGACACCATTCGCGTTGCGTTCACCGGATCGGCAGGGCAGTCGCTCGGTGCCTTCCTGCCGCCGGGTATCACGATCGATCTGGTCGGTGACGCGAACGACTATGTCGGTAAAGGACTGTCGGGTGGTCGCATCGTGGTGCGCCCGGCCGACGATGCGCCCTTCGTCGCCGAGGACAACGTGATCGCCGGCAACACCATTCTGTACGGCGCAACCTCGGGCGAGGTGTACCTGCGGGGCAAGGCAGGGGAGCGCTTCGCGGTCCGGAACTCGGGAGCGATCGCGGTGAACGAGGGCGTGGGTGACCACGCGTTCGAGTACATGACCGGTGGCCGGGTCGTCGTGCTGGGCCCGACCGGTCGCAACATGGCCGCGGGAATGTCCGGCGGTATCGCCTTCGTTCTCGGTCTCGATCCGGCCGACGTGAACATGGCGATGGTCGAACTGCAGGTCCCCAACCCGGACGATCTGGTGTGGCTGCGCGAGACCGTCGAGAATCACCAGCGCTGGACCGGGTCCACCGTCGCGACCTCGTTGCTGGCCGACTGGCCACGCCGGTCCGCGCTGTTTACCAAAGTCATGCCCGTCGACTACCAGCGGGTGCTGGAAGCGACTCGAATGGCGCGTGCCGAAGGGCGCGACGTCGATGCTGCGATCATGGAGGCTGCACGTGGCTGATCCACAGGGATTTCTGAAAGTCGTCAAGCGCGAGGCTGTCAAGCGTCCGATCGGTGAGCGCGTCAAGGACTGGAACGAGGTGTATTCGCACCAGCCGACGAGCGAACGGGCCGCGGAGGTCTCCGATCAGGCACGTCGTTGTATGGACTGCGGAATTCCGTTCTGCCACTCCGGAACTGCAGGTTGTCCGCTGGGCAATCTCATTCCCGAGTGGAACGATCTGGTTCGTCGTGACCGGTGGGATGCGGCGAGCGACCGACTGCACGCGACCAACAACTTCCCGGAGTTCACCGGTCGGGTGTGCCCGGCACCGTGCGAATCAGCCTGTGTGCTTTCGATTTCCGAGGCGGCCACCGGCGGTAGCGTCACGATCAAGCGGGTCGAGCAGACCATCGCGGATCTGGCCTGGGAAGAGGGCAGCATCGTTCCGCAGCCGCCGACGATCACCACCGGTAAGCGAGTCGCCGTCGTGGGATCCGGTCCTGCGGGATTGGCTGCGGCACAACAGCTCACACGCGCCGGGCACGACGTCACGGTGTACGAGCGGGATGACCGCCTGGGCGGTCTGCTCCGGTACGGCATCCCGGAGTTCAAGCTCGAGAAGTCGGTGCTGGATCAGCGCCTGATGCAGATGCGGGCCGAGGGAACACATTTCGTGACCGACTGCGAGGTGGGCATCGACTTCACGGTCGAGCAGCTCCGCGAATCCTTCGATGCCGTCGTGCTGGCGGTCGGCGCTCTGCGGGCCCGAGACAACACCGAGGTGATCGGTCGCGAACTCGACGGTATCCACCTGGCGATGGAGCACCTGGTGCCGTCGAACAAGGAATGTGAGGGCGACGGTCCCACGTCGATCTCGGCCGCGGACAAGCATGTGGTGATCATCGGCGGCGGCGACACCGGGGCCGACTGTCTGGGTACGGCGCACCGCCAAGGTGCCGCGTCGGTCACCCAGCTCGATTACAACCCTGCTCTGCCCGGGGCACGCGACGACAGCCTGTCGCCGTGGCCGTCGTGGCCGTTGGTACTGCGCACCTCGCCTGCGCACGCCGAGGGCGGCGTTGTACGTCATCAGGTGGCCGTGCAGCGCTTCCTCGGTGACGAGCGCGGACACGTGCGTGCCATGGTGCTGGCCGAGGTGGAGGTGCAGCGTGACGCGGACGGTCGACGCGTCGTCACACCGATCGGTGAAGAGGTCGAACTGCCCTGTGATCTGGCGCTGTTCGCCATCGGTTTCGAAGGCGTGGAGCACGGTCCGTTGCTCGACGAGTACGGCCTCGCGCTCACCAAGCGTGGTGCGTTGTCGTGTGGTCCCGACTGGCAGACCACCGCGCCTGGGGTGTTCGTCTGCGGAGATGCGCATCGAGGTGCGTCGTTGGTCGTGTGGGCGATCGCAGAGGGACGATCGGCGGCTCATGGAGTCGACGCTTTCCTCACCGGGCACTCGGAATTGCCGTCTCCGGTGCACCCCACGGCACTGCCTCTCGCGGTGGTGTGACGCTCGTCTCTGAACCGGTGCAGACCGTCCCAGCAGCGGCGTAGCGAGGCTACCGATCGGTAGTATCCGACTGGGAACGTCTGCGATAGAGAACGGGGCGTCCAGCGGCTAGGCTCGCTTTCGTGAGCCGACGTACGAAGATTGTCTGCACCCTTGGACCCGCAACCGCAACCACAGAGCGAATCCGTGAACTCGTAGAGAGTGGAATGGATGTCGCACGACTGAACTTCAGCCATGGTGATCACCCCGATCACCAGGCCAACTACGAGAGGGTCCGCGCAGCGTCGGACGCCACCGGCAAAGCCGTGGGCATTCTGGCCGACCTGCAGGGACCGAAGATTCGTCTCGGCCGCTTCGCCGAGGGCTCGACCACCTGGGCCAGCGGTGAGCTGATCCGTATCACCGTCGAGGAGTGCGAAGGCACCCACGACCGGGTGTCGACCACTTACAAGGAACTGGCTCAGGACGCGAAGGAAGGCGACCGCCTCCTTGTGGACGACGGCAAGGTCGGCCTCGTGGTCACCGGAGTCGAAGGTAACGACGTGCTGTGTCGTGTCACCGAAGGTGGACCGGTCAGCAACAACAAGGGCGTCTCCCTGCCCGGCATGGACGTGTCCGTTCCGGCCATGAGCGAGAAGGACATCGCGGACCTCGAATTCGCACTCGCTCTGGGATGCGACTTCATCGCGCTCTCGTTCGTCCGTTCGCCCGCGGACGTCGAACTCGTCCATGCCGTCATGGATCGTGTCGGCCGCCGAGTTCCCGTCATCGCCAAGCTGGAGAAGCCCGAGGCTGTCGACAACCTCGAAGCCATCGTGCTCGCGTTCGACGCCATCATGGTTGCCCGCGGTGACCTCGGCGTCGAGTTGCCGCTCGAGCAGGTCCCGCTGGTGCAGAAGCGCGCCATTCAGATCGCTCGCGCCAACGCCAAGCCAGTCATCGTCGCGACTCAGATGCTCGAATCGATGATCGAGAATTCCCGTCCGACGCGCGCCGAGGCCTCCGACGTGGCCAACGCGGTGCTCGACGGCACCGATGCGGTGATGCTGTCCGGTGAGACCTCGGTCGGCAAGTACGTCATGGAGACGGTGCGGACCATGGCGCGCATCGTCGAGACGGTCGAGACCGAGGGCGACAGCGTTCCGCCGCTGACACACGTCCCGCGCACCAAGCGCGGCGTGATCTCCTACGCCGCCCGCGACATCGGAGAGCGGCTGGATGCCAAGGCTCTCGTGGCCTTCACACAGTCGGGTGACACCGTTCGACGGTTGGCCCGTCTGCACACCAAGCTTCCTCTTCTCGCGTTCACCTCGATCTCCGAGGTACGCAGCCAGCTGTCGTTGAGCTGGGGAACCGAGACGTTCCTGGTACCCGACGTGGGGTCCACGGACGCGATGGTCAAAGAGGTCGACAAGGCGCTGCTCGAACTCGGTCGGTACAACAAGGGCGATCAGGTCGTGATCGTGGCCGGTGCCCCTCCCGGCACAGTAGGCTCGACCAACTTGATCCATGTGCACCGAATCGGAGAAGAGGACCGGTAAGTGGTCGAAGCGGGGGGAACCGGCGTC
This sequence comes from Rhodococcus sp. 15-649-2-2, assembly GCF_002258645.1. Lineage (NCBI taxonomy): Bacteria > Bacillati > Actinomycetota > Actinomycetes > Mycobacteriales > Nocardiaceae > Rhodococcus > Rhodococcus sp. 15-649-2-2. The sequence goes on from NZ_NPFM01000030.1 coordinate 202,767, forward strand.
AGCGAAAGCGCGCCGAGCAGTACAGCGGTGAAGACCGATCTCGAGACGCTCCTCGATCTCCTCGCACTGGAGGAGATCGAGGAGGACGTGTTCGTCGGCGTTCACCCCGAGAAGGTGGGGAGCCGTACGTTCGGGGGACAACTGGTCGCACAGGGCCTGATCGCAGCGGGTCGCACCGTGTCCGGCACGTCGCGGGACGTCCACGCGATCAACGCCCACTTCATCCGCGGTGGTGATGTCAAGAAGCCCATCGAATACCGGGTCTCGCGCCAGCGCGACGGCCGCGCCTTCGCCAACCGTCAGGTGACTGCTGTCCAGGACGGCAACGAGCTGTTCGTCATGCTCGCAGCGTTCCAAGATTTCGGTAAAGGCCTGGAACACAGCGTCGAGGTTCCCGAGGTTCCGTACCCCGACGCGCTGCCACCCCTGGGCGATCATTTCGTCGGGTACGAGGATCGACTCCAGATGTTCGTCGATGCTCTCAAGCCGATCGACATGCGCTACGCGAACGATCCGGCCTGGATCATGCACGGTACCGGTGAGAAGCTCAATCACAATCGAGTCTGGATGAAGGCCGACGGCGATCTGCCCGACGCCTCGATATTTCACGCCGCGACCATGGGCTACGCGTCGGACACCACCGTGCTCGATTCGATCATCACCACTCACGGACTGTCGTGGGGACTCGATCGGATCGTCGCCGCCACGGTGAACCACTCCATCTGGTTCCACCGACCGTTCAGGTTCGACGAGTGGGCCCTGTACGCCACCGAATCACCCGTCGCCGCCGGCTCGCGTGGCCTGGCCACCGGTCGTTTCTTCTCGATGGACGGCCAGTTGCTGGCAACGGTCGTGCAGGAAGGCCTCATTCGACATTTTCCGAAGCGGGTCCGCGACTGAACGCGCTCGCCCAGGCCCGAGTCTTGGCTGCAAGGTCCAGTGAGGCGTGCGCCGGACTGGTAGAGGGCAACCGGGTGAATTCGACGCGGGGGAGCGGCAGTCCCGTCGCCACGTGACGTCGGTAGCTCTCGGCCGCCTTGGCTCCGTTGAAGAACACCCTGTCGATATTCGGCTGCTGCGCGAACAGTGACTCGAAATCGTTTGCAACGATAGATGATTCGACAATTGCCGAATCGAGACTGCCCGCGCGCGTGCACAGTTTCAGTACATCCCAGACGGCAATTCGGTGGTCTCGGAGGCACTCTGTGCGTGCGTCGTACGGGAGTTCGGGTCCGGCACCGAACAACGTTCCCATGATCGGCCAGAACGCATTTCGTGGATGGGCGTAGTACTGCTGCGCCGCCAGCGATGCGACGCCGGGCATGGAGCCCAGCACCAGGGTGGTTGCGCCCGGGCCGACGATCGGCTCGAAACTGTGCACGACGTTCATGGCGCGATTGAAGCAAATCCCCGCGGGGGTGCGGGAGTGGGGACCACAATGGAGAGATGTTGGATCCACGTGTACTCGACAACAACGAACTCGAAGCCGAACTCGCCGCACTGCGCCGGGGGCGTGACGCGGCGATGGACGAGGGCGCACGCGACGTCTCGACCGTCGACACCGACCACCTCATCGCGCGGTTCGAGGAAGAAATTCGCAAGCGACACCAGGATTCGACGTCCGATCAGCCCAGTACCGATCTGCCCTGACCCAGAATCAGGACCGCGCATGCTGCGGTCGCGGCCGCGGTACGAATGTTGTTCCACAGCACCCACTTCGTCGTGAACTCTTCCCACGTCGCCGCTCCTGCCGCGGTGGTCGAGTCGGCTGCAGCCAACGCGTCGTTGAGGGGCACATTCAGTGTGACCGTGACCGCGAAGCACCCGATCACGTACAGCATTGCCCCGGCGATGATCAGTGCGGAGTGGCCGCGGTCGGTGAACGGAGTCGACACGGCTGCGATCACGCAGGACAGCGCCGTGCCCATGAACAGGATGAGAAACAGCGGATTGAGGATCGCCGCATTGGCACTCTGCATCGAGGAGATCGCGACCGGAACCGGAAGGGTCTTCAGTCCGGGCAGCACGCTGATCGAGAACGCCAGCAGCACTCCCGCCATCAATGCTGATCCGATTGCGCCGACAAGTGTTGATGCGGAGGCTATTCGGTCGATCATGACACGGCTGCCGGTGCCGGAATCGAGTCCGCGAATTCTTCGAAGGAGGTCTCGGTGCTGTTGTCGGGTGACCGGCGAACGTCACGGGTCAGTTCTTCGGTGTTGAATGCCCTGGTCATGTCGACGTACAACTGTGCATACGATCGCGAGAATCCAATCGAGACGAGCACGTCTGCCATGGCCTCGTACGGCAGGCGCTCGTAACGCGCCGCTGTGATTGCCAGTCGTTCTCCGAGAATTGCCGTGGCCTCGGCGTAGCTGAGGTCTCGCTCGCCCAGCAGAACCTGGGTGCGTACACCGTCCCACGGCGAATCGGTCAGTGCCCGTACGGCGGCGTCGGCGATGTCCGAGGTGGCGATCATCGGAATCGGAAGGTGCGGGTCCACCGAGTCCACGTGTGTTCCACTGTCGGTCAGCTGTTGCGCCGCCGGAAGCAAGTTCTCGAAGAACGACACCGGACGCAGCAGGTGAAGGCTCCGATCGGTCAATGTCCGGAGGCGTTCTTCCTGTTCGGCGAGGCAGCCGATGACGCCGGGTGCGTCGAGGCGATCGGCACCGAGGCTGCTCAGCGCCACGATCCTCTCCACCTCGGACACGCGGAGGGCATCGACGATCGAGGCGCCCCACATTGCCTGCTCGGCGGCGAAGTCCTCGGCGTAGGGATTGCTCGGCAGCATCGCGAACACGGCCTCGCTCCCCGCGAAGGATGCGGCCGGCACGGGTGTCAGGTCCGCCTGGACGGTGTGCGCGCCACCAGCCGCCAGCGCGTCGAGGCGAGCGGTGTTCCGGCCGATTGCGCGCACGTGCCTTCCCTCCTTCAGAAGTCTCTCGGCGACGCGATATCCGACCTGACCGGTCGCTCCCAGAATCGTGATCATGGTGTTCCTTCCGTTGAGTCCGTTGTCACTGCATCCACTCTGGACGTCCAGAGCTGGATGGACAATGACTTATCGGCTCCAAAAGATGTCCGATCGTCCACGCTGTGAGACGATCGATCAATGCGTGGACTCGACCCGTGGAAGTCGCCCGATCCCCTCGGGGAGGCGCTGCACTTTCTGCGAATGACAGGATCCTTCTACTGCAGATCCGAGCTGTCCGGGTCGTGGGGTTTGGAGTTGCCGTCCATGGAAGACGCGCTCTGGTTCCACACCGTCGTCAGCGGGCGATGTCGGTTGTCGGTGCCGGGCGTCCCCACTCGCGACCTCCTTCCCGGTGACTTCGCTCTGGTTCCGCACGGCCGCGGGCACGTGCTCGCCAGCGATGACGACGCAGCAGTGAGTGCGCCTGTTGTCTACGACCTTCCGCACGACTACGTCAGCGATCGATACGCGGTCATCCGAAGCGGCAGCGGGGAAGCGAGCGCGACGCTCATGTGCGGCGCAGTGCGACTGGATCATCCGGCGGCGCAGCAACTCATCGGTGTGTTGCCTGCGCTCGTCGTCATCGATGCGGATTCGGGCCCGCGGCAGTCTCGGATGCACTCGCTCTTGGCCATGGTCGCCGACGAGGCGACCTCGCTGGAGCCTGGGGGAGAAGCGGTCATCACCAGGCTGTCCGACGTGCTGGTGATCCAGGCTCTGCGGTCGTGGATGGCGGACGACGAGCGGGGACGGTCCGGATGGCTCGGCGCACTCGCGGATTCTCAGGTCGGCGCGGCGCTCGCCCTCATTCATCGAAACCCCGACGCGCAGTGGACGGTTGCCGCACTGGCTGCCGAGGTGAAGATGTCTCGTTCGGCGTTCTCTGCCCGATTCACCGAGTTGGTCGGTGAATCGGTGATGCGCTACCTCTCGATGTGGCGGATGCAGATCGCCCACGACAGTCTTCGGTCGGGCGATGTCTCGGTAGCCGAATTGGCCCGGCGCAGTGGCTATCTCTCGGAGGCGGCGTTCGGTAAGGCGTTCAAACGCGCGACGGGGGTGTCACCGGGGAGCGTGCGTCGTCGTCAGGAGGTCTCGCTGACGGCAGGGTGAGCGACGGGCTGCAGGTCAGCCGAGCAGATGGCGGAGGTAGCTGTTCGGATCGTCGAGGTATCGACGCCAGTGCTGCACCAATTCGAGTTCGTCCCAGGTGCTTCGGCGCAGACCGTGTTCGCCCACTTCCACGATGTCCGCGCCCGGTGTCGAGGCCAGGATCGGAGAGTGCGTGGCACAGACGATCTGTGCCCCCTCGTCGCCCAGTTCGGACATCAGCGCGACGAGCTGCAGGCTTGCGGTGAACGACAGAGCCGACTCGGGCTCGTCCAGGACATAGAAGCCGGGTTCGGCCAACATCGCACCGAACATGGCGAGGAAGCCTTCGCCGTGACTCATCTCGGCTGTGTTCTCTTCCCAGAAACCCGGCATACCACCGAGGTTTTCGGCCATGTCGAATGCGGTTTCGGCGCGGAGGAAGAAGCCGCGTTTCTGCAGTCGTGGGCCACGAAGCATTCGAGAACCCCGCGGTGTGGTTTCCAACTCGAGCACCTCGCCGAGGGCGCTGGTCACCTCGTCGAGTCGACGCGACTGCTGCGCCGCCCGCCCGCCGCGGGCATCGATTCCGAAACCCTCGGCGATCGCCTCGACAAGGGTCGATTTACCGGAACCGTTGTCGCCGACCAGAATTGTGACCGGCGCCAGGAATTCGAGTCCGTCGCGAGCGAGGTCGGCGACTGCAGGCACGGTGAAGGGCCAATCCGATCCGACGTCGTCGGCATCGACGTAGGCGCGCTCTACGAACATGATTCAGGCGGTGACCAGGCGGTCGACGTAACCGGTCTCGTGAGCGGAGTCCGCGCTGCAGGTGTAGTACACCCACTGAGCGGACTGGTCCGCGGAATCTCCGAAACGGTGGTCGACCTTCTGCGCGCACAATTTGCCCGCGCTGGTGTCATGGCATCGAAGACTGCTGGGTATGTACATGACTCCACTGTAGGCGCGATCATGGGCGGCCTTTACCGATCGACCGCTCGACGCGCTTTGCTGCTGTGGTGCCCTCGGTGAGACTCGAACTCACACTGGACGGGTTTTGAATCCGTTTCCTCTGCCAATTGGGATACGAGGGCTGGCGTCTTTCAAGCAACGATTGACGAGTTTAGAAGATGCGCTTTCGGGGGCGCGCACCGGTACCCTTCAGATGCTCGACGGCCCTGATGGGCGATGACTGTCAAAGGAGACCGATACAGATGAACGCTCCTGGTGCGCACGGTACTGGCAAGCCCCCGCTTCGTGTGGTGGTGGCAGAGGACGAATCCCTGATTCGATTGGACCTCGTGGAGATGCTCCGCGAAGAGGGCTACGACGTGGTCGGGGAGGCCGCGGACGGTCAGCAGGCGGTGGACTTGGCCGTCGAACTACGTCCCGATCTGGTCATCATGGACGTCAAGATGCCGCGTCGAGACGGGATAGATGCGGCGTCGGAGATCGCCGAGAAGCGCATCGCCCCCGTCGTCATTCTCACCGCGTTCAGTCAGCGTGAGCTGGTCGAGAAGGCACGTGACGCCGGAGCGATGGCCTATCTGGTCAAGCCGTTCACCAAAGCAGATCTGATGCCCGCGGTGGAGTTGGCAGCCAGTCGTTTCAGCGAGATCTCTGCACTCGAATCCGAGATAGCCGATCTGCAGGATCGACTGGAAACGCGGAAGTTGATCGAGAAGGCCAAGGGCATTCTGATGGAGTCGCAATCGCTCACAGAACCGCAGGCGTTCAAGTGGATTCAACGAGCAGCGATGGATCGCAGAACGACGATGAAGGCTGTCGCCGAGGTTGTGATCGAGACACTCGGTACTCCTGCGAACAAGCCTGCGGCAGAGGGCTGATCGGCTCGCGAAAGCTACGGCCACGTAAAACTTCGTCTCTCTAGGTCACAGTCAGGTCACGAGCGTCGTTCTAGGCCTTGCGAATCGACTCCGAGCATTAGCGTCTGATCCACACGTGAGCCACATGTAACTCAGGTGCGCTTCAACGACGAGCAATTTCAAGGAGAACCTAGATGGCAATTCGGACCTATGTCCGCACGGCTGCGGTGCTGAGCGTCACCTCGCTCGCACTGTTCGGCTGTTCGTCGAGCGACGACTCCGGCTCGACCGATACCACCAGTGCCAGCGGCGGCACTGCAGCCGCGGAAACGACCGTCTCCACCGACTGCACGCCCGAGCAGGCCACTGCCGGGGCAACCCCCGACACGTCGCCTCTGGTGGTGGGAACCCTTCTCCCCGAGACCGGAACCCTGGCCTTCCTCGGACCGCCCGAGGTTGCCGGTGTTCAATTGGCCGTCAACGACGTCAACGGCGCCGGTGGCGTCCTCGATCAGCCCGTCACCCTCATCCCCGGTGACTCCGGCGATACGACGACGGACACCGCCAACACCACGGTCGACCGCCTGCTCGCCGGCGGCGCGAACGTCATCGTCGGTGCAGCATCGTCCTCGGTCTCCCTCAAGGTCATCGACAAGATCGCCAGCGCAGGCGTCGTGGAGTTCTCGCCCGCCAACACCTCGGACCAGTTCGTCTGCTACCCGGACAAGGGACAGTACTTCCGTACCGCTCCCACCGACGTGCTGCAGGCACAGGCACTCTCGCAGCTGATCGCCGAGGACGGCGCGCAGCGCGTCTCCATCCTCGCGCTCAACGATCCCTACGGCACGGGTCTGGCCAAGAACACCGCGGACAACCTCGAAGAGGCAGGCATCGCGGCAGACCAGATTCAGACGACCATCTACGACCCGAACGCACAGTCGTTCAACGCCGAGGTCGACGGCGTGAAGAACTTCAACCCGGATGCCGTTGCCATCATCGGCTTCGAGGAGTCCGCGAAGATCATCACCCGTATGCACGAGATCGGCATCGGACCGTCCGACGGCACGGCAGTGTTCGGCGTCGACGGCAACATGGGTAATGCGCTCGGTGAGTCTGTGGCAGCAGGTCTGCTGGACACCATGCGCGGAACCACCCCGTTGACCGATGTCGGAACGGCCTTCCAGGACCGCCTCAAGGGAGTCGACCCGGCGCTGGTGGACTTCAACTACGCCGGTGAGTCCTACGACGCAGTGGTCATCTCGGCACTCGCGGCCGAGCAGGCGAAGTCGACGGCAGGCACCGATATCGCTGCCAACATCAACAGCATCACCAAGGACGGCACCAAGTGCACCAGCTACGCCGAGTGCCTTCCGCTCGTCAAGGCCGGAACGGATATCGACTACGACGGAATCACGGGCGCGCTGAACTTCAGCGATGCAGGTGAGCCCGCCACCGGTTCCTACGGCAACCTGGTCTTCGGGCCGGACAACAAGCTGACGACGGACGGATACATCGTCGTCGGTGAGTGATCTGTAACCGACACGCAGGCACTGGGCCCGAGTCCTCGATCAGGACTCGGGCCCAGTGTTGTGTGTACCGGTCGATGCGGGTGCACAGACGAAGCCCCGGTTCGACATCGAGTCGAACCGGGGCTTCGTCGTCGACGAAGAGGATCTACGTCTTCTTCTCCTTGCTTCCGGCCAGTGTGCCGAGGTACAGCTCGATCACCTTCGGGTCGTTCATCAACGCAGGACCGGTATCGGTGTACGCGTTGCGGCCCTGATCGAGAACGTAGCCGCGGTCGCAGATCTGAAGGCAGCGACGGGCGTTCTGCTCGACCATGATGATCGAGACCCCCGCCGCGTTGATCTTCTTGCAGCGGATGAACACCTCGTCCTGGAACATCGGCGACAGTCCGGCCGACGGTTCGTCGAGCAGCAGTACCGAGGGCTCCATCATCAGTGCGCGTCCCATGGCGACCATCTGTCGTTCGCCACCGGACAGTGCGCCTGCCTTGACCTTCTTGCGCTCTCCGAGCAGGGGGAACAACTCGCTGACGAACTCGAAGCGCTCGCCGAACTTCTTGGGACGCAGATAGATTCCCATTTCGAGGTTCTCCTCGATGGTCAGCGACGGAAACACGTTCTGGGTCTGCGGAACGTATCCGACGCCCTTCGTGACCAGCACGTGCGCCTCGGCAGAGGTGATGTTGTCACCGCGAAGCTTCACGCTGCCCTCGCGGACGGCAACGAGCCCGAAGAGCGTTTTGAGCAATGTCGACTTACCGGCACCGTTCGGCCCGATGATGCCGACGATCTCGCCGTCGTTGAGGAAGAAGTTACATTCGCTGAGGATGTTGACGCCGGGGATGTAGCCGGCGACCAATCCGTCGGCGCGCAACAGTGCGCCTTCGGCAAGGCGAGCGTGCTCCTCGGGTGTGGCGGCGAATTCGGCCGGCGTCAATGTCTGTTCGCTCATCAGTTGTCCTCCTTGGCCCGGTGCGAGCCGCCCTGGGCGACGTCGGGCGTCACTGGGCTGACGAACTCCGGTTCCGAAAGATCGCCTCCCGCTTCGAGTTCTTCCTTCTCGGCCTGTTTCAGCGCCTCCGCCAGTTCGGCGGTTGCCCCGACCGGATTGCCGTCGGCGTCGAACTCGAGAGCCTGATCGTGGTGGCTACCGAGGTAGGCGTCGACGACAGCACCGTTGTTGGAGAGTTCCTCCGGCGTGGACTCGGCGATGATGCTGCCCTGAGCCATCACCACCACCCAGTCACTGATGTCGCGGATGACGTCCATGTCGTGTTCGACGAACACCACGGTCATACCGTCGTCGCGCAGCGACTTGATGTGCCCCAGAAGTGATTGCGTCAGAGCAGGATTGACCCCGGCCATCGGCTCGTCGAGCATGACCACCGACGGATCGGTCATCAGCGCACGTGCCATCTCCAGTAGTTTGCGTTGACCGCCCGACAGTGAGCCGGCCAGGTCGTCGGCTTTGGCGTCGAGCTTGAAGCGCCCCAGCAGTTCGTAGGCGCGTTCGGTGATCTGACGCTCCTGGGCCTTCCATGTCCACGGCATGAACGTATTGATCATGCGCTCGCCGCGCTGACCTGTTGCGCCCAACCGAACATTGTCCAGCACAGTCAGTTTCGACAATGCTTTGGTCAACTGGAACGTCCGCACCACACCCTTGCGGGCCACCTGGTGCGGGTGCATCCGACCCAGCTCCTGGCCATCCATCGACCAGGTCCCGGTGTCGGGGCGATCGAATCCGGTGAGCAGGTTGAACAGCGTGGTCTTGCCTGCACCGTTCGGACCGATGAGACCGGTGATGCATCCGCGCTGGATTTCGAGGTGCGCCACGTCGACGGCTTTGAGGCCGCCGAAGGTGCGCGACACGCCGTCGACCACCATGGTGGCGTCGGGTTTCGGTGCGCCGGGTTCGTTGGGCACACCTGCGAACAGTGACGCGCGTTGATCGCTCGACAACGCCTGGGCAGCGCGTGATTCGAGTGTGCTTGCTTTCTTGCTCGGTGCAGCCGTTGCAGCAGCATCCTTGCTCGGGTCAGGCATTGAGTTGAACCTCTCGCTTGTTGCCGAGAATGCCCTGAGGTCTGAACACCATCAACACGGCGATCAGGATTCCCAGGAGCACGAATCGCGTGGCACCGACCTGGGCACCGGTGAGGTTGAGCACCGGGTCGTCGCCGGAGATCAATTGCCGCAGAATCGCATCGGGAATGGACAGCAGGAACCAGAAGAGCATCGCGCCCAGTACGGGGCCGAACACTGTTGCCGCCCCACCGAGAATCAGTGCGCCGAAGGCGAAGAACGTCTGCGCCGTCGAGTAGAAATCGGGGTTGATGGACTGAGTCTGCAGTGCGTTGAACACACCGCCCATACCGCCGATGACACCGCCGAGAACCAACGCCTGCATCTTGTAGACGAAGACGTTCTTGCCCAGTGAGCGGGCGGCGTCCTCGTCCTCACGGACGGCCTTGAGTACACGTCCCCACGGGCTGTGGGTCAGCAGGTAGATCACTCCGCAGAGGAGCAGCACGAGTGTCCAGCCGACGAGCATGGCCCACAGGTCGTTGCCCAGGAAGCGCACGCCGAGGAAGCTGTACGACTTGCCGCCCTCGAATGGGCTCATGCTGGTGAACGGACCGGCGAAGCCGGTGATGCCGTTGGTCGACTTGGTCACCGAATCCGTTGCGGTCGAACGGAACACCAACCGCAGGATCTCCGAGGCTGCGATGGTGACGATCGCGAGATAGTCGGCTCGCAGTCGCAGAGTCGGAATACCGAGAACAAGAGCGAGCAAGCCTGCCGCGGCGAGACCGACCAGAATGCCGAGCCACAGGGGCTGCTCGTAGGTGATCGTGGTGATGCCGACGCCGTAGCCGCCGAGCAACGCGAAGCCGATCTGCCCGAAGTTGAGCAGCCCGGCGTAGCCGAAGTGCAGGTTCAGGCCGATGGCGAGCAGAGCGTAGAAGATGGCCGACGGTCCGACCAGCTGAGCGAGTGAGATCTGAAGTGCGCCGATGATATCCATGTGGTGGTCACCCGATCCTTTGTCGCGAGCCGAGGATGCCCTGTGGTCGGACGACGAGGATGAGAATCAAGACGAGCAACCCTCCGATGTATTTGAGATCGGGATTGATGACCAACGTCGACCACTGGACGAGCAGACCCACGATGACGCAACCGAGGAATGCGCCGTAGGCCGTTCCCAGTCCGCCGAGCGTGATTCCGGCGAACATCAGCAGCAGGAGCTTGAAGCCCATCTCCCACTGGACGCGTCCGCCGAGTTCGGAAAGTCCGAACAGCACGCCGCCGAGTGCGGCCAGGCCGCCACCGAGGCACCAGACGAACGTGACGACACGCTCGACATTGATGCCCGAGGACGCGGCGAGATCACGGTTGTCGGCCACCGCTCGCATGGCCTTACCGATCTTGGTGCGCTGCAACATCAGTGCAACGCCGACCAGGACGACGACGCTGATGATGATGCACGCCAGATTGACGTTGGTGATCGACAGCGGGCCCCAGTTGTTCTCGGTCTGGGCCTGGTAGTCGTCGAAGGGCTCGGAGCGATCCGAGAAGAAGATCAGGATGAGGTAGCGCAATGCGATCGCAAGTCCGATCGTCACCACGAGCTGTGCGATCAGGCCGGTTCGACGCTTGCGGAGTGGCCGCCAGATCAAGGCATTGTTGAGCCATCCGATCGCGACTCCGACGATGATAGCCAGCACCGTGGCCGGAATCAGCTGTATTCCGAGGCTCACGTTGAAGAACCACGCCGCGACGGCTCCAAGGGTGACGAGTTCGCCGTGCGCGAAGTTGGTCAGGCCGGTGGTGCCGAAGATCAGGCTCAGCCCTACCGCCGCCAGTGCGATGACCAGGCCGAAACGGAAACCGTCGACCGTGGTGCGAACGAACTTCTCGTAGAACGGAATGCTGGTGGCAGTTCTGGCTTCACCGAAGGAGAAGATGACGGTGTTGGAACGCCCGGCCTGAACGTCACGCTGGACTTCTGCCTGGACGCTCACCCCGTCGGGAAGCGTTTCCTGGACCACCTGGAATGTGTATGTCCCGGGGGACAATTCGAGAGTCCAGCGGCCGCCGGTTTCACTGGTGGTTCGAGCGACTTCGGTGCCGCTCGCGTCGAGCGCTGCGACATCGACGCCGACGAGTCGCTCGCCGGCGTTGTTGAGAGATCCCGCGACGCTGACGGCGTCTGCGGGCGGTGCCTGCTCGGCACTCGTCCCCGGCGCAGCCGGGGGAGTGGGCGTAGGTTCCTGGGCCAACGCCGGCGCACTGAACAGCAGCGCGGCGATCGAACTCAGAACGGCGAGTAGGAGTGTTCGCTGAAGGAGCCGAACGGCAGATCTTGCGCGCAACCTCGGCGGTTGCACCTTTCTGGTCCATCGAACATTTGGAGCCACGCACGTCCTCCGGACGGTTGTCGTTGAGTCACGGGTTGGGGATTTACTGCAATTGTCGGACTCTATCCGTTGAAACGACGCAAAATCGGCGACTGAGATTTCCGGAAAGTATCGGTTGTGTTTCGCGGTGCACGACGCGCGTCGTGAGGGCGAGCGTGTCGCCCAGCGAGCATCCGGCTACGAGTTGTCGGACCCGCTACCTAGACTGGTCAACCGTGAGCCCAGTAACCGAGAAAAGCGCAGCGCCCGCGGCCGAGACCGATGCGAAAGCAGGCGGGGAGCGACCCACTCTGCTCCTCATCGACGGCCACTCCATGGCGTTTCGCGCGTTCTTCGCGCTGCCTGCGGACAACTTCAAGACCACCAGCGGTCAGTCCACCAACGCCGTGTACGGATTCACCTCGATGCTGATCAATCTGCTGCGAGACGAGAAGCCGACGCACATCGCCGCGGCCTTCGACGTCTCGCGGCAGACCTTCCGCGCCGAGCGGTTCCCCGAGTACAAGGCCAACCGGAGCAAGACCCCCGACGAGTTCGCCGGCCAGGTCGACATCACCAAGGATGTGCTCGGGGCCATGGGCATCCCGGTGATGGCAGAGGCCGGATTCGAGGCGGACGACATCATCGCCACCCTGGTGACGCAGGCGGAGGCGCTCGGCTACCGCGTTCTCGTGGTCACCGGCGACCGCGATGCATTGCAGTTGGTGACCGACAACGTGACGGTGTTGTACCCGCGCAAGGGGGTTTCGGACCTGACCCGGTTCACCCCCGAGGAGGTCGCCGGTAAGTACGGGTTGACGCCGTCGCAGTATCCGGATTTTGCTGCCCTGCGCGGAGATCCGAGTGACAACCTGCCCGGCATTCCCGGTGTGGGCGAGAAGACGGCAACCAAGTGGATCATCGAATACGGTTCGCTCACTGCCCTTGTCGACAACGTGGACAAGGTGAAGGGCAAGGTGGGAGACGCACTGCGCGCCAACCTGTCGAGTGTGGTGCTCAATCGTGAGCTCACCGAAATGGTGCGCGATGTGCCGTTGCCGTACACCCCCGATCAGCTCGAACTTGCCCCGTGGGACCGCGAGAAGATCCACGCGCTGTTCGACGATCTGGAGTTCCGCATTCTTCGGGACCGACTGTTCGAGACGCTCGCGTCGGTCGAGCCCGAAGCCGAGGAAGGCTTCGACGTCCGCGGTGGGATCGTCGCCCCGGGTGAGTTGGCCGAGTGGTTGGAAGAACACGCGTCCGACGGCCGCCGCAGCGGCCTGTCCATTCTCGGTCCGCGCAGGCCCTTCGACAGTGACGCGACTTCCTTGGCCATCGCCGCGGCCGACGGGGAAGGCGCGTTCGTGACGACAACAGCCCTCGACGAATCCGACGAGCGCGCGCTCGCAGCCTGGCTCGCCGATCCGGCGCAACCCAAGGCGCTGCACGAGGCCAAGTGGGCGTTGCACGCGGTGCGGGGGCGTGGCTGGACCCTCGGGGGGTTGACCACCGACACCGCCCTGGCCGCGTATCTCGTTCGGCCCGGTCAGCGTTCGTTCAACCTCGACGACCTGTCGTTGCGCTACCTCAAGCGAGAGCTCCGTGTCGAGGATGCGGGTGAAGGCCAGATGTCGTTGCTCGATGCCGAGGACACCGCTGACGCGGCATTCGCCGAGGGTGAGATCCTCAAAGCGCGGGCCGTCATCGACCTGGCCGAGGCCCTGGACGCCGAGCTCGCTGCCATCGAATCGACCACCTTGCTCTCCGAGATGGAGCTGCCGTTGCTGACGGTCTTGGCCGATGTCGAAGCGACCGGCATCGCCGTCGACAGCGACCACCTGCGTTCGCTGCAGTCCGGTTTTGCCGCGCAGGTCGACGAGGCCGCGAACTCCGCGTACGGCGTGATCGACAAGCAGATCAACCTCGGGTCACCGAAGCAGTTGCAGGTGGTGCTGTTCGAGGAACTCGACATGCCCAAGACCAAGAAGACCAAGACCGGTTACACCACCGATGCCGATGCGCTGCAGGGGTTGTTCGAGAAGACGGAGCATCCCTTCCTGAAATTCTTGCTCGATCACCGAGACGCGACACGCATGAAGGTGACGGTCGACGGCCTGCTCAAGTCCGTTGCCGACGACGGACGAATTCACACCACGTTCAACCAGACCGTTGCGGCCACCGGGCGGCTGTCGTCCACCGAACCCAACCTGCAGAACATCCCGGTGCGCAACGAGGCAGGACGCCACATCCGGGACGGCTTCGTCGTCGGGGCGGGTTACGACACCCTGCTCACCGCCGACTACAGCCAGATCGAGATGCGCATCATGGCGCACGTGTCCGGCGACGAGGGTCTGATCGAGGCGTTCAACACGGGTGAGGACCTCCACAGCTTCGTCGGTTCCCGCGCGTTCGGGGTGCCGATCGAGGAGGTCACCCCCGAACTGCGTCGTCGGGTGAAGGCGATGTCCTACGGATTGGCCTACGGGCTCAGCGCATTCGGCCTCGCCGCGCAGCTCAAGATCTCCACCGAGGAGGCGAAGCAGCAGATGGAGGCGTACTTCGCGCGGTTCGGTGGTGTCCGCGACTACCTGCGCAATGCCGTCGAGGAAGCGCGCAAGGTGGGGTACACCTCGACCCTGTACGGCAGGCGTCGGTACCTACCGGATCTCAACAGCGACAACCGCCAGCGTCGAGAGGTAGCCGAGCGCGGTGCCCTCAATGCTCCGATCCAGGGCACCGCCGCCGACATCATCAAGGTCGCGATGATCGATGTGCACCGCTCACTCGCCGAGTCGACTCTGAAGTCGCGCATGCTGCTGCAGGTACACGACGAACTGGTGCTCGAGGTCGTCGACTCCGAGCGCGAGGAAGTCGAAGCGCTCGTGCGCAACAAGATGTCGTCGGCGATCGAACTCTCGGTGCCGCTCGAAGTGTCGGTCGGTACCGGCCGAAGCTGGGATGCCGCAGCTCACTGAATCGGGCCGGCTCACTGATCCAATCCGTGGCACAGCGAAGGGCCGCTCACCGATCTCGGTGAGCGGCCCTTCGCGTCGTGCTGAGTGCAGAACTACTCCGCTGCGGGAGCCTGCTCGGCGATCTGCTGGCGTACGACGTCCATGTCGAGTGCCTTGATCTGTCCGACGAGGTCTTCGAGCGCCGGTGCAGGCAAAGCACCGGGCTGTGCGTAGACGAGAATTCCCTCGCGGAACGCCATGATCGTCGGGATCGACTGGATCTGCGCTGCCGCAGCGAGACCCTGCTCGGCCTCGGTGTCGACCTTGGCGTGCACGACGTCGGGGTGAGCATCCGACGACTTCTCGAATGTCGGGGCGAACTGGCGGCAGGGGCCGCACCAGGATGCCCAGAAATCGACCAACACCACGTCGTTGCTGGTGACGATCTCGTCGAAATTCTGCTGAGTCAAAGTCTGAGTGGCCACGCGGTCCCTTTCGATTGATTGCGCTTCTGGTGTGTCTCAACGCAGGTACTCGCCTGAATCTTCCCGGCCGCGTCGGAGCGCGGCGTGTCAGGCGGGCTGGGGTGCGGCGCGGAACGTCCGGCGGTACGAGTTCGGGGTGGTGCATCGCAATCTCACGAAGTGCTGCCTCAGAGCGGCGGCGTTTCCGAAGCCGACCACCTCGGCGATCGAATCCATCGGCAGATCGGAGTTCTCCAACAATTGCTGAGCCGCCAGCACGCGTTGATCGTTGAGCCACCGCGCGGGCGTCGTTCCGGTTTCGGCCGCGAACCTACGAGCAAAGGTGCGTGCCGACATGTTCACCCGTGCTGCCAGTCGCCCGATCGTCAGCTCGGAGTCGAGATTCTCGGTCATCCAGTCCAGCAGCGGTGCCAATGTCTCGGTGTGCGTGGCGGGCAGGGGACTGGTGACGAACTGAGCTTGGCCACCGTCGCGATGCGGCGGGACGACCATTCTGCGGGCGATCCCGTTGGCCACGACGCTGCCCTGGTACTTGCGCACGATGTGCAGGCACAGGTCGATTCCGGCGGCCGTCCCTGCGCTGGTGAGGACGTTGCCTGCGTCCACGTAGAGGACGTTCGGATCCACCTGAGCCAGCGGGTATTTCGCGGCCAGCGAGGCCGAATGCCGCCAATGCGTCGTGCACGGCCGATTGTCGAGCAGCCCTGCCTGGCCCAGCACGAACGCACCGTTGCACAGGCTTGCGACCATGGCACCCCGGTCCACCGCCGCACGGAGTTTGGCCAGCAAGGGCTCGATGGACGAGTTGTATCCGATGCCGCACACATAGCTGCCGTCGTCCGCCGCCTCGGTGCCGCCGGCCGGAATGATGATCAGGTCGGCGCTGTCGAGACTGTCGAGATCGTGTGGCACGTCGATGGTGTAGCCGACGCGGGTGCGGATCGGTTGGGGGACACCCGCGATCAGGGAGAAGTCGTAGGTGGGGAGGCCCTCGTCCGAGCGGTCGAACCCGAACACCTCGCATGCGACGCCGAGCTCGAACTGTTCGGTCAACGGCATCAGTGCAACGACCACTCGTTTCAGCATGCGACGAGTATGGCAGAAATTCGAGGATAAGTGGCGTTACTGCCACTCGTGGAGACTCTCCGCAGGTAGGACGCTAGGTGCATGACAATTGTATTGGTAGTTGTGCTGTCGTTCCTGGCCATCGATGCTCTCGTGGTCGCAGGCTTCGCTCCCGACACCCACGCGGAGGTGACACAGTTCGGCGACTTCACCTTCTGACGTTGCGGTCAGCCGATTCGCCACTCGCGTTTGGCCTCGCCGTCCCAGCGACGCAGGGCCACGGCAGAGCCCACCAGGTCCTCGATGCTCGTCGACAACAGTCGTACGGCGGTTCCCGCCTCCTCGGACGTCAATCGCCGGGCCAGTGTCACGTGCGGTGTCCATCGGCCGGGGTCGAGGTGATCGAGCGAGTCTTCGCCCACGGCCGCGTGCATCCTGGCGTGCAGATCGAGCAACTCACTGGTCGGAACGACCAGGCGTGCCAGGGTTATCGCCCGACCGCCGAACACGACGAGCCCGCCGAGGCGCACATCGAACGGATCGAAACGAACGGCTGCGCCGTCGTCCACCGCGACGGGCATCGACGCTGCCACCGCGACAGTGATGTGTGGTCGGTTCGATTCACCTCGGTGCCGATTCTGGCTCGGGAGGCCGGCATCCGACAGCGCCGCCCACTCGCGGCGAACCGCAGCATCGAGGCCGGAGTCGAGTAGAAGTTCTGCGGACTGCACCATGGAGGCCATGATGTCGCAGACGGACGGCCGGAATGCAACGACGCTACGGATCGGGGCGATGACCGGCGACGGGATCGGTCACGAGATCGTGCCCGCCACGATCCGAGTGGTCGACGCGGCGATCGCGGCAGTGGGGGGATCGGCGGTCGAGTGGGTGCACCTCCCGCTCGGTCGCGGTGCCATCGACGAATACGGCACGCCGATACCCGAGGGCACGTTGCAGGAACTGGGCGAGCTCGAGAGTTGGATTCTGGGGCCACACGACAGTGCCTCGTATCCGGAGCCGTTCCGTTCACAGCTGACCCCAGGCGGACGGATTCGGAAGGATTTCGACCTGTTCGCCAACATCAGGCCTGCCAAAGCCCTTGCCGGCGTGCGAGCGATGTCGCCGAACATGGATTTGGTAGTGGTGCGGGAGAACACCGAGGGGTTCTATGCCGATCGCAACATGTTCGTCGGCAGCGGCGAATTCATGCCGACTCCCGACGTGGCACTCGCGGTCGGGGTGTTCACCCGCAGGGCATGCGAACGCATTGCGCGCGAGGCATTCCTGCTCGCAGACAGACGCCGCCGCAAGCTCACCATCGTCCACAAGACCAACGTGCTGTCGATGACGACGGGATTGTTCCGCGATGCGTGCCGCGCCGTGGGCGAACAGTTCCCGCACGTCGAGGTCACCGAGGAACACGTCGACGCGCTGGCCGCACACCTGGTTCGACGCGGTGAGGACTACGACGTCATCGTGGCCGAGAACATGTTCGGCGACATCCTGTCGGATCTGACGGGAGAGTTGTCCGGCTCGCTCGGTACCGCCCCGTCGATCAATTCCTCGCAATCACAGGCCATGGCGCAGGCGTCACACGGTTCCGCCCCGGACATCGCCGGCAAGAATCGCGCCAACCCGACTGCGCTGTTCCTGTCGGCCGCGATGCTGCTCGAGTGGCTCGCCGATCGGCACGGGAACGACCTGCTCGCCGCAGCTGCCGGGCGGATCCGACACTCGGTCGACGACACCGTCGAATCCGGCGTGGCGACAGCAGACCTCGGTGGGCAGGCGTCGACCAGCGCATTCACCGAGACCGTCGAGGCACGGGTGCACCGCCGCTGATCGACGACGGACTCAGCGCGGCTTTCGACTGCTGAAGATCGCGGTGCCGGGAAAGAGTTGCCCACGCAGCGGGCTCCACTGCCCCCACTCTCGGTCCAGCCACTCCGGCCAGTCCGGCTCGACGATGTCTCGCACCTCGAGGCCTGCGGCAACCAGTTCGCGCACTCGGTCACCGATCGTGCGGTGATGCTCCACGTAGTTAGGGGTCCCGTCGGCGTCGTATTCGACGTAGGGGGTTCGATCGAAGTACGGAATCGTCGCGGTCAGGCCGCCGACCCCCGGATCGTCGGGGAACACCCAGCGCATCGGGTGATTGACGGCGAACACCCAGATGCCGCCCGGTCGGAGCACTCGCGCGACCTCCTTCATGACGTTGGCGGAGTCCGCGACGAACGGAACTGCGCCGAAGGCCGAGCAGACGATGTCGAATCGTTCGTCGCCGAACGGCAACGATTCGGCACTGGCCTGGACCAGCGGAACCGTCGAACCCCCCGCGGCCATGGCGTCGACGCCTCGTTGCAACATGCCCATCGAGATGTCGAGACCGATCGCGCGAGCACCCTGAGCGCCGAGCCAGCGAGCGCACGGTGCACTGCCGCATCCCACTTCGAGGACGTCCTTGTCTGCGACGTCGCCCAACAAGTGCACATCGCCCTCGTGCAGTCCCTCGGGGCACCAGACGAATTCGCCGGTGTCGGTCGACACACCGAGAAACGCGCCGTGCGTACGGTGGTAGTTGTCGGCGTCGGAGTCCCACCAGAGTCTGCTGGCGCGGTCGCTCGCGGCCGAATCGACACGGCCGCGGCCGGGAGTGGACGACGGCTCAGGAAGATCGCTCACACGCCGACTCTAACCGGGTTTGTGCTGGTACTGCGGCATCGCGTACCCTGATCACCGCGAGTGTGTTCATGCTGCGCTCAGGTCGGGTCCGCCCGTCCTCGGCGTTCGCGGAGTCGGCAGGAATATCGCCGTCGACACTCGTGCTGCACATGTTCTACAAGTCCGACCGAACATCCATCAACCGATACCCAACCCGTCCGGAGCAACTCAACACATGCCCTCAACCACAACCTCACCGCAGGTGGCCGTAAACGATATCGGCTCCGCAGAGGATTTTCTCGCAGCCATCGACGCGACGATCAAGTACTTCAACGATGGTGACATCGTCGAAGGCACCATCGTCAAGGTCGATCGCGACGAGGTTCTACTCGACATCGGTTACAAGACCGAAGGCGTCATCCCTTCTCGCGAGCTCTCCATCAAGCACGACGTCGACCCCAACGAGGTCGTCTCCGTGGGAGATGAGATCGAAGCACTCGTCCTCACCAAGGAGGACAAGGAAGGCCGCCTGATCCTGTCCAAGAAGCGAGCTCAGTACGAGCGCGCTTGGGGCACGATCGAGGAGCTCAAGGAGAAGGACGAGGCCGTCAAGGGCACCGTCATCGAGGTCGTCAAGGGTGGACTCATCCTGGACATCGGTCTCCGCGGCTTCCTGCCTGCCTCGCTCGTCGAGATGCGTCGCGTCCGCGACCTCCAGCCGTACGTCGGCAAGGAGATCGAGGCCAAGATCATCGAGCTCGACAAGAACCGCAACAACGTGGTCCTGTCGCGCCGCGCATGGCTCGAGCAGACCCAGTCCGAGGTCCGCAGCGAGTTCCTGCACCAGCTCCAGAAGGGCCAGGTCCGCAAGGGCGTCGTGTCCTCCATCGTCAACTTCGGTGCCTTCGTGGACCTGGGTGGCGTCGACGGCCTCGTGCACGTCTCCGAGCTGTCCTGGAAGCACATCGATCACCCGTCCGAGGTTGTCGAGGTCGGCACCGAGGTCACCGTCGAGGTTCTCGACGTCGACCTGGACCGCGAGCGTGTGTCGCTGTCGCTCAAGGCAACTCAGGAAGATCCGTGGCGCCAGTTCGCTCGCACCCACGCGATCGGCCAGATCGTGCCCGGAAAGGTCACCAAGCTGGTTCCCTTCGGTGCGTTCGTTCGCGTCGAAGAGGGCATCGAGGGCCTCGTGCACATCTCCGAGCTGGCCGAGCGCCACGTGGAGGTTCCGGACCAGGTCGTGGGTGTCGGCGACGACGCGCTCGTCAAGGTCATCGACATCGATCTCGAGCGTCGCCGGATTTCGTTGAGCCTCAAGCAGGCCAACGAGGACTACGCAGAAGAGTTCGATCCGTCCAAGTACGGCATGGCCGACTCGTACGACGAGGGTGGCAACTACATCTTCCCCGAGGGCTTCGACTCCGAGACCAACGAATGGCTCGAAGGTTACGAGAAGCAGCGTGAAGAGTGGGAAGGTCGCTACGCCGAGGCCGAGCGTCGCCACAAGATGCACACCGCTCAGATGGAGAAGACGGCCAAGGACGAAGCTGCCGAAGCCGCCAACACCAACTACTCCTCCGAGTCGGGTCAGGCCCCCGCCGATGCAGAAGGCGATGCTCCCGCAGCATCGGCTCCGGCCTCGACCGGTGGATCGCTGGCCAGCGATGCGCAGCTTGCTGCACTTCGCGAGAAGCTGTCCGGCAACGCCTGATAGAAGTTGTCCACCCGTGAGGGTGTGACCGCAGCCCCGGTTCTCTTCATGAGAGCCGGGGCTTTCTCGTTCGAAAGCAGTCGGGCGGACATGTTCTGCTTGCGAGACGACAATGGACCCGGTTCCGATGAACCGGGCCCATGTGTGAGGGGGAAGTGCGAACTACGCGGCGGTGGCTGGACTCCACTGACCGACGCTCTCCGTACGCTTGCGCATGCTGGCAAAGCTGTGGCGGGCGGGGGTCAGGAGGTTGGTGAACCAGTTACGCCGGTGGTCGGCCAACGCCGAGGCAACTTCCGGAATGAGAACGCAATGTACGCCTGCATCCATGCCAAGGCGGTGCCGACCCGGTTGGATCTGATTGCTTCGCATGGGTGTCCTTTTCAATAGCTGTGGGTCGGCACATCGAGGTCGCGCTCGTCGAAGATAACCGACAGACCTCCGAAACCGGTGTATTTGGGGCTGGTGTGCTTCGGCGTGTTCGAGTGTCAGACTGGGTGCATGCTGAGACTGGGACTGACCGGTGGAATAGGTGCCGGAAAATCGACCGTTGCCAAGGTGCTGACCGAGCTGGGTGGAGTTCTCGTCGACTCCGATGTGCTCGCCCGTGAAGTCGTGGAACCGGGAACGCTTGGCCTGCAACAACTGACGGATACGTTCGGGGCCGACATTCTCTTACCGGACGGTTCGTTGGACCGTCCGGCGTTGGCGGCCGTGGCATTCGGGAACGAGGAATCCCGGAAGAAGCTCAACGGCATCGTCCACCCGTTGGTCGGTCAGCGTACTGCCGAGATCATCGACGGTGCGTCCTCGGATGCCATTGTGGTGCAAGATATTCCGCTCCTCGTCGAAGGCTCGATGGGTCCGTTCTTCCACCTGGTCGTGGTCGTCTGGGTCGATGCCGAAGAGCGCGTACGCCGACTCACCGGGCAACGAAACATGCCCGAGGCCGACGCCCGCGCACGAATCGCCGCGCAGGCAACCGATGACGCACGCCGAGCCGCAGCAGACGTCTGGATCGACAACACCGGTGCGCCGGGCAGCGTCGACGAGCAGGTTCGACTCCTGTGGAACGAGCGCCTGATTCCCTTCGAGCGCAACATCAGAGAGGGCATCGTCGCCCGCACGCATCCGGAACAGGTGACGGCAGACCCGGCATGGGAGTTGCAGGCCCGCCGGATCATCGGCCGCCTGGCTCTCGCCTGTGCGGACGAAGCCGTCCGGATCGACCACGTGGGGTCCACCGCAGTGCCCGGCCTGGACGCCAAGGACGTCATCGACATTCAGATCACGGTGCGTTCTCTCGACGACGCGGATGCGGTCGGTGATCGGTTACGTCTTGCCGGGTTCCCCGGAGTCGAGACCAGTAACTTCGACGACCCCAAGCCTGCATACGGAATGGGCGGTGAGGCAGATCCTGCGGTGTGGGGCAAGCGCTTTCACGGCAACGCGGACCCCGGACGTCCGGCCAACGTGCACATTCGGGTCGACGGTTGGCCGAACCAGACTTTCGCCCTGTTGTTCCGCGACTGGCTGCGCGAAGACTCGTCTGTTGCGACCGAGTACTCGGGGATCAAGCGACGTGCCTCCGAGGTGGCCGCAGGGATCAAGGATTACCGTGCGGCGATCGAAGCGTACGAGAACGCCAAGGCACCGTGGTTCGACGTGGCCTACCGTCGGGCGTGGCAGTGGGCTGAGCAGACGAACTGGACTGCCTGACGCAGAGCTGCGCGCATCAGGTCGGCTTACCGTTCCACTCGGTCGGCATCCCGACGGATGCGAGCCACGCGTTCAGGTCGTAGTCGTGCCGCGTCAGTCCTTCGATGGCGGTGATCGATCTGGCCAGCGCGAGCTCGGCCGTCGGGGTGTCGACGTGTTGCGCCACCCGAGCGTCGAACAACTCGTCGACGTCCAACAGGTCGTAATCGCGGCCGGTACGGACACTGAGGTCGAGATAGTGGTCGACGGATGTCCATCGGGTGGAGCCGGCGGTGTACTCGCCGATGTCGACGTAGTAGTCCTGATCCCTCGCGTGAGCCGGCAGGTAATGGAACACCGAGGCGCGGAGCCCGAGAGCGGGCAGTAGCCAGGACTCGAGGTAGTCGAAGTGGGCATGGTCCGAGGGTCGGGCCATGTACAACCCCCACGGCTCGACGCGGTATTCGTCGACGACACGGACGAACCCCTTGGGATCCACGTTTGTCTTGGCGACGAGGTCGAACGTCTCGTGCTTGGGGGCATGAACGACGGCGTGCGCACCGGCTGACGTGTGAGCGACCATGCCTGTAGAAGCTACCGGGAACCGACGTCCTGGGTCTGCCCGACGGAACTTGTCGGTGGTCGCGTCTACGCTTGTGTAATGGCGTTTGCATCCGAACATCCCGTTGTCGCGCACTCCGAACACCGTCCGGTGGGCGCGATCGAGCGCACCGGACCGGCGTTCGAGGTCGTCAGCGAACACGTGCCGGCCGGTGATCAGCCGACCGCCATCGCCGAGCTCGAACGGCGGATCAAGGCGGACGAGAAGGACGTCGTGCTTCTCGGTGCCACGGGTACCGGTAAATCGGCCACCACGGCCTGGCTCATCGAGAAGCTGCAGCGCCCCACCCTGGTGATGGCACCGAACAAGACTCTGGCTGCGCAGTTGGCGAACGAGCTGCGAGACATGTTGCCCAACAACGCAGTCGAGTACTTCGTGTCGTACTACGACTACTACCAGCCCGAGGCGTACATCGCGCAGACCGA
The DNA here is from genome assembly GCF_002258645.1 of Rhodococcus sp. 15-649-2-2. Classification (NCBI taxonomy): domain Bacteria; kingdom Bacillati; phylum Actinomycetota; class Actinomycetes; order Mycobacteriales; family Nocardiaceae; genus Rhodococcus; species Rhodococcus sp. 15-649-2-2. The sequence goes on from NZ_NPFM01000030.1 coordinate 226,212, forward strand.
CACCTATATCGAGAAGGACTCGTCCATCAACGACGACGTCGAGCGGCTACGGCACTCGGCCACGGCATCTCTGCTCTCGCGGCGCGATGTGGTCGTGGTGGCCTCGGTGTCGTGCATCTACGGCCTCGGCACGCCTCAGTCGTACGTCGACCGGTCGATCGAGCTGGAGGTCAATGTCGAAGTTCAGCGTGATGCACTGCTCAGGCTGCTGGTGGACGTGCAGTACACCCGCAACGACATGGCTTTCACCCGTGGATCGTTCCGGGTGCGCGGCGATACCGTCGAGATCATTCCGTCCTACGAGGAACTGGCGATCCGCATCGAGTTCTTCGGCGACGAGATCGAAGCGCTCTACTACCTGCATCCGCTGACCGGGGACATCGTCCGACAGGTCGATTCGGTACGCATCTTCCCGGCCACTCACTACGTTGCCGGGCCCGAGCGCATGGAACGAGCCGTCAAGGACATCGAAGCCGAACTCGAAGCCCGTCTGGCGGAGCTGGAGGGCAAGGGGAAGCTGCTCGAGGCGCAACGGTTGCGGATGCGGACGCAATACGACCTGGAGATGATCAAACAGGTCGGGTTCTGCTCGGGTATCGAGAACTACTCGCGACACATCGACGGACGAGGGGCCGGCACCGCACCGGCAACGTTGATCGACTACTTCCCTGAGGACTTCTTGCTCGTGATCGACGAGTCGCACGTGACCGTGCCGCAGATCGGTGCGATGTACGAGGGTGACATGTCGCGCAAGCGAAACCTGGTCGATTTCGGGTTCCGCCTCCCGTCGGCGACCGACAACCGTCCGTTGACGTGGGAAGAGTTCACGAAGCGGATCGGTCAGACGGTCTACCTCTCTGCCACCCCGGGAAAGTACGAGCTGGGTCAGACCGGGGGCGAATTCGTCGAGCAGGTCATCAGGCCCACCGGACTTGTCGATCCCCAGGTGGTCATCAAGCCGACCAAGGGACAGATCGACGATCTGGTGCACCAGATCCGGGAGCGCGCGGACAAGGACGAGCGCGTGTTGGTGACCACTCTGACCAAAAAGATGTCGGAGGATCTCACCGACTACCTTCTCGAACTGGGCATTCGCGTGCGTTACCTGCACTCCGACATCGACACGCTGCGCCGCGTCGAGCTACTCCGGCAACTGCGCCTCGGCGAGTACGACGTATTGGTCGGCATCAACCTGCTGCGCGAGGGCCTCGACCTACCGGAAGTGTCGCTCGTCGCGATTCTCGATGCCGACAAGGAAGGCTTCCTCCGAAGCGGCACGAGCCTCATCCAGACCATCGGTCGTGCCGCCCGAAATGTGTCCGGCGAAGTGCACATGTACGCCGACAAGATGACGGACTCGATGACCTATGCGATCGAGGAAACAGAACGTCGGCGCGAGAAGCAGATCGCGTACAACAAGGAGCGGGGTGTCGATCCGCAGCCGCTGCGCAAGAAGATTGCTGACATCCTCGATCAGGTCTATCAGGAAGCCGAGGACACCGACAACGTCGTCGAGATCGGCGGGTCCGGTCGCAACGCCAGCCGCGGGCGACGCGCGCAGGGCGAAGCAGGACGGTCGGTCAGCTCCGGGGTATACGAAGGGCAGGACGTCTCGTCGATGCCGCGCGCAGAACTGGCCGATCTGATCAAGAACATGACCGACCAGATGATGAACGCTGCCCGGGAGTTGAAGTTCGAGCTCGCGGGACGCTTACGAGACGAAATTCAGGATCTGAAGAAGGAACTGCGCGGGATGGATGCGGCCGGGCTCAAATAGGGCAGGCTGGAGACGCGAGTGGAGCCTGCGGAATGAGCCGAAATGGTTCGGATACGGTTCAGCGATGGACGCAACCACCGCCGGCCGCACCTCTCGCGCGCTCGAACTGATTCACTCGATGACCTATTTCCTTCCGGAGACACAGGATGCGCTGGTCGCGGCGGGGTTGCCGCCGCGGGCCTGCTATTTCGCGGGTCGGGCAGCGCCTTTGGGACGGGTCGGCGCAGGTGTCGTCACCGCCACGTTCTACAACTTCAACCGTGAACTGGTGGCACCGCTCATCCCGGCCGCCTGGGACATCGCGTCACCCGACGAGATCATGGCCATCCGGTACGAGACTCTCGACGCTGCCTTCGGCCGACTGCTCGGCCCCGAGGTTCTGACGTCCGCGGACATGGCCGAGGCGGCCGACCTGGCATCGATCGCAGCCCGTGGAATCCCCGGCGACGACGGTCGACCCCTGTACGCCGCATACTCCGAGCTCGACTGGCCCACTGCGCCGCATCTGGTGCTGTGGCATGCCCTGACCCTGATCCGCGAATACCGCGGCGACGGTCACATTGCGGCGCTGCAGACGGCGGGCCTGAGCGGGCTCGAAGCGCTGATCACCCACACCGCCACCGGCTACGGCTTCGAGAAGGAGTTCGCGCGTAAGCGTCGCGGATGGTCGACCGAGCAGTGGGATGGCGCGGTCGCATCTTTGGCCGACCGAGAACTGCTCTCGTCCGATGGTGCCCTGACTCAGGACGGCAAAGATCTCCGCACGTTGGTCGAGGACATCACCAACGACCTCGCTGTTGCGCCGTGGGCCGCCCTCGGCGAGGACGGTGCAGCTCGGCTGGTCTCGCTCGCGACGCCGTGGCGTGAGTCGATCGTCGGTCAGGGCGTCATTCCCGACGGCGTCTTCGGACCGGCGATCAAGAAGAATTAGGCCGCCTCAGCTGGTGATGTCCTTGGTCGCGAAACGCCGCCACGCGATCAACCCGAACACGGCCGCGTACGTGATGGCCGAGAACGATCCCACCACCATGTCGTTCCAGTCGATACTCGTTCCGAAAGCGTCGATCCACGAATTGGCGTAGTGCCCGGGCAGGTAGTTGCGAAGTGACCCCAGTGCGGTGATCTGATCGAGAATCTGCATCAGAATCGACGTCATCACCGCGCCGCCGACGGCCCCGAGCGGGGCGTCGGTGAGCACTGACAGCAGCATCGCCAGGCCGGCCACCCACAGCAGGTTGATGCCTATGTACGCGACTGCGATCAGTAGCCGCACCAGTGAGGTTCCGTACGACAGACCCTCACCCAGTGGGGTGATGAGCGACTCTGCGCCGTACATCACGGTGCCGATCAACAGCGAAACGCCGACAAGCACGACGATCGCCGCACTCGACAACGTGGCCGACACCAATGCCTTCTGCGTCAGCAGTCGACTCCGAGGTACCGGGATGGCCAGGAGGTACCGCAGACTCGACCACGAGGCCTCGCTCGCCACCGAGTCGCCGAAGAACAGCGCCACCACGACGATCAGTAGGAACCCCACCGACATGAACAGAGCGAAGACCGTGAAGTTCATGCCTCCGCGAGTTCCGAGTTCGATCAGTCCCCCGGCGTCCGAGTCGGCACTCGAGCTGCCGACGGTGAAGGCGATCGCAAGAATCACCGGGAGCAGGGCAAGAAATCCGATGGCCAACTGAGTGCGACGGCGTCCCAGCTGCCTGCGCAACTCGGTACGGAAGGGCAAGGTACTGCCGCCGGTGTAACCGGCAGCGCGCCCGTCTGCGTGTGCGGTGCTCATGAGCGATCCTTGCTGGTGTCGGACCCGGGGGTGTCTCGGTGGACCAGGTCGAGGAACACATCCTCGAGGCGGGTCGATTGGGAGAATCCGCGCACCGAGACGCCCGCGGTGACGAGTTCTCGGATGACTACGGCGGAGTCGGCGTCGGTCAGGTCCACCGTCACCGTTCCGTCGTCGACGATCACCGCGCCGTCGTGGCCGGAGGCACCCAGCACCGACCGCGCGCGGGTGGCGTCGTCGACCCTGATCTCCGTTTGTCCGCCCGCTGCGGTCAATTCGCGGACCGTTCCGGAACTGATCACCGATCCACGATTCATGACGACCACATGGGTACAGGTCTGTTCGACCTCGGCGAGTAGATGGCTCGACACCAACACCGTTCGACCGGTCTTCGCGTAGTTGATCAGCACGTCGCGCATCGTCCTGATCTGCGGTGGATCGAGTCCGTTGGTCGGCTCGTCCAGGACCATCAGATCCGGCAGCCCCAGCATGGCCTGGGCGATGGCCAGCCGCTGCCGCATGCCCTGGCTGTACGACTTGACCTTGCGTTCGATTGCGGTGCCGAGGTCGGCGATCTCCAGTGCCTCTTCCAGGTGGGCGTCCTCGATCGGCCGCCCGGTTGCCTCCCAGTACAACCGTAGGTTCTGAGTTCCGGTCAGGTGGGGAAGAAATCCTGATCCCTCGACGAACGAGCCGAGTCTGGACAGCACCGGCGCGCCCGGCGTCACCTTGTGGCCGAAGACGCGGATGTCACCGCCGGTGGGAGTGATCAGGCCCATCAGCATCCGCAGGGTGGTGGTCTTTCCGGCACCGTTGGGCCCGAGGAGACCCAGAACCTGGCCCTGCTTCACCTCGAAGCTCACGCCGTCGACCGCGCGGAAGCCGTTCGAGTACGTCTTGGCCAGATCGGTGATCACCAGCGGAGTGTCGATCAGACTCTCGTCCACTTCGGCGACCGCGCGGCGTCTGGTCCGCACGACTCCGGCCACGATCGCACCAGCGACCGCGAGCAGGACGACCCCGATGCCGATCAGCGGTGCCACCGGAACGGTGCTGTTGGCGCTCTCCTCTGCAGGGACTGTGGGCAACGCAATGGTGTTGTCGGTCATGGCCACGCTGAACTGGGCCGGTTCGAGCGGAACGGCGTAGGCCTGATCCGTGGTGGAAACGCTCAGTTCGAGGTGATGACCCTGCTGGACGGTGTAGCTGATGCCAGGCAGCGCGACGGTGACATCGACGGGATCGATGCCCTCGGTGTCGGGGAGGCGGATCGCCGAGACCGCGCCGCCTGGAAGCGTTCTGGTGCCGTTCGGTGCAACGTCATAGAGCTTCGCGAACAGAACGGCTTGACCCGGTGAGGCCAGTGACGCCACTCGCAGGTTCACTCGAGGTACACCGGTGATCGTCACGGACGAATCGACGGGATCGCTTGTGAACGTCGCCGACTGGCCCGGCAGGTCCGCGGTCAGGGCTGCTCCGGCCCCGGTCGATCCGAGAGTCGAGAGCACCGAGCCCAAACCGGGTACCGACGAGATCGCCGACGGCGACGCTCCGGGCGGACGAATGATCGACTGGTTCTCCGCCTTGGGAGTGAAAGTGACGGATTCGGTCCGGGTGGCGTCGGAGTCGGCCGCCAGTCCCGGGTAGTCGGGAGCGGTCATCCGGCGGTTGCGGTCGCCGCCGCGCTCGTCGGCTGCCCGCTGAGTGGAGTAGACGAACGGCTGGCCACCGGTGGCAGTGTCGTTGTCACGCAACGTCGTGTCGAAGAAGTCGGCGATGGCCCGATCGCTCGTGCCGTCCGTTCCGCCGGCGTCGTGGCCGCCGTCGAACCATCGCACGGTGACGTTCCCACCGGCCGCCGCGATCTGACGCGCCGTCGCGTCGGCCTGATCCAGGCCGAACAATGTGTCCTGGGTGCCCTGCACCAGCAGAGTCGGTGCGGTGATGTTCGACGCCACCGCGACGGGTGAGTGTGCGGTCAGCAGATCGAGGAGCTGTTGGCTGGGGATCCCCGTCACCGCGGATTGGGCGTAGGCGTCGCAGAACTCGGGAGAAAACCTGCCGCACGCAGACGCGCCCTCGCCGGTCCCCGATGTTTCGGTCCCTGCATCACCGCTGTCATCGCCGTCGCTGGGCGGCGTGCTCGCTGCGCCCGCTCCGAAGAACACACCGGCCCAGCCACGCTTGAGCACGCCGGGTCCGCCGTACTCCGCCGCGGCGGGAGTGACCGTGTCGCCGAGGGCTTCTCGGCCCTCGGTCGAGGTGACGCCGTAGTTGGGGAACAGGGCCTGACCCAGGTCGTTCCAGGTGATCGCGGCGGCGATGGAATCGATGCGGGGGTCGGTGCCGCCTGCACTCAGTGCCAGTGCGCCGCCGTACGAACCACCGGCGACTCCTATGTGAGGGTCGCCGGGAGCGTCGAGTTCCACTTCCGGTTGTTCGGCGAGCCAGTCGATGAGTCCGCGAGCGTCGGCGACTTCGCGATCGGGGTCGTTGATCGAGATCGAACCCGTGCTGTCGCCGAACCCGCGTGCGCTGTAGGCGAGGACGGTGTACCCGCGAGCCGCGAGGTCACGTGCCTCACCGTCGACCGAGTCCTTGCTGCCGCCGAAACCGTGGGCGAGGAGCACCGTCGGCGCGGGTGTGACAGCCGGGGCGTAGAGCCGCGCGTCGATGTCGACGGTGCCCGTCGACTCGGGGCTGTCCGGTAGCGTGATGCGCGCATCACGAGTGGATGTGTCGGCGCTCGAATCCTGGGGGAGGAGTACGAATGCGAGAGCGGCTACCGCTAGAACTGCAATCACAGCGGCGCCGACAGTCATGGCCCGTCTCGACAGTGGCGGGCGGGGAATCGGCATGCAAACCAATGTATGTGAGTGGCGCGGATCGTGTTGTTCCCCAAGTTCACGTGCCGATCGGCCGGTTCCGGCTAATGTCAGCGAATCAGTCTCCGGACCACGTCATTCGGTCCTGTGACTTGCACCAATCGAGATCGACCAGAAGTGTCACATCTGTGTGTGACCGACAAATGGAGGAATGAATGAGCGCCTACCGCACCGTCGTCGTCGGGACCGATGGCTCCGAATCGTCACTGCGGGCAGTGGAGAAGGCCGCGGCTCTGGCGGGAGACGCCGATGCCACCCTGGTGATCGCCTGCGCGTACTACCCGGCCGATCCCAAGGACACGTCCGCTGCCGCCGACGCACTGCGCGAGGACGCCTACCAGATCACCGGATCGGCACCGACGCGTGAAATTCTGCGCACTGCGCGCGAGCATGCCACCAAGGCCGGTGCGAAGAACATCGAGGAGAAGGCGATCGTAGGCGCTCCCGTCGAGTCGCTGCTGGCACTCGTGGACGAGGTGAAGGGCGATCTGCTCGTCGTCGGCAACCGCGGCCTGAACTCGTTGACCGGGCGCCTGTTGGGTTCGGTTCCGTCGGACGCCGCTCGCAAGTCCACCTGCGATGTCCTGATCGTGCACACCGTCCGCTGATTTCACCCTGCGCACGCCTTACGGCCCGCTCCATCGAATCGACGGAGCGGGCCGTTGGTGTGTGCAGGTCTCTAGGCTTCCGGCTCGAACGGCTGCAGCGCCGAGAGTTCCTTCGGTAGCGGGTCGACGTGCACCACGCCGAGTCGCTGGGTGGCTCGGGTGAGTGCCACGTAGAGGTCGTTCATTCCCTTCGGCGACTCGGCCACGATGGCACTCGGCTCGACGATGAGAACCGAGTCGAACTCGAGCCCTTTCGCGTCCTTGACCGACGACACGGTCACCACGTCCGAAGCCAGATGTCGGAAGTCGGAGACGCGACCGGCTGGAACGAGCACTGCGCTCAGCCCAGGTCGTGGGTGCTCTGCGACCCGCTTCTCCACTGCGGTGAACAGGTCCGCCTCCAGCACTTGCAGCGCCCACGGTGTCACGCCGGTGCTGCGGATGGACCGGGGCTCGGACTGCTCGGGATCGATCGCGGCCAGCACGTCGTGCGCCACCACCATGATCTCCGACGGCGTCCTGTAGTTCACCGTCAGTTCGGTCCGCTTCCAGCGCTTTGCCACATACGGTTCGAGTACCGAACTCCACGAAGACGTTCCGGCGGGATCGCCGGTCTGCGCAGTATCGCCCACCAGGGTCATCCACCGATTCGGTATGCGCCGCATCACCATTCGCCACGCCATGGTCGACAGTTCCTGAGCCTCGTCGACGATCACGTGCCCGTATGTCCAGGTCCGGTCGCCGGCTGCCCGTTCGGCGGTGGTAAGGCGTTGACCCGAATTCTGCCGTCGCGCAAGCTGATCGGCGTCGATCAGGTCGTAGGCCATCAGGATCTCCGGATCGAGTTCGTCCTCGAGGTCCTGTGGTGCCGAACCGGTCAGGATGTCCAGTGCCCCCTGGGCGTCGGCGATCTGGCCGCGCCACTGACGTTGTGCCTGCTCACGTTCGGCCGCATCGTCCACACCGAGCAACTCGGCCAGCTCGTCGAGCAGGGGAGCGTCGGCAGCGGAGAAGCCCCGGCCCCGACGGCTCAGCGAGTCGCGCTCTTCCGCATCCAGTTCCGGTGCGGCCGAGGCGATCTTCTCGGGCGAAGCAAACAGGTCGTGGAGAACCTGTTGGGGAGACAGATCCGGCCACAGCTCGTCGACAGCGGCCATGACGTCCTGGTCTTCGCGCATCTCGTCGCGCATGTCCGCGATGTCGTCGGCGCTGAGCAGGCTGGATCCGTCGACCAGGTTCTGGCCCAGCTTCGCTGCCAGTTGGTTGGCCAGTTGATCGATCAACGAGGACACGAACAGTGGCCGAGCGAGGTTGTGCGGTCGCCGCGACGAGCGAGCGCGTCCGCGAGCTCGGGTGACGATCTTACGGTCGAGCGTGATGTCGTAGGTGTCGAATTTCAGCCGCCTCGGTTGCGCGGGAACTTCCTGCCGGTCGCGTACCGCTCGGGTCAGCACGTCGACCATCGACAGTCTGCCCTTGACCTCGGTGGCCAGGGCCGAATCCTCTCGTTGCGCACGGACTCCCGGGTAGAGGTCGCCGATCGTGGACAACAGCACACCGGTTTCGCCGAGCGAGGGCAGCACCTGTCCGATGTAGTCGAGGAACGTGGCGTTGGGTCCGATGATGAGCACGCCGCTCTTGCCCAGCTGCTGGCGGTAGGTGTAGAGCAGATACGCGGCGCGGTGCAGCGCGACGGCCGTCTTGCCGGTGCCCGGTCCGCCTTGAACGACCAGCACACTGCGATGCTGCGACCGGATGATCGCGTCCTGTTCGCTCTGGATCGTTTCGACGATGTCGTTCATCTGGCCGGTACGCGCAGCATCCAGAGCCGAGAGCAGCGCACCTTCACTTGCGACACCGCCTGCTACGGCAGCATCGCTCGACGATCGAGCCGAGTTCAGATCCAGGAATTCGTCGGCGATCGACGTCACGCGGCGGCCGCGGGTGCGAATGTGCCTGCGCCGCAACACGTTTTCAGGCGCAGCCGGCGTCGCCAGATAGAACGGCCGGGCCATCGGTGCTCGCCAGTCCAGCAGCAGCGTTTCGTAGTCGTTCTTGTCGTCGAGGATTCCGACTCGGCCGATGTAGCGTTCGGGACGATCGTCCACCTTGGGGTCGAGAGAATCCGGATCGAGGTCGATACGTCCGAAGCACAGTCCGTTCTCTGCGGCGTCGTACTTGGCGATGTCCTCGGTGTACATCTGGTTGAACGATTCGCGTTCGCTTCGGGCCTGTGGTGTTCCACCGGTCTCCAACAGCACGGCCCGCAATCGGTTTGCCGCGTATTCGCGCAGCGCGTCGAGCTGCGTGTACAGCCTCGTCAGATGCGCCTGCTCGAGGTCTTCTTCGATCGGTATGTCGGAACCGCTAGATGTGTGGCCGTCGTCCGGCAAAGGGTCTCCTCGGGGATTCGGCCGAGGCGAAGATATCGCCTCGAAATCAGCCAGAGCAGTCTACGCCGCACAACGGCCCTGCCGCAGAACCTCGAGTTCCGGGGCAGGGCCGCTGTGCACGAGCGTGCGCTCGTTCTGTCCGCGAGGACTACTTGGCGTACTGCTGAATCTTCTTGTCCAGATTCTTCTGAGCCTTGGCAACTCGCTTTTCGAGCTTGGCGCGGGCCTGCTCGGTGACCTTCTCGAGCTCCTTGCTCTGCTTCTCGGCGCGCTTGCGAGCGCGCTTGCCGAGTGTCTCCACGCGATCGGACGCCAGATCGGCCCACGTGACTCCGCGCTTCTGAGCCTCGTCGGCGAGGACGGAGCCCTTCTCAGCGGCCAGATCGGCGAGCTTGGATGCCCGCTTCTGCGCGACGTCGGCCAGTTCGACGCGACGATCCGCGGCTACGTCGACGAGCTTCGATCCACGCTTCTGCGCGAGTTCGGCCAGGTCTGTTCCGCGGTGCGCTGCCTTGTCGGCGAGCTTGGATCCGCGCTTCTGGGCCTCGTCGGCCAGGTCGCTGCCGCGGTCGGCGGCGAGTTCGGCGAGCTTGGACCCGCGCTTCTGTGCTTCCTCGGCCAGTTCGGAGCCCTTGTCGGCTGCGATATGAGCCCAGCGGCTCAGTGCCGGCTGAGCAACCTCGGCCAACTCCGAGCCCTTATCGGTAGCGATGTCCGCGAGCTTGGCCAACTTGGGCTGGGCGGCGTCGGCGAACTTGGCCAGCTTCGGCTGGGCAGCCTCGGCGAGATCGGCGCTGCGGCTCGCGGCGACGGCTGCGATTTCCTTGACGCGCTCACCGGTCTCGTGGGTGGAGTGCCCCGGCAGTGCCGAGACGACGGTCTCCTGCGCGCGGCGTGCTGCCCGCTTGCTACGCCATGCGACGGACGGCTTGCCCTCGGTGTCGACGGCCGCGATGAGCAGTCCGCCGAGGAGGCTCAGGTTCTTGAAGAAGTGGATGCGCTGCGCAGCCTTGGTCTCCGGGTCGGTCTCGTTCCAGAAGGCGTGACCCGCCAGCGTCGTCGGAACGAGGCTTCCGGCCAGTGCGATCGATGCGATACGTGGTGCCTTGCCGGTCGCCAACAGAATGCCGCCCGCAACCTGAATGCCGCCGTTGATGCGAACCAGCGTCTCCGGGTCCTCGGGCACATTCGCGGTGACCTCGTTCGGTAGCGCGTCCTTGCCCTGCTCGATCAGCGGAGCGGCAACCTTTGCCTTGCCACTGGGGTTACGGAGTGCGTCGACGCCCCCGGCGATGAAGATCGTAGACATCAACGGACGGGCGATACGGCGGACCAGCATTGACAGCCTCCTGCGTAGTTTCTCGTGTCATCGGCGTTAGGACATCGCACAGCGGTAGGGGAAACCTACCGGGGTGCGTCCTTTTGTCACACTATTCATACCCCGTGTTCGACGGTCTCAAGCGCGCCGATCGTCACCAGCCCCGTTCGCGCCATTCGGCCAGGTGAGGGCGCTCGGCACCGAGTGTGGTGTCCTTTCCGTGGCCCGGGTAGACCACGGTGTCGTCGCCGAAACGGTCGAACAACTTTGCCGTCACGTCGTCGAGAAGGTGGGTGAAGTCCTCGGGGCTTCCAGTTTTTCCGACGCCCCCGGGGAAGAGCGGGTGCTCTGAACGGTAAAGTACACGACCATGACGCAGCGCGCAGCCATCTACACCCGAATATCTGAAGATCCGCTAGCCACAGCCAAGGGCGTCGAGAGGCAGCGGGAAGACGCCGAAGCGCTGATCGCCGCGCGGGGCTGGACCTTGGTGGAGGTCTACACCGACAACGACGTGTCCGCGTTGCGAGGTAAATCCCGTCCCGCGTACACCGCGATGATGGCCGCTGTAGGGCGCGGCGAATTCGACCAGATCGTCGCCTACGGCCTTTCTCGGATCTGGCGCAACCGGTCGGAACGCGCCGCAGGGATCGACCTACTCAAGAATTCCGCCGTCGGCGTCGCTCTGGTGAAGGGGAGTGACATCGATATGACCTCGGCGTCCGGCCGAATGATGGCGGGCATTCTCGGTGAAGTCGACACCGCGGAATCGGAAGTCAAGTCCGAGCGTGTGGCTCGTGCGGCACAGCAGCGAGCGCAAGAGGGTCGAGCGAACGGCGCTGTCGCCTACGGCTGGCAGAGAGAACATCAACGTGACCCCTCCGGCCGCGTGATCCATTGGCAAGACGTGGAGAACGTGGAAGAAGCGGATGTAGTGCGCAGCATCGTTGCGGACTTGTTGGCCGGTCGCACACTCGACTCGATCACCCGAAAGCTGAACGAACGCGGAGTACCTACGCCCCTGCGGCGGGGCGCGTGGCGATCGTCATCGGTCAAGAAGCTGGCATTGCGGGACCTGAACGTGGCGCTACGGACTCACCGCGGGGTTGTGGTGGGTCCGGCAGCGTGGCCACCGATCGTCATGCAGGAGGACCATGACCGCATCAAGGCGTTGTTCGCCGAACCGGGACGTGGACACAAGAAGGGTGGCGCGCGGCGGCATCTGCTGTCGTTCGGCATCGGGGAGTGCGGCAAGTGCGGATCCCGGCTACGAGTGATGACTCGCGGCGGTCATGCGATGTACGCCTGTGACACGTCGGCGGGGTGCACGGGTCGGCGTCAGGTGTGGGTGGACGAACTGGTGACCGAGACCGTGTGCGCTCGGCTGGCACGGCCAGATGCGCGCGAGTTGTTCGCCCGCGATGACACCGAAGCACGAGAGGCCAGGGTCACCGCCGACGCGATCCGAGCTCGGATGGACTCGGCAGCCGATGCGTTCGCTGACGGCGCAATCGATGCGCGTCAGTTGTCGCGGATCACGGCGAAATTGCAGCCGGAGCTCGAGGCATCCGAGATTGCCGCGATGGCTTCGGTGGGTTCTGTCGGCTCTGCCCTGCTCGCTCGGTTCGGGGGACCGGATGCGCGAGCAGTGTGGGACAGCCTCGAAATGACTCAGAAGCGTGCGGTACTGACCGCTCTCGGTGTACGAGTGGTTCTCGTGCCGGGGCTCCGCGGGGGTGCAGGTTTCAAGCCCGAATCGGTGCGGATCGAGCCGTGGCAGAGCGACGAATCCGAGCCGTTACCAAACCGTTAACTTCCAGTCTGGCTCTGCCCGACGGATGCAGGCGCTTCGGGTGTCGCCGGGGCGATAGCGACCATGACCTGCGGTCCGTTCTCGACCGTCGTCTCTCGATCTCGATACGCGGTATGTAAGCCTCGAGACGCAAGGTTGACGAAAAGTGTTGCAGCGCAGTAGATTACAAAATACCAAGCTTGACTGAACTCACTTCCTCGAAGGAACCTTGTAGCAACGCGGTCGGCACGACTGCACAGCATCCAAGGAGATCGAGAAAGTGACTGAAACAGATTTTCGGACTATTCCTGGCCAGCCGGAGCCGATGGTAAGTACGGCGTGGTTCGACCACTTCACCCATCGCGGTGAGAAGGTGTCGGAATCCGAACATATCCGCGTGTTCTGGGCGAGTCCGTCGGTTCGTAACGCGGACGACGCAGTCGACTACTTGTGGCAAACCCGCCTGATTCGAGTGGAAAAGAACGCCATTTACGCGGCCGTCAAACGCGGAGAGCTGACGGCCCTTCGGATCGGCAAGGGCTTGACTTTCCGACCGGCTGATCTGGACGCGTGGATCGCTGCTCGCCAGGTGAACGGGCGATGACCGAAGAGCAACGCGCCGCCATTCGAGAGCGAGCGCAGCAGATAGCGGCATCGGCACCCGCTCTCACCTCGCAGCAAAAGCGGGATCTTGCACGCGTATTCGGAAACCGAAAGTGAACGCGATGACCGACGACGTGAAGCGCGCAATCGACGAGCACGCTCAGTCGGTCGCGGACGCCGCCCCGCCGCTGACCGAGGATCAGAAGACGGCCGTACGACGAGCGGTCAGAGCTGGTCGCGCCACCGAATGGCAGCAGTAACCCACCACCACCGACGAGGCGTGACGTCAGCCGTACACCCCACAATTTCACACAGATACGGGAACGCCATGGAAACGATAAACCGCACTGCACATAGAAAATCCCGCGCACCGGGAGGAACGCGGGATCGTCTAACAACAAGAATCGCTCACCACCAAAGCAAGCCACCAACAAGCTCGAATGTTACCACCGCGCAGCCGCATTCCGCTATAGCATCCGTCGGCGATCTGATCGCACGAATCAACGACCTCGAACTTTCGACCACTGATACCGTTGAGCGCAAGCCGTTTTCGTGGTTGTCGCTTGCGGCAGCAGAAGAGTTCGCCGCTGATTCTCACGATTTTCATCGTCGACCACCTATCCCGATAGTCATGGACGAAGTGGCCGGCCATATCGACCGATTCTTCGCGGGTCTCTCGTGGAAGACCGTGTTCGGCGACTGGGTCGGAGCCGATTACGAAATCGCGCCTACAACCGAGCTTCTGATTCACCCGAGCATCCGCAATGACAGCACCATTGGCACCGTTCTGCGTGGTGAGGGGTGGCGCTGCACCACCGAGTCTTGTGGACACGAAGACCTCACGGGCCTGCGTATGCGCCGCAGTTCTATTGAGATCGTCGACCTCGAGGCCACGGTCGCGAAGCTGTCGACTGGTGCGTCGTGACTACCCGCGAGGCCGAGCTCACGCGGTACCGAGAATGGTGCATCGAACGGGCCGAGAAGCAAGCAGCAGCGTTGCCCCGTACCGCCAAGGACCGCAGGTACCTCCGACTCGCATCGGCCGAGAAGCCCGCCGTTGTTCGGTCTGGCGCGTCGTATCCGGTCGACGACCCGCGGTGGTGGGTCGAAGACCGCTACTGCCACGACCTGCGCACCTGCTATCGGCTCACCGAGACCATCCCCGACGCTCTGATCTTGAAGTTTCGGGACGGTGTTGTCGACACGTCCACCATCAAGCACGAGTTTCTGTTCTGGCTCGACGGCGACGACTTCCGCGCCGACCTGATCGAGACGTTTCGGGTCGAACTACTGAACGAGGACTTTTTCTGATGGCAACCAAGGCTCGGCCGGCACGGTTGTCGCGCCAGCACGAAGGACAGGCCCGGTGGGCGTACATGCTGGCAGAGAAGCACCCGACCGAACTGATGTACGTCAGCGGGATCGGCTGGCACTGGTACGACGGCACGCGATGGGTCGAGGACGTCGATTCGGCCCGCGCGAAACGTCTCGTGCTCGAGCTACTGCGCACCGGTCGATCGGCACCGACAGTGGACAAGGATCTGTTGCGGGAAATCGTCGCCTGCGAAAAGGCGTCGGCAATCAACGGGATTCTTTCGCTCGCAGCAGCTCTCGAACAGTTCCATACCCCCGTCGACCAGCTCGACGCCGATCCGAACGCGCTCAACGTCGCCAACGGCACGCTTGATCTCCTGACCCTCGAACTTCGTCCACACTCTCCGGCCGACCGGATCACCAAGGTCACTCGTGCAGCGTTCGACCCGAACGCCAGCTCAGAGCGGTGGGATCGCTTCCTTCGGTCATCGCTGCCCGATTCCGACGTGCGCGACTTCTTGGCACGCTATGTCGGTCTCGCCCTTCTCGGCCGGGTCGTCGAGCACATTCTGGTCATCTTGATAGGCAAGGGACGCAACGGGAAAGGGGTGTTCTACGCGACCGTCGGATTCGCTCTCGGCGACTATGCGGGCACACCTTCGCCAGACCTGTTCAACCGCGCCGACGGGACCCACAGCGCCCCCGAGATGGCCCTGATGGGAAAACGATGGGTCGCAGTGTCCGAGACGGGAGAAGAAGCAACCCTGTCGGTCGCGACGACGAAGCGCTTGGTCGGCGGCGATCCGATCACGGCTCGACGGCTGTACGGGCACGAAGTGACGTTCAATCCGAGCCACACGGCCGCGATGATCACCAATCACCTTCCGAAGGTCAAAGGCGATGATCCTGCCATCTGGGAGCGGCTCAGGGTTGTTCCGTTCGAGGTGGTCATCCCCGAGAGCGAGCGTCAGAAGGACTTGCCCGAAATGCTCGAGCTGGACGCCGATGCAGTGTTGGCGTGGGCCCTGCGAGGACTGGCCGACTACCGCGATCGGGGCGGTCTCGACGCCCCTGACGCCGTCTCGGCGGCGACCTCGCGCTACCACCGAAACGAGGACGCGGTCACGCAGTTCGTCGAGCAAACACTCGAGAAGGTCGATGGCGGCAAGGTCGTATTCGCTGTCGCGTACCTCCACTGGCAGAAGTGGGCCGCGCGGAACCAAAATCCGGACATGTCGAAGATCAAGTTCTCGAATGCGTTGTCGGACAGAGGTTTAGACGTCAGGAAGGGGACGGCGAACAAGACGTATGTGTACGGGTACGAACTCTCCGTCTCGCAATGACGAAATAACTGGGAAACACCCTCTGACCTGGGAATAGTTAGTCGAGTTATTTTCAGAACCCAATTTTCTCATATCCGCGTGTAGGAGAAAACGTACTTTCGAAAATAACTCGACTAACTCTCCGCAGGTCACAGCGTTGCAGCGGTTAGCCAGAGACCCCGAAACGGCCGAAAACACGGCCATAAAACCACCCAACACAAACAACGGAGGAACCGATGTCCCAATCGAGAGCACGAACCGAAGCCCGACGAGCGGCCCGCAGAGCCAAGGACGACGGCAGCGGTAAGCGGCCGAGCGGGGATCCACTGGCGATCGTCAGGCGCGTCATCGACAGCGTCGTCGGTCTCGAGGTCGACCCGAACGGCGACACCGTGCCGCTCGATCTCAGCGTCGACCAGTTGCTCGCAGCCGGGCAGCTCGCGGCCAAGCTCGCCGAGATCCAACAGACCGAGTATCGCGACGGCCTCGAACTCGCTCGGCTCGCACTCGAGCACCAGACCCCCACTGAGCCTGCATCGCCCGGTGCAGGCAGCACAACGAACGAAGGACACACGAAATGAGCACGCAGGAAAACGGCATCGACTCGAGCAACTGGGACCAGAGTGTCGGCGGGTTCGGACCCGGCGAGGCATCGGAGATCATCGGCAACACCGATGCCCATGCGCACCGGGAGCGACTAGCGCGCGCGAGGGAAGAGTCAGAGCGTCGAGCAGCCGAGGACGACCGTGATCGAGCGAGCGGCATCGGGGTGTCACCGACGCTCGACCACGAGCTCGGAAAGCGACTGACCGACGTTCCACTCAAGGGCATCAAGCGCAACGCGGCCGCGGCGAAGAAGGTGCAGCACCGGCTCGTCGAGGAACGAGAGGAACTGCTGAACCTCGCGGCCGGACAGCGCGACGGCGAATTACTCGCCGCGGCATGGGAAGCGGCAGATGCGAAAACGAAAGTTCCCTCGATCATGGTGGCGGCGCAGGAGTTCGACAGGACTGCGATCCCGACGACGCACCCGATAGCGAGGCATGGACAGTTCGAGGAGCGGCTACGCGGACATTGGGCGAATGCGAACCGCGAGGCTGTACTGGCGGTGCGGGACGAACTCGAGCAGGTTCTCGGCGAGCAGTCGACGTCGATCCTCGATGAAGCCGTGCGCGCGTACCGAACTCTGGTCGATGCGACCGGTGAGGTCGACAACGCGAACGCCGTTATTGCGGACGGTCGGCCCGAGGTTCGCGAGGCATTCCAGCAGTGGCCGAAGTTGGTCGAGCGCTGGCGGCAGATCCAGTGTGTTCGGCAGTGGCTCGCGCTGGTGGAGAATAATGGTTTCGACGAAAAGGCCCCAGATCGGTTGATCCGGACCGGTGCCCGGATGATCGAACAGGAAGTCTGGCGTAGTCAGTTCGTTGGACAGACCGGCGTCGAGCTCGCCCACGTCGACACCCCCGACGCTGCGCTGCAGTGGTTCGCCGAGCGCGAGACCGCCGAGGTGGACGCGTAATGGCGCAGCAGGACGGGACCGAAGCCCGCGGTATGTCGAAGTACCTCGAGGACCGGCCGAACGCTCAGCAGATGACGCAGGCGCAGCAACGAGAGGCCAACGCGGAACGTGGGAAGCCCGCACCGGTCACCGAGATCGCGTCGGCGCACGGGAAGGAGCTGACCCGGCTCGCCCGAGATCCCGAAGCGCGCAAAGTGAAGTACGACGCCGACCGCGCCGAACGAGACCGGCTCGACGCCGAGCGTGAGGCAGCGCGGATCAAGCGAGCCAAGGACGCTCTCGAGCATCGGACCGAGGTTGCCAACCCCCGAGCTCGCGGAATGCGTCGCTACGTCAAGGTCGACGAGTAGGACCGGCGCTACGTGGCCGTGGATCGAGCAGGCATCGAGCGCTCGATCCACGCGCCGCGGCCGAGGAACGAAACCTGCTCACATTCGACACAGTAGGGGTCGCCGGGGCAGGGGTCGCTCAGAGCGACGGCAACAGGTAGGTGCCGGCCCCTAGCGGCTCCGTCAGGCGTCTCGCGTCAAGTCCGTTCGCGCTCCAGCGCCGGGACGGCTGGCGTGCCACTCGTCGATCGTGGACTCGAGCCAGCCCTGGTTACGGCCCACTGTCGCATCGGGTTCGGGAAGATAGCTCTTGCGCTGGTACTGCTTCACAGCGTCGAGCGAGACACCGAGCTTGTCGGCGATCTCCCCGCGTGACAGATAGTGGATGGTCATCGTGGCCCCTTGCGTCGATGGTCGTCGAGAGTGACCTTACCCCTTTTGGGTAGGGGGTTGACTGAATACCCTTTTAGGTATTAGGTTGATCTCATGTCCACCCCCGAGAACGCCACCGCCACAGTCCAGCTCTTCGTCTCCACCACCGACGCTCACACGCGACGCGAGAGTGTGGTCGTCGAGGACTTCCCGACCATCACCGACGCATTCACCGACCTGATCGCGTTCTGCCGCGACGAGCAATGGACGATCACTCCCACGCTCGACGAGGACGGCGTGATCGTCTACCTACTCGCAGGGGACGACATCAGCGAAGGACTCGCGACCATCAGCTAGGCCGAGCAGGAATGACTCGACGACGCAGCAACCCACCGCACGAGATGCACGGTGGGTTGCTCTGAGTTGTGCCGTTGCTTCAGTCGTGAAGCTCGAGCGTCTGCGTCGGCGTAAACGTGGCCTCGCGAAGGCCGAAGCCCTCGCCGAACTTCGCGTAGATCATGTTGGTGTCGACCTGAGCCGACTGCTTCAGTTCGCCGTAGCCGACGAACTTCCTACCTACGAGCTTCGGAAGCTCGGATGCGTTGATAGTCGTTCCCATGTTGAATCGGGCCTCTCTGTGGTGGTGTGTCGAACCGGACTTTCCGGACGACAGGGACAGTAGACGTGGGCACCGACAGTTGACTAAGCGACCAACACGACATGCACTGGAGCGCAGACCCCCAGGGGTGGGAGGCCCCTCCCGGGGGTCCACCAGCCAGGCAGCCAGGTACTGCACATTTCGTCGGCTGCGGTGCGAAAAGAACCGCATTTTGACGCCCTCAAACGCCCTGAACAGGCTTTTTCGGGCTGAACGCGCGTTCGAATGCCGGCCCCAACTCGACGTCCAACATGGTTCGGGTCGACAAAACGTTCGATTTGTCGCGTATTACACAGCCGCTCAACGGATTTCGGAGACGTGGGCAGGAACATTGGACAGATCACCGTACGGCGTACGACCATTGGTGCTCGATCGTTCACCAGCAGAGAGGGGCCTCAGATGCCCACGATCACCCCCAAGTTCCCCGTAGCGACGGCCACGAAGGAGCAGCACGCAGAGATGGCGAGGATCGCTCTCGCGAAGGTCTACGAGCACGCGCCCTACACCGCGGAGGTCGATTGCGATTTCTGGCTCCAGGTCGCGGGTCTGCACTCGTTCCTCTCCGGCCCAGCGGACTGATCGCCCGTGTTCACCGACGCAGAGCTCGCGGCGTGGTTGGTCGCCGAGCGGGATCACCGGATCACCGAGCTCGAGCACAGCGGCCTCGAGTCGTCCGAGGTGCTCGACGAACTGAGAGCGCAGATCGTCGACGCGGCGATCACTCGCCAACTCGACACGGCCGGTCTCGAGCCGCAGAGCGTCGCCGATCTGCTCGCCGCGCTCGATCACATGAAGTTCGTCCGGTCGGACGGGACGGTCGACGTCGAGCGGGTCGAGAAGGCAATCGGAGCTCTCGCACGAGGTGCCGCTGTCGAGAACCGCCCACCACCACGATCGTCGGACCGCGCCCCGAACCGCGGCGTCGGCCGCTACCTCGAAAGGACGTGACAAACATGACCGCCAACGACACCGCGGCCGGCACCGAGTCGGTCGTCGACTTCTACCGCGCCAAGGCGAAGAGTGTCGGAATCGTGCTCGAGGCCGACGACCTCGCGACGGCCGCGGACCTACAGGCCACGACCGATGACATCGCGGCGCTCGATGCAGCTCTCGCCGCCGACGGCCGCACGATCACGACGAAGAGCGGAACGGTCAAGATGCACCCCGCGGTGGCCGCGGTTCGGCAGCTTCGTATGACCCGAGCTCGCTTGGCATCGGTCATGGACGCGCGGATCCTCGCCGCCCGCTCGACGTCCGGCGCTGCGAGCGGTGGGCAGACCGGCATTCGCGGGGTCTACACCGGAGACGGATCTCAGAACCAGGGACGGGACAACGAACGCGGAGCTCGCCGCGGTAAGGGACGTGTGGCGCGCCCCCGAGCGGGACGGGGTGCGTGATGGCTCGACCGATGCTCGCCTCCGACCTGGTGGACGAGGGTCGTCCCGCTGCCCTCACGTTCGACGATGTCCCGCCCGAGTTCCGTCCTAGTAACTGGCGTCGGTGGCTCGGCAAGGTGAAGACAAGGCACGTCGCTGAGGCGCTCGTCAGCGAGATCGAGGAGAAACGAGCGCGCGAGATGGCAGCGAGTGAGATGCGGTCGGACGCCTATTGCCAGTGGCTCGCGGACCATGACCTGGCTACGCCATCCGGTCGACCGCTACGCGGCTGGGATTCGACGTCACTCGCGCGATGGGAGGACAGCCAGTGAAGAGGCTGCAGGTTTCGGCCCGTTGCCAACGCGGGCACCATCTCGAGCCGCGGACGACCTACGTGCGTCACACCGGGGCCGACGAGTCGGCGGCGTCGGGCCACCGCCCAATCGGTTGGGAGTGTGTCGTTTGCCTGCGGGTGGCGTGCTGGCGGGCTCAGTACCCGAACCGAGCGGTGCCGGCCGAACTCCTCGAGCCCGAAAACTACAAGCGGCAGCAAGGAACACTGCGCCGATCCAGAATGCCGAAATTCACAGCCGCGGTTGACTTTCGGTCTGGCTGGCAGTTCACGGACCGTGACTCGACAACGGATACGCGAGCCGAGCGGGAACACACAGCCGCCGAGGCCGAACGCCGCGAGCTCGCTAGGCAAGAACGAGAGCAACAGGACGCCGAGGATCGTCGAGCTCGACAGATCCGGCGCGAGCACGCCGACGACGCTCTGCGGTCGATCCGCGCTCTGATGGGTGCCGCGTCGTGATCGTGCTGCGACTGTTCGGCGTCGAAATGCTGGCTGTCGGCCGTCCCGAGTCGGACGACACCGAGCCGGACGCATTCGACAACACCGCGGGCAGTTTCGAGCTCGCGGACCCCGAACTCGCCGAACGTGACCACGACGTCTACCTCGCGAGCAGGCGGCGGCGACCGGCCATCGTGGCAATCGGATCGAGGCACAACAGCGGTACGCGGGACCGGTCTCGAGTCTTCGGTTTCGGCCCGTCGATGTAAGGATCGAGACTCAATGTTGCTGCAGTGCAACAATTTCCGGTGATCGAAGATTCGACAGACCTGGTCCGACCTCCCTACGCTGACGACAGAGGCACTCCCCGAGAAACCGGGGGTGCCTTTCGTCTTTTATAGGGAGGTTGACCGGTGGCAGGTCGGACGTACGTCGCGGGTGAGGCCGCGGTCAAGCTCACGCCCAACAGTGGCGGCTTTCATCAGACGGCCCGACGCGAGCTCGCGGCAGATAAGCTCAGCACCGGCGTCAGTCTGGTCGCCGACGCGAAAGGTTTCCGGACCGACGCGCGCGAGAAGCTGGCGCGCGGACCGAGACTCACTCACAAGGTGCAGCTCGTCGCCGACACCACTGGCTTCCGACAGGCTGCGCAGGCCAAGCTCGACACCGCGCGGCTCACCGTCAAGGTGCAGCCGAAATTCGACTCGGCGACGCCGGAGCTGCAGAAGCTCAAGACCCACCTCGAGTCGATCAAGCTCACCATCAAGGTCAAGGTCGAAATCGACGACAACGGGTACCGACAGAAGCTCGCTCTGCTCACCCGAGACACGACGCAGCGAGTCCGTGTCGACATCGACCGACGCGACATCGACGGTCTCCGCGAAGCGCTGAACGGTGTCGGATCGACGGTCAACAACACGACCAACAACATCACGAACATGGGCCGCAGCGGAGCGCGCGCTCTCCGGCCCCTGCTCTACGGCTTTCTCGCGCTCGCGGCCGTCTCACTGATCCCGTTGGTCGGCCAGCTCACGCAAGCGCTGGGGGTGATCGCGCTCATCCCGGCCATGGCGACATCGGCACTGGCGTCGATCGCTGCGCTCGCGATCGGATTCAGTGGCATCGGCAAGGCCTTCACCGCGAAAGCTCCGAAGGTCACCGACACTGCAGGCCAGCAGAACCGGCAGGCAGCAGCGCTGCGCGGGATGGCGGCAGCCGAGCGAGGCCTCGCCAATGCACAGCGGCAAGGCCTCGCAGCGCAGAAGCGGCTCAACGACGAACGCAAGATGGCAGTACGTCGACTCCGCGACATGAACGACGAACTCGACTCGGCCGTTCTGAACGAGGAAGACGCGCGGATCGCGATCATCGACGCGCAGAACGACCTCAACCAGGCATACATGGATGGCGACGCGCTCGGCATCCGCAAGGGCCAGAACGCAGTCCGGCAGGCCGAAGAAGGCCTCGACCAGATAATGAAGAAGAACCAGGACTTGCGCGCGGACGTCGAGGCCGCGAACAAGGCCGGCGTCGAGGGTGACGAGCAGGTCATCGCCGCGAAAGAAGGCATCCTCGACGCGAACGACGCGATCCTGTCTGCACAGGAGTCGATGCTCGCTGCACAGGAAAGCCTCAACGAGTCCACCAAGAGCGGCGTCGACGCTGTCAACGAGCTCGAAGAAGCGCTGGCGAACCTCTCGCCGAGCGCACGTCTGTTCGTCGAGACCGTCCGCGGCCTCAGCGACGAATGGAAGGAGCTGCGACTGCAGGTGCAGGAGTCGTTGTTCTCCGGTCTGTCTGGTGAGGTGCAGTCGCTCGCCGACATGTATCTGCCGAGCCTGAAAGAGCAGCTATCGGGCATCGCGACCGAGATCAACGGCGGTCTCAAGTACGCGCTCGACTCGCTCATGTCCGACGGCGCTCGCGAGAACATCGACAAGATCATGGAGATGACTCGGATCTCGATCGGTCCGCTCATCAAGGGCTTCACCGACCTCGCGGCCGGCATCGGCAACATCGCCACCGTCGGATCCGAGTTCCTGCCCGGGATCGCCGACAGCTTCGCCAACTCGATGGCGCGGTTCAAGGAATGGTCCGGCTCCGAAGAGGGCCAGAACGAGATCCGCAACTACATCGCGGAAAGCATCCGGACGTTCGACAAGGTCTGGGAGTTCGTCAAAGAGTTCTCGCGCGTGATGAAAGGCCTGTTCCAGACGTCCGACGAGGCCGGCGAGACCATGCTCGAGTCGCTGACATCGACCATGCGCGAGTTCGCCGACTGGATGAACACTGCCGAGGGTCAGGCCCGGATGGGGACGTTCTGGGAGGACGTCCGAAAGACCATCACGGACATCTTCAACATGATCGGCGCGGCCATCAAGCTCGCCGACAAGATCGCGTCGATTCTCGGCATCAACGACGACAAGCGGACCACGGAAAACGGCGAGATCACCGCGACGAACAAGGGTGGAGATCGCACCAAGTACGGCCCCGGCTACCAGAACGAAGACGACCAGGACGTCGACGCCGACGGTAACCGGGTCTACGGCCGATGGGGGATCTTCCCGGGGTTCAAGAATCCGTTCCAGGGCAACCCGATGGAGAGCGGGGACGAGTCCAAGCTCAACCTCAACAGCGGCGGCAGCATCGCCGACAAGCTCGACAACTGGATCCGCGGCAACGGCTGGAAGACCGACGGCGAGGTCGACGGACCTCCGAAGGTCGGCGTCGGACAGGGCGGTCGCGGCGCTCGCGACTACGGCGCACTCGCCGGACAAATCGAGGGACAACTCAAGGGGCCGCAGGATCTCTCGAGCTGGGATCGGTTCAAAGAGAAGATCTCCGGCATCAAAGACACCGTGCTCGGCGAGAACGGCCTCTCCGGCTGGCTGGGCACGCTCGGAGGCGTGTTCTCTGGTCTCGGCGACACCATCGGCGGCGTCGGCGACTCGATCGGCGAGAAGATCACCGACGTCAAGGAATGGATCGGTGATCTGCGGACCAATGCCGGCGAGTGGCTGGGCAACATCGGCGACTTCTTCGGTGGTCTCGGCTCCCGGGTCGGGACCGTGCTCACCGACATCATCGACAGCAAGTTCCCGTGGCTCAACACCGCGCTGGAAACTATGCGTGGATGGTGGGACTCGGTCACCTCCGGCATCGGTTCGACGTGGGCCACGCTCAAGGAAAAAGCTGCCGAGCCGATCAACTGGATCATCGAGAACATCATCAACGGCGCTCTCAAGAGCGCGTGGAACGCTGTCGCCAAGGTGATCCCCGGGCTCAAGGAATGGGACGGCGTCGACACGATCGCAACGGCGACCCCGAGCACCAGCGGTGGACAGCGGAACTCCCGCAGCCCTGGCGTCCCAGAGTTCCGCACCGGCGGCGTGGCCGGTGTCATGCCGGGATACACCCCCGGCCGCGACCCGTTCACCATCGGCGTGTCCGGCGGCGAAGCGATCATGCGTCCCGAGTTCACCCGGGCCGTCGGCCCCGAGTGGGTCGACGACATGAACGTCGCAGCACGACGCGGCGGCATGGCGGCTGTGCAGGACCGGATGGCGAACTACGCGTTCGGCGGCGTCGTCGACTCGTCGCTGTGGGCCGCAGTGTCGTCCGCGTTCCCGAACGCCACGCTCAACTCGGCATACCGTCCCGGCCACAGCGGCTACCACGGACGCGGAGGCGCAATCGACATCGGTGGACCGATGCAGTCGGTCGCCGACTGGATCTTCCAGAAGTTCCCGAGCTCGGCGCAGCTCATCTGGGGACCAGGACCGCTCATCGCGGCCGGCAACACCGACCAGGGCTACGCGCAGAACTACTTCCGCGACGACCTGGCCGGCCACTTCGACCACGTTCACTGGGCATCGGACGTCCCGGTCACCTCCGACGGCCAGATGGTCTCCGACGAGCGCGGTGGATTGCTCTCGACAATCTCCGGAGCGATCTCCAGCGCGGCGAACTCGGCGCGCTCGCTGGCGGCAAGCGGCCTGAACAAGGCGCTATCCGGCATCGAGAACTCGATCCCCGACTTCGGCGGCTCGATGATCGGCTCGATCCCGAAGGACTTCTTCGGCGCGATGAAGACCTCGATGCTCAGCGCGATCTCCGGATCGAGCGGTGGCGGTGCCGGACCGGACGCTCCGTGGCTCCCGTCGGCCGGTGCCGAGCAGTGGCGACAGATGATGATCGACGCCTACAAGAATCAGGGCTACGATCCGTCGCCGGCCAAGATCGACGCGTGGGTGCGCCAGATCGACACCGAGTCGAGCGGCAATCCGAACATCGCGCAGCAGATCACCGACGTCAACGGCACCGGCGAAGCAGCCGGCGTCGGTCTCGGCCAGATGATCCCGACGACCTGGCAGGCATACCGCGACCCTGCGCTGCCCGACAACCGTCGCGACCCGTGGGCCATGACCAACGCCATGGTCCGCTACGGCGAGCAGAAGTACGGCGACCAGCTACTCAACATGATCGGTCAGGGCCACGGCTACGACCAGGGTGGCCTCGCCAACGCGATGGGTCTCCTGCCGAAGCTCACCGTCGAGCCGGAGCGGGTGCTCTCGCCTGCGCAGACCGTCGCGTTCGAGAAGCTGATCCCGTTGCTCGAGTTCGTGCTCCCGAACCTCAAGCCGCAGGCGCACAAGGATCCGATCCCGGTCACCATCGCCGACACGGGCACGCTCAACGGGCAGCCGTTGCAGGGTGCCACCGTCGGGCCGAACGGCGAGTACATTCCGTCGCCGACCGGCGCCGGAACTCGAGGCCTCTACAGCGTCGGACCGCAGGCCACCGGGTACGAGAAGCCGGTCGCGTTCTCGACGACACCTGCCGGCAAGACGGCGATGTCGCTGGCCGGCACCTTCGGTTTCGGCAAGCAAGCGGCGTACCTGCAGAGCAAGGAAGAACCGCTCATGCAGCTCTCCGGCGGTATCGCCGGAGCAATGGCGGCAGCCGCGGGTGGACCGCAGGCCTTCGCGGCGCACGCGGCGCAGACCAGCGCAGCGGCGATGGCGAACATCGGCAAGAACTTCGCCGAGTACGCACCGGAGGCCGCAGGCGGTATCGCGGAGTCGGCGCTGTCGGCCATCGCCGGACCGCTCATCGGCACCGTCAATACCGGCATGAGCAAGAACGAAGTGACCACCGCGATCGGTGATGCCACCAACCGCGCGATGCGTCGCACGAAGTTCGGAAGGAACAGGACGCGATAACGGTGTGCGACACGCCGACAACGTCTCGTGTCGCGCCGAAGCTGTCGTCAGCTCCCCATAGGGTCTGGGGATGGCAATCAAAGTGACCCTTGACCCCAACTTCACCGTCGGCGACCTGTACGCGTTCGTGGACCTTCTCAGAGCCGCGAACATCGACTCCGAGGTCGTCGTCGGTCAGGTGAACATCGCCAACGACGACGAAATCCTCGACCACTACGAGATCGAGCTACCCGCGGCATCAGCGACGTCGAGCCCGCGGATGCCCGACGCACCGTGGCACCTGTACCGCGAGGCACTGGACGACATCATTGCGGGCGATGGAAACGCGCAGCGGCACCTCGAAGATCTCGCCAAGCTCCGCGACGCCCTGCCCGACTGATGGCTGTCGATCCTGTATGGGCAGGCGTGGTCGGCACCGCTGTAGGTGCCGTCGCCGGTAGCGCATCGTCTCTCCTCGCGCCTCTCATCAACTGGAAGACCGAGAAAAAGCGGCTAGAGGTCGAGGTCAAGAACGCGAAGGAACTCGCGGATCACCAGCACAAGCTCGACGTCGAAAGAGTGAACCAAGAGGCCGCGGCGGCTGCAATTGCCGCCAAACGCGATCTTGTGGCGAGCTGGCGGCAGGGAGTGGCGGATGCGCTACGCGATTTCTTGGATGCGACAGAGAAAGCGGACGACAGGAACTCACGAGGCTTGGGTTGGGAGTTGAAACCTGCTCCCGTTGTCGGCACACCGTGGTTCGAGACACTGCGCCCCTACCTCGACGATAAGCAGGCAGAGGTTTACAACTCCTTCATTCTGCCGAGCGAAGTCATCGTGACCGAAATGCTGGCCAAACGGTTGTCGGCCGAAGTGACACGTATCGCGAGGGACTGGAAAGTCTGACCCTGCACGCAGAACGGCCCCGCCTCAACCGGGAGATCAAGGGCGGGGCCGTTCCTCAAACATCGCGTAGCTGCAGCCGCGCTGTTGGTTGCATCGTGCCCGACGTCGCGGGCATTCGAGAAAACTTCGGACTAGCCGAACACCACCGTCGACAAACCACCCATCGCGAACGGGTCGGTGGGTTCGGGATCCGCGGGGGATATGGCACGCCCGAACTTTTTGTCGAGTTGTCGGTCGAGCTCGGCGGTGCGTTCGAGGTGTTCTGCGTACCCGGTGCGGATCGCGAAGGTCAGTAGGTCGAACTCCTCGCGGCTCATGTTGACCGCGAGCGTCGATGTGAACTCGATCGACACGTCGAAGTCGTCGAACGTGACGACCGGCTCGAAGTTGGGCGCGTTCTCTGTGGTGGTGGTGTGTGCCTGCACTGGATAGACCTTTCGGGGGAGGGCGAGCTATGCCGCGCGCCCCGGCACGGTCACCAACCGCGCTTGCGCCATTCATCCAAGTGCGGGCGCTCGGTGCCGAGTGTGGTGTCTTTACCGTGACCGGGGTACACAATTGTTTCGTCGTCGAATCGATCGAATACCTTGGTTACCAGGTCATCCATCAATGACGCGAAGTCCGCGGGGGTTGTTGTCCGTCCAGGACCGCCGGGGAAGAGTGAATCTCCGGTGAAGAGATGGGTGCGGGTGCCGTCCGTATCGGTCAGCGCGAGTGCGATGGAACCGGGGGTGTGTCCAGTCAGGTGCACCACATCGAACGTGAGCTCGCCCACCGTCACCGTGTCCCGATCGGCCAGCAGGCGGTCCGGAGCGACGGGCAGCGGCTCGGCATCGAGTGCGTGAGCGGCCGTCGGTGACTCCGTGCCACCAGCGATGTCCGCCAGCGCCTGCCAGTGGTCGGCGTGCTGATGCGTCGTCACGATGAGCGAGAGGGTCGGTGCGTTCTCGTCGATGAGCAGCGAAATGCGTTCGGCCTCGTTGGCGGCGTCGATCAGCACCGAATGACCCGTTGCGGAACAGACGACCAAGTAGGTGTTGTTGTCCATGGGGCCGACCGACATCTTCGTGATCGTCGCGCCGGGAATCGTGCGCCGCTGCGGCTGCGAACCCTGAGAGACGACGCCGGTGTAGTTGTCGTCGATGACCATGAGGTGCTCGTCCATTTCGAGGACGCTACCGTCGGCGGCCCGATGAGGGGCGTCGGGGTCGTGCACGTGGAAAAGTGTGTCGGTGCCTGGATCTACCATTGCTACTGCGTGAGGTTCGTCCCTCACCGAGACAGGTTTTCGACGTGGGGTCGTCGGTTACACGACGTGTAACCGGTGCATCGGCACCACACGTCATTACGCGACTCGACAGTTGCACAGTGCTGCATCGAGCAGCGACTCGACTGGACGTGCTCGTTCGGAAAGAAGGGAACACAGTGGCGGATCGCCTGATAGTGCGAGGTGCACGAGAGCACAATCTGCGGGGAGTCGACATCGACCTGCCTCGCGATGCGCTGATCGTGTTCACAGGTCTGTCCGGCTCGGGCAAGTCGTCCCTCGCCTTCGACACGATCTTCGCCGAAGGTCAGCGTCGCTACGTGGAGTCGCTGTCCGCTTACGCGCGGCAGTTCCTCGGCCAGATGGACAAGCCGGACGTGGATTTCATCGAGGGGCTCTCGCCTGCGGTCTCCATCGATCAGAAGTCGACCAACCGCAACCCACGGTCGACCGTCGGCACCATCACCGAGGTCTACGACTACCTTCGCCTGCTGTACGCCCGCGCCGGCACGGCGCATTGCCCGGTGTGTGGTGAACAGATCGCGAAGCAGACTCCGCAGCAGATCGTCGATCAGGTGCTGGACATGGAGGAGGGTCTGAAGTTTCAGGTCCTAGCTCCGGTGGTCCGTACCCGTAAGGGTGAATTCGTCGATCTCTTCGACTCGCTCAACACGCAGGGCTACTCCCGTGTGCGCGTGGACGGCGTCGTACACCAGCTCACCAGTCCTCCTGTCCTCAAGAAGCAGGAAAAGCACGACATCGAGGTGGTCGTCGACCGCCTGACTGTCAAGTCCAGCTCGAAGCAGAGGTTGACGGACTCGGTCGAAACCGCCCTTCGACTTGCGGACGGCATCGTCGTTCTGGACTTCGTCGACCGCGACGAGAACGCTCCGGACCGCGAACGCCGGTTCTCCGAGAAGCTCGCGTGCCCCAACGGCCACCCGTTGTCCATCGACGATCTCGAGCCGCGGTCCTTCTCGTTCAACTCGCCGTACGGTGCCTGCCCCGACTGCGTCGGACTCGGCGTGCGCAAGGAGGTCGATCCCGAGCTCGTCGTTCCCGACGGCGATCTCAGCCTCGCCGACGGAGCTATCGCACCGTGGTCGATGGGCCAGACATCGGAGTACTTCGGCCGCCTGCTGTCCGGGCTCGCCGACGCGATGGGGTTCGATCTGAATGCACCGTGGAACAAGTTGCCCGCCAAGGTCAAGCGAGCGGTCCTCGAAGGCAGCGACCACCAGGTGCACGTGAAGTACAAGAACCGTTACGGCCGAACGCGCTCGTACTACGCCGAGTTCGAGGGAGTGATGCCGTTCCTGCATCGTCGTCTCGAGCAGACCGAGTCCGAGCAGATGAAGGAACGCTACGACGGGTACATGCGCGATGTGCCGTGCCCCACGTGCAACGGTGCCAGGCTGCGGCCCGAGATCTTGTCGGTCACGATCGCGGCGGGCGACTTCGGTCCGAAGTCGATCGCCGAGGTGTGCGAGCTGTCGATCGCCGATACCGCGAACTTCCTGAACAGCCTCACCCTCGGTCGTCGTGAGGAGGCGATCGCGGGCCAGGTACTCAAGGAGGTGCAGGCGCGCCTCGGCTTCCTGCTCGACGTCGGCCTGGAATACCTCTCCTTGGCCCGAACGGCCGGCTCGCTGTCCGGCGGCGAGGCCCAGCGAATCCGGCTCGCCACCCAGATCGGATCGGGCCTCGTCGGCGTTCTCTATGTGCTGGACGAGCCCTCGATCGGTCTGCACCAGCGAGACAATCGTCGGTTGATCGACACGCTGACCCGGCTCCGCGACCTCGGAAACACGCTGATCGTCGTCGAGCACGACGAGGACACCATTCGTACCTCCGACTGGATCGTCGACATCGGGCCGTTGGCCGGTGAGCACGGCGGCCGCGTCGTGCACAGCGGCTCGTACGAGGACCTGCTGACCAACGAAGAATCTCTGACCGGCGCGTACCTTTCCGGGCGGATGGAGATTCCACTGCCGGACACCCGCCGCGTCGTCGACAAGAAGCGTCTGGTGACCGTCGTGGGTGCCCGCGAACACAATCTGCGCGGTATCGACGTGAGCTTCCCCCTCGGGGTGCTCACCTCGGTCACCGGAGTGTCCGGTTCGGGCAAGTCCACGCTTGTCAACGACATCCTCGCGACCGTGATGGCCAACAAGCTCAACGGTGCCCGCCAGGTTCCCGGCCGGCACACCCGGATCAACGGACTCGACCAACTCGACAAACTCGTCCGGGTCGACCAGTCGCCCATCGGACGCACGCCGCGCTCCAACGCGGCAACCTACACCGGCGTCTTCGACAAGATTCGTACGTTGTTCGCAGCCACCACCGAGGCCAAGGTGCGCGGCTACCAGCCCGGCCGATTCTCGTTCAACGTCAAGGGCGGTCGGTGCGAGGCATGCTCGGGCGACGGCACGCTGAAGATCGAGATGAACTTCCTCCCGGACGTCTACGTTCCGTGCGAGGTCTGTGAGGGCGCGCGGTACAACCGCGAGACACTCGAGGTGCATTACAAGGGCAAGACCATCGCCGAGGTTCTGGACATGCCGATCGAGGAGGCCGCGGATTTCTTCGAGGCCATCACCTCGATCCATCGATACCTCAAGACACTTGTCGAGGTCGGTCTCGGATACGTGCGTCTCGGTCAACCGGCCACCACGTTGTCCGGTGGTGAGGCGCAACGCGTCAAATTGGCCGCTGAATTGCAGAAGCGGTCCACCGGCCGCACCGTCTACATTCTCGACGAGCCGACCACCGGCTTGCACTTCGAGGACATCCGGAAGCTGCTCGGCGTGGTGAACGGTTTGGTGGACAAGGGCAATACCGTGATCGTCATCGAGCACAACCTCGATGTCATCAAGGTCTCCGACTGGGTGATCGACATGGGTCCCGAGGGCGGTTCCGGTGGCGGAATGGTTGTGGCGCAGGGTGATCCGGAGGCTGTAGCGGCTGTGCCGGAAAGCTACACGGGTAAGTTCCTGCAGGAAGCGCTCACTCGTGAGTCGGTTGTCTCGCAGCCGGTGAAAGCCGCCCCGAAGAAGCGCAGGCCGCGAAAGGTCGCCGCAGTCCGGTAGCGCCCGCGAACGACGAACGCCGCACCCGGTAGTGCACCGGATGCGGCGTTCGTGTTCGGGTCGTCGTCGAGGCTCTCGCTCAGTGCACCGGACCGGTGTACTTCTCGCCGGGGCCCTTTCCTGGCTCGTCCGGGTGGGCCGATGCTTCCCGGAATGCGCGTTGCAGTGCTTGCAGTCCATCGCGAATGGGTCCGGCATGGGGGCCGAGGTATTCCACCGACGCGGTGACCAGGCCTGCCAGTGCGGTGATGACACGTCGTGCCTCGTCGAGGTCCAGGTAGGGGCTCTCGGCGGGATCCGGCTCGGAGAGTCCCAACTTCTCGGCTGCGGAACTCATCAGCATGACCGCAGCGCGGCTGATGACCTCGACCGCGGGGACCTCGGCGAGTTCACGGACTTCGGGCTCGGTGCCGACTGGGTCGACACCCGCGGGATCGCCATCGGCGGGAGTGGGGGAGCTGGTCATGCCTACGAGAATCCCACGCCGCCTGCGGCCGGGAGAATCGGGTGCCGACGAGTTCGAGGGCGATCGGGCTCGATTGTCGGTTTGTCGAATCTGCTGGTAGTGTGACTCGACGACCGTCTTCGGCGTGCGCTCCTCGATGGAGTTCACCGCACGGAGGCAGCAAGTGGAGCCCGACTCCCACCGGCACGTAGCCTTCAACAAGCTACTTCCGGTCCGGTCGCACGATGGAGATCGTCACAGGTTTCCGGCGTGCTTCCTCCCAGTGAGGAGACTGTACGACGACAGTTGTCGTGCGGGTCGACCGGTCGACATCGGGCCCTGCCATCGGTTCACACCGAGAGCGGGGTTTTTTCTTTGTGGCGGTTCGCGTCGCTGCCGGGAAATGTCGAGGATCGACGGCAACGGGCTGTGCCAGTGGCAGGCGGTCGGGTTACACACCACACCGCACTACCTAGGAGGCCCCATCAGCACTGAGACCCGCATCAACGATCGCATCCGAGTTCCCGAGGTCCGGCTTGTCGGACCGGGCGGTGAACAGGTGGGGATCGTGCGTGTTGAAGATGCACTCCGCTTGGCTCTCGAAGCCGACCTCGATCTTGTCGAGGTAGCTCCCGACGCACGTCCGCCGGTCTGCAAGATCATGGACTACGGGAAGTTCAAGTACGAGGCTGCGCAGAAGGCGCGCGAATCGCGCAAGAACCAGACGCTCACCGTCATCAAGGAGCAGAAGCTTCGCCCCAAGATCGACGCGCACGACTACGAGACCAAGAAGCGCAACGTCGTTCGCTTCCTCGAAGCCGGCTCGAAGGTCAAGGTCACCATCATGTTCCGCGGTCGCGAGCAGTCGCGACCCGAGCTCGGTTTCCGTCTGCTGCAGCGTTTGGGCGCGGACGTCGCGGAGCTCGGCTTCGTGGAGACCTCGGCCAAGCAGGACGGCCGCAACATGACGATGGTGTTGGCACCGCACAAGGGTGCCAAGACTCGCGTCAAGGCACAGGAGAGCGCAGCGGCACCGCCCGCGCAACGCGCACCGGCTCCCGCGCCGGAACAGCCCGCCGATGCAGCCCCGGCTGCCGAGGCACCGGCCGCAGCAGCTCCGGCTACTCCGGCGCAGACCAACTGAGCTTCGTGCTCTACCAGTAAGACAGCCCTACAACTGCTTCGGTGTACAGGTTTTCCGTTGCGCTGTACGGCTGTGCCATGCAACACCGAAGAGCTATTACAGAAGAAGAGGATTTCATGCCCAAGCAGAAGACCCACAGTGGTGCCAAGAAGCGATTCAAGGTGTCCGGCAGCGGCAAGATCCTGCGCCAGAAGGCCGGCCGTCGCCACCTGCTCGAGCACAAGCCCACCAAGGTGACTCGTCGCCTCGATGGTGTCGCCGTTGTCAAGAAGGCCGACGTGCCGCGGATCAAGCGCCTTCTCGGTATCTGATCCGGCCCGCCGCCGACTGATCTCGGTCGGCTTCATCCCTTACCATTCGGGGTTTTCACACACCCCCAGATCGACAGGATTCACCAGTGGCACGCGTAAAAAGGGCCGTCAACGCCCAGAAGAAGCGCCGTTCGATTCTCGAAGCGTCCAAGGGCTACCGCGGACAGCGCTCACGTCTGTACACCAAGGCCAAGGAGCAGCAGCTCCACTCGCTCACCTACGCGTACCGGGACCGCCGCGCGCGCAAGGGTGATTTCCGCAAGCTGTGGATCACGCGTATCAACGCTGCAGCACGGGCCAACGACATCACGTACAACCGCTTCGTCCAGGGCCTGAAGGCCGCGGGCGTCGAGGTCGATCGCAAGATCCTCGCCGAGCTCGCTGTGTCGGATGCCGCGGCTTTCGCAAGCCTGGTCGCCATCGCCAAGGCTGCACTGCCTGCCGATGTCAACGCTCCTGCCGGAGAAGCAGCCTGAGCGAGTCGCCGTACGACGATTCAACTCCGAAACGACCCGTGGATTCGCTGACCGAGCGAACACCGCGGGTCGTTTCGGCCGTCAAGCTCGCGCGTGCCGCGGAACGCAAGAAGACCGGGCAATTCCTCGCCGAGGGGTTCAATGCGGTCTCCGAGGCCGCAAAGTCCGGGCTGGTCCGCGAGCTGTTCTTCACCTCGGATGCCTTCGAGCGTCACCACGCCTTGATTTTGTCCATCGAGGCCGGCGGCGCACGAGTCTTTCCGATCACCGACCGAGCCGCGAAAGCGCTGTCCGACACCGTCACCCCGCAGGGGCTCGTTGCGGTCACCGGACTGGTCGACGTCTCGCTCGGTCGTGCGTTGGCCGATGGTCCGCGTCTGATAGCGGTACCGGTAGAGGTCGCCGAGCCGGGCAATGCAGGGACGGTCATCCGCGTCGCAGACGCCGCCGGAGCGGATTCGGTTGTCTTGCTGGGTGATTCGGTGGATCCTCACAACGGCAAATGCGTCCGCGCCTCAGCGGGCAGTGTGTTCCATCTCCCGATCGCTCGGGAACGTTCGATCGAATCCGGAATCGAGGCGTTACGCAGCGCGGGTCTGTCGATCGTGGCGACGGCCGCCGACGGTGAGGTCGACTTGGACGACGCCGACGAACTGCTCGGCCGGCCGACCGCGTGGTTGTTCGGCAACGAGGCGCACGGGCTGCCCGAGTCGGTGGCTCGCGACGCCGATCACCGCATCCGGATCCCGATCCACGGTCGCGCCGAGAGCCTCAATTTGGCAACTGCCGCAGCGATCTGCCTGTACGCGAGCGCCCGGGCCCAGCGACGCTCCGAGACCTCGTGAGCACCTCTCGCCTAGGATCGATACCTGTCTGCCTCGTGCAGACACCGACTATTACTCGAGGAGTGCAGCTGTCGTGGCGAAGAAAGATGTCGGACCCGAGCCGGTAGATCCGAGCGTGCTGGAGGAATCTGCGCTCGGATCCGCAGTGGACTCGGCGGAGCAGGCGTTCGCCGACGCAACGAATCTCGATGCCTTGACCAAGGTCAAGATCGACCACGTGGGCGGCAAGGCTCCGTTGGCGCTGGCGCAGCGCGCACTCGGAGGGATACCGGGCGAGCAGAAGGCCGACGCGGGCAAACGCGTCAAGGCAGCGCGCGACCGGGTGCAGAAGGCCTTCGACGAGCGACGTGCCATTCTTTCGGCCGAGCGGGACGCGGCAATCCTGGTGGCTGAAACCATCGACGTGACGCTGCCGACCGGCCGGGCTCCGGTCGGTGCTCGGCATCCCATCACGATCATCGCCGAACAAGTTGCGGACGTGTTCGTCGGAATGGGCTGGGAGGTCGAAGAAGGTCCCGAGGTCGAGACCGAACACTTCAATTTCGACGCGCTCAACTTCCTGCCCGACCACCCGGCGCGCACGATGCAGGACACGTTCCACATTGCGCCCGAGGGATCGCGGCAGGTGTTGCGCACTCATACCTCGCCGGTGCAGGTGCGGTCGATGCTCTCCCGTGAACTTCCGATCTACGTGGTCTGCCCGGGGCGGACATTCCGCACGGACGAACTCGACACGACGCATACTCCGGTCTTCCATCAGGTCGAGGGTCTCGCCATCGACAAGGGTCTGACCATGGCGCACCTGCGCGGAACGCTGGATGCGTTCGCAAAAGCGCTGTTCGGCAACGACACCCGCACTCGGATGCGACCGAACTACTTCCCGTTCACCGAGCCGTCGGCCGAGGTCGATGTGTGGTTCCCCAAGAAGAAGGGCGGGGCCGGTTGGGTCGAGTGGGGTGGCTGCGGGATGGTCAACCCGAAGGTGTTGCAGGCCAGCGGCATCGACCCCGAGGTCTACACCGGATTCGCATTCGGAATGGGCCTCGAACGCACGCTTCAGTTCCGCAACGACATCCCGGACATGCGCGACATCGTCGAAGGCGACATCAGATTCACGATGCCCTTCGGTGTTCGGGCCTGACGCCGCTTCACACCCGCCCCACTTCTTCTCGGATACAAGAAAGAGCTGAGCACACGTGCGAGTCCCACAATCCTGGCTGACCGAGGTCCTGCACGCGGGGACTCCCGACTGGGCTGTCTCGCCCGAGGAGCTCGACGCCGGTTTCGTGCGGGTCGGTTTCGAGGTCGAAGAACTTGAATCGCTGGACAACGTGACCGGACCACTGGTGGTGGGCCGGGTGAGCTCGATCGAGGAACTGACCGAGTTCAAGAAGCCGATTCGATTCTGCCTGGTGGACGTCGGGGCCGACGAGCCACAGGAAATCGTCTGTGGTGCGCGAAATTTTGCCCAAGGCGACCTGATCGTCGCCGCTCTGCCGGGCAGCGTTCTACCCGGCGGATTCGCCATCGCATCGCGCAAGACGTACGGCCGCAATTCCAACGGCATGATCTGCTCGACGCTCGAGCTCGGACTCGGCCGAGACCACTCCGGCATTCTGGTGCTGCCTGCAGACACGGCCGCACCGGGTGACGACGCCAAAGAAGTTCTGGGGTTGAAGGACTCGGTCATCGAGCTGAACGTGACCCCGGATCGCGGTTACGCCTTCTCTGTCCGCGGACTGGCCCGTGAGCTGGCGTGCAGCTTCGACTTGCCCTATGTGGACCCGGCGCGGACGACGCCCACCGAGGTCACCGGTGAGGCATGGTCGGTCACCGTCGAATCGAACTCGGGCGCATCACGATTCGCGTTGCGCAAGATCGTCGGCATCGATCCCGCGGCGACCACTCCGTGGTGGATGCAGCGTCGCCTGCTTCTGGCCGGCGTGCGCCCGATCTCGGTTGCTGTCGATGTCACCAACTATGTGCTCCACGAGCTCGGCCAGCCGCTGCACGCGTTCGATGCGGCCAAGCTGAACGGCGATCTCGTCGTCCGCCGCGCGAACGCGGGGGAGAAGCTGACGACACTGGACGGAGTCGAGCGGTCACTCGATCGTGAGGACGTCGTCATCGCCGACGGGTCGGGAGCCATCTCGTTGGCGGGCGTCATGGGCGGGGAGTCCACCGAAGTGGACGACGCGACCACCGAGGTCGTACTCGAAGCAGCGTCGTTCGATCCGCTCGCGGTGTTCCGAACCGGTCGCCGTCACAAGTTGTCCAGCGAGGCGAGCAAGCGTTTCGAGCGGACCGTGGACTCTGCTCTTCCGGTCGCCGCGCTCGATCGTGCGGCACAGTTGCTGGTCGAGATCGCAGGTGGCCGGATCGAGCCGGTGTTGACCGACATCGGCGAGGCCGCCGAGTACCCGGCAGTCACGATGGACTTCGATCTTCCCGACCGAATCGCCGGCGTGCAGTACCCCAACGGAACCGCTGCCCGACGGTTGACGCAGATCGGCTGCAGAGTCGACGTGTCGGTCGACGATGCCGGGCACGGTCAACTGACCGTGACGCCGCCGTCGTGGCGACCGGACCTGGTGCAACGTGCCGACCTGGTGGAAGAGGTGCTGCGTCTCGAGGGCCTCGAGAAGATCCCGTCGGTCCTGCCGTCGGCCCCCGGCGGTCGCGGCCTCACCGCCGAGCAGAAGCGCAGACGAGCGGTCGGCAAGGCGCTCGCGTTCTCCGGCTACGTCGAGGTACTTCCTCCGGTGTTCCTGCCCAAGGGCGTCTTCGACACCTGGGGTCTGGACGAGGACGATCCACGGCGTGCCACCACCTCGGTGCTCAATCCGCTCGAGGCCGATCGCCCCGAGCTCGCGACCACCGTGTTGCCGGGACTGCTCGAGATGCTGAGCCGAAACATCGCCCGCGGTCAGCGTGACGTGTCGCTGTTCGGAATCGCCCAGGTGGTGCTTCGGCACGATGCCACTGCTGCGGTGGACGCGCTGCCGGTGGATCGTCGTCCCACCGACGACCAGATCGCCATGCTTCGAGGGTCGTTGCCGGCGCAGCCGGTGCATGTGGGCGTGGTGCTCACCGGTCAGCGTGAGCTGTCGGGTCCATGGGGCCCGGGCCGCGCCGCCGATGCAGCCGACGCCTTCGCTGCGGTACGCACAGTGGCCGAGGCGGCCGGCGTTCACGTCGATCTTCGTGCCGCCCAACATCTTCCGTGGCATCCCGGTCGGTGTGCCGAGGTACTGCTCGACGGCGAGGTCGTGGGATATGCAGGCGAACTGCACCCGGCGGTCCTCGAGCGGGCAGGCTTGCCGCCGCGTACCTGTGCCGTAGAGCTGAGCCTGAGCGCTCTGCCTGTTGTCGAATCGCTCCCGGCCCCCGAGGTGTCGCCGTATCCGGCGGTGCTACAGGACGTTGCCGTAGTGGTCGATGCCTCCGTGCCTGCGGCGTCCGTCGAGGCGGCGCTCACGATCGGCGGCGGCGATCTGCTCGAATCGATCCGGTTGTTCGACGTCTACGAGGGCGAACAAGTCGGCGAAGGTCGCAAGTCTCTGGCCTTCGCACTGCGGTTCCGTGGAACCGACGGAACGTTGACCGAGGATCAGGCCACTGCTGCGCGCGATGCTGCAGTGGACGCGGCAGCCAAAGCCGTCGGAGCCGAGCTGCGTAGCTGATCTGTCGGCGGCCGAACCGTCGGTTCCGTAGCGTGGAGTCACGAACGCCCACGGTGACGGGAGCAACGAATGAGTGAATCCGGAGCAGACGGCACGGCGTCCGATCTGCAGGTTGTGCACGACGTCCTTGCGGCGGTGGCCGGTCGGCAGCGGCTGGCCCCGTTGGCGGCTGCGGCGACCGCATTGGCCGCGGAGTTGGGCACCGTCGAGCCCGAACCCACTGGACCCGATCGTGGTACGCCACCGGGAACGGTGCCCGATGTCGATGTTCCGCAGGTCACCAGGCCTCGGATCGATCAGCCGCTCGGAGATCCGCCGCCGGGGGCTCCACTGGGCGGCACGGTGCCGGGCATCATCGATGCGGAATTGGTCGATGATGTGCCCGTCGGCGCAGGCGGTGGATATACAGGCGACGCGGTCGGCGGCTTCACCGAATCCGGGGTGCCCACCTGGGACGGTGTCCGCGACAAAGTGGACCATCGCTCGGGAACGGCTGTCGGGGCGGAGGAGTTGGACCGGGAGTCCCGTGCCGGTCGGGATCTGGACAAGCAGTGGAACGATCGTCAGGAAGCCGGCCGCAAGAAGCTCGACGAGATCCGTAAGTCCATGGGCGGAAGCTGACACACCGGACCCGTTCATGAATGAGCTTGCATGATGCTGCATAATAAACCGCATGACTATTTCGGAGGCCGCGCCGAGACGCGTTGCGGTAGCGGGCGCAAGTGGGTATGCCGGCGGTGAGATTCTTCGGCTTCTGCTCGGGCACCCAGCGGTGCGCGACGGTTCGCTGGTCATCGGTTCGCTGACGGCCGGCGGCAATGCCGGGTCCACGCTCGGAGAGTTCCATCCGCATCTGTTGCCGCTGGCCGACCGAGTTCTCGGTCCGACCACCGTCGACGAGCTGGCAGGCCACGATGTCGTGTTCCTCGGGCTCCCGCACGGCAAGTCCGCCGAGCTTGCACTTGCGCTGCCAGAGTCGGTGGTGATCATCGACTGCGGTGCCGACTTCCGCCTCACCGACGGTGCGGCCTGGGAGAAGTACTACAAGAGTCCGCATGCAGGCAGCTGGCCGTACGGGTTGCCGGAGCTGCCGGGCCTCCGCGAGCGGTTGGTCGGTGCGACCCGCATCGCGGTTCCCGGGTGCTATCCGACGGTGTCGTCTCTCGCGCTCGCGCCTGCCGTCGCCGCCGGCATCATCGAGCCGCGGGTCAACATCGTTGCCGTGAGCGGTACATCGGGTGCCGGTCGAGCTCCCAAGGCCGACCTCTTGGGCTCGGAGGTGATGGGCTCGGTTCGGGCGTACGCAGTGGCGGGTGCCCACCGACACACGCCGGAGATCGTGCAGAATCTGTCGGCCGTTGCCGGGAGCGCGGTTGCGGTGTCGTTCACGCCGGTTCTCGCGCCCATGCCCCGCGGAATTCTGGCCACCTGTACCGCGATCACCACTGCCACTGCCGAGCAGGCGGTCGAGGTATACGAAGAGGCTTACGCTGCAGAACCCTTCGTGCACGTTCTTCCCGCCGGCCGCCTTCCTCAGACCGGTTCGGTGATCGGGTCGAACGCCGTACAGATGAGCGTGTCGGTCGATGCCGACGCAGGCCTGCTCGTCGTCATTGCGGCCATCGACAACTTGGCCAAGGGAACGGCGGGAGCCGCCGTTCAATCCATGAATCTTGCACTGGGAATCACCGAGACCGATGGTCTCTCTACTGTAGGAGTGGCGCCATGAGCAGCGTTCGGAGTGAGGCGGAGACCGTCGGTACGGTCGCGGGGAAGCTGGTCCGCACTCAAGGTGTCACCGCTCCCGCCGGGTTCCGCGCGGCCGGAATTCCCGCCGGTATCAAGGTGAGTGGCAGGTCGGATCTGGCCCTGGTGTTCAACGAAGGACCCGACTTCGCGGCGGCGGGTGTGTTCACCCGCAACAAGGTCAAGGCCGCTCCGGTGCTGTGGTCCCAGCAGGTGCTCTCCACCGGGCAGTTGCGTGCGGTGATTCTGAACTCCGGTGGTGCCAACG
This sequence comes from Rhodococcus sp. 15-649-2-2, assembly GCF_002258645.1. NCBI lineage: Bacteria > Bacillati > Actinomycetota > Actinomycetes > Mycobacteriales > Nocardiaceae > Rhodococcus > Rhodococcus sp. 15-649-2-2. The sequence continues at coordinate 266,447 of NZ_NPFM01000030.1, forward strand.
CCTGCACGGGTGCGCCGGGGTTCCAGGATGCGCATCGTACGGCCGAGGAAGTTGCGTCCGCACTGAGCAACTGGGGTTCGGAGACCGGGGCCATCGAGGTTGCCGTGTGCTCGACGGGTCTGATCGGTGATCGGCTGCCGATGGACAAGCTGCTGCCCGGTGTGACCGAGGTGGTGCACGAACTCGCAGGCGGCATTTCGGGTGGTACCGATGCGGCGTACGCGATCATGACCACCGACACCGTGCCGAAGCAGGCGGCGATTCATCACGCCGACAAGTGGAACGTCGGCGGTATGGCCAAGGGTGCCGGCATGCTGGCACCCTCGCTGGCCACGATGCTCAGTGTCATCACCACCGATGCGGTCGCCACCGCGGAACAGCTCGACAGGGCCCTGCGTGCGGCCACCCGGCTGTCCTACGATCGGCTCGATGTCGACGGCGCGTCCTCGACCAACGACACGGTGCTCCTGCTGTCGTCCGGGGCCAGTGGAGTGGCACCGTCTCAGGAAGACCTCGACGCCGCGGTCCTTGCGGTGTGCGACGACTTGGCCGATCAGATGATGGCCGACGCGGAGGGCGTGACCAAGCGAGTGAAGATCACCGTGTCGGGTGCGATGTCGGAGGACGAGGCCCTGATCGGCGCACGGACCGTTGCCAGGGACAGCTTGACCAAGACGGCACTGTTCGGTTCGGACCCGAACTGGGGACGGGTGCTCGCTGCCATCGGTATCGCGCCGATCGAACTCGATCCCGACCGAATTGCTGTGTCGTTCAACGGCAATCCCGTGTGCATCGACGGCGTCGGCGCGCCGGGTGCTCGTGAGGTCGACCTGTCCGGTGTCGATATCGCCGTGACCATAGACCTCGGTCTCGGTGCCGGTTCGGCCACCATCCGAACCACCGACCTGTCGCACGCGTACGTCGAAGAGAATTCGGCGTATTCGTCATGACCTCGGCAGCCCTGCAGTTGACGGCCGCGCAGAAGGCGTTCACCCTCGCCGAGGCTTTGCCCTGGTTGCAACGATTCTCGGGTAAGACCGTCGTGGTGAAGTACGGCGGAAACGCCATGATCGACGACGATCTCAAACGGGCGTTCGCCGCCGACATGGTGTTCCTGCGTACCGTCGGGATCCATCCCGTCGTCGTACACGGTGGTGGACCGCAGATTTCGGCGATGCTCACCCGGCTCGGGTTGGCGGGAGAGTTCCGCGGCGGATTCCGCGTCACCACCCCCGAGGTCATGGACGTCGTGCGCATGGTGCTGTTCGGGCAGGTCGGCCGGGAACTCGTCGGCTTGATCAACAGTCACGGGCCGTATGCGGTCGGCATCTCCGGCGAGGACGCGCACCTGTTCACCGCGACCCGGCGAACCGTGCTCGTCGACGGACACCAGACCGACATCGGTCTGGTAGGCGACGTCACCTCTGTGGATCCGAAGGCGATCTTCGATCTCATTGCGGCCGGACGTATTCCGGTGGTGTCCACCATCGCTCCCGACCGCGACGGCGTCGTGCACAACATCAACGCCGACACCGCCGCCGCCGCACTGGCGAGTGCGATCGGTGCCGAAAAACTGGTCGTGCTCACCGACGTCGAGGGTCTGTACACCGCGTGGCCCGATCGCACCTCGCTGACGTCCGAGATCGATGCGTCCGCGCTCGATGCGTTGCTGCCCACGCTCGACGCCGGAATGGTGCCGAAGATGGAAGCGTGCCTGCGCGCCGTTCGAGCAGGCGTGCCGACTGCACATGTCATCGACGGGCGCGTCGAACATTCGGTTCTGGTGGAACTGTTCACCGGCCAGGGGATCGGCACCATGGTCACCCCCGATCACTCTTCTACGTCAGGAGTCACGCCATGACCGGCACGGAGTCCACGCTCGATCTTCAACAGCGGTGGTCGAATTCGCTGATGGACAACTACGGTGTGCCGCGTGTGGCGCTCGTGCGCGGTGACGGTGCAGTAGTGACCGATGCCGACGGCAAGCAGTACCTCGACCTTCTCGCCGGTATTGCCGTGAACATCCTGGGCCACGCCCATCCGGCGGTGATCGAGGCGGTCAACACGCAGCTGTCCACTCTGGGACACACCTCGAATCTGTATGCCACAGAGCCCGGTATCGCGTTGGCAGAGCAATTGCTCGCGCACCTCGGTGCCGGGGCCACCGGGCGAGTGTTCCTGTGCAACTCGGGAACCGAGGCCAACGAGGCAGCGTTCAAGATCGCTCGCCTGACCGGTCGTCCCAACATCGTGGCAGCCGAGAAGTCCTTCCACGGGCGGACGATGGGAGCTCTTGCACTCACCGGACAACCCGACAAGCGCACTCCGTTCGAGCCGATGCCCGCGGGCGTGCAGCACGTGCCGTACGGCGATGTGGCCGCGCTCGAGGCCGTCGTCGATTCCGACACCGCCGCAGTGTTTCTCGAACCGATCATGGGTGAGGGGGGTGTGGTGGTTCCGCCCGAGGGATACCTCCTTGCTGCGCGTGAGATCACCGCGAAACACGGCGCGTTGCTCGTTCTCGACGAGGTGCAGACCGGAATCGGTCGAACGGGGTGGTTCTACGCACATCAGTCGGTCGGCATCGTGCCCGACGTGATCACACTCGCTAAGGGCCTGGGCGGTGGCCTTCCCATCGGTGCGTGCATCGGTATCGGAGCCGCGGGGGAACTGCTGCATCCGGGTAAGCACGGCACCACGTTCGGTGGTAATCCCGTGTGTGCCGCTGCCGCGCTTGCGGTGTTGCGCACCATCGCCGACGAGGATCTCCTCTCTCACGCCGACAGCATCGGCAAGACCATCGCTCACTCCATCGAGGCCCTCGAACATCCTCTCGTCAGCCATGTCCGGGGATCGGGGCTCCTCCTGGGAGTCGTGCTCACCGCTGCGATCGCACCGGCGGCCGAGGCGGCCGCGCGAGATGCAGGCTTTCTTCTCAATGCGGCGCAGCCCGATGTGCTGAGACTCGCACCACCACTGATCATCACCGAAGAGCAAGCCGCGTCGTTCGTGACGGCACTACCGGCAATTCTCGACGCAGCACAGGAGGCTCATCAGCCATGACCGTTCAGCACTTTCTCCGAGACGACGACGTCACCCCACAGCAGCAGGCCGAGATCCTCGCTCTGGCCGCCGAACTCAAGCGTGCGCCGTTCTCGAAGCGCCCGCTCGAGGGGCCGAAGGGTATCGGCGTCATCTTCGAGAAGAACTCCACCCGGACTCGCTTCTCCTTCGAACTGGGCATCGCGCAACTGGGCGGGCATGCCGTCGTGGTCACCGGAAGCGATACGCAACTCGGTCGCGAAGAGACGCTGCAGGACACCGGCCGGGTGCTCTCGCGCTACGTCGAGGCCGTCGTGTGGCGCACCTTCGGGCAGAAGCGGCTCGAGCAGATGGCCACCGGCGCAACGATTCCCATCGTCAACGCCCTGTCGAACGAATTCCACCCGTGCCAGGTACTCGCCGATCTGCAGACCCTGATCGAGCACAAAGGGAACCTGAAGGGGCGCACGTTGGCATATTTCGGTGACGGTGCCAACAACATGGCGCACTCGCTGCTCATCGGCGGAGTGACGGCAGGGTTGAACGTCAGGATCGCCGCGCCCAAGGATTTCGCGCCGCTCGGATACGTTCTCGACGCCGCCCGTGCGCGCGCCGAGGAAACCGGGGCCACCATCACCGTCACCGAGGATCCGGCCGAGGCCGCAGCCGGTGCCGACGCGCTGGTCACCGACACCTGGACCTCGATGGGTCAGGAGAACGACGGTCTCGATCGTGTCGCCCCTTTCCGGCCGTATCGAATCGACTCCGATCTCCTGTCCAAAGCCCAGTCCGACGCTGTTGTGCTGCACTGCCTCCCAGCACATCGCGGCGAGGAGATCACCGACGAGGTGCTCGACGGTCCACAGAGCGTCGTGTGGGACGAGGCGGAGAACCGTCTGCACGCGCAGAAGGCACTGCTGGTCTGGCTCCTCGACAAGGCTCAGCGACCATGAGCGAGGACGTCAGTGCGGTGCCGTTGACCGCGTCGACCCGGGCGGGCAGGCAGGCGCGAATCATTGCGCTGCTGGCCACGCATCAGGTACGCAGTCAACCGCAGCTGGCGTCGTTGCTCGCAGCCGAGGGGATCGACACCACTCAGGCCACGCTCTCGCGGGATCTCGAGGAATTGGGTGCGGTGAAACTGCGCGCCCCGGACGGTGGAGTGGGCGTGTACGTCGTGCCCGAGGACGGCAGCCCGGTCCGCGGGGTGTCCGGTGGCACCGACCGCCTCCTGAAGTTGCTGGGGGAGTTGTTGGTGTCCACCGATCACAGCGGGAACCAGGCCGTGCTCCGAACACCGCCAGGCGCAGCGCATTACTTGGCCAGCGCTCTGGATCGTGCAGCAATGCCCGAGATCGTCGGGACCATTGCAGGAGACGACACGATTCTGTTGATAGCCCGCGAGCCACACACCGGTGGCCAGGTCGCGGACAAGATCGAAAAGCTTGCTCGACGCGGTAACTGAGATCCGGTTACCCATCATGCGCAACCAGAACAACGAAGGAGCTTGAATACCATGGCCGAACGCGTCATCCTCGCCTATTCCGGCGGACTCGACACCTCTGTCGCCATCAGCTGGATCGGGCGGGAGACCGGCAAGGAGGTCGTCGCTGTCGCCATCGATCTCGGGCAGGGCGGCGAGGACATGGACGTCGTGCGTCAGCGTGCACTCGATTGCGGCGCAGTCGAATCCGTCGTTGTCGATGCCCGGGACGAGTTCGCGGACGAGTACTGCCTGCCGACGGTGCAGTCCAATGCTCTGTACATGGATCGCTACCCGCTGGTGTCGGCCATCAGCCGTCCGTTGATCGTCAAGCACCTCGTCGAGAACGCGCGGGCTCACGGCGGAACCGTTGTTGCACATGGGTGCACAGGCAAGGGCAACGATCAGGTCAGGTTCGAGGTCGGCTTCAACACGCTCGCCCCCGAGCTCGAGGTGCTGGCACCCGTCCGCGACTACGCATGGACCCGCGAGAAGGCCATCAAGTTCGCCGAAGAGAACGGCATCCCGATCAACGTGACCACCAAGTCGCCGTTCTCGATCGACCAGAACGTCTGGGGACGCGCAGTCGAAACCGGTTTCCTCGAGGACCTGTGGAACGCGCCGACCAAGGACGTCTACGACTACACCGAGGATCCGACGGTCAACTTCCAGGCTCCGGACGAGCTCATCGTCTCGTTCGACAAGGGTCGTCCCGTCGCGATCGACGGTCGTCCGGTCTCGGTACTCGAAGCGATTCAGGAGCTCAACACTCGGGCGGGCGCGCAGGGTGTCGGGCGTTTGGACGTCGTCGAGGATCGGCTCGTGGGCATCAAGAGTCGTGAGATCTACGAGGCCCCGGGCGCCATGGTGCTCATCCGCGCGCACGAGGAGCTCGAGCACGTGACCCTCGAGCGCGAACTGGGCCGCTACAAGCGCCACACCGACCAGAAGTGGGCCGAGCTGGTGTACGACGGGCTGTGGTATTCCCCGCTCAAGGGTGCTCTCGACACGTTCGTCCAACACACGCAGGAGCATGTGTCCGGCGACATCCGTCTGGTGCTGCACGCTGGAGGCATCATCGTCAACGGCCGTCGTAGTGGCGAGTCGCTGTACGACTTCAATCTCGCTACCTACGACGAGGGCGACACGTTCGACCAGTCCGCGGCCAAGGGATTCGTGCAGCTGCACGGCCTGTCCTCGAAGATCGCAGCGAAGCGGGACCTGGGCCTGTGACAACCTCGGACAGCGCACACGGAACCAACGAAGGTTCGCTCTGGGGCGGCAGGTTCGCATCCGGACCGGCCGCAGCGATGGCGGCTCTGAGCAAGTCGACGCACTTCGACTGGGTACTCGCGCCCTACGACATCCGAGCATCGATGGCCCATGCCCGCGTGCTGAACGGTGCCGGACTGCTCACCCCGCAGGACCTCGAGACCATGCTCGACGGTTTACAACGCCTCGCCGACGACGTCGACTCGGGTGCATTCGCGGCAGCCGAGACCGACGAGGACGTGCACGGCGCCCTCGAACGCGGTCTCATCGATCGCGTCGGACCCGAGGTCGGTGGACGCCTGCGTGCGGGCCGATCGCGCAACGACCAGGTGGCGACGCTGTTCCGAATGTGGCTCCGCGACGCGGTCCGCCGGGTCTCGGTCGGAGTTCTCGACGTGGTCGACGCCCTGGCGACTCAGGCTGCGTCGCATCCGACGGCCGTCATGCCGGGCAAGACTCATTCGCAGGCAGCGCAGCCGGTGCTGCTCGCGCATCATCTGCTCGCGCACACTCATCCGCTGTTGCGGGACATCCAGCGCTTCGAGGACTTCGACAAGCGAGCGGCGGTGTCGCCCTACGGTTCCGGTGCGCTCGCCGGTTCGTCGCTCGGGCTGAGTCCGGAGAAGATCGCGGCCGAGCTCGGGTTCGAGTCGTCCGCCGAGAACTCGATCGACGCCACGTCCTCGCGCGATTTCGCTGCGGAGGCCGCGTTCGTACTGGCGATGACGGCCGTGGATCTGTCTCGGTTCGCCGAGGAGGTCATCTCGTGGAGTACGCCCGAATACGGATACGTGACACTGGCCGACGCTTGGTCGACGGGCAGTTCCATCATGCCGCAGAAGAAGAATCCGGACGTCGCGGAGCTGACTCGCGGCAAGACCGGCCGCCTGATCGGCAATCTGACCGGTCTGTTGGCCACGCTCAAGGCTCAACCGTTGGCCTACAACCGCGATCTTCAGGAAGACAAGGAGCCGGTGTTCGATTCGGTGGCGCAGCTGGAGTTGTTGCTCCCGGCGCTCACCGGATTGACCGCGACGCTCGAGTTCCACACCGAACGCATGGCCGAGCTGGCACCAGCCGGTTTCACACTCGCCACCGATATCGCAGAGTGGATGGTGCGACAGGGGATTGCCTTCCGCGTTGCCCACGAGGCAGCCGGAGCGTGCGTCCGGGCGGCGGAAGCGCGGGGCGTGGGGCTGGTCGATCTGACCGATGACGAGCTGGCCGCCATCGATCCGGCGCTCACTCCGGATGTTCGCGAGGTGCTCACCGTAGAGGGTTCCATTTCGTCGCGTGATGCCCGCGGCGGCACAGCCGCGGTCCAGGTGGCGCATCAGCTCGGTGGTGTGCGGGCGACAGCCTCGACGCTTCGTGCGTGGGCCGAGGAACCGGTGTTGCAACACTAGGTGAGCAAGGGACATCCACGCCGGTTCCGTCGAATGTGATGTGAGAAGCTTTCGTCACGTGAAGACCGATGCCGGTCGTTCCGTCGGGGCCGAACGCAGGAGTGTAGTTGTGGGACTGAATGCAGACGCCGTACGTGGTCCACTGCGCCGTGCCATCGCCACGGCCCAGAACGGTCTCGAGGTCATTCGTCTCGGTGGTCTCGAAACCGAGGTGGACCCGTCGCCGTTCCGGGTGATGGATCGGGAGCCGATGTATCGGTTGCGCCGGTACTTCCCCGACGACGTGCCTGCGGATAGTCCTCCTGTGGTGCTCATTCCGCCGATGATGGTGTCCGCCGACGTCTACGACGTCACGACCGATCAGGGTGCGGCCGGCATTCTGCACGGCATGGGCCTGGATCCATGGGTGGTCGATTTCGGTTCACCCGATACCGAAGAGGGCGGGTGGAGCCGTACTCTCGCCGATCATGTCGTGGCGATCAGCGAGGTCGTCGACAAGGTGCACGAGCACACCGGCCGAGACGTTCACCTCGGTGGCTACTCGCAGGGCGGAATGTTCTGCTACCAGGCTGCTGCCTATCGGGGTGGACGAAACCTGGCCAGCCTCATCACGTTCGGGGCTCCCGTCGACACGTTGGCCGGGTTGCCGCTGGGAATCCCGGCCGGCGTGGCCACCCGGGGCGCAGAGTTTCTCGCCGATCATGTCTTCACCCGGCTGGCCGTCTCGGGCTGGATGGCGCGGACGGGATTTCAACTCCTCGATCCGGCGAAAACCGTTCGGTCCCGCCTGGATTTCCTGCGACAGTTGCACGACCGTGAGGCATTGTTGCCGCGCGAGCCGCAGCGACGCTTTCTGGCGATGGATGGGTGGGTGGCATGGTCCGGCCCGGCCGTGGCGGAGCTGCTGAAGCAGTTCGTCGTGCACAACCGCATGATGACCGGCGGGTTCGTCATCAAGGACAGATTGTTGACTCTGGCCGAACTGACGGTGCCGGTGCTGGCCTTCGTCGGTGAGGTCGACGACATCGGTCAACCCTTGGCCGTACGCGGCATCCAGCGAGCGGCTCCGCGCGCACAGGTCTTCGAAACTACCTTGCGCGCAGGCCATTTCGGCCTCGTGGTCGGCAGTACGGCAGCTGCACAGACGTGGCCGACGACGGGCAACTGGATTCGGTGGCGTGAGGATCTCGGACCGAAGCCCGAGGCTGTCCGCGTGATGGAGCGCGAGGACCACAGCGATTCCGACAGCGGTGTGTCGATCACCAATCGACTGATCCACACGGCAGCCTCCATTGCCGAGGTCGGTGTCGGCGTCGGCCGGGGGCTGGCATCGGCAGCGACCGGCGCTGTACGAGGTACCCGTGAAATTTCGTCCGAGGCCGTGCGTACGCTGCCGCGGCTCGCGCGGCTCGGACAGATGCAGCCGCACAGTCGAGTCTCGTTGGGCCGCTTGATCGCCGAGCAGGGACGTAAATCGCCGAACGGCGAGTGCTTCCTGTTCGACGACCGCGTGCACACCTACGACGCGGTCAACGTCCGCATCGACAACGTCGTTCGCGGTCTGATCAGTGTCGGGGTGCGTCCTGCGTCGCGCATCGGAGTGCTGATGGAGACGCGCCCCAGTGCGTTGGCCGCCATGGCTGCGTTGTCGAGGATCGGGGCAGTGCCGGTTCTGCTGCAGCCGGGCAGCGACCTGACTGCAGCACTGCGGACGGTCGATGTCGACACCGTGATCGCAGATCCCGAGAACGTAGCGGCGGCAGTCCCGGTGACGCCGAATGTTCTGGTACTGGGTGGCGGTGAGACGCGTCGACTCGAGATACCGAACGGATACGAGGTGACCGATCTCGAGGCCATCGATCCCGATGCTGTGCGTTTGCCGCAGTGGTACGAGCCCGATCCGGGCCGCGCTCGTGAATTGGCCATGGTCCTGTTCACGACGACCGATCGTGGTCTCGAGCCCCGGTACATCACCAATCACCGCTGGGCACTCTCGGCCTTCGGCACCGCTACCACGGCCGCGCTCGGCCCTGGCGATACCGTGTATTGCCTTGCCCCGCTGCATCATTCGGCGGGAATTCTGGTCACGATCGGTGGCGCGCTCGCGGGTGGCTCGCGGATTGCGCTCTCCCGTGGTCTCGACCCCGAGCGGTTCAGTGAAGAGGTCTACCGCTACGGCGTGACCGTGGTCAGTTACACGTGGACGATGATGCGGCAGATCCTCGACGACGGTCGTTTCCCGGTGGATTCCGGCCATCCGGTCCGCCTGTTCATCGGCTCCGGCATGCCGGTCGGATTGTGGCGCCGCACACTGGCACGATTCAGCCCTGCTCGGGTGCTCGAGTTCTACGCATCGACCGAGAACGACGTCATTCTGGCCAACGTGGCTGGATCGAAGATCGGCTCGAAAGGCCGCCCCCTGCCCGGCAGTGCCCGGGTTGCCCTTGCGGCCTACGACCCGATCACCGGCCGACTCGAAGAGGACGACGACGGATTCGTCCGGCAGTGCCGCGACGACGAGATCGGGCTGCTCTTGGGTCGACCGAGCGGCGAGGGCGAAGCGACCAGCCATGTGATGCGCGGTGTCTTCGAGCCCACGGACGCATGGATTCCCACCGAGAATCTCTTCCGACGCGATTCCGACGGAGACTACTGGCTGATCGACCGCAAGGACACCGTCGTACGTTCGGCGTGCGGCCCGGTCTACACCCAGCCCATCGTCGATGCTGTCGGCGATCTCGACCAGGTGGATTCGGCTGTGGTCTACGGCGTACACGTCGCCGTCGATCGTCCACGGTCGGTTCGTGTCGATGCGGCTGCCACCGAGGTTGCTGTCTGCGCCATTTCTCTGCAACCCGAAGCAGTGATCACCGCTCGTGCATTGACGGATACGCTCGGTGCGCTGCTCCCGGCCGAGCGTCCGGCAATTGTGCACGTAGTGTCCGAAATCCCGGTGGGTCGCGCGTATCGGCCCAATGCGACGGCGCTGAAGGAAGCGGGCATCCCGACGCCCAGTGCCCGGTCGTGGTTCTACGACTCGGAGTCCAACAGTTACCGCCGTTTGACCAAAGCTGTTGTTGCCGAGCGTTTTGTTGGTGGGGGCGAGTCCACCGAAAAGTCCTCCTAGGAGGAACGACTCGAAAATGAGGAGTGGAGCCTGCCGGTGACGGCTCGTTCGGTAGCGTGGTCGAGTACATCACTCCGACTCGGTCGGAGCAGAACGAAGGACACTTGTGGCAATCGATTCGACACTGCTTTCCATTCTCGCGTGCCCGGTGGACAAGGGCTCGCTGTTGCTGGTCGAGGGCGAACTGCTCTACAACCCGCGACTGCGTCGCGCATATCCGATAGAGAACGGCATCCCGGTCCTGCTCGCCGACGATGCGCGTGATGTCGACGACGCCGAGCACGAGTCGATTCTGTCCCGCGCCACCTCCTAGACCGCCTGGTTGCTCACGGGGTTCGTCGACGTAGTGTCGCGGCCGCCCCGGTCAGAGCGGCAACGGTGAATGCCACGACCACAGCGATATCGGTCCCCGTGCGCCCGGTGACGCCTGGGTGACGGGATATCTCTTGCAGGGCGTCCACCAGGTAGCTCAGCGGCAGAACGTTGCTGATGGCGCTCAACCAGCTCGGCATCTGACCGCGAGGTACCAGGAGTCCACAAAGGAACAGCTGGGGGATCACGACGACCGGCATGAACTGAACGGCTTGAAACTCGGTGCGAGCGAATGCGCTGCACAGCAAGCCGATCGCGACGCCGAGCATTGCTGCAAGCCCTGCGATCACCAGAACCCAGGCAACGGAGCCCTCGATGTCGAGCCCGAGAAATCCGAACGCGACAGCGCACGCGAGCAGGGCTTGTCCCACCGCGGCGAGCGAGAACGCGGAGCCGTAACTCGCCAGCAGGTCCAGCTTGGACATCGGAGTCGTCAGCAGGCGTTCGAGCGTTCCCGAGGTTCGTTCGCGCTGCATCGAGATCGACGTGATCAGAAACATGACGACGAACGGCAGGATGCCGAGCATCGTGATTGCGATCCTGTCGAACAGCGACTGCTGGTTCGGCGGTGAGGGAACGTCGCGGTACAGGAAGTACAGCAACACCATCAGCAGAGATGGCACGAGCAGAACCATGGCAACCGATCTGTGGTCGGCTCTGAGCTGGCGAAGAATTCGCCCCGTGCCCGCTGCGTAGATCCTCGCGTTCACGATTGCTGCTCCGCCGATCTGATGATCGAGAGGAATGCACGATCGAGATTCGTTTCGTTCGTCTGCTCGAGCAACGCGTCAGGGCTCGATTGAGCCAGCATTGAGCCGTCACGCATCAGCACGAGCCGGCTGCAGTGCTCCGCCTCCTCCATCACGTGGCTCGATACCAACACCGTCGTACCTGCGTTCGCGAGATCGGCGAAACGCGACCACAGCTCCGAACGAAGCACCGGATCCAATCCGACGGTCGGCTCGTCGAGTACCAGCAGTTCTGGTTCTGCGACCAGCGCACTGGCCAACGAGACCCGTCCCAACTGTCCACCGGAGAGTTCGCCTGCACGCGACGCCGCGTGATCGGCGAGTCCCACTGCCTCGATCGCGGAAGCCACCTCTGCGCGGCTGCGACCGTACAGCGACCCGAAGTACTGCACGTTCTCACGAACGGTGAGGTCGCGGTAGACACTCGGTGCCTGGGTCACGTACCCGACTGTGCGACGCAACGACGCGGAGCCGGCCGGTGATCCGAGAACCGTCACGGTTCCGCTTGCCACGATCTGAGTGCCGACGATTGCGCGAATCAACGTCGTCTTTCCGCAGCCCGAAGGACCGAGAAGTCCGGTGATGGCACCGCGAGGGATTGTCAGCGATAGATTGCGCAGCACTGTTCGCTTGCCTCGGCGAACCGTCAGCCCTGTCACCTCGACAGCATGCTCCCCGGTGAACGCCATGTGGGCCTCCAGACTTCATCGGATGGTGAAGTCATAGCCCTGTCGGCGCGTCGTGGTCAAGGGCGCAGCATCATGGGATGGGTGAACGTCGCTGACTTGGAAAGCGGAGACCCGGACGACGCAGCCCGACGCATTCTCGGGGGAACCGTCCACGCAGGTGAAGTGTCCTTGCGCATCGTGGAAGTCGAGGCATACGGCGGTCCACTCGACGGTCCGTGGCCCGACCCGGCGGCGCATTCCTTCCGTGGTTCGACACCTCGCAACGAGGTGATGTTCGGTCCGGCGGGGCGGCTGTACGTCTACCTGAGCTACGGCATGCACTTGTGCATGAACGTCAGCTGCGGTCCTGACGGGACGGCCGCCGCCGTGTTACTCCGGGCGGGTGAAGTGGTGGCCGGTCATGACATCGTCGAGGGCAGGCGCGCCGGCCGCAGTCCACGATCTGCACGGGTGGAGGCCGGGTGGGGCCGCGGGCCGGGCAATCTCGGTCGAGCCTTGGGCGTCTCGCTGGCGGACAACGGAACGAAACTGTTCGACGCCTCGTCCGCCTTCACCCTCCAGCTACTCCCGCACCCGCTGCGGGAGCAGGCTGTCGCGTCCGGCCCACGCGTCGGGGTGAGTCTGGCAGCTGACCGACCGTGGCGCTTCTGGATTCGTGGATCTTCGGCGGTATCGAGCTACAAACGCAGTCCCCGCGCCGCGGTGCCCGGTGGCCTGGAGGCCTGACCGACGGGTCGATGCGTGCATGCGGGAAGATCGACGTCGTGAGTGAGAACATCATCGACGAAATGACCTGGCGCGGACTGATCGCGCAGTCCACCGATGTGGACGCGCTGAGGGAGGCGACGTCCGAGGGTCCGATCACGCTGTATTCCGGTTTCGATCCGACCGGTCCGTCGCTGCACGCAGGGCACTTGGTGCCGTTGCTCGCTCTCAAGCGGTTTCAGCGGGCCGGACATCGGCCGATCATTCTCGCCGGCGGAGCGACGGGACTGATCGGTGACCCTCGCGACGTGGGGGAGCGGACCATGAATTCTCCCGAGGTCGTCACCGAGTGGGCAACGCGAATTCGAGGTCAGCTCGAGCGTTTCGTCGACTTGGACGACAGCCCCACGGGTGCGGTGGTGGTGAACAATCTGTCGTGGACGGGCGAGCTGTCCGCCATCGATTTTCTACGCGATATCGGCAAGCATTTCTCGATCAACGTGATGCTCGCACGCGAGACGGTCAAGAACAGGCTCGAGAGCGACGGAATGTCGTACACCGAGTTCAGCTACATGCTGTTGCAGGCCAACGACTACGTACAGCTTCGCCGTGAGTACGGCTGCAGTCTTCAGATCGGTGGCTCCGATCAGTGGGGCAACATCATTGCCGGTGTGGAACTGAACAGACGCCAGGATGCCGAGTCGGTCCACGCAATGACCGTTCCCCTGGTCACGTCTGCCGATGGAAAGAAGTTCGGCAAATCCACCGGTGGCGGCAGCCTGTGGCTCGACCCGGAGATGACGAGCCCGTACGCCTGGTACCAGTACTTCGTCAATACCGGTGACGCGGACGTCGTGAAGTACCTGCGTTGGTTCACCTTCCTGTCGAAGGAGGAGTTGGCCGAACTCGAAGTCGCCACTTCGGAGCGTCCGCACGCGCGCGAGGCTCAAAAACGTCTCGCCGCAGAAATGACCACCCTCGTACACGGGGAAGAGTCGACTCGATCGGTCGAGCTCGCCAGTCAGGCACTTTTCGGACGTGCAGAACTGGCAGAACTCGACGAGAAGACTCTCGCCGCCGCGTTGCAGGAAGCATCTGTGGCCGACATCGAGGTCGGTGCTCCGAACACCATCGTGGATCTGCTTGTAGCCACGGGACTGAGCGAAAGCAAAGGCGCGGCCCGGCGTGCGGTCAAGGAGGGCGGCGCATCGGTCAACAACGTCAAGATTTCCGACGAGGACTGGACGCCCACTGCGGACGATCTACTGCACGGACGGTGGCTGGTGGTTAGACGCGGAAAGCGGAACTTCGCAGGCGCGCGGGTCTCGAGCTAGCTTCGCGCGTTGTCAGTGGCCGGAGTCACATCCATGTAATTTGGTTACGACGCCCGTCAGGTGGGTAGTTGAACAGTTGCGACCAGGCTGTTCACACGATTCGCGTGTGAACGACCTGGGGATTTGACGCGTTGTTATCCGGGGCGTAACTTTGTCCAGGTCAGAGCGACACGGACGCCAGCCCAGACCGCAAGGCCTGAGCGAAGCTGAGTTCGCTTTCGACAACATGGAGGGTGGAGCCGCAAGGTTCGACTTCCTTGGATGAGAAGCCAGTTTGACTGTGCTCGATCATCTGATCTAAGCTGGAACGGTTGCCCCGGACATCTACGAGCATCTGCTCGTTGCTGAATGGTGTGTGCGTGTTCTTTGAGAACTCAACAGTGTGTCGATGAATGTCAGTGCCGAATTTTTGTTTGGTGAAAGCATTCGAGGTATCAGCCATCCGCTTGTGGTGGTTGTTGTCGGGTGTTGTTTGAAAATGCTAGTTGAGTTTATTTGCTAGTGATTTGACTCTTTATGTTTATGACTGATTTGCAGTTTCGACTGTTGATCGAGAGTCTTTTACGGAGAGTTTGATCCTGGCTCAGGACGAACGCTGGCGGCGTGCTTAACACATGCAAGTCGAGCGGTAAGGCCTTTCGGGGTACACGAGCGG